>JAHYIY010000008.1 GCA_019429255.1 Desulfuromonadales bacterium | reverse complement strand
TGATTTTGCCGGCAATAATGGCGCAACGGCAACATACGAGGATTTTATCTTTGATTCTTTTGCTGGTCCCATAACCCCCTTGTGGTCTGTAGGCAAATTCAGCTTCAACATGGAAACCCTTGAAATTGTTACGCATACTGCTGAATTCTTAGGATTGAAAGGATTGGGGATGTTGTCGGCAGATGGTTTTGACGATACAAAAGGCGCCTGGATTCTGTCATCACAAACAGCTAGCGGTTTAACAGGAATTACTTTTTCTGCCGCCTCTGCTGCCCCCGTTGCTGTTCCTGAGCCCGGCACTCTGCTCCTCCTCGGGGCGGGTATGGCCGGCTTGGCTCTGTCCCGTCGCCGCAGCGCGGGCAAGTAACATAAAGGAATAATATCAAATTAAAAGGCCTGGCATCTTCATTGGTGTCGGGCCTTTTAAATGTTCGCCTTAAAGTCTGTCGGACTAACCTTGAGTCCCCTTAGCAGCTCAAGCATAAATCTCTGCAATGGGTTGCAACCGATGCCATCATATTTGGCGGTTATGTCAAGTTTGACGGATGCCTTAGGAGGTTTTTCCCGAACTGTTCCCGGTAGAATTTCCATTTATCCCTTGTAATCAGCAAGTTAAACAATAAAAACTGGCCGCTATGGGCTGGCACGTCCCTTGCTTTTAATATGGATAGCGAGCGTGGAGGGTGTTGCACGTTGGGAAAAATTGTGTTGGCCGATTCTTTTCGCCTTTTCGCTGGTGGCATATTCAAAACAGTCGGAAAGGTTCAGGGAAGATTGGTGAGGTGAAAAGGATTTTAAACAACTATCGAAAAAGGAGCTGACCATGGGTTTTGTTATTGGTGTTTTGATTGTTGTTATTCTCGTTGTTGTCATTATGAGAATAACGTAGGTCGTTGCAGGCTAGAAAGCCGGCGTACAACTCCAGAGCCTGTTTCGGTGGTGGTCGATGGTGTTTCCAATCAATTAACATTGTCTTTTTCGGGTTTTGGTTGGATAGTTTTTCAAAAAAGCTATCTTATCCATCCCGGAAAGACAATGTTCTCATTTTACCGTCACCTGTTTACAGATTCTCCGGAGGATGCATGCAAGTAGAGGTCAGGGGATTGACAAAGCTCTACAATCTTGACCGAGGGCTTAGGCCTACCAGTTTTGTGGTCAGACAAGGCGAATTAATCGCCGTCGTCGGTCACAACGGCGCCGGCAAATCAACCCTGATGAAAATGCTGGCAAACTGGATTCTTCCGGACAACGGAGAAGCCATGATTGACGGGATCCTCCTGAAAAATCGAACGGCTGTTGTCGGCAAGGTTGGTTTCGTTCCTGAAGTTCCTAATCTTTTTGATTTTTTTAGCGTTGAATACAATCTCAAGCTTTTTGCATATCTCTTCCGGATGCCCTTTTCACGGGTGGATGAGGTGCTAAGCGAGTTTAATCTGCGGCCCTTTCGAAAAAACAAAATACAGACACTATCAAAAGGGTTGAAGCAAAGAGTCAATATCGGGCGAGCTCTGCTCGCAAATCCCTCGGTTCTTCTGTTTGACGAACCGACATCCGGGCTCGATTTTGAGATGACAAAAGAACTCTACCGGCTGTTAAAGAATATTCATGCTGCCGGCAAAACGATATTCTTTACCTCCCACCGCCCCGAAGAAATCAAAACCCTGGCGACACGTATCCTCGTGCTGCATGAAGGCAGTATAATATTCGACGGATCTCCGAAGGAATACTTTCAATCCCAAGTTCATGAAAACTTGTATGCACTATGATCAGAAATATTCTCGTTCTGACATTCAACGACTTATTGATCGCCATAAAGAACAAGGCCATCTATCTCATCATTTTCATCCCTTTTTTTGTTTTCATTTCGTTAAATTTCATCGACAAGCCCAACGCTGACTCCAGTCCGCTAGAAATCGGTTTCATCCAACATGAAGCCTATGCGCCAGCAATTATAGATAGCGTCGCGGCCGCCGAACAGGTCATCACAATGACCTGGATTCAAAATGAACAGGAAGGTAAGACCCTCTTAAAAGAAAAAAAAATCGACGGAATTTTGCTAAGAAACAAAAATGCGCCCGACAGCTTGACACTTCTTGTTCTAAAAAAAGAATCTCTTCATACCATTGTCATCGTTGAAAGCTTTTTAGCTCTGCAAAAAGCCGCGGAGGGGAACCGGGATGCCTGGATTGCCGACATTGAGGCGCTTTACGCCGGTGGCATCCAAAGACAGACGTTGCCTACCTGGATTTTGATGATTGTCCTGCTCATCGGCTTCATCATCCTTCCTGCACAAGTCGCTGAAGAAAAGGAAAAAAAGCTCATACTGGCGCTGCTCCAAACCCCCATCAACGAATTTGAATGGCTGCTCGCCAAGACGTTGACAGGGATGGTTCTAACCATGGTTGCGGTCCTGATCCTTCATCTCCTGGGCGGTTTCGGTGTCGTCGATTTGACCGGCTATATCGCATTTATCGCCGTCGGCGGTTTTTGCTTCAGTGCTTATGGGGTTTTTCTGGGTTTTCTCTGCCGCAACCAGGCAAGTGCCAGAACCCTGGGGGTGGTCTTTTATCTGCCGCACCTGCTTCCTTCCGCCCTGTCCGATTTTTCACAACAGCTGTCCAGCATAGCGCCGTTGCTGCCATCCTACCAATTTTACGGACCACTCAGGGCCATTCTGCTGGAAGATGGCACAATGGCGAACCTGTCCTTTGAGTGGAGCTATTTGTTGCTGGTGGGCACACTTACTTTTTTCTTCTCATATCTATTGATGAAGAGACGCTGGTTGATGAAGTAATACACTTCAACGTCCCTCAGCTCAATGAGCCTATCGCAAGTTCACTGACAGCTCGGCTCCGGCACCGCCCGACCCTGCATATTTGACGGTTATATTACATATGACGGTGGCGAAAGCTCCTCTCATCATCGACTCGCCCCTGAATCAAATTTTTCCTCTTTAGTTTCAGTCCGTTAAACAATATTTACAATTGCCTGCCGTGGGCATGCTAGTTGCTTATTATCCTGATCAGAGATTTGCTTGCAGCCCCCGGCACTTACGAACCGGTGGTAACGGGACGAATCTGAGGCAGCGGCAAAATCAATGCGGGATACGATCGCATTGTAAGCCGAAAAAACCTAACCGCTTTGTTCATTGATCCGGTTTCTTGGGTGACTGCGGTGATGAACATAACAACCTATAAAGGATTAAAAAAATGGACACAATCCATATGTTCGCTTTACTCAAGTTTGGATACAGCGACGATGCCTTGGCGCCGGCCCTGTCCCCGGACCTGTTGACGCTGCACCGCAACAAGTATCACGCCGCCTATGTGAATGGGGCAAATTCCATTCTTCTAGCAATAAACAGATTCAGGAATGATTAATGCTCATCTGGTTGTCTACTTCGCCCCAGGAATTAAACCAAAGAAGAGGTTGTTGTCCTTAAAAAAAGGGTGTCTATCGCCGTCCATGGCGACAGACACCCTTGCCAGAGAACCCCCCACCCCGGTGCTGAACAGATACATTTCAATAACAAACATTGGCGCGGCAGTTCATTGTTAACTCTTCCGGAAGCCAGGGACTTACGTGACTGCTGCGCCTTTCACAACCAACCATTCTGCCGAAAGGAAAAATCAGTAACAAAACAAGAAGAAACACATTGATGTTCATGTAGTTCACTATTAACAGGAGGTATTGTATGTCACGCACAATTTACGGTTTAGTTATTTTCGGTTTTCTTTTTCTTCCCTTTACCGCACTGGCCCAACAGAACCAGAATTTCGCTACATATAAGATGGGAACCCAGGAATTGACCCTGAGCGGATCCGGGGTTAGTGACAAGAGTTTCGACAGGACGAATTTAAGCTTCGATCTGGGATACGGCTATTTTTTCGATTCAAACTGGCAAGGACTCATCCGCCAGTCACTGAACATCGTCGATCAGCCCGGGGATAACGCGTATAACGCTTCCACCCGGGTTGGCATTGATTACAATTTCAATATCGGCAACCTGCGCCCTTTCCTTGGTGCAACCATTGGCTACATGTACGGTGACGGCGTCAAAGAGTCTTTCATCGCCGGCCCTGAGGTTGGACTGAAGGCTTTTCTGAGCGACTCCACCTTCTTGATTGTCGCGGTTGGTTACGACTTCATCTTCGAAAGCACCAACAAGGCCCATGACACCTACAGTGATGGTGTTTTCAATCACCGTCTCGGACTTGGCTACAGATTTTAATCTGACGATTTGAAAAAATCTGCGAGGCTCATTTCCACAGCCTCGCAGATTTTACCCTAAGTTCCCGCTGCGACGAAGTTGTCAGGGAAAACAGACAACATCGGCTAACCAGCCCCCCTAGCGCAGCAAACATAAAATTCTCCTTTGTTGCAGCCGCTGCCATCATATTTGGCGGTTATGTCAAGTTCGATGGTTGCCGCTGACGGAACGACTCTTGTCCTTCCTAACTGAATTCGATTTTCCTTAGCTAAATCAGCCTATTTTCCAGCAGATTGCCGCCGGTATGATTGTTGCTCTACCACCCGATAGCAGGCTGTCTGCGTAAACAACCAACTATGGTGAAAAGGAAACGACGATGAAATCCGGCAACAGAGACAAGACCGAAGGAAAGCTGCACGAAATCAAAGGCAAAGTAAAAGAGCAAACCGGTAAACTCACCGGCAGTCCCAAGCTGGAAAGAGAAGGAACCGACGAGCAAATCGCCGGCAAAATTCAGGGCGATGTCGGTGACATCAAAAAAGTTCTGGGAAAGTAACAATAACCGCTACAAGCGAAAAGGACATGAAAAATGAAAGTATCAATAACAAAGACTTTATTTCTTATCACTGCTGTACTGGGTTTTATGGTGTTCATTAGCCCGGCCTTCGCCGCAACAACAGATAGCACCATAGAGGAGGCAGTAAAAAATTCCTATACCTTCAAAACATACCTCAAGGACGATGATATCAGGATTCAGGCCAAAGAGGGGGTTGTCACTCTTACCGGAACAGTCGCTGACGAATCCAGCAAAACCCTTGCGGGGAATACGGTGTCAAACCTCCCCGATGTCAAGGGCGTAGACAATAAATTGGTGTTTAAAGGGGAATCGAGCCCGGATCTCTGGCTGAAGACAAAGGTAAAAAGCACACTGCTGTTTCATCGCAACGTCAGCGCAACCACTACTGTTGACGTCAAGAATGGCATCGTCACCCTGCGTGGGGAAGCAGATAATCAGGCGCAAAAAGAATTAACCGGTGAATACGCCATGGATATTGAAGGCGTCAAATCCGTCAACAACAAAATGACCGTAAACCCACTTACCAAAGAATCGCAAGCAACACGAGACGCTGTGCTAAGTGACAGATCGGCAGACGCCAAAAAGACCGACGACAGATCGATAGGCGACAAAGTTGATGACGCCTCCATTTCCGCCCTGGTCAAGGCGACCCTGTTCAGCCACCGCTCGACCAGTGCGATTAAAACCACCGTCAAGACCACCGATGGTGTGGTGACCTTGGGTGGCATTGCCGGCAATGACGCCGAAAAATCCCTGGCCGCCAAACTGGCAAATGACGTTAAGGGGGTCAAATCCGTCGATAATCAGATGACGGTAAGCGGCAAAATAACGTCAAATTAATTTCCTGAATACTTAACCGACAGCGTTGCCGGTAAGCGCCCGCAACGCTGTCTTAAGCATTTATGAGGTGGATCATGAGTAGTGATTATTCTCCTACCAAAAATACTGAAGACACAGCACCGAAAGATTCCTATCAGGGCAAGCCCTGCTGCTGCGATGGGCTAAAACAATCTGTCGCCGATAGTTTGTGTCAGGCAGCAACGGCTCTGGAACAAACCGCATCAGCGCATGGCGGCGAATCCGGTCTTGCTGAGGTTGAACAACATGCAGCCCGGTGGCTGCATCAGTCTGCCGACTATGTTCGGCAATTCAGCTATGAGCATGAAGAAGCCAACCTGCGCAAACGTATCAGCCACCATCCGGGGCGCAGTATGGCGATCGCAGGAGCCGCAGGACTGGTTCTCGGAATATTGTTACGCAAAATCTAACAAGCGGTTTTTTTAAATGGATAAGAGAAAAGAAGACCGGGAACCGATCCTGCCACGTGCATCCTTCGGGGAGTTGCTTGGCCAGTTGGTCAACAACGCCGTAGCGGTATTGCGCGATGAAATTGCGCTGATCATCCAGAATAGCAAAGAAAAAGCAGGAGCCGTTCGCCGGGCCTTGCTGTTGCTGGCACTGGGAACCATCATCAGTTTCGCCGCCTTCCTGTGTCTTTGCGCTGCACTCATTGTGGCGCTGACGTCCTTCATGACGCTGCAGCTGGCGGCCCTGGTTGTCGCAACGGTACTTGCCCTGGGCGGCGTTTTGATCAGCTTCGTCGGCTATCGACTACTGAAGATATAGACAACAAAAAGTCCGGGGAGGATATGCCATCATGGAATACGCGCTTGAAAACACCAGTGAGTCAGTAAAAACCGGGCGTAGCAGCGAAGAAATAAAGCAGGATCTTGCGGCGAAAGAAGAAAATTTTTCCCGCACCGTCGAGCAGCTGGGCGAACGCATCGAAGAGAAGCTGGATTGGCGTGGCCAGGTAAAGAAAACTCCTTTCTGGGCGGTGGGAATTGCTACCGGTCTGGGATTTTTTGCCGCCGGAATAGTGCTGCCACGCGCCACGCCCATGGAACGCTTCCGGAAGTCCCTCAATTCATCAGTACGCGGCGCCCTGTACGGCATTGCCGGACCCGGTCTGCTCAAAGTCACGCTGCTGGGTATCGCCGCACGAACAGCTACTCATTGGCTCAACAATGCTCCGGCGGATGTCGCAGCTGCCGGCAGAGACAGAGAACAGCCGTCAGACCCAGAGCCCGGCGGCACCGCCGCTGCGACAGATCGGGACGGGTAGCGTCCCAAAGGGAATTGGCACCACTCATCATTGATCAAGTAAAAGGAGACACTATGCAAAGCAAAAACAACCAAGCCGGCAGCGCAGCTGAAAACCGCCTGGAACAGGGCGCTGATGCCTACGGACAAGCCGAACAGGTAATCGGCGACGCTTATGACAAAGCGACCGGAAAGGTCAGCGAAACCTACGAGAAGACCAGAACCTATAGTGACGAAAATCCGGGCAAATCCCTATTGATCGCCTTAGGCATCGGCGTCGGTCTGGGTCTGTTGTTAGGCACCGGTTCTCATCATCGTTCGCGCACCAACAGGATTGCAGAACCGGTGGTCAATGCCCTCTCCGACGTGGCCCTGGCATATTTCCGTTGAGGCAAACAGCAAAACCGTCACGATGACAGTATAAACCACCGCAAGGAGAGCTTGATGATGAACCTCTATCCTATCCAATTACTGTTGGCCGCAGGCCTGATGTCACTTTTGATGCCTGCTGTAACCTTTGCCGCGCTGCCGGTCGACAATTTAACCGTCACTTTCGCCAACGGTTATGGCTTTGCTGGAGTGCCGCTGCCCGATCCGGTTACCTTTTTGCTCTTTGTGACCGGGATCCTTGTCCTTTTACTAGTGAAGTACCAACCGAAAAACACCAGGATTTGAGCCTCTTGATCATTTAACCGTGTCTTTTCGAAAACCCCGACGGATAAAACACATAAGGAGCCTATATGCTGAAGAATGCTCAACATCTTATTGGCTACACCCTGGAAAGCTGCGACGGAGAAATTGGTCAGGTCAAGGGGTTCCACTGTAACGATCAGCACTGGACGATTCGCTACCTGGTTGCCGATATGGGCCACTGGTTCAGGGATCGGCAGATCCTCATCCCCCCCAGCGCGGTCACCGGAGTGAATTCGAAAATCCAAACCATCGACATCAATCTGACCAAACAGCAGATCGACGACATTCCCGCCCGGGTCCACGGCGAGACGGGGACCCGACAACTCCAGGACCCTCGTGATCCCCACCTGTGCAGCTCTCACAACCTGATCAGCAGCCATGTCCAGGGAACGGATGGAGACATTGGTCATATCGACGATTTTCTCATCGATCTCGAAACCTGGGCGATCAGATATTTCATCATTGACACCCGCAAATGGTGGCGGGCGAAGAAGGTGATGTTGTCGTCTTTATGGATCGAGCGGGTTAATTGGCTGGAGGCAAAAGTCTACGTCAATCTGGCCCGTGAAACCATGAAACATACGTCGCCATACACCGTTCTGGACCCCCTCAACCATAGGCATGAGTCTAATCGACAGCGTCGGCGGGAGGACTGGATCAAGGAAATGTCACATATTCTCGGCAAGAGTGAAAACAAGGAATTATTAAAAACTCAACAAAATGATCACTGGCTAAGTGGGACGACGAACCAACAGTAAACGAAATAAACCATGACCAACAAACCCGGGGCAGAGGCAACACCACCTTCATTCACTTTTTTAGTGTTTCTGGGCGCGTCGTTGTTTGTTTTTATCCAGTCATTCCGCTTGCTATCTCCCATTCTGCTGTCATTTCTGCTGGTGATGCTCATCGCTATGGCGGCCAATCCGATCATGTCACGGATGCGTCGGTTACCGGGTGGACGTAAAAGTGCAACGGGGCTGATGGTGGGCATGCTGGTAATGGTTGTCGCCTTGACTGGCTGGGCCTTCTTCGGACCGATGAAGGACTCGATGGCCAGGCTCTCGGAGCAGTTGCCCTCCTACTGGGAACGCCTGCAAAAGCCCCTGATAAAAATGGAACAGAAGGCAGAGCTCTCCGAGAAAAGACTCCAGGCTGAAGTCACCACGGAAATTTCCCAGACAGCATCAAATCAGGACAACTACAAAACCGTGCCACAGATTGAGCAAGTCGAAGAACCTGAAGAGAAAGAAGCGAAAGAGGAAAAAAAAGAGACCGGATCAATTCGTTCCAGTTTGAGCGATATATTCCTTGGAGTAGCGGGCCGCTTCGCCAGGGTGGCGTTCAACGGGGCCCAGATCCTGGTCGTTCTGGTGACGGTCTTCTTTGGTACAACCTTTACCCTGATGAATCCACGGCCGATTTTTCGGGCGATGTTCGCCCTGATGCCTGAGCACACTCATGAACAAACCCTTATCATCGTGCAACGGGTCGGCAATTTTATGCCGCGCTGGGCCGGAGCAACGCTGTTGGGGATGCTGACGGTTGGCCTGCTGGTTTTTCTGCTCATGTGGCCGATTTTTGGTTTGATGGACGCACTGGTTCTTGGCCTGATCGCCTTTATTCTGGAAGCGATCCCATTTCTGGGGCCGATCCTCAGCGCTGTTCCGGCAATTCTTCTCGCCCTCGGTCAGGGAGGCATGACCCCGCTGTGGGTCGTACTGGCCTATATTGCGGTTCAGGCGGTGGAAGGTAACGTGATCACTCCATTCATTATGGCTCGAGGCATGAAAATTCATCCGTTGGCAATGATCTTTTCCATGCTTTTGTGCGTTGCCGCCTTCGGTGTCCTGGGCGTCCTGGTTGCAGCACCACTGGTTGCCATCGTGAATATCTGCCATCAGGAACTTTACCGAAAGCGTTATCTGCCTTCGGCGACCGACACTGACCTGGATGCGCTGGCAAAAAAAGCCTTGTTGGAAGACTAACTCAACCATCCGGCCTGATGCCTGATGGCACGCAGAAAGAAAACCAGGGAGAATGTGATAGCGACGAAAACATCAAGATATGTGGCTCACACCCACCAGGTCCTGCGACCGGACCGGGAAACGGAGTTGCTGCGAACAGAACTGTTCAGCATGGAGCAACTCAAACGTCATGCCCTGACAATGGCGGGCCGGCATCGCATTGATCCGTCTCCGGGAGCCGATCGTCTGCTGCCACGCCTGGCCGACAATGCCCAGGTGTTGCTGGCGGCGTATCAGGTTGTAACCGCCGCTACTCCAGACCAGCGGATTTCACCGGCAGAAGCGTGGCTGCTTGACAATTTTTATCTTATCGAACAGCAGATCGGCATGGCACGGCGGCATCTGCCCCGTGGCTACAGCCGGCAGCTACCCTGCTTGCTGGATGACCCCTGCGCCGGTTTCCCGCGCATCTACGACATCGCATTGCAGCTGATATCGCACATGGATGGCCGTATCGATCAAGACAACACCACCCAGTTTCTTAGCGCTTATCAGCAGGCGATGCCATTAAAAATCGGTGAATTGTGGGCCTTTCCGATTATGTTGCAACTGGCATTACTGGAAAATCTCAGTCGTGTCGGTCTTCGGATTGCTCATCGGCGCGAGGATCTTGATGCGGCCATTACCTGGGCCGATCGCATGCTCACGGCAGCAGAGCGCGATCCGAAACAGCTGATCCGGTTGCTGGCTGAATTTGCCGATGCCGATGTACTGCTCACCGCACCATTCGTTGAGGAATTTTACGCCCGCCTCCAGGCTCAGGGGTCGATGATGGCCTTTGTCCAAACCTGGGTCGAGCAGAAGCTGCTTGATCAGGGGGTGACGGCAGCCCAGCTGTCAGCTGCCGCCAGCCGCACCGCGGCCGCCAACCAGATTTCGATCGCCAACAGCATCGGCAGCCTGCGTTTCATCGACGCCATGGATTGGCGTGAGTTTGTCGAATCACTCAGTGTCGTCGAACAGACAATGATTGACGATCCGGCAGGCCTATATGCCGCCCAGGATTTTGCTACCCGCGATCGCTATCGGCACGTCATCGAAGACCTGGCGCGCAGCACTAACTGCAGTGAGCTGGAGATGGCCCGGGCCGCTATCGGTCTGGCCCAGGCAGCTGCCCGGCAGTCAAATGTCAGCGACCGCACCGCCCATGTCGGTTACTACCTCATTGATCGGGGCCGACCGCTTCTGGAACGGGCCACCGGCTGTCGGTTGTCGTGGAAATGCCGGGTCGGCCGGGCAAGCAAGCAGCGTTGCCTTCTTCTCTATCTGAGTTCCCTCCTGATGCTCACCCTGCTGGCGACCACAGGGGTGTTCGCCACGGGGGGTTTCACCCTGGGGGACTGGCGAAGCTGGTTGTCGGCACTGCCCCTGATCGTCGGGTCCTCGGCCCTGGCGGCCGCGCTGGTCAATCTGCTGGTGACCCTCGTCCTGCCACCGCGCACCTTACCACGACTTGATTTTTCCCAAGGGATCCCGGACAACCATCGCACCATGGTCATCGTTCCCACCCTGATGGGCACAGCGCAGGACGTCGACAATTTGCTCGAAGCCCTGGAAATCCGTTATCTCGGCAATCGCGATGCCAATCTCTATTTTGCCCTGCTGACCGATTTCCACGATGCGTCCGAACAAACACTGCCGCAAGACGAAGCATTGCTTGCTTACGCGCGCAGCGCAGTTGAAGCACTCAACGCAACCTATCAGGAGGATCGTTCGAGTCTCTTCTACCTGTTCCACCGACCACGGCAGTGGAACCCGATTGAACAAATATGGATGGGCTATGAGCGCAAGCGCGGCAAGCTCGAGCAGTTCAATGCCCGCCTGCGGGGTGAAGCACAGGACGCTTTCTCGGTGATCATCGGCGATCCAGCCCTATTCGGCTCGATCCGGTACGTTATTACCCTCGATACCGACACCCAGCTGCCGCGGGATGCGGCCCGTGCCCTGGTCGGCAATCTTGCCCATCCCCTCAATCGACCGGTTTACGATGCCGGCAAGGGACGGATTGTCGAAGGCTTTGCGATTCTCCAGCCGCGCGCCTCGATCAGCCTGACCAGTTCCGGCCAATCGCGCTTCACCAAGTTGTTCGTGGGCGATGCAGGGCTGGACCCCTATACCCGTGAGGTGTCGGATGTCTACCAGGATATTTTCGGCGAAGGGTCATTCATCGGCAAAGGCATTTATGATGTTGACGCTTTTCGACAGGCCGTTGATGGGCGCTTTCCGGAGAATCTCATCCTTAGTCACGACCTGCTGGAAGGGGGCTATGCCCGCTCGGCACTGGTAACCGACGTTGACCTGATTGAGGAGCATCCCGCCAGTTATCCCATCGAGGCCAGCCGTCGTCACCGCTGGATCCGCGGTGATTGGCAGTTGGCCGGCTGGTTGTTACCGCAGGTCCCTGGACCAAAAAGGGCCGATGGTGGTCAGGGACCACGCCAGCCCAACCCCCTGAGCGCACTGTCAGTGTGGAAGCTGTTCGACAACCTGCGCCGCAGCCTGGTGGCCCCGTCATTGCTGGCGCTGCTGATCAGCGGCTGGCTGCTGGGTCCGGGGTCAACATGGTTCTGGACCCTGCTGGTTGTGACGGTGGTATGCCTGCCGACCCTGCTTGCCATTGCTATTGAACTGATCCGCAAGCCACCTGACCGTGCCTGGCTGCTGCACCTGAATCTGACCGGCAGGTCTGTGAGTCGTCCGCTGTTACTGGCTTTGCTGACCCTGATCCTGCTCCCCTACGATACCTTAATCAATCTGGATGCGATCCGGCGTTCGGCGGGCCGCATGCTGTTTACCCGGCGCGGTTTGTTGCTCTGGCAACTGCCGTCCTATGGTCGGCGGAACAAGCGCCGTACGCCGGTCGATTTTTTCGTCGAAATGTGGGTCGGGCCATTACTGGCACTGCTGCTGGTGACGGCACTGGTCTGGCTTGATGCGCCGGTCCAATGGCCGTTTGCTGCACCGCTGCTGATGCTGTGGTTGCTCTCACCCCTGGTCGGCTGGTGGATCAGCCGACCGCTGACAACGCCGAGCCCTGACCTGAGCGCCGCGCAACAGACCTTTTTGCGCGCCTGCGCGCGGCGCACCTGGCGTTATTTCGCTGACTTCGTCGGTCCCGAGGACAACTGGCTGCCGCCGGACAACGTCCAGGAATATCCTGTCGCCGTCATCGCCCGGCGAACCTCACCGACCAACATCGGCATGGGCCTGCTGGCCAACCTGAGCGCCTGCGATTTTGGTTTCATCAGCGTTGGCAAATGTCTGCGTTTGACCGAAAACACCCTGGCAACCATGGCCAGGCTGGAACGCTACCGCGGCCATTTTTACAACTGGTACGACACCCGGACCCTGAAGCCGTTATGGCCGCAATATATCTCTTCGGTGGACAGCGGCAATCTGGTCGGCAGCCTGCTCACCCTGCAGGCGGGACTGGCCGAGCTCAAGGATCAGCCGGTGTTCTCCAACCAGGCCTTTGTCGGCCTGCAGGACACCCTGGAGGTACTGGCCGAGTATCTGCCTGCAGTGCCGGCCCCTGAACTGGAGGTTAAGATCCGTACGCTCCGCAACAGGCTCGCCACCGCTATCCTGAATACGCCCCCAACGCCGGCTGCTGCGCTAGGTTTACTGGATGAAATTGAGCGTCTGGGGGCGGAACTGCGGGCCTGGTTAACGATCAAGAAAGAGAGCACGGGCGAACTCACCTCCTGGGCGCAGGACTTCGAACGACAAGCCCGTGACCTGCGTACCGAAGTGGGCTCTTTGGTGCCTGAGGCACAACGCTTCAATACCATCCCGAGGCTCTCGGAACTGGCAAACGGCGGGCCTGCCGCGAGCGGGGTCAAGTCGCCGGCCGCCGCCAAACGGCTCAAAGTCATCGACGATCTGGTCCAACGTTGCGGCGACCTGGCGGCGATGGAATTCGACTTTCTCTACAACAGCCCGCGGGGCCTGCTCAGCATCGGCTACGATGTCGGCGAACACCGCCGTGATCCGGCCTGTTACGATCTACTGGCCTCCGAAGCACGCCTGGCCAGTTTTCTGCTCATCGCCGCCGGGCAGGTTCCCCAGAAGCATTGGTTCTCCCTTGGCCGGATGCTGACCAGCCAGGGCAGCAATGTCAGCCTGATTTCCTGGAGCGGTTCGATGTTCGAGTACCTGATGCCCCAGTTGATCATGCCGAGTCACCCCAGCACCTTGCTGGAGCAGACCTGCAAAGCCGCTGTAGCGCGCCACATCGAATACGGTCGACAACGCTCTGTTCCCTGGGGCATTTCCGAGTCGTGCTATAACCTCACCGACATGCACCAGATCTATCAGTATCGCGCCTTTGGCGTACCGGGGCTCGGTTTCAAGCGCGGACTGGGCGAGGATCTGGTCATCGCTCCCTACGCCAGCGCCCTGGCATTGACGGTGATGCCGCAGGACGCCTGCCACAACCTGCAGACCCTGGCCAGTCATGGCTTTCAGGGCGGCTATGGGTTCTTTGAGGCGATCGATTACACCCCATCGCGGGTGCCGCGCGGCAAAAACCACGTCATTGTGCGCACCTTCATGTCTCATCATCTGGGGATGAGCCTGCTGGCCTTTGCCCATGTCCTGCAGGGTCAACCGATGCAGCGCCGTTTCATGTCTGACCCCAGGTTAAAAGCAACCGAACTGCTGCTCCAGGAACGAATTCCCAAACAGGTGGCGACGCTGCACCCCCACGCCGCTGAAGTGAGCGCCACCGCCCATCCGGTCACAGAAACCGGCGATATCATGCGCGTCTTTACCAACCTGGACACGCCGACCCCGGAGATCCATCTGTTGTCCAACGGGAACTACCACGTCATGGCGACCCATGTCGGCGGCGGCTACAGTCGCTGGCGCAATCTGGCCGTTACCCGCTGGCGCGAAGATGCCACCTGCGATGGCTGGGGATCCTTTATTTACCTGCGCGACTGCGATACGGGGCGCTACTGGTCCAGTGCCTATCAACCAACGCGGCGCAGAGCCGACCATTATGAAGCGATCTTTGTCCAGGGGCGGGCTGAATACCGGCGCCGCGACCTGGGGATTGACACCCACACCGAAATCGCTGTCTCTCCTGAGGATGATGTCGAGATTCGCCGCGTCACCCTCACCAACCAGTCGTCGCGGCTTCGCCATATCGAGCTGACCAGTTATGCTGAGATTGTGTTGGCTCCGCTGAACGCCGACCTGGCCCATCGCACCTTCAGCAATCTGTTTGTGCAAACCGAAATCCTGCCTGAACGTCAGGCGATCCTTTGCACCCGCCGCGCCCGTACGCCGGAAGAGCAGACCCCCTGGATGTTCCACCTGCTGTCGGCACCGGGAGCCGTGAGCGACGAGCCCTCTTTTGAAACCGATCGCTCTAAGTTTGTCGGGCGCGGACGAACCACGGCTAACCCGCTGGCCGTTGCCGGCCATGAGCGCCGTTCACGGCTGTCAAATACGGCGGGTCCGGTCCTCGACCCGATCGTCGCGATCCGTCGCACCCTGACCCTGGCCCCTGACGAATCAGTCACCGTGCAGATCATCTCCGGGGTCGCAGACACGCGTGAGACCGCCCTGGCGTTGCTGGATGAGTATTGTGATCGCCACTTTGTTGAACGCGCCTTTGAGATGGCCTGGTTTCAGAGCCAGGAGGTGCTGCGCCGGCTGGGGGTCAGCGAAGCCGAGGCTCAGCGCTATGGCCGGCTGGCGACCTCAATCGTCTTCAGCAATGCCTTGCGCCGCGCCCCGGCGGAGGTTATTGCCCGCAATCGCTTGGGCCAGTCAGGACTGTGGCGTTTTGCCATCTCCGGCGACCTGCCGATCATCCTGCTCATCATCGGCGACCTAAGCCGGATCGATCTGGTCAAACAGGTGCTGCAAGCCCACGCCTATTGGCGGATAAAAGGACTGGCGGCCGATCTGGTGATTGTCAATGAAGATTTTTCCACCTACCGGGCGGAACTGCATGACCAGATCATGAGGATGATCAATACCGGTGCTGAGGCGCAGATGCTGAACCAACCGGGTGGGATCTTCGTGCGCAGCGCCGAGGAACTCTCGGAGGACGAGCGGGTGTTGCTGCAGACGGTCGCCCGGGTGGTCTACCAAGACAGCGTCCCCACCCTGATCGAGCAGGTAGAACGACGCCTTTCGCCGGATCGGCAGTCAGATCGTCTGGAACCGGTGCAGCAACCAGCGGCGGAGCAGATTCAACCCCTGTTACCCCGTGAGCGCATTTTCAGCAACGGTCTGGGCGGGTTCACCCCCGATGGGCACGAGTACGTCGTTACCCTTGAACCGGGGCAGAACACCCCGGCACCGTGGACCAACGTCATCGCCGGCCCGCATATCGGCACCGTGGTCAGTGAGAGCGGCAGCGCCTACACCTGGGTCGACAATGCCCACGAGTTCCGCCTGACCAACTGGCACAACGATCCCTTAAGCGACACCAGCGGCGAGGCCCTCTATATTCGCGACGATGCGACCGGGGCCTTCTGGTCGCCGACGCCGCTCCCCACTCCCGGGCGCAACGGCTATGTCTGCCGCCACGGTTTTGGCTACAGTGTGTTCGAACACCTCGAGGCCGGTATCGCCTCGGAACTGTTCACCTACGTCGCCATGGATGCACCGGTCAAGTTCCTGGTCATCAAGTTACGCAACCAGTCGCGACGCCCGCGCAGCTTGTCGTTGACCGGTTATTGGGAACTGGTGCTCGGTGAATGGCGCCACGCCAACCTGATGCACATCGTCACCGAAATTGATCCCCACAGCGGGGCGCTGTTGGCCCGCAACGCCTATGGCCGCGAATGTGCCAATCGGGTCGTTTTTGCCCAGGTCAGCGAGCCGGAGTGCAGGGTGAGTGGCAACCGCAGCGAGTTCATCGGCCGCAACGGTTCACTGTCCAGTCCGGCAGCGATGGAGCGCAAGCGTTTGTCGAACCGAACCGGTGCAGGGCTCGATCCGTGCGCCGCGGTGCAAACCCGGATGACCCTGGCCGAAGGGCAAGAGCGCGAAATCGTGTTCATCTTTGGCGCCGCAGCCAATGTCGACCAGGCTCGCCAACTGATCCGGCAATTCGGCGGCACGGGCGGCGCCCGGTTGGCGCTGGAGGCAGTATGGGAGCACTGGAATCACACTCTGGGCGCGGTCCAGGTCGAGACACCTGACCCGGCGCTGGATGTGATCACCAACGGCTGGCTGGTGTACCAGACCATCTCCTGCCGACTCTGGGCGCGCAGCGGCTATTACCAGTCCGGCGGCGCCTACGGCTTTCGCGATCAGCTGCAGGACACCATGGCCCTGCTTCATACCACTCCCCGGCTGGCCCGCGAACAGTTGTTGCTCTGCGCCTCACGCCAGTTTCCCCAGGGCGACGTGCAACATTGGTGGCACCCACCAAACGGCCAAGGGGTGCGTACCCATTTCTCCGATGACTATCTGTGGCTCCCTTATGCCACCTGTCGCTACGTACAGACGACCGGCGATACCGGCATCCTCGACGAGGTCGTCCCGTTCCTTGAAGGTCGGCTGCTGGGTCCCGAAGAAGAGGCCTACTACGACCAGCCGCAGCGGTCGAGCGAGGTGGCCACCCTCTATGAACATTGTGCGCGTGCCATCAACCACGGCTTACGCTTTGGCGAGCATCAATTACCACTGATGGGTTGTGGCGACTGGAATGACGGGATGAATCTGGTCGGCCATCAGGGCAAGGGCGAGAGCGTGTGGCTGGCGTGGTTCCTGTACGAGAATCTGAACCTGTTTACCACTCTGGCGCGGGCCCACAATGACCCGGATTTTGCCGACCTCTGCAGTGAGCAGGCAGCACAGCTGCGCAGCAACATCGAAACCCATGCCTGGGATGGGGCCTGGTACCGACGCGCCTGGTTTGACGACGGCACCCCTTTAGGTTCCTCCCGCAACGACGAATGTCAGATCGATTCGATCAGCCAGAGCTGGGCGGTCCTCTCCGGCGGCGGCGATCCCGGCCGCGCCCGCCAGGCGATGGCGGCCCTGGACCAGAGGCTGGTGCGGCGCGATGCGCAGCTGATTCAACTGCTCACCCCTCCCTTCGATCAATCCGCCCTGGAACCGGGCTACATCAAAGGTTATGTCCCCGGGGTACGCGAAAACGGCGGTCAATATACCCATGCTGCCATCTGGGCGACGATGGCATTTGCCCTGCTGGGCGACCGTCAACGCGCCTGGGAATTATACGCCATGCTCAATCCCGTCAACCATGGCAGCGACCTCCAGGCGATGACACGCTACCAGGTCGAGCCCTACGTCATGTGCGCCGACATTTACGCTGTCCCCCCCCACACCGGGCGCGGCGGCTGGACCTGGTACACCGGAGCCTCGGGCTGGATGTATCGACTGACCCTGGAAACCCTGCTCGGTCTGCAGCTGGAGGTGAACCAGTTGCGGATTACCCCCTGCATCCCGGCTCACTGGCCGGCGTACAGAATCCGCTACCGCTATCGTGAGACCATGTACCATCTCACGATCAGCAATGCTGATGAAACGACGTCGCTGTTGCAACGCATCACTCTCGACGGGGTTGTCATCGAGGGCACGACAATTCCGCTGGTGGATGATCACCGCAACCATCAGGTTGAGGTAACCCTGGCTAAAGCTGGACAAAAAGGTAACTGATTAGCACCCATCTTTCCACCCCCTGACCCTAGCCTCTCCCTCAGGAAGAGGGAATATCCAATGCCCGACAGATAGAACGCGCCCGGGGTGAGGAGCACATCGGACACTGGCCCCACCCAGCCATGAGAGCTAACGACAGCGGCGATTCATGTTCAACCCTGTCAGGCAAACAAAAAGGAATTTTTTATGTACTACAGCAATGGTAACTACGAGGCCTTCGCCCGCCCGCGCAAACCCAATGGAGCAGAGAACAAAACGGCCTGGTTTGTCGGCGCCGGCCTGGCTTCACTGGCGGGCGCGGCCTTCCTGATCCGCGACGCGCAGATGTCGGGCAGCCGGATCACCATTTTGGAGCAGCAACAGCTGCCCGGCGGAGCGCTGGACGGCAGCATGGAGCCGAACAAGGGCTTCGTGATCCGCGGCGGGCGCGAGATGGAAGACCACTTTGAATGTCTGTGGGACCTGTACCGTTCGATCCCGTCCCTCGAGATTAAGGGGGCCAGCGTGCTCGACGAGTTCTATTGGCTCGACAAGGACGATCCGAACTCCTCTTTGCAGCGCGCCACGGTGAATCAAGGTGAGGACGCGCATACCGACGGTCTGTTCACCCTCAGCGAGCAGGCGCAAAAGGAGATCGTCAAGCTCTTTCTGGCCACCCGCGAAGAGATGGAAAACAAGCGCATCAACGAGGTCTTCGGGGAGGAATTCTTCGGCAGCAATTTCTGGCTCTACTGGCGCACGATGTTTGCCTACGAGGAGTGGCACTCGGCGTTGGAGATGAAGCTCTACCTGCACCGTTTCATCCACCAGATCAAAGGGATGCCGGACTTCTCCACACTGAAGTTCACCAAGTACAATCAATACGAGTCGCTGGTCCTGCCACTGGTCACTTGGCTGCAGGATCACGGCGTGGTGTTCCAATACGCCACCGAGGTGACCGATGTCGATTTTAACATCGCACCCGGACGCAAGCTGGCGACCCGTATCCACTGGCGTAAGGAAGCCGTTGCCGGCGGCGTCGATCTCGGCCCCGACGACCTGGTCTTCATGACCATCGGCTCGCTGACCGAAAACTCCGACAACGGTGACCACCACACCCCGGCCAAGCTCAATGTCGGGCCTGCTCCGGCGTGGGATTTGTGGCGGCGCATCGCCGCCAAGGATCCGGCGTTCGGGCGACCGGAGGTGTTCGGTTCGCACATCCCCGAGACTAAATGGGAGTCGGCCACCGTCACTACCCTCGATCAGCGCATCCCGAAGTACATTCAGAAGATCGCCAAGCGTGATCCGTTCAGCGGCAAGGTGGTGACTGGCGGCATCGTGACCGCGAAGGACTCATCCTGGCTGCTCAGTTGGACGGTGAACCGACAACCGCATTTCAAACAGCAGCCGAAAGACCAGATCGTGGCCTGGGTCTACTCGCTGTTCGTCGAGAAACCCGGCGATTACGTGAAGAAACCGATGCAGGACTGCAGCGGTGAGGAGATCACCCAGGAATGGCTCTACCACCTGGGTGTGCCGGTCGAGGACATCCCCGAACTGGCCGCAACCGGCGCGATAACCGTGCCGGTAATGATGCCGTACGTGACCGCTTTCTTCATGCCACGCCAGACCGGTGATCGCCCGGACGTGGTGCCCGAGGGCGCTGTCAACTTCGCCTTCATCGGACAGTTCGCAGAATCCCGGCAGCGCGATTGCATCTTCACCACCGAGTACTCGGTACGTACGCCGATGGAGGCTGTCTACACCCTGCTCGCCATCGGGCGCGGCGTGCCGGAGGTCTTCAACTCCACCTACGACATTCGTACCCTTTTGTCCGCAACCGGCAGCCTGCGCGACGGCGAGGAGATCAACATTCCAGGGCCTGACTTCGTGCGCAATCTGCTGATGAAAAAGCTCGACAAAACCCAGATCGGCGTACTGCTCCGCGAGTTCGGTCTGGTCGAGGACGATTAGGCTTTTCACCGCGACGTTCTAAAAAGAGCGGTACACTAAAATGGAAAAGAGAGAAGATCCTGCAGTCAAGGTTGACCAGCATCAATAGATGCGTCTGCAACTTCCGCCATATCTGACAGCTATACTAAATATGACGGTGGCGTCTGCCGGGCTCACCAACAACTCTCCTCTGATCTCTTTTTTTCTTATCAATTTCAGATAGTTGCGAGGCCTATGAGGTTGGTCAGCATGGGCATGCTTGTTGCTCATTAAAGCTCTGCATCCACACCAAACATCTAGGGAGAGACATCATGGGAATAGGAACAATTTTATTGATCATACTGGTTTTACTGCTGATCGGTGCCTTGCCAACCTGGGGCTACAGCAGAAGCTGGGGAGCCATTCCCAGTGGCGGCATTGGATTGGTGCTTTTAATTGTGATTTTTCTGGTGGTCAGCGGACGAATGTAAAATGATCATGAAGTAGTCGAAATCGCTATCGGGATCGATCCCGATAGCGATTTCGATTTGGATGAAGTACAGCCATACGCGAATTCCGCGCTTAACATAAAAACCAACACCGGAGAGAGCCAGATGGAGACAGCCAAAATGTACCAACTACCGAAGCTCGAATATGACTACGATGCGCCGGCACCGGTGATGTCAAAAGACCTCTTACGGCTGCACCACGACAAACACCACGCTGCCTACGTCAATGGCGCGAACACCATCCTCCAGATGATGAATAAGTCCCGGGAAGACCAGGCCGACGTTGACACCAGGGCGACCTTCAAGGAACTTTCCTTTCATATCGGCGGGCACCTGCTGCATTCGCTGCTCTGGGAACATCAACAAACGGCGTGAAGATTTTCTCAGGAGATAATTTCAGGAATCAGATCACCGGAACGCCCGAGGCAGTCCCTGCTTGCGCAAAAAACAACCTTGTCCGACGTAGTAGAGGTAAATGAAAACCAGAACTACTTCAAAAAACTACCCTATCGTTTGTATCGGCGGCTCAGCTGGTGGCCTTGATGCGTACATCCGTTTATTAAAGCATCTGCCGGCCGATATGGGCGTTGCCATTGTCATCGTCAATCACCTAAGAAGCGTCGCCACCCGTCTTCACGAGATTCTCCCGCGCTACACCACGATGCCGGTGGAGCTGATCACAGAAAAGCTGGACATCGAACCCAACCATGTATTCGTCATCCCGGAAAAACGGGACTTACACGTTCTTAATGGAGAATTTCGGCTCACGTCAATATCAAAGCCGAGGGGATGGCCCGACGTGATTACGGTTTTTATGCGCTCCTTGACCCGGAACTGGGATGGCAAACTGATTGCCGTCATTGTCTCCGGCCTTGATGGCGATGGAGCCGCAGCCTTGTCCGGCATCAAAGAGGTCGGCGGCATTACCTTTGCGCAGAAACCTGACACTGCCAGAGAACCGGATATGCCTGAGAGCGCAATCGCCAGCGGATATATCGATTTTATCCTTTCCCCTAAGGATATCGCCAACGAAATTGTCCGCATCGCCCATCAAGAGTGAAGGACGTGCTTTTATTGGAAATCTCGATAAGGGTGTGTTGACGTTCATGCTCAAGGAGTAAAAAGCCCCGCCCAGAGGACGGGGCTTTAAAGGCGCCCCAGGAGGGGGCGCGCCCGCGATGGGGCGGGCACGGTCGACGTGGTAGTACGGTTGTTCAAGGTCCGCGAAGCACTTGCCGTGATCGATAACCATGCGCTACGCGACAATGGCCTGCGACACGCCCGTCTGCTTCTGGTTCGCGCCGAGATATCACTGAAGGCTGCCGACGATCTCAGAAGGGTACGAGAGGCTGCCGGGTTTGCAGTGCAGCCTTCAGTGAAGTGGATATCCAGAACATCAAAGTGACATAAGGGTAACTATTCGCCAGGTTACATTTTTAGCCCGCCACATATGACAGTTGCGCCAACTTTGACGGATGGCATTGACGGCTGCCACCACACTAACACCTCCAACCGATACTTAACCCTTAATAATCAGCAGGTTCCTTCGCCGGTCCCCGGCGGCATGCTTATTGCCATTGAACAAGGAAGACGATTGTGTGCGCACGAGACGTTTTTCCATGTGGAAACACTCAAAAACGCAAATGAAACAGGAGAAGAGATAATGAGAATGAAAACCTTGAGGTTGTTTAAGGCGTGTCTGGTCACGTTATTCATCGTTGTCCTGGCTGGTTGTGCCGTTCAGGCCCCTGCCCCGGATAGGCAGGTCACCTTGGCCACCCAGTCGATCGTCCAGGCGGAAAGTTCCGGGGCCGTAGAATTCGCTCCGGTAGAACTTAAAGCAGCGCGAGACAAACTTAGCCAGGCCAAACTTGCCTTGAACCTGCAAGAAAATATCAAAGCCGGGCGTCTCGCTGATGAAGCCATGGTCGATGCCAACCTGGCAGAGGCCAAGGCACGCTCCGCCAAATCACAAAAGGTTGTGGTCGAATTGCAAGAAAGTATTCGTATTTTGCAACAAGAGATATCCCGCTAGCACCTGAATTATCACAGCTATTTATTAAAGGAGACCACCATGAAGTTATTTTCATCGCCCCTGATGTTTCTGCTCGGGGCATCAGTTGCCGGCATACTGCTATCTGGTTGCAGCTCCGTCGTCCAGGAAAATGCCATGCTGGAACAAGCGCGGTCAGCGTTTGCTGAAGCCCAGAGCGACCCCGATGTGCAGAAGAATGCGGCACTTGAACTACAAAAAGCCAAAAACGATCTGGATCAGGCCGACAAATCGCTAAACGAAGGGGCCGAGGCTGCGGAAGTGGAGCACTTCGCCTATCTTGCCAAACAACGTACCGCCATTGCCCAGGAAGTGTCCAAGGTCAAACTGGCTGAACAGACACTGGATGCGGCCAGCGCAGAACGCAACGCAGTCCTTCTGCAGGCCCGCACCCGGGAAGCGGAACAGGCACAGCAATTAGCCGAAGCTGAAAAAAACAAAGCGCTGATCGCCACTGAACAGGCCGACGCATCTCGTCTGCAGGTTGGAGCGATGTCCGCCGAAGCGGAAAAAACCAGGGCAGAAGCGCTGCTGGCCGCCGAACAGCGAAAAAAACTGGAGGCGCAAATCGCTGAGCTGGAGGCCAGCAAATCGGAACGGGGCCTGGTCATCACTTTGGGTGATGTTCTGTTCGACATCAATAAAAGCGAGCTGCGTTCAGGAACCCAGTACACCATCGACAAACTCGCTGCCTTTCTGGCCGAATACCCGAAACGCAATGTCTTGATCGAAGGTTTTACCGATAGTACCGGCACCGCGAAATACAACCAGGGTCTCTCCGAACGCCGCGCTGATGCGGTACGCAATGCCCTCACAAGCCGAGGTGTTGATTCACGTCGGCTCAAGATCCGCGGTTATGGCATCGAGTTTCCCGTTGCCGGCAACGAATCGGCCGCAGGACGGCAGCGTAACCGGCGGGTCGAGGTCATCATTTCAGATGATGATGGACAAATCCTCGAGCGAAAATACTAAAGACACACAAGGGATTGCTCGCAATGAAATATTACCAAAATGACAAAGCCACATTCAAACCTTTTGGCTGGTGCGAAGTCAGCAAGGATCATCTACTAACCCGGCGGGGCAGAATGCAGGATTCTTGTTCAGAAAAGTACTGTTTCGAGATGGAAATTAATCAGGTTCAACATATGGAGAGCACATGGAATCAGGCAAGAGGGATCAACTAGAAAGCAAGTGGCACCAGATAAGAGGTAAGATCAGGGAGGCGTTCGGAAAAATAATACACAATTCCGAACTCATGTGCGCGGGCAAAACCGAGCATATTTCTGGTCAGGTACAGGGGGAAATCAGAAAGATCAACGCAATGATGCTTAATGGGTACAAGTAACCAAAAGGAGAATACCGCAAATGAAACCACAAATGTTATTGGGAGTCGTCCTCATCGTCATAGCGGTTTTTGCTTTTGCCTATCAGGGCATCAGCTACACAAGCAAAGAAAAAGTTATCGATCTCGGGCCATTGCAAATGACGGCAGAGAAAACCAAAACATTTCCACTACCTCCGGTTGTCGGAGGTGTTGCTCTGGTCGGCGGTATTGTGCTGCTGATCATGGGCAGCAGGAGAAATTGAGGGACGATCACCAACCGAAGTAATGGCCAGTACCAAAAACGCTTTTCGGCGCCTGATCAACAAATAGTTGCAGGGGCGAAAACTTTAACAAAGGAGAATCATTATGTTGTGGACCGTTGCCGTTATCCTCATTGTTCTCTGGGCTCTGGGCCTGGTCAGCAGTTACACCATGGGGGGGTTTATTCATATTCTTTTGGTCCTTGCCTTGATCGTCGTGGTGCTCAATGTCATTCAGGGCAGAGGTCGTATTTAAGTTTCCGGTGAACACTATTCAGGAAGCTCAGCTCGACTGAAGCGGTCGAACTGTTCCCTGAAAAACTGTTTCACCTCGCCCCTTTTGGGGGGGCAATATCATTCAACCACAAAGGAGAAATATCATGTTTAAACCGCTGCAATTAATGAAGTTTCTGGTTCTATTAGTGATGACGATTGCATTCATGGGTTGTGCCTCTACGACAAAACAATCAAGCCCTGGAGATTATGTCGACGACACAGTCATTACGACCAAGGTCAAAACAGCCATTTTTGATGATCCGGACCTGAAAGTGATGCAGATCAGCGTCGAGACCCGCAAGGGTGTCGTCCAGTTGAGCGGCTTCGTCGACTCCAAGCGGAATATCAGCAGGGCTGGAGAAGTAGCAGGTAGCGTTCCCGGGGTTAAAAGTGTGAAGAACGATCTGATTGTAAAATGAACATTCTGCTTGTCTACCCGCACTATCCCGCCACGTTCTGGAGTTTTCGCTACGCCATGAAATTCATTGGCCGTAAAGCGAGTTTTCCGCCACTGGGTCTGATGACGGTGGCGGCGATGCTGCCGGACAGTTGGGGAAAAAGGCTGGTCGATATGAACGTGCGGCCCCTTGCCGACGCAGACCTGCAATGGGCCGATTACGTTTTCATCAGTGCCATGAGCATCCAGCGCGCCTCGGCAGACGAGGTTATTGAGCGCTGTTTACCGTTGGGAGTAAAAATCGTCGCCGGCGGTCCCCTGTTTACCTCTTGTCATGAAGATTTTATTGAGGTTGATCATCTGGTGCTGGGTGAGGCGGAGATCACCCTGCCCCGTTTTCTCGAGGATCTGCAGGGCGGCACGCCGCGGCGTATCTATCATGCAGAGGGGTGGGCGCAGCTCGAACAGACGCCCATACCCCTCTGGAATCTGGTCAGAATGCGCGACTATGCCGCCATGAATGTCCAGTACGGGCGAGGTTGTCCTTTTGACTGTGAGTTCTGCGATATCACCTCTCTCTTTGGTCGCCGACCCCGCAGCAAACCCCTGTCGCTTCTTTTGGCCGAACTCGAAAGTCTCTATGCCGGGGGTTGGCGAGGCGCGATCTTCTTCGTCGATGACAACTTCATCGGCGATAAACCCAAGCTTAAGCAAGAGATTCTGCCGGCCCTTATTGATTGGATGAAAACCAGAAACTATCCTTTTTATTTCTACACCGAAGCGTCGATTGATCTCGCCGACGATGTGGAACTGCTGAACTTGATGGTAGCCGCCGGCTTCGAAGAGGTCTTTATCGGCATTGAAACACCACATGACGGCGGGCTTTTTGAGAGTGGCAAGAGCCAAAACAGAAACCGCGACCTGCTCCTCTCGGTCAAACGTATCCAGCAGGCCGGGCTTCAGGTTCACGGCGGCTTCATCGTCGGCTTCGATAGCGATCCGATCTCAATTTTCGACCAGCAGATCCGCTTCATTCAAGAGAGCGGCATTGTCACCGCCATGGTCGGAGTGCTCTCCGTCCTGCGCGGCACTAAACTTCATCAACGGATGGAACAGGAAGGACGGTTGCTCAAGAGCTCCTCAGGTGACAATACCGCCATTGATCTGAATTTTGTCCCCCGCATGAAAGCAGAGTCCCTGATTGCCGGTTACCAGGACATCCTTACCACCATCTATGCCCCCAAGCAATTCTACCAACGGGTAACCCGGCTCTTTCGCGAATACCAGCCCCGGCCTCAGACCGGATTTCATTTGCAGCAGGGGCACCTGGGGGCTCTCTTTAAATCAATGCTGTTTCTCGGGGTGCTTGGCAAGGAACGCATCCATTACTGGAAACTCTTCTTCTGGTCGTTGTTCCGCAAACCCCGGCTTTTCCCGCTAGCCATTACCTATGCGGTGTACGGTTTCCATTTCCGCAAGGTTGCTGAACAGATCAGCGGCGACAATCTGTTCGCAGACAACCAGGGTGGAGACACCAGCAAGGTTGGTAGTTGAAAATAATGGCGTCCGGATCATGACAGCTCCGTAACAAGAGTGGCAATCCCCTTAACTTACTGGAGACATTGTGGATCATCAAAAAAATTCCGCGCCTGAAGGTAACCGATTGCGCCACCGAGCTGAGGACTATCTGTTCATGCAACGATCAGGGAAAACTATTTCTCGAACAGACTCTGAAATCCAGGGTCTTCTTCATGAACTGCAGGTGCACCAACTCGAACTGGAAATGCAGAACGCCGAACTGCGGCGGATCAGAAATGAACTGGAAATAGCCCTCGCCATGTATACCAACCTATACGATTTCGCCCCGGTTGGCTACTTCACTCTGGCTCGCGACGGCACCATCCAGGGCGTTAACCTGATTGGCGCGAATCTCTTGGACAGTGAACATTCACTCCTGCTTGGAAAACGCTTTGGCCAGTATGTGACCCCTGAAGATAGAGCCTCTTTCGCTATTTTTCTCGAAAAGATTTTTGCTGGCCGGGAAAAGGTAGAGGGTGAAGTAACGCTACTGAATATGAAAAAGACACCACTTATCGTGCGGATCGAAGCCTTGAGGACCGCATCGATGAAGGAGTGCCTCTTTGCCCTCATTGATATCACAAAGCAGAAGCAGTATGAAGAAAGGCTCCATTATCTAAACACCCGCGATACCTTGACCGGTCTATTTAACCGCTCATTTTTTGACGCGGAGCTGGAACGGTTGATGGACAGTCGCCTTTACCCCGTCAGCGTCATTATCGCGGATGTCGATGATCTCAAAAAAACCAATGACACCTTCGGGCATACAGCGGGAGACCTGATGATCAAGCTTGCCGCTAAAGTGCTACGCCATGCCGTTCGCCCGGAAGATGTCGTCGCCCGCATCGGCGGGGACGAATTTGCGCTTCTGCTACCGCAAACAACAAGCACCGATGAGGCGCTTCTGCGGGTACGCCAGAGTCACGCAACAATTCATTATGATGATCAGGAAATATCGATGCAACTCTCCCTCGGCGCGGCAACGGCCCACAATAGCAATGAACTCAGAGATGCCATGCTACTGGCTGATTTGCATATGTATGAGGACAAAAAATACAACAAAAAACGAAAAGAATAGAGCTAACCAATTCGGGAGTTTCATCCCCCCTGGTATTCGAACCGACCAAAGGGTTGTGACCTTACCCTGTCGCTGAGCTCGACCCGCTCAAAGTCCTGCCACTTGTTTCTCATTCATTCGCGCTGCCTTTATCCTGTTCCGGAAAAACCCCGAAGCCGTAGCGGTGGAGTTTGCGACCAACCGTCGGCTAGCTCATGACAACCAGACGATCAGACATTAATTGGACATCAGCACCGGCAACGTCATACATTTAAGCAGGTGACGTCCGGTCTCACCCAGGGTCTGCTGACCACGGCGCGTCTGCGAGGTTGCCCCCATCACCAGCAGATCAGCTCCGCAATCAGCCGTCATATTCAACAGCAGATCGCCGATACTCAAGTCACCACTGATGCGCTTCTCACAGGAGAGGGGCAGTTGATACCGAGCCATATGCTTGCTGATATCAGCCTTATGAGCATGATAGACTTCATCCCCTCCCGGGCCGTGAACCGTCACCACCCGGATATGATCCGCGCGGCGCAGAATCGGCATCGAGTCGTGTAGTGCCCGGCAGGATTCCGGTCCGCCACGCCAGGCCATGAGAATCTGCTTGTACTCGTTTTTATAGCGCCCGGCGTAAGGGACAATCAATACCGGCCGACCACTGCCCAGCACCGCTTTTTCCGGCAGGTTATCCGGCACCCCCTGCTCATCAGCGGAGCTATCGGTCTGGCTGAGCACCAGAAGATCATGATAGTGGGCATGGAGATTCAGAGCATTGATCAAATCGATGCGACTGGTCTGACAGTCAACCAGAATCCACTCGGTGCGTACATTGGCCTTGGCTGCCTGCTCTTCAAATTTCTTACGCGCCGCTTCGGCCCGGGCAACAAATTCAGCGCGGTGATGAGAGAAGTACATCTGTGAAATAATATAGATCCCGGTCAACAGTGACTGGTGTTGAGCCGCCAGCCCGACTGCGGCAGCCGTCCGTGTCGAACAGGTCGGGCGGTCATCGATATGGACCAGAATGCTTTTATAATTCATGCCGAAGCTCCTGTTGTTCTACTGTATTAATATCAGGTATCTGTTCAGCACCGGGTCGTTGAATCCGATGTCAAGGGACGCGATTGTTTCCCGTTGGGTCATCCATGACCGCTTTTTGTCGCCGTCCATGGCGACAAAAACCCTTGCCACAGGATCCAACGACCCGGGGCAAGGATAGTGCTGAATAGTTACAATATCAGTTCTTTTTACCCAGATAGGCTTCCTGGACCTTCTCGGACGCCAGCAAATCTGCCGAAGGTCCCTCAAGGGCGATTTTCCCTACTTCCAACACATAGCCGCGATCTGCCAGTTTCAGCGCCGCCTTAGCGTTCTGTTCAACCAGCAGCACCGTCACCCCTTGGCGCGAAATTTCCTTTATCTGCTCAAAAATCGCCTTGACCAGAATCGGCGCAATCCCGAGAGAGGGTTCATCGAGGAGCACCATTTCCGGATCACTCATCAAGGCTCGGCCGATGGCGAGCATCTGCTGTTCCCCACCGGAGAGGGTGCCGGCCAGCTGCTTGCGCCGCTCTTCCAGACGCGGGAACATCTCGTAGATCCAGCGCAATGTCTTGGGATTGACCTTCCCCTTGCTGTAGGTTCCCAGCAGCAGATTTTCTTCGACCGTCAGCACGCCAAAAACCCGTCGACCTTCAGGCGAATGACTGATCCCCAGCTTGACAATTTTATGCGCCGGGATCTTAGTCAGTTCCTGCCCTTTAAAACGGATGGAGCCCGACTTGGTCTTGATCAATTGACTGATCGCCCGCATCGTGGTGGTCTTCCCGGCGCCATTGGCACCCAGGATGGTTACGATCTCACCACGCTGCACCTCCAGCGATACTCCCTTCAGGGCAGCAATAGCCCCGTAGGAAACCTCAAGGTCCTCGATGGTGAACAGAACGTCATTACTCATCGTCTTCATCCTCACTGCCGAGATAGGCTTCGATTACCAGCGGATTTTTCTGGATTTCCTCAGGTGTCCCTTCGGCTATCTTTTTACCGAAATTCAGCACCGTCAGATAATCGGTCACCTTCATGACCAGTTCCATGTCATGCTCAATCAGCAGTACCGTTATTCCCTTCTGGCGAATGCTGAAAATGGTGTCAACCAGCTCAGCCGTTTCATTGTCATTCAAACCGGCGGCCGGCTCGTCGAGAATCAGCAGGGTCGGGTCAACCGCCAGCGCCCGTGCCATCTCTACCCGGCGCTGATGACCATAGGGCAATGACATGGTTGGCGTGGCAGCGAATTCCTCAAGGTTGAAAAACTCGAGAAGTTCACCGACTTTCATCCAGTTCTCTTTTTCATCGCGGCGCGAGCCGGGAGTCGGGCAGATCCCGTGCCACCACCCTTGAGAGCTTTTGATGTGACGGCCGCTCATGATATTTTCCGCCACCGACATCTGGCTGAACAGACGGATGGTCTGAAATGTCCGGACGATGCCGCGGGCGACAATCTGATAGGGGGTCATGCCACGAATTTCTTCACCGCGCCAACTGACCGATCCCTCTTCTGATTTATAGATCCCGGTAATACAGTTGAAGACCGTTGTCTTGCCGGCTCCATTGGGGCCGATAACGCCATAAATCTGGCCGGAAGAGACCTTCATGGACAAGGCATCAACCGCTGTCAGACCGCCAAAGCGCTTGGTTACATTGGTTAAAATCAGCTCGTTATCCGCCATTTTTCGGTTCCTTGATCAAAAATTTCGGGATTTTTCCAAAGGTTGCCGGCCAGATGCCACGTGGTCGCAAAATCATGGTCAGGATCATGGCAAAACCGAAAACAAAGAAACGCCAGGTCGAGAACTCGCGGAAGATCTCCGGCAGCACGAACATGACGAACACCCCGATCAGCACACCGGGAATTGACGACCCTCCGACCAGGACAATACTGAAAAACAATACTGACTGGATAAACTCAAAGGCCTCGGGACTGACCGCTGAGTATTGAGTGGCAAAAACACTGCCGGCCAATCCGGCAATACCGGCACCAAGACCAAAGGCAAAAATCTTGTAGAGACGGGTGTTGATGCCGATACTTTCGGCCGCCAGGGGATCTTCGCGCAGGTAATGGAGGGCGCGGCCAACCTTGCTTTTGTCAAGATTGATCATGATCGCCAGGGTCAACAGCAGGACGGCAAAAGCGTAGTAGTAGATCGCGACTTGACTGCTCAATTCGAATCCGAACAGCCGCAGCGGATCGATGCCGAAGATGCCGTTGGGACCCCCGGTAACCCCGCCTAAGTTATTGATAAGAACCTGGACAAAAACGATATTGAAACCGATGGTGACCACCAGCAGATAATCACCACGCAAATGGACAATGGGCGCCGCGAGGACAATACCGACCAACACCGGTGCAATAATGGCAACGGGAATTGTCGCCATAATCGGCCAGCCGAAATGGGAATTAAGGATAGCCGTCACATAGGCACCCATGCCGAAAAACATGGCCTGCCCCATATTGAACATACCGGCCTTACCCAAAACGATGTCCTGCGATAAGGCGACGACCGAAAAAACCAGGAAAGTGACTGCAACGGTTTGCCAACGCGGATCGAGCAGATGCGGCAGAATGGCCATCACCAGCAAAAACACCAGCAAGGAGACAATCGATAGTTTTTTCATCAGACTTTCTCCGCAACCCGCTCACCGAGCAATCCGGTGGGACGAACAATCAGAATAAAAATCAGCAACATGAAGGTGAAGGCATCGGCCCAGGTACTGGAGACGTAACCGGAGATAAAAGCACTGAACAATCCCAGCAGCATCCCCCCGAGCATGGCGCCGGGAATGTTGCCGATACCACCGAGAATCGCGGCAATAAAAGCATATAAACCATATTGCCAGCCCATATTGAAGGTGATCCCACGATAGTAAAGACCGATAAAAAGACCACCGATCGCCCCCAGGGATGAACCGATGATAAAGATCAGGGCAATAATGTTATTAACGTTGATCCCCATCAACCGGGCGGCATCCTGATCGATAGAACTGGCCCGGACTGCGGCTCCTATCCGGGTTTTTTCAATAAAAAGGTACAATGCTACCATCAGCACCAGGGAAATAACCAGAATCAGCACCTGAATCAGGCTGATCACCACGCCACCAAAGTGCCAGTAGTGCTGCGGCACCAGTTCCGGAAAAATCCGCATACGCGGCCCCCAGATCAGCATGATACCGTTCTGGATCACCAGACTGGCACCCAGCGCCGAAACCACTGCCGACAGGCGCGGCGCTGTACGTAGCGGCCGGTAGGCGACACGCTCCAGAACGACCCCGACACAGGCCATTAATCCGGCCGTCAGCATAAAAATCGCGATCACGGCAAACAGGGATGATGCCTGACCCATGACCTGGGTATAGACCGTCAATCCCACAAAAGCAGAGGCGGCGACCATATCACCATGGGCAAAATTGATCAGCCGCATGACTCCATACACCATGGTATAACCCAAAGCGACCAGGGCAAACATGCTGCCAATGGTTAAGCCATTAGCAAGTTGCTGAAAAAAGGTTTCCATAAGCCAGGTACTCCTGCTAGGCAAAAATTAAGCTTCTCGACCGTACAGCGCGATACAGCAACGCAACGTTACTGTATCGAACTCTGCAACCAAGAACAAAGGGGGCGTGTGGTGCTTGCGCCCCCTTCGGCTAATTCAGGGTATCTACTCCAGGATTACTGCTGATGGGCAATCTTGTAGCTGCCGTCAGCCTGGATTTCAAAGGTCATGTAGCTGCTGCCAATCCGATTACCGTCTTTGGCAAACTTGAGCGGCCCAGTGATACCTTCAAGCGGCTCATCCATGTTCCACAGATACTCAACCGCTTGACGGGTGTCAAAGCTTTTATTCTGTTCCATGGCATGGATAATGGCACGCATACCATCAATGTTCATCAGACCCCAGATTGACGGCGGACGCTCACCGTAGGTTTTCTCGTAGTCGTTGATGAAATCTTTGGCAAGATCATAGGGAAGCATATCAACGGTCGGAACGTTGATGATCTTCGCACCTTTTGCTGCCGAACCGGCCAGCTTGATAAAGTCGGGATTGTCGTTGGCATCACCACCAATAAAATCGGCATTGATACCCAGAGCGACCTGCTGGGCACGCAGTTGACCGCCGTCAGTGTAATAACCGGCAGAGAAGATGACATCAGGGTTCTTGGAACGAATATTGGTCAGCACCGGGGTAAAGTTCTGGGAGTCGGCGCGAATCTTGTCATAGGAGACAACATTGCCACCAAGAGCTTTAATTGCTGCTACCGTTGCATCAGCCAGACCCACCGCGTAACTGGAGAAATCGGATACCACGACAATCCGCTTGTAGCCTTTGACGTTCACCATATAGTCAGCGGCATATTCAGCTTCGGCGCTATTGGGGAAAGAGTTACGCAGGAAGGTCCAGTAACCCTTTTCGGTCAGGCTGTCAGCAGTACCGTCAGAGGTCTGGATAACACCGGCATCATAATAAATTTTCTGGGCCGCTTCAGCAGCGGTTGAGGTGTAAGAGCCGATGATCATCTTGACGCCACGATTAACCAGTTCGCGCGCGCAAATGGCAGAGGCCATGGCGGTTGCCTGGTCATCACAAGTAAACACCTCAATCTGACGCCCCATAACACCACCAGCGGCATTAATCTGATTGGCAAGCAGACGGGTACCGTTGTCGATTCCCTGGCCTTCATTGGCATAACTGCCGGTAATCGGTGCCTGCACCCCGACCTTGAGGGTTTCAGCACTGGCCAATGTTGCCGTCATAACGACCGCAACGCAGACCACAAACAATGACTTAAGCGTTTTTTTCATCTGATCCTCCTGATTTTTAAAATTGTTGACCTGCAACTGTGCTGCAAGCATGTCCAGACCCACTCATCACTACGGTCGATCCAGACCTGTCCGCAACAACCAACGATGGAAAATTAGAATAGCACAGAATCACGATCTCAGTGCTTGTTTATCCTGAGCATTTGCTTGAGCGCATGCTGGGCAATCGATGGATTCTCTTTGAGGCGGCGCCGCGAATAAGGCAGCCAGTCGCGCCCGTAGGGAACATAAATCCGCAAGCGGTGGCCACCGGCAAGAATGATTTCGCGTAATTCCTCATCGACTCCGAGCAACATCTGAAATTCGTATTGATCCGCTGTCAGATTCATTTTACGCACCAGGTGCATCGCTTCAAACACCAGAAATTCATCATGGGTAGCTATCGCCGCATAGGCACCCTGTTCCAGCATCTGCGCAAGACAATTGCTAAAGTTGCCATTAATCGCCTGCGGATTTTTCCACGCATGGATCCGCGGTTCGACGTAAATCCCCTTGCAGAGGCGATAGTTCTGATAACCATCGGCATGATCTGCAATGTCCTGAGGGGTGCGCCGCAAATAAGACTGGAGCACCGTTCCCACATGACCGGGAAACTCGCGCCGCAGCGTATCGAACATTTCCAGGGTCGCATCCGTGGTACCGATATCTTCCATATCAATACGCACAAAGCTGCCGAGCTTTTTCGCTTCGCTGACCAGTTCGTGAATCAACCCAAAGCAACGCTCCGGATCAAGCAACAGCCCCATCTGGGTCGGCTTGATCGACAAATTGCCATTGAGCTTTTCCCGGTCGATAGTCCGCAGTATCTCAAGGGCCTGATTTTTGAATTCAATCGCCTGTTCAAATTGGGTAATGAACTCGCCAAGAATATCAATAGTCGTCATCATTCCCTGCTGGTTCAGATCTTTACTGACCTGAACCGCATCTGCCAGGGTCGATCCGGCAATGTACCCCTTGGCAAAATAACTGACGATCGGCTTGGGCACATGCATAATGGTTTTGGCAACAGCGTAATTAAATAGTGACATAGGGCGTTCCTGATCGCTGCAAAAAGTGAGGGAGCTTGATGGGAGCCCATCCAGATGGGCTCTCATTACCTTTTTAAATCCGCGGGCCAGCTACTCAGCTGCCATATAGGGATATTCAAAGCTACGCGGCGGCACAAAGTTCTCCTTGATCGCCCGCACCGACACCCAGCGCATCAGATTCTGCTTGCTGCCGGCCTTGTCGTTGGTGCCTGAGGCACGGGCACCACCAAAGGGTTGCTGGCCAACCACCGCTCCGGTCGGTTTATCATTGATGTAGAAATTGCCCGAGGCATTTTCCAGCTTTTTCATCACCTTGCTGATCGCTGTGCGATCCTGGGCAAATACTGCTCCGGTCAGACTGTAGGGAGAGGTTGTGTCGCACAGCTCGAGGGCTGCATCAAGGTCAGCATCGGCATAACGATAAAGGGTGATGACCGGTCCGAAGATCTCTTCTTCCATGGTTTTAAAATGCGGGTCACTGGTGACGATGACTGTCGGTTCAATAAAGAACCCCTTGCTATCGTCATAGTTGCCACCGATCACAATCTCGGCATCCGCCGACTCTTTGGCGTAGTCGATGTAGGCGGTAATCGATTTGAACGCATTGCGATCGATGACAGCATTAAAGAAGGTCGAAAAATCAGTAACGTCACCCATTTTGATGCGGCTGCACTGGGCTTTGAGCTCGCTCATCACCGGCTCCCACAAAGATTCTGGAATATATGCGCGGGAGGCAGCGGAACATTTCTGCCCCTGATACTCAAAGGCACCTCGCACAATAGCCGTTGCCAACGGTGCAACATCCGCCGAGCTGTGGGCAAAGATAAAATCCTTGCCGCCGGTTTCGCCAACAATGCGGGGGTAACTCTTGTAAAGATTGTCAGCGATATTGCTGCCGATCTGCTTCCACATCCCCTGGAATACACCGGTACTGCCGGTAAAGTGGATACCGGCAAAATCCGGGCTGTTCAGGCAGGTATCACCAACATTGGCACCGGAACCGGGAACAAAATTGATAACGCCATCGGGCAGTCCGGCTTCCTGCAGCAGTTTCATAAAATAATAGGGAGCATAGACTGCCGATGAAGCAGGTTTCCACACCACAGTATTACCCATGATCGCCGGCGAGGTCGGCAGGTTACCGGCAATGGCGGTAAAGTTGAAAGGCGCAATAGCAAAGACAAACCCTTCCAGCGGGCGATGCTGGACATAGTTCCAGATCGGTGGTGGTGAGTGCAGGGGCTGGTCGGCATAGACCTGCTGGGCGAAATAAACATTAAAACGCAAGAAGTCGATCAGTTCGCAGGCGGAATCGATCTCGGCCTGGTAGGGACTCTTGCTGATATTGAGCATGGTTGCCGCATTGATCAGAAAACGGTAGGGACCGGCGAGCAATTCTGCCGCTTTGAGAAAAATTGCCGCCCGCTCTTCCCAGCGCAGGGCTTCCCACGCGGGTTTGGCAGCCATGGCCGCGTCGATAGCCATCTGGGTTTCTTTGGGACCGGCCTTGTGATACTGGCCGAGGGTCACCGAATGGTCATGGGGACAGGCGATTTTTGCCAGATCACCGGTACGCACTTCCTTGCCACCAATAATCAGCGGAACTTCCACCTGTTTGGATTTCAGCTCAGCCAGTGCCTCCTTGATCTTGCTGCGCTCAGGAGTACCGGGAGCATAACTCAGTACAGACTCATTGTGGGGATACGGAACAGACAGTACGGCATTGTTCAAAAGGTTCATGATTCTCCTCTTAGGAAATGGGGGAAACAAAGCAAACGGCGTAACTATTCAGCACTGTCCTTGCGCAGGGCCTTTGGTTCCTGTGGCAAGGGTGTTTGTCGCCATGGACGGCGACAACAAGCGGTCAGGGATGACCCAACGGGAAACAATCGCGTCTCTTAACATAGGATCCGAAGATCCGGTGCTGAACAGATACCAAACGGCTAACAAAAGCTTCCGTAGACAAACACAAAGCAAAGAAGGTGCCAAACTCTGTTTTGCTAGATAAAACGAGACTAATGTGTGCTGTCAGAGTGGGTCTGTGTGGTGTTTTTTGAAAGATTTAGTCAGATAAGATTTTTTATTCAGGGTTGGTTTTTCTCTCCCCTAAGGAAAAGAAAAGATTGTGAAGCGCGCCCCTATGCAAAAATGCATAAGGGTGAATATTTGTTGTTTCAATTAACAATCTGATGCTTTTTCAATTTTCTGGCAATCGTTGACTGGTTAACCCCCAGCGCCTCAGCCATTTCTATCTGTGAACGATGTGCGCACAGCGCCCGGGTGAGTATTTCCTTCTCCACCCATTCCATAGCATCCTTAAGAGGAAGGCCAACCGGGAAGGGACAAGTCTGTGAACCAGGCTGGACAGGAACTGTACTGATCTGTCCGGGCAGGTCATCAACATCAATAACATCCGTCTCTGTCATCACCACCAGGCGCTCACAGATATTCATCAACTCGCGGACGTTACCCGGAAAGGAATAACCGCACAGGGCGTCCAGGGCAGCGCGGGTCATGCGTTTTCTGCTGCTGCTGCGCTTACCGAACTCTTCCAGATAATGATGAATCAGGGGGATAATACATTCAGAGCGGTCACGCAACGCCGGGATCTGGATGGGAATGACATTGAGACGATAGTAAAGATCGAGGCGAAAGCGCCCCTGCTCTACCATTTCCTCCATATTCTGGTGTGTCGCGGCCAACACCCGGACATCCAGCTTTCGCCCCTTGGTGTCACCAAGGCGGGTGATCTTGCCGTCTTCGAGAAAACGCAATAACTTGACCTGTGATCCGAGGGGCAGCTCGGCAATTTCGTCGAGAAACAGGATGCCTTCATCGGCCAGTTCAAACTGACCTGGCTTGCCGCTGGACAGAGCGCCGGTAAACGCCCCTTTTTCGTAACCAAAGAGTTCTGCTTCGATGAGGGATTCGGGAATTGCCCCGCAGTTGATTTTGATCAACGGTTGCCCGGCCCGCGCTGAGTGGGTGTGAATCAACTGGGCGATCAAGCCTTTGCCCACCCCGGATTCACCGAGGATAAATACTGAGGAATCAGCCTTGGCAACCCGCATGGCCTGCTGCACAGCACGAATCATCTGCGGGCTGCGGGCAATAATCTGCTGTGACTCAAGTTCAGCCTGTTGCATGGCAAGCATCTGGTCGCGCAAACTGTTTTTGATGGCTTCCTGCTTTTCCAGTTCCCGTTGCAGCGCATCGATCTCGGTGACATCACGCTCACTGACAACCACCCGAATCAATTCTGAGCCTTCATCAAATACCGGCGTTGCAATGGAAATCAGCTTATGGCCACCCTTGTTCTGCAGAAGGCTGACACGCTCCTTACTGATACTGGCCTCTAAAGCCGCTGAACGATCAATAAAACCCTCTTCAATCAGTACTCGCATATTACGGCCAACGAGAGCGTTGGCAGAAATTTTATGGATTTTTTCTGATGCCGGGTTCATCCGAATAACATTGGCCTGGGCATCACAAACAAAGAGTCCATCGGAGGAAGAATCGATAATCGTGTCGAGTTCACGCGACAGGGTATTGAAAGAGGGATGACGGCGGGTCATGATGTCGAGCTGGCTGCTATCAACCAGCACACAGACGGCACCGACAATTCTCTTCTTTTCCAGCAGTGGGTTGACTGCCACCAGATATTCACACCCACCCAACTGCAGTGGGATTTCACAGCTACCTAAATCTCCCGAGAGGATTTTCTCAACCTGCTCCCAGAAGCCGGGATATTCACGCTCCAGCCTGACACCAAGCGCAATATCCAGAGATTGCCGCGCCCGGCAACTGATTAAGATGACCTGCCCTGACACATCTATCACCAGAATATTCCTGTCGGTGGCATCGATCACTGATTGGATATTTAGAATGGCAGGTCGACTTTTCATGCGACCATTATGCACAAAAGCATCAATTATGCAAAGAGGAATACCGGCCTTTGCCTAAATGGGACATTTCCAAGACCAACTGGCATGTTTCCGATTCAAAAAACGCGGATTTTTTTCGCAGGGTCAAGGAAATCGAGGATTTGTGCGGAGGCGAAGTACTTTACGCCGCACAAACAAAGCCGAAGATTGACGCAGAGATTGCGGAAAAGGAGCGTTTCCGGGCGGAAACTAAATTGATTCCCAAAACTCCGCTGCCTCCTTCCAGCGCAGCGCCTCATCAATATCCTGCGGCACCCCGGTACCGGTCGAGTACATGATCCCGAGACAATACTGTGCCCGCGTATGCCCCTGATCTGCGGCTTCCATCAACCACTTTTTGCCCTCAAGAGGATCCTTTTTTACCCCTTTGCCGTTCAGATACATGACCCCGAGGTTATATTGCGCATCAGCATTGCCGGCTTTAGCAGCCTCGCACCACCAATGGTAAGCCAGGGAAAGATCCGGGGCCACACCGATCCCCTTGGCCAGGTGTTGCCCCAGCAGCAGTTGGGCGCGCTGATGACCGCGGGTGGCGGCCTGTTTGAGCAAAACCACGGCGGTCAGAGGATCACGCACCTCATCGCTGCCACCAGCGAGCAATTTGCCCAGATGATAGAGAGCATCGAGATAGTTCTGTTCTGCCGCGCATTGCAACCATTTGCGTGCTTCGCTGTCACTCTGCAGCACCCCGGTTCCCTTGGCGTACATCATCCCCAGATGAAACTGTGCTGCCGGCAATCCCTGCTCTGCTGCCTGACGCAGCCACTGACGCGCCTTGGAGTAGTTCTTTTTAACTCCTTTGCCAACCAGATACATGTGCCCCAGGGTAAACTGAACTTTTGGATTCCCCTGTTCAGCCGCCAGCGCCCACCAGCGGCGCGCTTCAAGAAAGTCCTTGGGCACCCCGTGCCCCTTTGCGTACATCAGCCCCAGGTTGTACTGGGCATCAGAGAAACCCTGATCAGCAGCCTTAGAAAACCAGATCAGCGCCTGCCCATAGTCCTGATCCACGCCACGCCCCTTGATGTACGCTTGCCCAAGAGCATTCTGGGCGCGAGCGTAGCCCTGTTCAGCGGCCTGTCGGAACAGGCGCGCCGCTTCCAGTGTATTTTCTGTTACGCCCTGACCCATATCATACATGCGACCAAGCATGAACAGGGCTCGCGGATACTGGTGCTGAGCAGCCAGCTGAAACCATTTCATTGCCTCGACATAGGACCTGGCTACCCCCTTGCCGTGCAGGTAGTTCATCCCCAGTCGATAGTGTGTTTGTGCCATTCCGGTCATAGTTCCCTCAGCATACAAGCTGCAACAGTTATCTGCGCTGTGCAGAGACATTTACCTTGTTACCCAAAGCAGCGTTAGAATTCAGACTATACACGAAAAACAGCAACTGACTGAACCGGTAAAATAAAGAGCCGATCAACGAACAGATATCGGCAAAATACGCCACTGTCGGCGCTGATCGTTATGGCGCCAAAATCCAGATCCCCTGCCTGATTGAGATAATCAATAGAATGGTTGGTATCAGGTCTTTATCGGTATCAAACGCACCAAAGGCGGTGAGAGCCGGTCAGCTTTCACCGCCTTTGGTATTTTTATGCCGATAAATCAAACGGGCTCAGGCTTCCGCCAGCGTCATCTCCCTCTTGTTCTTGGATTTTTGCATAAACCAGACTGCGGCAACAATCGCCAAACCAACGCCATCGGTCAAAAAAGTCGGCCAATAGAGCAGGAAAGTCCCCCCGGCCAGCAGCACCCATTCCAATACAGATGTTCGGCGTATCCAATACCCCATCATCAGGCTGGAGAAGGCGATGGTACCCAGAAAGGCCGAGAAGAAGGACGAGAAAATACGATAGGGGGTTGGTGAAATCTCGGTGCGCACCAGGTTGTCCCCCGGTTCAACCATCGCTCCCGGACGGGAAAAAACCTGGGTAACGGTAGCATCACTCTTGGCCTTGATCGCTACCACGTTGCCGCCTGCCATCACCTGAGCCAGCACATCGTCCTTGAGCACTGCCTGATCTTCACTGACGGCCACACTGATCACGGTCGCAAAAGGGGCATCAAGGTCAGGCATTTTGACATCGATAACTTTACCTTGAAACAGAATCGAAGGCGTGAAGGCAAAAAGCACCGGCATAACATAGAGCATTTTGGCGAATTTGAATGCTGTCCAGCCGGTTTTCCAGGGGTCTGATCCGGCAATAGCCGCTCCCGCATAGGCCGCCACACAGACCGGCGGGGTAATATTGGAATCCTGGCTGAGCCAGTAAACGATCTGGTGGGCAACGATTGCAGCGACACCGAACGCACCCAGCGCCGGAACCGCCAGCACCGCGACAATCAGATAAGAAGCGGTAACCGGCACACCCATCCCCAGCACCAGAGAAGCTAATGCAATGAGGATAATCGCCAGGAGCAGGCTGTTACCAGCCAGGGCAATGATCAGGTCGGAGAAACGCAAACCCATACCGGTCAGTGAAATAATGCCGACAATGACGCCGATAACCCCGACCGTCGCGCCGATGATCAGAGTGTTACGGGCACCGGTCTGGATCGCTTCCCAAATCTCCCTGGGTCCCATGCGGGTTTCCTTACTAACCCAGCTCACCGCAATACAGGAAAAAGTAGCCCAGAAAGCAGCAAACCCCGGCGACCGCCCAACCAGCATGAGAATGGTAATAATCATCAACGGCAGAGAGTAATACCAACCTTCTTTCAGTACCTTCTTCCAATGGGGGAATTCTTCATCCTTGATGCCAACAATCTCGAGCTTTTTCGCCTCAAAGTGAATCATGCAGAACACGGAAAAAAAGTAGAGCATGGCCGGACCAACAGAAATCATCATGATGTAGGAATAAGGAAGCCCGGTCAGTTCTGCCATCAAAAATCCACCGGCACCCATGATCGGTGGCAGAAACATCCCACCGATGGAGGCCGCCGGTTCAATCGCCCCGGCAACGTGGGGACGAAAACCCGCTCGCTTCATCAACGGAATAGTGAAAGCCCCGGTCGACACCGTATTGGCGATGGCGCTACCGGACACCGAGCCAAACAGGGCTGATGCCATAACCGCAACCTTGGCCGGACCACCAGTACTCCGCCCGGCCAATGCCAGCGGCAGGTCAATAAAGAAGCGGCCGGCACCGGATTTGTGTAGAAAGGCCCCAAAAAAGATAAACAGGATGACGTAGGTAGCCAGAACATTGGCCATGACCCCGAACACGCCGTTGGTGGTCAGGAACAGAGCGTTAGTGATGCGCTCGAAACTGAAACCACGATGAGCCAGAATGCCCGGAAGGTAAGGGCCAAAATAGGCAAAGGCAATCATTGAGGCACCGATCAGGGTCATCGACCACCCCAACACTCGGCGACAAACCTCAAAGGAAATCAGGATGCCGGTGATACTGATCAGGGCATCAAGCTCATTCTCCGCACCCGCCCGCCAGTTCAACGCCTCGAACTGACTCAACCAGTAATATACGACCCCGGCAGCAGCCAGAGCGAAGAGAACATCTGAAGAGGTAGGTTGATGTTTCCATTTTTTCGCACACCAGGCATCGACGACATGGAGAACCACAGCGAGAACAATGGTGACCAGAAACAGCGGCCACAGGTTCATCGCCTGAGCGAACCCGGCGCCAACACCAACATCCTTGAAGGTATCAGCCAGCCCCATAATATGCCGGTAATAGACGACATGATCTTTATAGATCAATAAAATGGCCAAGACACTGGTCAACAAAAATGCCAAAAACAGATTCATCACCCCGCGAATCCAGTTGGATCCTACCGGGTAAAGCAGAAACACCAGCACGTAGGTGATAAAGACATAAATCCCCAGATGAAACTGGGTTCCAACCGACGCAACACCGGCCGCATAAAAATAGAAAACTACAAGAACAGCACCAAGCAGTGCCACGACCCAGTGCCAGAATCCCGTTGGTGAGCGGAAAGTTTTGGCATCCTTCTCCATCAGTTTTTTAAGTTTATCCTTATCCTCTGCGTCCATGTCTGCGAGGTTATCCAAAGTCTTTTCGGTATCGTCGGACATCTATCGCTCCGTGCCGGGGTTCAATATTCAGGGATATTTTTTAGAGATGATACAAAGGAAGCGGGGCCAAAGGCCCCGCTTCCGGTGTGCTATAGATATTGCTGATTACTGAGCTTTTTGTGCGTCATTAAGGGTCAAACCCTTTTCTGTCCAGAACTTGGCAGCTCCTTTGTGAACAGGCGTGGCGATACCGAACAAACCGTCTTTAATCTGCATGGATTGAGCGGTTTTGGTCACACTGACCATGAAGGCCAGCCCCTGATCAGAGTAGATGTCGGTCAAGGAACGATATACCTGGCCTTCATCAACGTGCTTGCCCACAGCCCAGATAGCGGAATCCTGGACGGTTTTAACATCGTAATCAACACCCTGATAGGTGCCGGCAGGAATGGTCACTTCCGCATAGTAGGGGTGATCCTGCAAGAAAGTTGCTCCCGGCGCCTTGGCAGCTTCCACCAGGCTCAAAATACGGATTGGATTGCTGGCTGCGGCCTGAATAACCGAGGAGTTGGGGAAGCCGGCGAACACCCACATGGCGTCGATCAGACGGTCACCAAGCGCCGAAGCTCCCTGGCTATAACCAATAAACTCCGGAGTGAACTTATCCCACAGACCAATACCGGTGAAGTAACGTTGTGCGGAGGCCGCAGCGCCGGAGCCGGCCGGACCAACGGCAACACGCTTGCCTTCCAGTTGCTTGACATCAGTAATACCACTTGCAGACAGCACAAGCAGGTGAGCCGGGGCACCATACAGGTAAGCCATTGAATGTACATTGTGATACTGGCGCTCATCACCGGTCAGCTTCCCTTGTTTTGCCAGAAACATATCACCAGCGTAGACAATGCCAAAATCGGCATCGGCAGAGTTGACCCGACGCAGGTTCTCAACCGAACCAGCCGACATCATGTTGGAAACATCCATGTCAGCTTGAGTACGGCTCAAACGTGAAGAAATGGCATTGGAAAAATACTGGAAGGTGCCACCGTCAGGGCCTCCGGAGAAGGCCAGGCGCGACTGAGCAAGAGCATCAGATGCACCACCCGCTAAAACCATGGTGACGACAAACATTGTTACTGTAAAGCCTGCTAAAAACTTTTTGATGTACGACATTTTTTCCTCCTTGGAAAAGTTACTGTAGAGCGCAATTTAATTTGCACTGCGTGAAGGTAGCAATCCCGATGCCAACAGCACCAGAAAACAAAACAAGGTTCTGACAACCCCAGTGAAGGCGGAAACAAGGCAACAACCCATAGGGAACAACATATTCCAGACACGATAAAAAGTGGCGGTCCGCAGCCTACAGTGGCGAAAAAAAGCCTATTTAAAAATTTACCTCAAGGGGAATTAGAACAAAATTATGATGAATCCCGAAATGCTCCCATAATCATAGAAATAACAGCAGTTTCCATTCCCCTGTCAAGACAATCGCGAGCCGCTGCTCAGGCTTTTACGACTTAAACAATGACGTATTGTAGAACGGCTTTACAGATTGGTCAATAACCCTTCAGCAATCCCGCCACGACAGCCGGGAACCAGAGCAACGGCAGCAAAGCCGTGCCGACCTGACAGCCTCTCGTTAAACCGATGCCGGGGCTCAGGAGAACAAAACCAACACAACCGCTGAATAGTTACAAAAAAAATTCTTTTTTTACTTGCATCTACCAGCTCGACCATGCTAGCGTTCCCCACAACTTAACACGTTTGTGGATTATTCTTTTCGCCCGACAACAATTTGTCATACGGATCAGAACACGCAGACCTTAATAAGGGTGCGTGTTTTTTATTGGCGAAAAATAAGGACACAAACACTAAAAAGTTCCCGCGGGGAACATGGAGAGAAAAAATGGCAGAAGGTACAGTAAAGTGGTTCAACGATTCTAAGGGTTTTGGCTTCATCGAGCAGGATAACGGACCGGACGTGTTCGTTCACTTCTCACAGATCCAGGGCGACGGTTTCAAATCTCTTGCCGAAGGTGATCGCGTTCGTTTTGACGTGACCCAAGGCCAGAAGGGCCCTCAATCGGCCAACGTGCAAAGAATCTGATTCATATTTGCATACGCCAAAAGGCCCCGTTTTCGGGGCCTTTTTTTTGCCCGCTTTGCGCCTATTTTTTTGTGCCGGCCCCTGATCCGACGCCGGCACATTCCCTTCAACCAGCAAAGTCACTATCGAAAAATCTATAAGCACCCTCCCCACAGAACAGAAAAGCTGGTATATTTATCAAACACAGTGAAAAATCTTTTTCAATACAAACGTAACAGCTTTCACAGAAGCCACAACCTCAAATTTTTAAAATTACAACAACAGGATAAAACCATTGGCCTCTCTGGATTTCGAACTGGAAAAGAAGCTTTTTCGAGATTTCTACGCACGCCACCAGCGCGACCTCGAAACCACCAAAAATCGCTACATCAGCACCATTGAAACACTGATAAGACAGTCAGATCTGGGCGAGGTGACCAAAATTGAAGGGCGCATCAAAGACCAGGACGAATGCATCAAAAAGTTTCAGCGCAAGTACCAGGGTGGCCTGGAAACCGAAGGTCGTCCCTATGCCATTAAAGACTACCTTAGTGACCTGATCGGCATTCGCATTGTCTGTCTCTACGAGGATCAGGTCGCCCTGGTATCTGAAACCCTCAAGGAACATTTCAACATCATCGACGTCACTGACAAGATTGCGGCCATGGAAGGAACAGAAGATCTTTTCGGCTACAAAGGCCTCCACATGGACCTCGCTCCCGCTACACCCAGTCCTAATGTCGATGATATTGCCAACTTTCCCTTTGAGGTTCAGATCCGCTCGCTGATTCAGGACACCTGGAGCGTCCTTGACCACAAAATCAAATATAAAAAGTCCATTCCCAATAATCTCAAACGCCGCATCAATGTCCTCTCGGCCCTGTTTGAACTGGCCGACCGCGAGTTCAAGGAAATCCGCAATGCCACCAGCGAACTGATGGAGGCGGCCACAGCGGCCCCCTTAAGCGACAGCCCGACCAGCGATGAGGAGATGGAAGACGCCCAGTCCATTAACAGCAGAGTCATTAACGCTTTTAACTTCTTGCGGGTCGCCGGACACTTTTTCCGGGATTTTGAATTTCAGGACTATAAGGTCGATAACTTTGTTCAGGATATTCTCTCCCTGGATCACCACTTCAAACGCTCCGATTTGCATCAGTCGCTGGTCAATAACCTTAAAATCGTCAAGGACTATCGCAATCTCTTCATGGCGGCCAATCCGGACAATACCTTCAGCCCCTATACCATTGTTCGCCACTGCCTCTACCTGCACGACCGCAAAACCTTTGAACGTATCCTCTCACAAGGGCCACGGGAACGCTTCAATCGTTGGCTCCGTACCAGGGGAAACACCTCCCCGGCAGACAACGAAGAAAAATAGCCGGCAACGGCACGCAGGCAAAAAAAAGGCCGCCGAATCGCTTGATCCAGTGGCCTCTTGTTTTTATTGGTTGCGGGAGAGGGATTTGAACCCCCGACCTTCGGGTTATGAGCCCGACGAGCTACCAGACTGCTCCATCCCGCGTCAGAATTTGACACCCTATTCCTCATAACCGATACTGTCAACCTTTTTCTTGACATCATTAACTTTTCGTCCCCATAGTTGCCCCGACCTTCTTCACCCCGGCGACACAAACCGACGCAGCACCACCTCCTGGAGCACAGCAATGCAAGCAACCATCGACCTGGAAGCAGCACTTAAATACCGCCGGCAACAGGCACTGCTGGTTGATGTTCGCTCTCCGGCCGAATTTACCCAAGCAAGTATCCCCGGTGCGATCAATGTCCCCCTGTTCAGCAATGATGAACGTGCCGAGATCGGTACCCTCTATAAGCAGCGGGGGAAAATGATCGCGCGCCGCCGTGGTGTTGTCATCGCCGCCCCAAAAATTCCCGATTTCGTCAGTCAGATCGAATCGGCCCGCGGCCGATCGACGTTGCCGGCAGTGATTTTCTGCTGGCGCGGCGGCATGCGCTCCCTGGCCATGACCAGCTTCATGAACCTGGCTGGAATTCCCGCGCGCCAACTCAGCGGTGGGCACAAAGCCTTTCGCCGCATGGTCTGCGACTATTTTGACCAATACCAGTGGCCCAAAATCTATGTGCTGCGCGGTCTGACCGGTATCGGCAAAACGCGCATCCTGCAACAACTGACTCAACAGGGGCAGCCGGTTATTGATCTGGAACAAATCGCCAATCATCGTGGCAGCGCCTTTGGTGGTCTGGGTCTGGGTGAACAGCCCGGACAAAAACAATTTGAGACGCGCCTGTGGGCCAGGCTGGATGAATTGCACGACAGCCCTTACCTCATCACCGAAGGGGAGAGTCGCCATATCGGCCGCCGCGCTGTCCCACCACGTTTCCATCAGGCCATGCAGCAACAGCCCAGCCTCTGGCTCACCACCTCGATGAAACTACGTACCGAGGTTATTCTTGCCGACTATCCCGACTTGGAGCAGCTCCACCCCGCGATTGCCCGCGCCCTCGATTCCCTGCGTGAGCGGCTGGGAAACAAAAGTGTCGACCAACTCCAGCAATTACTCGACACCGAAAACTGGCAGCTGCTGATCTCCAGACTGATGGAAGACTACTATGATCCCCTCTATCTGCACACCAAGCCCCAGCACCATCAGGAAATCTGTTATGATTCTCTCGAGCAAGGGGCGGCAGCGGTCATGAGCGCCATCAAGCGTCTGGAAGAGGCCCATTGACTGTGCTCTTCCCGCTTCACCCGGCCGTCCGTCGACCTTTTTCAGCCACAATTGATGCACAACCGACAACCGCACGGAGCAGTTATCATGAAGATTCTGGTCAAAAAAACGAGCACTACCACCATCTCCACCCCCTGCCTTATTTTTTTTACCCCGGAAGGACGAACCAGCCCCCAACTCCTCACCCAGCTTGATGATCATTTACGCCAACTGGTCACCACAGCACAGCGCAACAATGAATTTCGTGGTCGCCACGCAGAAACCCTCATGCTTCACGCCGCCGGCACGAGCGGACCCAATCGTATTTTGCTGGTAGGAATTGGCAAAGCAGGTGACGCCTCGCTGGACAAATTACGCCAGGCCGCCGGCAGCGCGGTGGCGGTGCTCAAACAAAAAAACATCAGCAAGGTCACCTTTAGCCAGAGCGATCTGGTGATTAAAAAAACCACGGCAGAACAACAGGCGCAGGCCATCGTCGAAGGGATACTGCTGGCCAACTATCAATATCTGCGCTATCAAAGCCCGACACCCGACACAGCAAAACCTTTGGAACAGATTGTCCTGTTGGCGGCCGACGCAAAAACCCTTGCCCTGCTGCAACGTGGCGCCGGCAGAGCCGAAGCGATCTGTGCCGGCGTTCACCTGGCGCGCGATCTGGTGAACGCCCCCGGCAACCTCAAATCGCCGGAATTTCTTGCCATGCAGGCGGTAGCCATGGCGGAAAAAAACGGCATCACATCCCATCTGCTTGATCAGGCGCGGCTCCAACAGCTTGGTTGCGGTGCGCTCCTCGGTGTTGCCCAGGGAAGCACACGCCCACCCTATCTGATTGTGCTTGAGTATTCAGGTGATCCAAACGGCGCTGCCCCACTGGCGCTGGTCGGTAAAGGCGTTACCTTTGATACCGGCGGTATTTCCCTTAAACCGGCAGACAAGATGGATGAGATGAAGATGGACATGGGCGGAGCGGCAACCGTTATCGGGACCATGTTGGCCGCCGCCCGCCTCAAATTAGCCATCAACCTGGTTGCGGTGGTTCCGGCGGTGGAAAACATGCCCTCCGGCAACGCCATCCGCCCCGGGGACATCCTGACCTCCCTGTCGGGCAAGACCATTGAAGTTCTCAATACCGATGCCGAAGGGCGCCTCATCCTCGCTGATGCCCTGACCTATGTGGGACGTTATAAACCCCGGGCGGTGATTGATCTGGCCACCCTGACCGGCGCCTGCATCATCGCTCTCGGCAATCAGGCGGCGGCGATCCTCGGCAATGATGACAAGCTGATCGATCAATTGCTCAAAGCCGGGCAGCGCAGTGGCGAACGCCTGTGGCAGCTCCCATTGTGGGAAGAATACGCCGGCCAGATCAAGAGCGATTTTGCCGATGTAAAAAATACCGGTGGTCGTCCGGCCGGCACCATCACTGCTGCCGCCTTCCTGCACAAATTTGCCGACCAGTATAAGTGGGCACATCTGGATATTGCCGGCATGGCCTGGGAGGATAAAGGCAGAGCCGGCATCCCCCGTGGCGGCAGTGGCTTCGGCGTCCGTCTGCTCATCGACTACCTGCTTGATGAAACCGGAGTGGCCTGACCAGCGCAAAGGACCAGCAATGAAACCCTTATCCGCCAGTTTTAAAACCGTCACCTCCCTGTTTCGCACGCCGCCGAAACAGATTGGTCTGCCCCCAGGGACCCTGATCCATGTCGGCACGCGGGAAATGGAGCACCCGCTTCTGACCCGCACCGATTTCAGCCCGAGCGACTATCAGCAGCGATCTGCCGCCTCTCTGGCCGACTGTCTCCCACCGGCGCCGATCGACGGCGTCAGCTGGGTTCACCTTGAGGGTCTGCACGATATCACTCTGGTCAACGAACTCGGCAACCTGGCCCAGCTTCATGCCCTGGCCCAGGAAGATATTCTCAACACCCACCATCAACCCAAGTATGAAGAATACGATGACGCTATCCTGATCATCCTTAAGCTTTTGACGCTAGATGGCGACCACCTGCAGATCCGCGATGAACAGTTCTGTCTGGCTCTAAGTAGCGGGCGCCTGTTTACTTTTCGTGAGCAGACGGGTGAGCTGTTCAATATGGTACATCAGCGCCTGGCTGCGAAGAACGCCAAATTCCGCGAACGCGGCGCCGACTACCTCGCTTATGCGCTGATGGATACAGTTTTCGACAGCTATTACCACGTGCTGGAAACCATCGGTGAGCGTCTCGATCTGATCGAGGCTGAGCTGATTGACCACCCCAGTCGTAATTTATTGCAACAGATCCACCAGATCCGTGGTCAATTATCGTTCGTACGCAAGACGGTTTCCCCTATCCACGACCTGACCCGGGTTCTGATTCACAGCGAGTCACCATTGATCGAAGAGCGCACCCGCCTTTATCTACGCGATCTTCACGACCATATTCTTCATATTCTAGCCAACCTCGAGAGCTACCGTGATACCGCCAAGGGACTGATCGAACTGTCCCTCTCGAGCATGAGTTACCGCACCAACGAAGTCATGCAGGTGTTGACCGTCATTGCTTCTATCTTCATCCCCCTGACCTTTATCACCGGGGTTTACGGCATGAATTTCACCATCATGCCGGAATTACAGTGGCGTTTTGGCTACCCCTTTGCTCTGCTGCTGATGGTGGCATGCGCGGCAGGAATGCTCTGGTATTTTAAACGTAAAAATTGGTTTTAGCTGCCACCACAGAGGCACAGGGGCACAGAGCACAACAAACTGATATTTTGTGGTTCAAACCTGGCCTTCTGCCCCCATTTGTCAGGCGGTGACAGCTTGACACAGCAGTGAAACTGTTGCTAGATTGCCGCGTTCGGCATAACAGACAACGATGGTGCCTCCTCCTTATAGTAAAGGAAATTATTCGGGCACCTCAGCGGAGCTTTAGTTCATGCGCTTTTCTGATCCACCACAAGATTCTGACCTCCCCAAAGGGGTTCGTGATTTTCTCCCTCTAAAAGCGGCCAAGCTGGAATTTTTGCAACAGCAGCTTCGCAAGGTCTATTCCGCCTGGGGGTTTCGCCCGGTAATCCCCCCCCAACTGGAATTTCTTGATGTGCTCGAACGTGGTCTCGGTGAAGGGTTGCGTGATCGCGCGTTCCGCTTCGACGACCGCCAGAGTAACCGCCTCCTCGCTTTTCCACCGGACATGACCGCCCAGGTTGCCCGCATTGCCGCCACGCGCATGAATCAGATGCTGTTGCCGTTACGCCTGTGCTACAACGGTCGGGTATTGCGCCATACCGAGCAGCAGGCCGGCAAGGATCGTGATATTTTCCAGTCCGGAGTTGAACTGATCGGCCTTGATAGTCCGGAAGCCGATGCCGAAATGATCGCCATGACGATTGAGGCCTTGAGTGCCGTCGGCGCCACCAAATTTACCGTCGATATCGGTCAGATGGAGTTTTTCCGCGGCGTCATGGACGGACTTCCTGTCGATCGTCACAAGGCCGAACAGGTTGCCGATGCCATCCTGCGCAAAGACAGTTCCGAACTTGAGCTACTCCTCCAAAAAACGACCATCAGTGACCGCACTCGGGCCGAGATTCTCGCCCTGCCGCGCCTCTTTGGTGGCCGCGAAGTCCTCGCACGCGCCGAAAAGTCAGTCAGCAACGATCGCTCCCGCCGCGCCCTGGATAACCTCGCAGACATTCTTGATGTCCTTGAAACCTACGGCGTCAGCGAGCATGTCACCATCGATCTCGGTGAACTGCGCGGCCTGAACTATCACACCGGCATGACCTTCCAGGGGTTCCTCCCCGGCCTCGGGCGCAGCATCTGCGGTGGTGGTCGCTACAATACCCTGATGGCTCAATATGGCTTTGATGCACCGGCAACCGGCTTCACTTTCAGCCTCCTCCACCTGCTCTTTGCCCTGGATAAAAATCTCGACGAGACCGTCGCGCCCAGCAGCGACCTGCTTGTCTACTCCACCGGCGACCATCTCCGAGCCGCGCAGAAACTCGCGCGTCAGTTGCGCCAACGCGGTTATTCGGTAGCACGGGACATTATCAGGCGCCAAATTGACGAAACCCTTGTTTATGCCCGCCAGATGAATTACCGTTACGTGGCAGTTGTCGCTACCGAAGATCTCGATATTGAACTGATCTCACTGGCCGATTCAAGCCGCAGTCGCATCAGCTGGCAGCAGATTGAACACCCGGACTTCATCTTGTACTGATCTTTTCTCATCGCCGGACGCAGAAAAAACCGGCACAACAGGAGCTAGCAGGAACCTATGGCCAATATTATTATCGTCGGTGCCCAGTGGGGCGACGAAGGCAAAGGCAAAGTGGTCGACATCTACACCGAATACGCCGACAACGTCGTCCGTTTTCAGGGTGGCAACAATGCCGGACACACCCTGGTGGTCGGTGACCAGAAAACCGTTCTGCATCTGATCCCCTCCGGTATTTTGCATCAGGGCAAACGCTGCATCATCGGTAACGGTGTGGTTCTCGATCCCAAGGTCTTCCTCGAAGAGATTGATAAACTGAAAAAACGTGGTTATTTAAAAGATGATCAGCAGTTGATGGTGGATGGTGCGGTCAATATTATCATGCCCTACCACAAAAAGATCGACATCGCCCGTGAAATGAAGTCCGGCGCCAAAAAGATCGGCACCACCGGCCGCGGTATCGGTCCCACCTACGAAGACAAGGTCGGCAGACGCGGCATCCGTTTTGCCGATCTGCTCAATCCCGAAACCTTCCGCCGCAAACTCAAAGAGATCCTGCCGGAGAAAAACTTCTTCCTGGAAAAATATCTTGGTGAAGAGCCTCTGAATGAACAGGCCATTGCTGAAGAATATCTCGGCTACGCCGAACGCCTGCGGGTGTATCTCGGCCGCGCCTCCACCACCCTCGATCAGGCCATCAAAAATGGTGAAAGCATCCTGTTTGAAGGGGCCCAGGGAAGTTTGCTCGACATTGACCACGGCACCTATCCTTACGTTACTTCATCCTCGACCATCGCCGCAGGTGCCTGCACCGGTAGCGGCCTTGGACCCCAGGTTATTGACGCAGTCATCGGCATCTCCAAGGCGTATGCTACACGCGTCGGCGAAGGCCCGTTCCCGACGGAACTGGACGATGAAATGGGGGAACGCTTGCGTACCGCAGGCAATGAATTCGGTGCCACAACCGGACGCCCACGCCGCACCGGCTGGCTCGATATTGTCGCCCTGCGTGAAGCCGTCCGTACCAACGGCATGACCGGCATCGCCCTCACCAAGATGGACGTACTGAGTGAACTGGACACTATCAAGGTCTGTACCGCTTATCGTCACGGCGAGCAGATTATCGAGGAATTCCCCCAGGACCTCGATACGTTAAGTGCCTGCTCTCCGGTATATGAGGAGATTCCCGGCTGGCAATCCGACATCAGCGAGCTGCAAAACTACGCCGATCTGCCGCAGCAGGTGCGCGACTATGTTGATAAAATAGAGAGTTGGACCGGTTGCCCCGTCGTGCTGGTATCTGTCGGCCCACGCCGCGACCAGACCCTGCAGCGCAGCAACCCTTTCACAAAAAAGTCGTGAAAAAAGGTTGACGCTCTGCAGCGATTCACGTATAAAAGCTTTCCGTTGCTACGGGCCGGTAGCTCAGTTGGTAGAGCATCTGACTTTTAATCAGATGGTCACTGGTTCGATCCCAGTCCGGCTCACCATTTAAAAAGTACCACCTGCGGGGTCATTTCCCGCAGGGGCTTGAGTTTCAAGTCCCTATCGTCTAGCCTGGCCCAGGACACCGCCCTTTCACGGCGGCGACGGGGGTTCGAATCCCCCTGGGGACGCCAACTAAAGAAAAAGGCTCTGCCATTTATGGTAGGGCCTTTTTCTTTATCTGGTCATCGGGATTCGAAGCGAAGCGAGCGCTGACTGAATGTCAGAAAAGCGGCCATGGACGGCCGCGTCAGCGAGCGCAGGGGAGCCGACGCAGGAACCCGCGTGATGCGGGTGACGCAGTGGGCGAATCCCCCTGGGGACGCCAAAAATGAAATGGCCCTTTCACGCAAGTGGGAGGGCTTTTTTTGTGGATTTTTCCGCTTAGGTTGGTCGTAGGTTGGTTGGTTTGCAGCGGTTGGAAAACTGAAGTCCTGAAAACTTGAGATGATGGTTGATGATGACTTTTTGGACCGGAAGTGAAACTTCTTGGTTTTCAGTCAGGGAGGAGATAAAATCCGCTATTAACTATTCAGACTGTCTGTTAACAAGCTAGGCTACAAAATAAATGAAACTCAAGAAGATTAAATCATATTTTAACTATTTGAGAGAAATTTACATTTGGCTACTTGATGCCAGGCTTGGATTTGTATTTGTTTTAGTTCTTATCTTTGCTATTTTAATGCCAGTTTATGTATGTCAATCAGAAGAATCAATCAGAATATCTGGCTATATACTTCAACTATTAGGAATGATACTTGCTATTAGGGGCGTTTTAAAAATTCGTGAGTATTTCATGCAACCAAAACTAATGTTCATGATTGGCTCTTGGTTGAAAAATTTTCCCAAGTGGCGGAAACAAGGACTCGTTGAAAGTCCTTCTGTTCATGTCAGCACAAAGATTAGAACAGGAAATCTCTATGTATTGTCTACTGACAATCCAGATTTAAGTCTGGAAAAAAGATTTGAAGCTGTCCTGAAGAACCAAGAAATCCTTAAAATTAATCAGAGACATACTGACCATCAAGTTTATAAAATCATTGAAGAACATCTAAAGGTTAAAGATGATGTAGAAGAAAGCACAGAAACAATTAAAGAATATTTAAATATTAAACTTGAAGAAACACATACTGATGGTATTTTAGTGTCTCTTATAGGTCTTATTTGGCTTACTTTTGGTATAACATTGTCAACATTTTCTTATGAAATATCCGAATTAATAAAATGAATGAATGTCAGGGTTGCCATATAGGAATGAGAATATCATTCAGCGTGGACGTCCCTGAATATACACTGATATTGTTGTTTTTTAGTCCAAAAAATGGAGGGTCGTGTCATGCTGAACTTCTTTAAAAAACTACAGAAACCTACCAACCAGACAGCCAAGCAACCCGCTAATCAGTCAAAGCCAAACACAAAACAGCGCCATACATGTGCCCGCTTGGGCCTTGAAATAACCCCAGATATGGGCTATCGCTACGTTGCCCAGATGATCGAAGAGGCCCTACAAAACCCGAAACTGAAGGCCATTGAGGAGCTTTACATATCCGAGGAGGAAGCTCTGATGGAAGATGAAGAACGGGAAGAATACGGTAATGCATTGATAGATGAGCGCAACAAATGGGAACAGCGGTGTGTGCCTGGTGATCAGCACCTTGTCATATACAAAAAAGGCAAAACCCCGCACTGTGACATCGTTGAATTTGACTTCGCCGAAATCGACGACAGCAATAAACCTTACCTCAAGATTGGAGCCATGATACCCAAGATTTTTCGCAAACCGAGTGATGGCGGTCTCCCCTACCTTGAGTGGGACAAGGAAATAATCTTTCGCCCGAAACAAATCTTGGAAGTAAAAAAGCTGAAGCAGCCTATTGACATGAACGATGTCGAGCTTTACGACGGAATACTTGAGAAGGCCCAGAAGCTTGTAGAAAAACACCAGCCAGATTTGGTCAAGTAATACACCTATCGCCTCAAAAACCCACTCTCGACACCCCAGCCTCGATCCCTGTGATCGGGGCTTTTTTATGCCCACTGAAAGGAGCTCACTATGATCCGCATCAACAACTGGCAAGACCTGTCCCCATCTCTGCGGGAGGTGTCAGGAAGCAGCCGGGATCCTTGTTCCGCAACGGGATGAGCCCGCGGCCGTAGGCCACTGCCAGGCAGCCACCGCACACCGGCCGCAGCTGGCAGGAATCGCACTCGCGGCAACCACGGCGATAATCGCGGGCGACAGTGGAATGAAAAAAAGCGAGTCAATGATGATCAGACAAGAGAGACGGAATCAAAGCAGGTCATTCATGGGATCCGTCATATTTAACAAAACTCTCAAATATGGCAAATCCAACAAGCAGTCTCAGCCTCTCTGTTAATCACAATCAATATTTTGTTGTTGATAATCGATACCTTGCAATAAACATATGGTGTTCCTTCAACTGGTGCGTTTATTGCTGATAAAATGACTGCTCAATGTTGATACGGAAAAATATCAAAGACACACTTCTGTCCGATTCAATTATTTTAAATGGAGAAAAAACATGCAGAATTTTTCATTGCAGAAAAGTCGCATCCTGGCATTGATAGTCGTCGGAGTACTCGCTGCATCCCCTGCCCTCGCAGATAAAAACAAGTGGGATGGAGACGACAAAAAGGGCAACAAATCCGAACAGAAGGAAAGGCACCTCAGTCAGAGAGACAATTACAGAGAGAACAGGACAAGTACCCATTTCAATGACCGCCACCGGACGATCGTACAGGATTACTCTTCCAGTCGTTTTAACTCCGGTCATTGCCCGCCGGGACTTGCCAAAAAGAACAATAATTGTATGCCACCCGGCCAAGCTAAAAAGTGGACGCTAGGCAAGCCGTTGCCAAGGGATGTCATCTTCCATAATCTGCCGAGAGAGGTTGCCGAGCAATTTGGACCGCCGCCGGCCGGGCAGCGCTATGTGCGAGTGGCCAACGACATTCTGATGATCGCAACGGGAAATGGTACGGTAATTGATGCCATTGAGAACTGGGGCAATTATAGCCAGTAAGACTGTGCTTCAACATAAAACAGTTGAACCGGGCATTTCTTGCCGTTGTCCACCCTGGGCATTGACTGCCACCGCCCCGATCCCTGCGATCGGGGCTTTTTTATGCCCAGGAAAGAAGTTGACCATGGGTCATCCACTGTTTGCGTAGCAACCAGTGGATGACCGAAACCATTCTGAAAGGGCTGGAGCAGGCCCTGGCAGAAATCGGCGAAGACAACGGCAGGACCCTGCTGTTGGATAAAAAGATGAGGCTGTCAATCTTCAACGAATTATATACCAATCCGCCCTCTTAAATCAGGCCTGATGCCGGTCGCTTTAGTGCATCAAGTCACAATGCGGAATACCCCGTAGCAGAGGCATTGCGAAGCGCACTGTTTATGCCGCACTCCAGCTACTTCCACGCCCTTCCTTGACCAAGAAAATCATTATAAAACAATAATTTATGATTAAAAAAAGATTCTTGATAAAGGCAGTTTCCGTACTACACTTTCACATGGATCCCAGAATTAACATCATAAAAGGAGGCTGTCATGAGAAGCACAAAAACGCCGTCATTTCATCTGGTTGTGCTGTTGGTTTTCTTCCTTTTTTTACCTGTGCTTCTAATTTCCTGCGGTGGTGGCGGTGGGGGTGGCGGAAGCAAGGATATCGCCTCCTCGGCCTACACCGGCGATCGCACCATGGCGTACCTCGATGCGGACAATGCCGAAGGTCTGATCCTCGGCGCCTACGGCGGCTTTGACTACGCCGACATTATGCCTTTGTCCCTGGAAACGTCCGCCCCCTCGGCAACCCGGATCGATGATCCCTATCACCTGGTGACCCTGATCAAGCAGATCCTTTTCATGACACAACCGGGCAACCGGGTAGCACCGCTCGGGCTGCTTGAACCCGGGGAATTGTGCAGCAACTATCCGGACGGATACACAACCGACACACTGAAAGAAACAGAGACCAGCGTCAAAGGTGACATCACCTTTTTTGACTGCAATGTTGGGGAGGGGCTCGACATCATAATCTTAAACGGCAAAATGACCCTCTCCATAGATTATGACGGGGAGCTGCTAACGCTGTCCTTTACGGCGAATCCCCTCTACCTGGACGACAGTGTCGACAGGTACGCTCTGTACGGCAAACTCGTTAGCAAAATCAATGAATGGGACGTGGTCAGTCACACAACCATCAACATGACCCTGGAAGAGCCCTCCGGAAAAACTTACTGGCTCAGAAACTACAAGATCGATTCTTTTGAGACTTATGTGAACTTGAATAATGATAATTACGATGGCACTGCAAGTACCATCAGTGGCCGTTACTACAGCAACGATTATGGTTATGTCGACTTCATCACCGAGGAAGTCATATTTGTCCCCCATAACGAATTTGCCCCGGTCTACGATGGACTCATTAAGTATACCGGCAGCGACGAATCCCATGCTAATCTCTGGCTGGGAGTGAACCGGGATGACTACTGCATCAACGTGTTCAATGCTTCGGGGGTTGTCAATATCGGCACCTGCGCCCAGCCCTAACATCGACAGCACCGCCACTGAAGCGGGCGGCGCGCCAGGAAGACGGCTTTACCCTGCCGGGGCGGACACGCGCCCGACAGGGTTTTTCGTAAACGGGCAACACAAAACCAACGATGAGCTTCATTGGTATTGTGTTCCCCGTTTACCACCAAATTGTCGATCTGAAGGCTCTGAGCCTGGGAGCCATGCAATGGTTGGCCTGGTGTCATGATGGCATTGATCACCACTTCTGTTTCATTTGCCGGATTTATGGGTATTTTCAGACCCTGATTGTTGCCGCAGATGAGCAAAAAACCGGCGCATACCGAAGAGGTTATAACGCTCAACAGCTCGTGGAAGCAACAACATCAACAGCACGCAAAACAATCCGGCGACCACCAGCGGGAGGTGACCTGTTGTGATAACGGCACCAAAACCCGTGTAAACAATGGTCATCGGCATCATCCCTATCAATGTAGCAACAGCAAAAGCACGTGCCGACATCGCCGTCAATCCGGCGCCATAACTGACGAAAGCGAAAGAAACGATGGGAATGAGTCGCGCCCCCAGCACAACACCGAACAACATGGTATCACTGCACTCACGACAGTAAATGACATGGCCTCCAACCATGCGAACAATCAGTTCACGACCAGCTTTGCGAGCAATCCAGAAAGCCACTAAGGCGCCGACCAAGGCCCCGGCTGCGGCATACAAGGCGCCCAGCCAGACCCCCCAGACCAAACCCGCAGTCATGCTTATCGGTATGGTCGGTATCGGACCGACAATAACGGCCAGAACCATAACCAGCATCAACAGCAAGGGTCCAAACACCCCCCAACCTTCAATCCAGCCGGATAAACGTTCAGGTTCCAGCCAGGCCCCGACATCAGCCCACCAGGCCCAAAAGAACGCTATCACGATCAGCGCTGCAAGCCCCAACCCCGCCCAGGCAACAGGGGCCCTGCTGGTACCATAACCCATCTTGTCCCTCGTATTCTCTAAGTTGAACGTAACTATTCAGCACTATCCTTGCGCAGGGTGTTTGGCGCAATGGACGGCGACAACAAGCGGTCATGGATGACCCAACGGGAAACAATCGCTTCCCTTGACATAGGATTCCCGACCCGATGCAAGGATAGGATACGAAAGTCCTTTCTAACCAAGCAACGATTTAATACAAAGACTGCGGTTAGATCTTGCTATCTTGAAAGGATTTTTCATTAAAACTTGATCTTGCGTAAAAAACCCGTTATTATACGCACGATTATTTTATTGAAGTTCATTCTTATCAACTAAAGGAGAGAATGCATGTTGAAAAGAAAAATTTTGCTGTTGGCTACCGTTGCGAGTTTTATCACCCTGGGCGTTTCCGGTCTTGTTATCGCCTCCAGTCACGGCTCAGGCCCCACCTGGAGAAACGCCATTGCCCCCATCGTAGAGGCAAAATGTGCCATGTGCCATGGTGACCATGCTCCCGAGGTCAACGAATGGAACCTGCTCGGTGAGGAACGCAAAACCACTGCCCCGCGCATGAACACCTACCCCCATTTCATGAGCTTTGTCGTCTGGCCGGAAACCGGCGCCATGATGAGACGCCTTGACGATGGCAGCGCATCCGGCGGCAAACCCGGCAATATGTATCAATACTTAGGCAGCAATGATGAGGAACGCGCCAAAAACCTGCAGACCATCAAAACATGGATGGGTGAAGGTGCCTGGAATCTGAATCGCTTTAATGCCAGGGGCGACACTCCGGGAATCAGCAAGGAACAACTGTCCAAGATTAAAGCTCCCTACTAACCAACAAAGAAATTGCCTGACCTTCGTCAGACAGACCTAAATCAACATAAATACATAAACAACAGCCACCCTGTTTTTAACGGTGGCTGTTGTTTATAGGCAGAAAAACGATATAGCCGGCAATAAATACTGATCAGGCCATCCCTTCCCGCAGCCGCTTGAAAATGTCGCGATAAGCGCGCTTGTCACCATGCTGATGAACCGACCTGGCCAGGCGCATGATGGTTTTCATGTCGAGTTGCGGTGCTTGATCCTGCAACGTTGCACAAGCCTGGTCAAACTGCTCAGGGTCACAAAGACGGTCGCGCATTTTTTCCAGGGCATGAAACTGCTTTTTGTCGCTGCGATCAACCTGATCCATCCCCTCCAGCTGTAACCTCAGAGATTCAACGGCATCAGGATGTTCCCGCAACAACCCCGCCAGATATTTCAATTGCCGTTTGTGTGATCCGCGTCCGCCGGTCTGGCGCACCGTCTGGGCTTCGGCAACTATCTCAGCCGGCAGGTCAATGCGTCCGAAGCGATTATCCGACAACTCACACAGCTGCCCGGCAAGATCGGCAATCTGTTGTGCCTGCTGTTTCTTTTTGGTTCTGCTCAAGGGCTGATCATCATCTCGTTCTGCGGTCATTTTACTTCTCCCAACCGGAGCACTTTATGTGGTCTCCGATCTGTGTGGACTCGTCGTTCATCTGCAAGCTACTGCGCGCATCCACCTAAGTCAACGCCTGGAGACGAAACGATAGTTGTTTTGGCAACAATATCCGCTTTTTGTTATGATGGCCCGAGTTACTTTTTTACAGGAGTCTAAAAAACAAATGAATTACGGCATCACCCGCGAACACGCCCTTGAACTACTCCGGCAATATCTGACACAAACCAATCTGATTAACCACAGTCTGGCCTCTGAGGCGGTGATGGGGAAACTGGCTCAACATCTGGGCGCTGATGAAACCCTGTGGCGCCTGACCGGGCTGCTGCACGACCTGGACGCCGAACTGACCAAGGACGACATGCGCCGTCATACCCATGAAACCGCCCGCATCCTGCGTGAAGAAGGTGTTGTCGAAGAGATTATCGAGGCCATCTGCCTGCATAATGAACAAGCCCATGACCAACGCCGCAGCCAACCACTCCACCACGCCCTGGCGGCTGGCGAAACCATCACCGGCCTGATCACCGCCACCGCCCTGGTCTATCCCGACAAAAAGCTGGCCGGCGTCAAACCCAAGTCGGTCCGCAAACGCTTCAAGGAAAAACTCTTTGCTGCGGGAGCTAACCGGGAAATCATCAGCGAGTGCGAAAAAATCGGCGTCAGTGTTCCGGATTTTTGTGATTTAAGCCTTCAGGCCATGCAGGACATAGCCCCTGAGCTGGGACTGTAACCTCCGGCAGAAAATATTTCTATGAATCAGAACCAATTGACCACCCTGCTGGAACAACTTGTTTCCGGCAATCTCACTGTCAGCGACGCGGTCAACCAGCTTAAGCATCTGCCGTACGAAGATCTGGGCGTTGCCCGCATTGATCATCACCGCGAGTTACGCCAGGGGGTGGCCGAGGTCATTCTCGGTCAGAGCAAAACCCTCGATCAGTTGAGCACTATCATCACCGCCCTGGATGATAGACAACGCAATGTTCTGGTCACCCGCCTTGATCAGCATAAAGGAGAAACCCTGACCCGGCAGTTTCCTGGCGGAGAGTACGATGAACTGGCCCGCACCTTCTGCCTGGTCCATCAGCCTGCCGTCAACCAGGGGCGGGGCAAGATTCTGGTGATCTGTGCCGGTACTTCAGACCTGCCGGTAGCCCGGGAGGCGGTCATCACCGCACGCATGCTCGGCAACGAAGTAGAGGAACTGGTCGATGTCGGGGTGGCCGGTATCCACCGGCTATTGAGCTGTCAGGAACAACTGCACCAGGCCGCAGTGGTGATTGTCGTTGCCGGCATGGAAGGGGCGCTGCCTTCAGTGGTCGGCGGCCTGGTGGCGGCACCGGTCATCGCCGTGCCGACATCGGTCGGTTACGGTGCCGCCTTTGGCGGCGTTGCCGCCCTGCTCGGCATGCTCAATTCCTGTGCCTCCGGCGTGACTGTGGTCAACATTGACAACGGTTTTGGCGCTGCTTTTGCCGCCAACCGTATTAATCGGACCGAGAGCTGATGCTTATCTCCCAGTAACTGTTGGGTATCTCTGCAGGAGCCGCTTTAACGGCGATCATCGTGCCTGAAGACGACTCCTGCAGCGGCCTGATTTTTCGCCGTTAAACGTCGTAGATCCCCGACGAGATCATTCGGGGATGACGTTTTTTGGACGACAGATGAATAGTTACTGTTCAAATCAAGGAACAACACCATGACAAGCACCCAACAACGCGCCGCCCTGCAACGCCAGATCTGGTCAATCGCCAATGATGTCCGCGGCTCAGTTGATGGCTGGGATTTTAAACAATACGTGCTTGGCACCCTCTTTTACCGCTTTATCAGCGAAAATTTTGCCGACTACATCGAAGCCGATGACGACAGTATCAACTACGCCCAGCTCCCCGACAACGTCATCACCCCTGAGATCAAGGACGACGCCATCAAAACCAAGGGTTATTTCATCTACCCGAGCCAGTTGTTTGTCAATATCGCCAAACATGCTAACAACAACGACAGCTTGAACACCGATCTGGCCGCCATTTTTGCCGCCATTCAAGCTTCCGCCAACGGCTACCCGTCGGAAGGGGACATCAAAGGCCTGTTTGCCGATTTCGACACCACCAGCAACCGCCTCGGCAATACCGTAAAGGATAAAAACACCCGCCTGGCCGCCGTGCTTAAAGGCGTAGCCGGGCTGAACTTCGGTGATTTTCATGGCAGCCAGATCGACCTGTTCGGCGATGCCTACGAATTCCTCATTTCCAATTACGCCGCCAATGCCGGCAAATCCGGTGGCGAGTTTTTCACCCCGCAACATGTCTCCAGACTGATCGCCCAGCTGGCCATGCACAAGCAAACCAACGTCAACAAGATTTACGACCCCGCCTGCGGTTCCGGTTCACTGCTGCTGCAAGCGAAAAAACATTTCGACGCCCACATCATCGAAGAGGGCTTCTACGGCCAGGAGATCAACCACACCACCTACAACCTGGCGCGGATGAACATGTTTTTGCACAACATCAACTACGACAAGTTCAACATCCAGCTGGGCAACACCCTGATCGACCCGCACTTTGGGGAAGACAAACCCTTCGACGCCATCGTCTCCAATCCGCCCTACTCGGTGAAATGGATCGGCTCGGATGACCCGACCCTGATCAACGACGACCGTTTTGCCCCGGCCGGCGTGCTGGCGCCCAAATCCAAGGCCGATTTTGCCTTTGTGCTGCATGCGCTCAGCTACCTGTCCAGCAAGGGGCGCGCCGCCATCGTCTGCTTCCCCGGCATTTTCTATCGTGGCGGCGCCGAGCAGAAAATCCGCCAGTACCTGGTGGATAACAACTATGTGGAAACCGTCATCTCGCTGGCCCCCAACCTGTTTTACGGCACCACCATTGCCGTAACCCTTCTGGTGCTGGCAAAAAACAAAACCGAAACCAGCACCCAGTTTATTGATGCCAGCGGCCTGTTCAAGAAAGAAACCAACAACAACCTGCTGACCGATGAGCACATTGCCCAGATCATGGCGGTATTCGACAGCAAGGAAAACATCAACCACTTCGCCCGCTCCGTGCCCCTGGAAGAAATCGCCGCCAACGACTACAACCTCTCCGTCAGCAGCTATGTCGACGCCAAAGACACCCGCGAACAGGTCAACATCACCCAGCTCAATGCCGAACTGAAAACCACGGTCGCCAGAATCGAGCAACTGCGCTCAGAAATTGACTTGATCGTGGCAGAAATCGAAGGTGAATCTGTGTGAAAACACCTAAGCGCTTATCTTTTTCTTCGGCAATTATGGCGATTTCGCCACAATTAAAATCGTGGCAACACCAAGGAGCGTGCTGATGGCCAAAAACAAAAAAATACAGGTGCAGGGCAGCGAAATATCCTTCTTTCAAATGGATCAGCAGGATTATATTTCGCTGACTGATATCGCCAAGCATAAGACGGATGACAGCAGTGCAACCATTGGCAATTGGATGCGCAACCGCAACACCATCGAGTTTCTTGGTGTTTGGGAAACCTTGTACAACCCGAATTTCAAACCCCTCGAATTCGAGGGGTTTAGAAAACAGGCTGGACTGAATGCCCACTTTATCCAGCAGGCACTTCCTCAGCATGAACGCTTAACACTGCTGAACAACACCGCCATTCAACAGATGCGCCTGTTGACCGAAGACAGCAGTATTAAAAAACTGGGAAGGGCTTGAGATGAATGATCAACCCATCGCCTTAACCGAGCGACCGGAAGACTGCTGTACCTGGCTGGCTGAACACGCACTCAGCGACAAAATGCAAGCTGATGGAGCACACGGATGATTCCAGCAAACAAACTGGGCATTACCGATCAGATTGATGACCGCGCCCTGTTTATGAAAGGGATCGATGTGAGTTATTTCTATGAAGGTTATAGCGAGTACAGGATTGAGGAGTTGTAGGGTTGGAACCACGAATGAACACGAATAAACACGAATGTGAATCTCAGCGAATACCAGACTTTCTGGTAAAGCTGCTGGATGGGGTTGCGGTGGAGTGGAAGGCGTTGGGGGAAGTTGGCCAGCTGGTTCGCGGTAACGGCCTCCAAAAAAAAGACTTCGTTGAGGATGGCGTACCTGCCATTCATTATGGACAGATTTATACGTATTACGGCTTATCTGCAACCACGACTAAATCGTTTGTTTCCCCTGATCTGGCCAAGCAGTTGCGCAAGGTTGATAATGGGGATGTTGTAATTACAAATACCAGCGAGAACCTTGAAGACGTAGGCAAAGCGCTGGTCTATCTCGGTGAGCGTCAAGCCGTTACAGGTGGTCATGCAACCATATTCAGACCGGGTAGATGCATACTCGGAAAGTACTTTGCCTATTTTACTCAGACGAGCGAATTCGCCTCCGAAAAAAGGAAGTATGCCAAGGGCACCAAGGTCATTGATGTGTCAGCCACAGACATGGCCAAGATAAAAATCCCCATCCCATGCCCCGAAAACCCGCAAAAATCCCTTCAGATCCAGGGTGAAATCGTTCGCATTCTGGACGCATTTACCGAGCTGACCGCCGAGCTGACCGCCGAGCTGACCATGCGGAAAAAGCAGTACCACTACTATCGTGACCAGTTGTTGAGTTTTGAATTCCCCTCCTCTGGAGGGGTGCCCGAAGGGCGGGGTGGTCGGGAAGTGGAGTGGAAGACGCTGGGGGAAATGGCAGAAAATCTCGATTCTAGAAGAAAGCCAATCAAAAGCGGCTTAAGGCAACAAGGGAGTATTCCTTATTACGGGGCATCTGGCATTGTCGATTATGTAAAAGACTACATTTTCGATGGGGACTTTCTACTCGTTTCTGAAGATGGTGCAAATTTATTGGCTCGCAATACGCCTATAGCGTTCAGTATCAGCGGGAAGACGTGGGTTAACAATCATGCTCACGTCCTTAAGTTTGATACCTATGCCGAGCGAAGATATGTTGAGTATTATCTGAACAGTATTGACTTGATTCCATACATATCGGGCGCAGCCCAACCAAAGCTGAATAAAAAGAATTTAGAGAGCATTCCGATTCCGAACCCCTCACCAGAGAGAAAAGAACAGATCGTCGCCATTCTCGACAAATTCGACACCCTCACAACTTCCATCAGCGAAGGCTTGCCCCGCGAAATTGCGTTGCGCCGGAAGCAATACGAATATTATCGGGATCAATTGTTGAATTTCCCCAGACCATCGTAGGGGCAGACCTATGTGTCTGCCCGAATGGGGTTTGCCCGAATGGGGTTTGCCCGAATGGGGTTTGCCCGAATGGGGTTTGCCCGAATGGGGTTTGCCCGAATGGTGACGGCAATTCAAACCAGGGCGAACACGCAGGTTCGCCCCTACGAAACGAAAAACGGAACATTGGGCGGGGAATCGGACGCGTGCCACCCGAATGGTTGATTCACGAAAACGGATGAAACGGGACGACCATCGTAGGGGCAGACCTATGTGTCTGCCCGAATGGGGTTTGCCCGAATGGTGACGGCAATTCAAACCAGGGCGAACACGCAGGTTCGCCCCTACGATACACGATGAATAAAATGTCATTTAATCCTGAAATTCATCATCGTCGATCAATACGATTGCGTGGGTATGACTATGCCCAATGTGGGGCGTATTTTGTGACCATCTCCACCCAAAATGGTGAATGTCTGTTTGGCGATATCGTCGATGGGATCATGGGTTTAAATGATGCCGGTCACATGATTGAACGATGGTATTGGGAATTGGAACAGAAATTCCCGGATATACAATGCGGCAATTTTATCTGTATGCCCAACCATGTCCATTTTATCGTAATCAACGTAGGCGCTGTAGGGGCAGACCTATGTGTCTGCCCCTACAATGTCTGCCCGAATGGTGACGGCAATTCAAACATGGGCGAACACACAGGTTCGCCCCTACGAAACGAAATACGGGTGAACCAGGGCGAACACGCAGGTTCGCCCCTACCACGGGTTGTGCAATGGTTTAAAACCATGACCACCAATGCGTATATTGATGGTGTCAAACATCATCATTGGCAACCCTTTCATAAACGCTTATGGCAACGCAATTATTACGAGCATATTGTGCGTAATGAGGATGACTTAAACCGCATTCAACACTACATTAACGACAATCCTCTTCGCTGGCAGCAGGTTCAATTGCACCCTGAACAAGGATGAAAATGACTGATTACAAACCCATCGCCGAAACCAACCGTTTTATCGTCCTCGAAAGGTATACGAGGGAATGGCAGGTTGCTGAAAGCTATCAGAGCGAATACGATCTGGAGCGGGAGTTTATCAGCGATCTGGAACATCAGGGTTATGAATACCTGCGCAATTTAAGCACCCCGGAAGCCCTGCTGGCCAATGTGCGCATCCAACTGCAAACCTTGAACAAGGTGCAGTTTTCTGACGGCGAATGGCTGCGCTTTGGGGAAACCTTTCTGGACAGACCCAGTGAAGGCATCGTCGATAAAGCCCGCAAGATTCACGATGACTATATCCACGATTTCGTCTTTGACGATGGCCGTATTCAGAACATCTACCTGCTGGACAAAAAGAACCTGGCCCGCAACAAGGTACAGGTGATCAAGCAGTTCGAGCAACCCGGCAACCAGGCCAACCGCTACGACGTCACCATCCTCGTCAACGGCCTGCCGCTGGTCCAGATAGAGCTGAAAAGGCGCGGCGTGGCCATTCGTGAGGCCTTTAACCAGGTGCATCGTTACAGTAAGGAGAGCTTCAACAGCGAGCACTCCCTGTTCAAATACCTGCAGCTGTTTGTTATCTCCAACGGCACTGATACCCGTTATTTTGCTAATACCACCCGGCGCGACAAGAACAGCTTTGACTTCACCATGCACTGGGCGCAGGCCGATAACGGCCTGATCAGGGATTTGAAGGACTTTACCGCCACCTTCTTTCAGAAAAACACCCTGCTGGAAGTGCTGCTCAAGTATTCGGTGTTTGACGTCAGCAACACCCTGCTGGTGATGCGCCCCTATCAGATTGCCGCCACCGAGCGCATTTTGTGGAAGATCAACAGCTCCCATACCGCCAAAAACTGGAGCAATCCGGAAAGCGGTGGCTATGTGTGGCACACCACCGGTTCCGGTAAAACCCTGACCAGTTTCAAGGCGGCGCGCCTGGCCACTGAGTTGGACTTTATCGACAAGGTCTTTTTTGTGGTGGATCGCAAGGATCTGGACTACCAGACCATGAAGGAGTACCAGCGCTTTTCACCTGAGAGCGTCAACGGCTCAGACTCTACCTCCGGCCTCAAACGTAATCTGGATAAGGACGACAACAAGATCCTTGTCACCACGATCCAGAAGCTTAACAACCTGATGAAGAGCGAAGGGGAGCTGCCAATTTATGCCGGACAGGTGGTGTTTATCTTTGACGAATGCCACCGCAGCCAGTTTGGTGAGGCACAGAAGAATCTGAAGAAGAAGTTCAAAAGGTTCTATCAGTTCGGTTTTACCGGCACGCCGATCTTTCCGCAGAACGCCCTGGGCGCGGAAACCACCGCCAGCGTGTTTGGCCGTGAACTGCATTCCTATGTGATCACCGATGCCATTCGCGATGAGAAGGTGCTCAAATTCAAGGTCGACTACAACGCTGTGCGCCCTCAATTCAAGGCACTTGAAACCGAGCAGGATGTACAGAAACTGACCGCTGCGGAGAATCGCCAGGCCCTGCTGCATCCCGAACGTATCCGCGAAATATCCCAATACATTCTGAATCACTACCGGCAGAAAACCCACCGTCTGCAGCCAGGCGGCAAGGGATTTAACGCCATGTTCGCGGTCAGCAACGTGGATGCGGCAAAATGCTATTACGAAGCGCTGAACAGGCTGCAGGCTGATTGCGACAAACCGCTGAACATTGCCACCATCTTTTCCTTTGCCGCCAACGAGGAGCAGGATGCCATAGGCGACATTGCCGATGAGAGCTTTGATGTGGCTGCCATGAACAGCAGTGCCAAGGAGTTTTTGAGCGCGGCGATTGCTGATTACAACGCCCTTTTTAAGACCAGTTTCAGCGTTGACAGCAAGGGGTTTCAAAACTACTACCGCGACCTGGCCAAGCGGGTAAAAGGAGAAGACAGCAAAGGCCTTCAATTTAGACCAGAGGAAAAGGTGGATTTATTGATTGTCGTCGGGATGTTCCTCACCGGTTTCGACGCACCAACCCTCAACACGTTGTTTGTGGACAAGAACCTGCGCTACCACGGACTGATCCAGGCCTATTCGCGCACCAACCGCATTTATGACGCCACCAAAACCTTTGGCAATATCATCACCTTTCGTGATCTGGAACAGGCCACCATCGACGCCATCACCCTGTTTGGCGACAAGAACACCAAGAATGTGGTCCTGGAAAAGAGCTACAAGGAGTACCTGGAAGGCTTCACCGATATTGTCACCGGTGAAGCGCGGCGCGGCTTCAAGGTTGTGGTAACGGAGCTGGAACGGCGCTTTCCTGACCCGGTCGAGATTGTTAAAGAAAAAGACAAAAAAGAATTTGCCAAACTCTTTGGAGAATACCTGCGGATTGAGAACATCCTGCAAAACTACGATGAATTTGCCGCGTTAAAAGCCCTGCAATCCGTTGACCGCAATGACCCGGAGGCGATCGAGGTCTTCAAAACGCAACATCACCTAAGCGATGATGATCTTGCCATACTGCAGGCAACCCGGATACCATCTGAGCGCAAGGTTCAGGATTACCGCTCTACCTATAACGATATCCGTGACTGGCTACGGCGTGAAAAATCAGCCAACGAGCAAGACCAGTCCACCCTCGACTGGGATGACGTGGTGTTTGAGGTGGACCTGCTCAAGTCACAGGAGATCAATCTGGATTACATCCTGGAGCTGATTTTTGAGCACAACAAGAAAAACAAGGGCAAGGCCGAATTGATTGATGAAGTACGGCGCCTGATTCGTGGCAGCCTTGGCAATCGCGCCAAGGAAAGCCTGGTAGTGGATTTTATCAACCAGGCGAATCTGGATGAGATCCCTGACAAGGCAAGCGTGATTGATGCCTTTTTCACTTTTGCCCGAGGGGAGCAACAACGTGATGCAGAGGAGCTTATTAATAGCGAACAGCTCAATGCCGATGCGGCCAGACGCTATATCGCCATCTCGTTAAAGCGGGAATTCGCCAGCGACAACGGCACCGAGCTGAACGCCATTCTGCCGAAGATGAGTCCGCTCAATCCACAGTATCTGACGATGAAACAAAGCGTCTTCCAGAAAATTGCCGCCTTTGTTGAGAAGTTTAAAGGCGTAGGGGGGCAGATATAATTCCTGATGTTGTGGCAGCCCTCAATTTTTAAGGATCAACTGAATGAAAACCCTTTATCTTGATACCTTCTCCGGCATCTCCGGCGACATGTTTTTGGGTCTGCTCTGTGACCTGGGTCTTGATGTGGAGCAACTTAAAGCCGAACTGGCCAAACTGCCGGTCAGCGATTACCAGCTCAACATCAAACGTGAGCGACGGCACGGGATTGAAGGATGCCGCTTTAGCGTTAACCACAAAGAAGATCACCACCATCGCAGCTGGAGCCGCATCGATCAGATGCTGGCGGACAGTCACTTAAGTGAGCGCAGCAAGGAGCTGGCACGGCGCTTTTTCCACCGCCTCGGTGAAGCCGAAGCCAGGGTTCATGGCATCAGTATTGATGAGGTTCACTTTCATGAAGTCGGCGCCGTCGACGCTATCGTGGATCTCACCGGAGCGGCCATCGGCATCGATCTGCTACAGATCGACAAGGTCCTCTGCGCGCCACTGCCCCTGTCACGCGGCATCAGCCAATGTGCCCACGGCGCTCTTCCGCTACCGGCACCGGCAACGTTGGAGATCCTGCAGGGGCGACCGGTTTACGACAGTGGCTGTGACAAGGAACTGGTCACCCCCACCGGCGCTGCGATTGTCAGGGAACTGGCAGAGTTTTGCGATCTCCCCAGCCTGCCCCTGGGCCGCAGTGGCTATGGTGTCGGCGGCTGGGAGCTTGCCGATCGCCCCAACCTGCTGCGTGGTATTCTTTACGATCAAAAGCAAACATCAAGCCCAAACGACCAAGTCGACCTGCTCGAATCCCATATCGACGACAGTACCCCGGAACAGCTCAGCGACCTGCTCGAACGACTCTTTGAAGCCGGTGCCCTGGATGCCGCCTATTCCCCCTTACAGATGAAAAAGAACCGCCCCGGGCAACTTCTCAAGGTGGTCTGTCAGCCGGCGCACAGCCAGACGCTGGCGACCCTGATCATGCATCACAGCAGCGCCATCGGCGTTCGCTCTCAGCCCTGCCGCCGTTATCGGTTGCAGCGCCACGAGGTTACCATCACAACCACCCTCGGTACAGCGGGCGTTAAGCTGCTGTTCGACAATAACCAATTTCTGCGCCTGAGTGCCGAGTACGACGATTGCCGGCGCCTGGCCCGGCAGCACAATCTGCCCTTGCAACAGGTCTACCGCCTGGTTGAAAATAGCGCTTACGACCAGCTGCCACAGCTCCTTAAGGAGATGAACCATGATTGAACCAGCATCACGCAGGCGCAAAAACTGCGCGACGATCTTTTTTGCCACCAATGGCGGGCTGGGTTTCGCCCCGCTTGCCCCCGGCACCTTCGGCACCCTGGCGGGAATTCCGGCCTTTTATTACCTGTCGTTATTGCCCGGCTTGCTCCAGTTTGTCATTCTCGTCGCTGTCATCACTTTCAGCGTCTACATTTGCCAACATGCCGGCAGCTATTTCGGTGAAGCCGATGACGGGCGCATCGTGATTGACGAGCTCGCCGGTTATCTGGTGACCGTCGCCTTTCTGCCCTTTACCTGGGGAACGGCGCTGCTGGCCTTTTTCTGGTTTCGATTGTTTGACATTTTAAAGCCACCCCCGATCGGCTACATTGATCGCAATTTTAAAAACGGTTTTGGTGTCACCTGTGATGATGTGCTGGCCGGAGTTTACGCTGCCATTGCGGTGCGCCTGTGCCTCGCTTTGTTTAGCTGACTTTTTCGTAACTATTCACCACTGTCATTGCGCAGGGTCGGGATTCCTGTGGCAAGGGTGTTTGTCGCCATGGACGGCGACAACAAGCGATCATGGATGACCCAACGGGAAACCATCGCGTCCCTTGACATAGGATTCCCGATCCAGTGCTGAACAGATACACTTTTTCTTTGCTGGAAACTATCTATGCCCAGTTTTGATATTGCTATCCTGACCACCGCAGAAGATCTGCTCAGTGGCGACTCCACCGATTCTATCAGTGCTGTCGTCGTTGACATGCTCACCCGACATGGCTACCGCCCGCGTTGCTCCCTGGCTGTTTCGGACAATGAAAAGGAAATCTTTGCGGCGCTCAACTACCTTTCCCGGCAGGCACGTTTTGTCATTGTCAGTGGCGGGCTGGGACCCGGCAGCAACGCCTTCACCGCCCGCGCTGCCGCTCGTGCTCTGGAGTTACCACTGGTCATTCATGAGGAAGCCCTGGAGATGGTGCGCGCCTGGTGTCACACGCGTCACCAGGCGCCGGATCCGGCCAATGAACGCCTGGCGCTGCTGCCGCAAACGGCGCAGTTGCTTGCCAATCCCCAAGGAATGACGCCGGGCTTTACCTTGAGCCATCACCAGTGCCGGATGTTCTTTTTACCCGCTGCCCCTGCTGAACTGCGTGCCATGCTGAAACAATCGGTGCTGCCGCAACTTCAACAGGATTATCCGGAGGAGCAGCGCCTGCACCGTCGCACCCTGAAACTGTTCGGCCTGACTGAGGTTCGTATCCGCACCATGATCCCTGCCGGGCGCCTGCCGGAAGGGGTCAGGGTCAATTACAGCCACGACTTCCCGCTCGTGCTGGTGAACCTCAAAGCCTACGGCGAAGGGGCAGAAGAGCGCCTGGACCAGGCTGAAGCATTGATCCTGCAGCTACTTGGTGACCATCTGATGGCGCGTGACGGGCAGAGTGCCGAAGGCAACGTCGCTCAACTCCTGACCCGCGCCGGCCTGACCCTGTCGTTAGCAGAGTCCTGTACCGGTGGCTTGCTCAGCAGTATGCTGACCCGCAACCCCGGTGCCTCAGCCTTTCTCGACCGCGCCGGGGTCACCTACGCCAATGCCGCCAAACAGCACTGGCTTAAAGTACCGCAGGCCATCCTGCTGCAACATGGCGCCGTCAGCGAACCCTGCGCCCGCGCCATGGCCACCGGTCTGCGCCACGAAAGTGGTACCGATCTGGCACTGGCGATTACCGGCATTGCCGGTCCGGATGGCGGCACGGCAGACAAACCGGTGGGCACCGTCTATCTCGCCCTGGCAAGCGCCGCCGGGGTTGATGTTCAACGTTATCTTTTTAGTGGCGATCGCGCCCGTGTTCAGAAGCTGAGCGCATTTATGGCGCTGGAATGGCTACGGCGATTTGCTCTGCAGCGCCTAGCTGATTAAGCTCTCGACAGAGACACACCAATCGTTTTACTCTGGCTCGGCAGAAGGCAGAAGGCAGAAGCCAGAAAAAAGATTGTCATTTCTGCAGTTTTAATTCTGTATTCTTTATTCTGTCTCCTGGATTTTTGAATGCAGCAAAGAGCGAAGGCGACAGTTTTTTTGATTAAAAAGTCGCCTCCACCACCACAACGACTTACTATGTCACATGGAGAGGGGAAGATTGGGCAAACACCAATCTTTAATAGCTGACATTAACCAATTTACTACACCATCAAGGAGCATTTCATGTCCGATCAAAACCGCAACCGCGCTCTCGAACTGGCCATGGGGCAGATTGAAAAACAATTCGGCAAAGGGAGCATCATGCGCCTCGGCTCCGACTACCAGATGCCCGCTATCTCCACCATCCCCACCGGCTCCTTAAGTCTCGATCTGGCCCTCGGCGTCGGTGGCATCCCCAAAGGACGCATCATCGAGATTTTTGGCCCGGAATCGTCGGGCAAAACCACCCTGGCCCTGCATATTCTGGCTGAAGTCCAGAAGCAGGGGGGCGTGGCGGCTTTTGTTGACGCCGAACACGCTCTCGATATCCAGTACGCCCAGAACCTTGGAGTCAAAGCCGACGACCTGCTGGTCAGCCAGCCGGACACCGGCGAACAGGCGCTGGAAATCACCGAAATGCTGGTGCGCAGCGGTGCCATCGACCTGCTTGTCGTCGATTCCGTTGCCGCCCTGACGCCACGCGCTGAAATCGAAGGGGAAATGGGGGATTCTCACATGGGGCTGCAGGCCCGTCTCATGTCCCAGGCACTGCGCAAGCTGACCGGAATTGTCAGCAAGTCCAACTGCAGCATCATCTTTATCAACCAGATCCGCATGAAGATCGGTGTCATGTTCGGCAATCCGGAGACCACCACCGGCGGCAACGCCCTCAAGTTCTACGCTTCGGTACGCCTCGATATCCGGCGGATTGCCGCACTGAAGCAGGGGCAGGATGTGGTTGGTGGCAGAACCCGGGTCAAGGTGGTCAAAAACAAGGTGGCGCCACCCTTCAAACAGGCTGAATTCGACATCATGTATGGCCTTGGCATCTCTCGCGAAGGTGACATCCTTGATCTCGGGGTAGATAACGACATTGTCGAAAAAAGCGGATCCTGGTTCTCCTACAAGGGCGAACGGGTTGGTCAGGGGCGCGAGAATGCCAAGCAATATCTACAGGAGCACCCCGACATGACCAATGAAATTGAAGCAACTCTGCGCGAACTTTACGGTGTTGGTGCCGCCAAACTCCAAAGCGCTGCCGACGACGAATAATAACCAATTGAAATGTGAGGAAACACCATGGAACTGAACCAGATTCTCACCCTGGCGTTAAAATCCAACACCTCGGATATCCACCTCAAAGCCGGTCTTCCCCCGGTATTCCGGGTTGATGGCAGCCTGCGTCCCCTGCCCAAAGCGCCACGGTTGACGGCAGATGACCTGCGCATCATGTGCGAAGGCATCATGAATGAAAAACAGCGGGTACGCTTTGAGGAAAACAACGAAGTCGATCTGGCCTACGGCGTTCCCGGCCTCGGGCGCTTTCGTGTCAATGTTTTCATGCAGCGCAATTCCGTTTCCGCGGTCTTTCGGGTGATCCCCTTCAAGGTGGCAAGCCTCGATGAGCTGTTGATGCCCAAGGTGCTGAAAAAGATTGCCGAGGAGCAACGCGGGCTGGTGTTGGTCACCGGTGCCACCGGCTCGGGTAAATCGACCACCCTGGCTGCACTGATCGACCACATTAACAGCAACCGCACTGCCCACGTTGTGACAGTTGAAGATCCGATCGAATACCTCCACCGCGATCGCAAATGCATCATCAACCAGCGTGAAGTCGGTTTTGATACCGCCGGCTTTGCCCCGGCGCTGAAAAGCGCCCTGCGTCAGGACCCTGATGTTATTCTGGTGGGTGAGATGCGCGACCTTGAGACCGCAGAAACGGCGCTGGCGGCCGCTGAAACCGGCCACCTGGTGCTCTCGACCTTGCACACCATCGACGCCACCGAAACCATCGCCCGGATCATCTCCATGTTCCCCCCGCACCAGCAGCGTCATGTTCGCCTGCAACTTGCCAATGTCTTGCGGGCAGTCGTTTCCCAGCGCCTGCTTCCCCGTGCGGAAGGCAAAGGGCGGGTTGCTGCGGTTGAAGTCATGCTCACCACCGCACGCATTCGTGAACTGATCGATGACCGTGAAAAAACCGTTCTGCTTAAGGACACCATTGCTCAAGGGTACACCACTTACGGTATGCAAACCTTTGACCAGGCGTTGATGGATCTGGTCAAACGCAACATCATCACCTACGAAGAGGCCCTGCGCCAAAGCTCCAATCCCGATGACTTCAAACTCAAGTTCTCCGGCATCGACTCGACATCCGATTCCTCGTGGAGTGATTTTGAACGCGGTAAAGAGCAGGAAGACAGCAAAGCCGCTGAAGCAGTAGCGGAAGACCAGAACAATGACGACTCCCCCTTCCAGCGCTTCTGATGCCTTCAGTGTGGCCTTGCGCCTGCTCGGGCGCTGTGATCGCAGCGAAACGCAGATCCGTGAAAAGCTGAAACAGCGCGGCTTTTCCAGTAGCGCCATCGCCACGGCCATTGAGCGTTGCTATGAATACCGTTATCTTGATGACCACCGTTATGCTCTGGGTCGTGCGCGCACCCTGATGCGTAACGGCAAAGGGGTGGGGGGGCGGATCCTCGCCGATCTCCGCCAACGCGGGATCGCTGACGATCTGGCGCGGGCCGTACTGGACCAAGCCGGCAGCGAGTTCAGCCTGGAAGACCTTTTCAATCAGGAACTGTCCCGCCGCTTTCCCGACTTCTGCTATGCCGCTGCGACCGCCAATGAACGCCGGCGACTGATCAGTTATTTCCAGCGCCGCGGCTTTCCCTTGAGCGATATTTTCACCTGGTTGCAACAAACGTCGGTTTCTGATCTATAAACCCTTTTCAAATCAAACCACTTCCATTAGAATTTCGTGTCCGGCACGATTTTCCACCGGACAACCGGTGAATTCGCTGTTGCTATGTCACTGCCGTTGACCCCGGCAGCAGCAGCTCGGTTGCACTAACAATCCAAGAAAATGACTATATCCTGACTGAAAGGCTGATCCATCATGCTCACCGGAAACAACATCCGCGCCCGTTTTCTCAAATTTTTTGCCGATCGTGACCATACCGTTGTGGCGTCGTCATCGCTGGTTCCCCACAACGACCCGACCCTGTTGTTTACCAATGCCGGCATGAACCAGTTTAAAGACTGTTTTCTTGGTGAAGAAAAACGCGCTTACGTACGCGCCGCCACATCGCAAAAATGTGTACGCGCCGGCGGCAAACATAACGATCTGGAAAATGTCGGTCGCACTGCGCGTCATCACACCTTTTTTGAAATGCTGGGCAATTTTTCCTTCGGCGATTACTTTAAAAAAGAAGCCATCGCCTATGCCTGGGACTTTCTTACCAGAGATATGGGACTCGACAAGAATCGTCTTTATGTCTCGGTCTACACCAACGATGACGAAGCCGCCGACATCTGGCATCATCAGGAAGGGGTGCCACGTGAACGGATTTTTCGTTTTGAAGAGGACAACTTCTGGGCCATGGGAGATACCGGCCCGTGCGGACCCTGCTCCGAAATCTTTTTTGATAACGGCCCCGAGGTCGGCTGCGGCAGCCCCGACTGTACTGTTGGTTGCGACTGTGACCGCTATATGGAAATCTGGAACAATGTCTTCATGCAGTTCGACCGCAAGGCGGACGGCACCCTGGTGCCCCTGCCCAAACCGGCTGTCGACACCGGCATGGGGCTGGAGCGGATCACCACCGTCATGCAGGGGGTGCAGTCCAACTATGATACCGATCTGTTGCGCAATATCATTGCCTTTATCGAACAACTGTGCGGCAAAACCTACGGCGCAGATAACGATAATGATGTTTCCATGCGTGTTATTGCCGACCACAGTCGCGCGGCAGCTTACCTGATTGCCGATGGCGTGTTGCCATCCAACGAAGGCCGCGGCTACGTATTGCGGCGGATCATGCGCCGTGCCATGCGCCATGCCAAAATGCTCGGTCTCGATGATCCGGTACTGCACAAAACCAGTGTCTTTGTCCTCGAATCGATGGCGACCGCCTACCCTGAAGAAGCAAGCCGCAAAGACTTTGTTGCTCGAGTGGTGCTCAATGAAGAGGAACGCTTCATCCTGACCCTGGGCAATGGCTTGCGAATGCTGCAGGAAGAGGTTGCCCGCCTGGCCGACAGCGCCGGCAAGATCATCCCTGGTGAGACCATCTTCAAGCTCTACGATACCTATGGTTTTCCGGTTGATCTCACCGCCGACATCGTTGAAAAAGATGGCTTCAGCATCGACGAAGCCGGTTTTGAAGCCGCCATGGAGGCACAACGCAACAAGGCCCGCGAGCACTGGAAAGGATCCGGCGAAGAAGCGGTCGCCGCCATCTACAAACGCCTGGTCGACCAGGGAGTGCAAACGATCTTCAGCGGCTACCTCAAGCTTGAAGATCAGGGTGAGGTTCTCGCCCTGATCCGCGCCGGTGAGCTGGTAAAGCAGGCCGAGAGCGGCGATCTCATCGAAGTCATCACCTCTACGACCCCCTGCTATGGCGAATCGGGCGGCCAGACCGGCGATACCGGTGAAATCATTGGCGACAACGTTCAACTGCGTATCCTCGACACCAAAAAACCCCTTGAGCACCTGCATGTCCACCTCTGCGAAGTGGTCACAGGTTCGGTTCAAACCGGCAATCAGCTAACCTTAAGGGTTGATGGCGAGCGGCGCCGGCGCACGGTGATCAACCATACCGCGACCCACCTGCTCCAGGCGGCCCTGCAACGCATCCTCGGTGATCACGTCAAGCAGGCCGGCTCGCTGGTAACACCAGAGCGCCTGCGCTTTGACTTTACCCACTTTTCACCTGTTACTACTGCCGAACTGCTGCAGATCGAGGATGAGGTCAATCGTCAGATCCGAACCAACGCGGCGGTACAGAGTCGCGAAATGGCGGCTGAAGCCGCCCAGGCGTCAGGAGCTACCGCACTGTTTGGTGAAAAATACGGAGATGTCGTGCGGGTAGTCAGTGTCGGTGATTACAGCATGGAACTCTGCGGTGGTACCCACGCCAGAGCCGCCGGCGATATCGGCCTGTTCCGGATCTTAAGTGAAACCGGTATCGCTGCCGGAGTGCGGCGCATTGAAGCGGTCACCGGCGCAGCAGCCCTGGCGTTAAGCCAGCAACAGCAACAGACCCTGCAGCGGCTGGCCGATCTGGTTAAAAGTGACCCGCAAAAACTCGAGCAGCGGGTTCAAAAAATCCTCGAACAACAGAAAAATCTTGAACGTGAACTGGAGCAGATTCAGGCCAAAATCAATGTCCAGCGCAGCGGCGAGCTGATCGATCAGGTGCAACAGGTTGGCGATGTAGCCCTGCTGGCGGTCAAGGTTGCCGGAGTGGACGGCAAGAGCCTGCGCGAATTCTCCGATTCCCTGCGTGACAAACTCGGTTCCGGCGTACTGGTACTGGTCACCGAAACGGATGGCAAGGTTGCCCTGCTGGTCGCTGTCACCAAGGATCTGACGGCACGGATTAAGGCCGGCGAGCTGATCAAACCCCTGGCGGCGATTGTCGGCGGGCGCGGCGGCGGACGCCCCGAACTGGCCCAGGCCGGCGGCCCCTTGACGGACAAGCTCGACGAGCTGGTCGCGGCGGCACCAGAACACCTGAAACTGCTACTTGGGAACGTCTGACATGCCTGCCAATGGCAATGGACAACCGGCAAGAAAACTGTTGATTGTCGACGATGAACCCCTGATCCGCGATCTCTGCGCCAGTGTCTTCGATACCTATAAGGTACTGCAGGCGGAAGACGGTTTCGATGCGTTGAAATTTCTCAACCACGAGGACGTCGACATCGTGTTGACCGACGTCAATATGCCCAACATTGACGGTCTGGAGTTTCTGCGTATCGTCCGCCAGGAACAGCCTGATCTTCCGGTCATCCTGATGACCGGCTATTCCGACAAGGAACTGGTTCTTAACGCCCTTAAAGCCGGAGCGGATGATTTCATCACCAAACCGATCAGCGTCCTGCAATTGACTACGACGGTGGAAAGAGTTCTCGAACGTCACGCCCTGCGCAGTGAGATTGCTGATTTGCGCCATATTGACCGCCTCAAAAACGAATTTCTCGGGCTGATTTCCCACAAGTTGAAAACCCCCACCACCGCTATTTCCCTGTTTCTCCAAAATCTTGCCGAAGGGGTGGAAAGCCCAAAAGATGAAAACTTCCTCCAGGTTCTGACCATGGTTCAGGCAGAATCGACCTATCTGGAAAAACTGATTCAGGACCTGCTCTATTTCAGTGAAGCGACCTTGCAGGAAGATGAAATGACCCTTGAACTGACGGACCTCGGTCAGGTCACCACGCAGGTCATCGAGGAACTGCAGCCGACGGCCCTTGGGAATGCACAACAGATAAACACGCAGATCCCTGTCCCCATGTCCGATCCCTTGTTATTGGTGCATCCGCAAAAAATTCATTTTGCCGTCCGCGCCCTGCTCGACAACGCGATCAAATTTACCCCACAGCAAGGAATTATTGACGTGCGTGGCGATCAACAGGGGAATCGGGTCAGGCTCACCTTTAGGGATAACGGCATTGGCATTCCCGAACCGGAACTGGCTAAAATTTTTAATAAGTTTTATCAAATTGACCCGCATAGCACCGGTCAGGTGCGCGGTTTTGGGCTGGGGCTCTACTATGCCCGCAATTTTATTCGCGCCATGGGCGGGCAGCTGCAAATCGACAGCCGACCCGGAATTGGTACGACGGCGACCATCGAGTTCCCGCTGCCGGAAAAATAACCCACAAATCGTTCCAGCCTTGCTGCAGTCGCGGTAAAAATCGTTTTTCTGCACCCTGCCAACCCCCTTATTAAAGCCTTGTGGACAGGCGACATTGGCCTTTTTAATTGGGGCGTTTTTGTGTTATGGTGCATCTTTTGTTTGTCGCTGCAACAGCTTGCATTCCTGTTGTCATTAGGACTCATTTTTATGGAGCCATTCATGTTTAAAGGCACAACCATCTGTTCTGTTCGCCACAACCATCAGGTCGCCCTGGGTGGCGACGGACAGGTCAGCCTCGGCAATACCGTGATGAAACACGGCGCGCGAAAAATCAGGCGGTTGTATGAAGATAAGGTATTGGCGGGGTTCGCCGGTAGCACGGCTGATGCCTTCACCCTGTTTGAAAAGTTTGAGGCCAAACTCCAGGAGTTTCGCGGTAACCTGCCCCGAGCTGCCGTCGCGCTGGCCAAAGATTGGCGCACTGACCGCATTTTGCGGCGCCTTGAAGCCCTGCTGATTGTCGCCGACAAGGATGTCACCCTGATTATTTCCGGTGCCGGTGATGTCATTGAACCCGATGACGGAGTGGCCGCCATCGGTTCCGGCGGCAGCTTTGCCCTCGCTGCAGCGCGTGGGATGGTCGCCCATTCGACCCTTGATGCTGCCGGCATCACTGAAGAAGCCCTGAAAATTGCCGCAGACATCTGTATCTACACTAACGACCGGATTGCTATCGAGGTACTTTCTTGAACAACTTTACCCCCCGCGAAATTGTTTCTGAACTGGATCGCTACATCATCGGCCAGAAAGATGCCAAGCGCGCCGTCGCTGTGGCCTTACGCAACCGCTGGCGCCGCCAGCAGGTACCGACCGAGTTACGAGATGAGATCGCTCCGAAAAATATCATCATGATCGGCCCGACCGGCGTTGGCAAAACCGAAATCGCCAGGCGCCTGGCCAAACTCGCCCAGGCACCGTTCATCAAGGTGGAAGCGAGCAAATTTACCGAGGTCGGCTATGTCGGTCGCGATGTCGAGAGCATGGTGCGCGATCTGCTCGAATTGGCCATTAACATGGTTAAGGCGGAAGAAACCGCAAAAATGCAGATCAAGGCCGAGGCCAATGCCGAAGAACGACTGCTGGACCTGCTCCTGCCCGGCGAAACTGACCGTTCTCCCGACAAAGAGGAACAGCGCCAGGGCACCCGTGACCGCCTGCGTAAATTGCTGCGCCTGGGAGAACTGGACGAGCGTTTTGTTGAGCTCGATGTCGAAGTCAGCAGCTTGCCGGCCATGGGGATTTTCACCCCCCAGGGGAACGAGGAACTGGGGTTTAACATCAAGGAAATGTTCGGCAACCTTTTCCCCAAAAGCGCCAAACGCAAACGTGTCAAAGTCAACGAGGCGCGCGACATTCTAACCGCGAGCGAAGCGGAAAAACTGGTCGACATGGAGAACGTTACGAACCTGGCCAAAGAGCGTGCCGAACAAAGTGGGATCATCTTCGTCGACGAAATTGACAAAATTGCCAGCCGCCAAGGGATACATGGGCCGGAAGTCTCACGCGAGGGGGTGCAGCGTGACATTCTGCCGATTGTCGAAGGAAGCACTGTCAACACCAAGCATGGTGCCATCAAAACCGACCATATTCTGTTTATCGCCGCCGGTGCCTTCCACATGGCAAAACCCTCGGATCTAATTCCCGAACTCCAGGGACGCTTCCCGATCCGCGTGGAACTGGACAGCCTCGGCGAAGATGATTTTTACCGAATTCTGACCGAGCCCAAAAACGCCCTGATCCGCCAGTACCGTGAGCTGATGAAAACCGAATCCATCGACCTGCAGTTTGATGATTCAGCCATCCGTGAAATGGCTAAAATTGCCAAAATGGTCAATGAAAACACGGAGAATATCGGCGCTCGCCGCCTGCACACAATTATGGAAAAACTCCTGGAAGACCTCTCTTTCAACGCGCCTGAACATTCCGGCGAAAAGGTGATGATCGGCGCCGAACAGGTGCGCGAACGTCTGGCAAAAATCAGCCAGAACGAAGATCTGTCGCGCTATATCCTGTAGATAATTGGTGTGCTCAAAACTTGTGAACAGCAGGCAACAGCACCACATCGGGCGAGAAAAGACGAAAGATTAAAGGAAACAACGATGCAAGAATTGATTGCCAAAGCCAATGTCCTGATGGAAGCTCTGCCGTGGATTCGGCGCTTTTACGGTGCCACCATCGTGATTAAGTACGGCGGTAACGCCATGGTTGAAGAGCGCCTGAAAGAGGGTTTCGCCCGCGACATTATCCTGATGAAATATATCGGCCTTAATCCCGTCGTTATCCATGGTGGTGGGCCACAGATCGGCAAGGTTCTCGAGGCGATGAAGATCCAGAGCCACTTTGTTCAAGGAATGCGCGTCACCGACAGTGCGACTATGGATGTAGTGGAAATGGTGCTCGGCGGCAAGGTCAATAAAGAAATTGTCTCCAACATCAACCGTCACGGCGGCAATGCTGTCGGCATTACCGGCAAGGATGGCGGCCTGATCCGCGCCCGCAAGATGGAAATGACCGCCATCAACCCCGAGTCCCTGACCCCGGAAATTATCGATATCGGCATGGTTGGCGAGGTAGAACAAGTCAATCCCGCCATCATCAAGGCCCTGGAAAGCAATAACTTCATCCCGGTCATCGCCCCGATTGGTGGCGGCCTTCAAGGGGAAACCTACAATATCAATGCCGACCTGGTTGCGGGCCGGATTGCCGGGGCCCTGAACGCCGAAAAGCTGATTCTGCTGACCGATGTCGAAGGGGTCAAGGACAAGGATGGCCGCCTGATTTCGACCATCGATATCCTGCGTGTTCCTGACCTGATCAACAACGGCACCATCTCCGGTGGCATGATTCCCAAGGTCAACTGCTGTGTCGATGCCATCGAGGATGGGGTCGCCAAAACCCATATCGTCGATGGTCGGATGGAGCATGCCTGCCTGCTGGAAATCTTCACCGACAAGGGGATCGGAACCGCCGTGGCGAGGTACAAATAATGACCACCTCCGATCAATGGATTGAGCAGGGTCTGACCACGGTTGCCGGCACTTACGGGCGTTACCCGTTGGTGGCAGTACGGGGCGAAGGCTGCTGGCTGACCGATAACGACGGCAAGCGTTATCTCGATTTTCTCGCCGGAGTGGCAGTCAATAACCTCGGTCACTGTCATCCGGCGGTGGTGGACGCCATCCGTGAACAGGCCGGCACCCTGATCCACTGCTCCAACTTCTATCATATTCCTGCCCAGATCGAACTGTCGCGACTGTTATGCAAACATTCCTTCGGCAATCGGGTATTTTTTTGTAATTCCGGGGCTGAAGCCAATGAAGCAGCGCTCAAACTGGCCCGCAAATGGAGCAGCGACAACTTCAGCCCGCAGCGCCACGAAATCATCTCCACTATCGCCTCTTTCCACGGGCGCACCCTGGCAACGGTCAGCGCTACCGGACAGGAAAAAGTCCAGGCCGGTTTTGCCCCGTTGCTCCCCGGCTTCAAGCATGTTGCCTTTGGTGACATCGAGGCTCTGCACCAGGCGGTTGGGCCCAACACTTGCGCTGTCCTTCTCGAGCCGATTCAGGGCGAAGGAGGCATACGCATTCCACCCTCCGGCTACTTCAAGGCGGTTCGTGAACTCTGTAACGAGCGCCGGCTGCTGTTGATTGTTGACGAAATCCAGACCGGCCTCGGTCGGACCGGGAGCCTGTTTGCTTATCAACAAGAAGAGATTGAGCCCGATGTCATGACCCTGGCCAAAGCCCTGGGTGGCGGGGTCCCCATCGGTGCCATGATCGCCCGCGCCCCCTACTCCGAAGTCCTCGGCTCCGGCACCCACGGCTCCACCTTCGGCGGCAATCCACTGGCAACGGCCGCTGCTGTGGCCGCCTTTAACGAGCTCAACAGGCCCCAACTACTCCAGCACTGCAACGCTGTCGGAGCTTTTTTTATTGAGCACCTCGAACAACTTCAAGAGCGCCACCTTGTCATCCAGTCGGTTCGTGGCCGCGGCCTGATGATCGGCGTTGAACTGAGCTGTGAAGGGGCTCCTATAGTCAACAAAGCGCTGGAACGTGGCCTGCTGATCAACTGTACCGCCGGCAATGTACTGCGTTTTGTCCCACCGCTGATCATCAGCCGCACCGAGATCATGCAAGCAATCGACATTCTGGATGCCATTTTAAGTGAACATAGTGCAGGAGCAACAACAGCATGAAAAAAGATTTCCTCTCCCTCTCCGACTGGTCATTAAGTGATCTTGAGAGCATTTTTGCCCTGACCCGTGAGCTGAAGACCAAGCAGCAGCACCGCAAACCTCATCGCTTGCTGGAAGGAAAAACCCTGGCGATGATCTTTGAAAAAAGTTCCACCCGTACCCGGGTCTCCTTCGAGGTCGGCATGTATCAACTGGGTGGCCACGCCCTGTTTCTCCATTCCGGCAACACCCAGATGGGGCGCGGCGAACCGATCCGTGACAGCGCCAAGGTCATGGCGCGCTACTGCGACGGTATCATGATCCGCACCTTTGCCCACTCTATCGTTGAAGAATTTGCGGCCCACAGCAGCGTGCCGATTATCAACGGTCTTACCGACCTGAATCACCCCTGTCAGCTGATGGCCGATCTGTTCACCGTCAGCGAACACCGTCCTGATTATCGTGAGCTCGTTTATTGCTGGATTGGCGATGGCAATAATATGGCCAACAGCTGGATCAATGCCGCGTCAGTGTTCGGGTTTGAGCTGCGTATCGCTACCCCGCAAGGCTACGAACCGGATGCCGGCGTTGTTGAAAAAGCCCGCCAGGCTGGTGCCCGTCTGATGCTGACCAACGACCCGCGTGAAGCGGCAGCAGGCGCTGACATTCTTAACACCGATGTCTGGGCGAGCATGGGCCAGGAAGGGGAACAACAAATCCGCGCCAAAGACTTTGCCGGATTCCAGATAAACAGTGAACTGCTTGGTATCGCCGCCAGGGATGCCCTGGTCATGCACTGCCTGCCAGCCCACCGCGATGAGGAAATTACCAACGAGGTGATGGAGGGACCGCAATCGATTATATTTGACGAAGCGGAAAATCGTCTCCACGTTCAGAAGGCCATTATGGCCACCCTGATGGCAGGTTAAAACAATGAAATTAACCTGCCCCCACTGTGAATACAGCCGCACCATCGATCCGCAACAGATTCCTGCCGGCACAATCCGGGTCAAATGCCCCTTGTGTGCAAAGGCATTTGAGCTGCCGCAGCAACAGGATCAGCAGGAACAGAACGAAACACAGGAGATCGGTGAATCTGTCCGACACGACGAACAACCGCAACAACAAGCCGAAGAGGATTCACCTGCTGCCCCTCAGCAGCCATCGGTAAACAAGCCATGGCAGCAGAACGGAGCACCTTCGCATCCGCCCATGCCCGGGGTATACTCCAACCCAATGGATGCAGTACCCAAAGCAACCTTCTGGATGCGCGCCGTCGCTACCCTGGTCGATGCTGCCATTGTTTTCGGTCTGCAGATGATCCTTGGCGGGATATTAGCCCTGGCCGGCACGGTAACCGTGGTTGGCAGTGATGGCGGCGGTGGTGAAACCGCCTTTATCGTCCATTTCTTCAGCTACCTGATCAGTTTTACCTATTACATCTTTTTCACCGGCTACTGCGGCCAGACCCCGGGCAAAATGGTGTTGCGCATCAAGGTCGTGCGTCAGGACGGCTCTCCGATCAGCTACGGGCGCGCGGCTTTTCGTGAGGTGCCGGCGAAGTTTCTGTCAGGTATTATTTTCGGTATCGGCTACCTGATGGTGATCTTTGACGAACAGAAACGTGCCCTCCATGATCGTTTGGCAGACACCTACGTCATCAAACTTTGATGGCGTCACAAAAAATCGCCAACTGCTGCATTGCTGCAATCGTCTCACTGCTTCGACGTACATAAGTACGCCTCATTGTTCGACAATTGCGCGCCTTGCATTTGACGTTTTTTGCCTAGCCATCTACTTTAGGGTGTTTTGTAACTACATCAAACGTTAGCGGTGGAAGTTTCCACCCTTTTTCACCCACAGGAGTATCTATAATGAGCAAAAAAGGACAGGTTAAAAAAGCGGTTCTGGCTTATTCAGGAGGGCTTGATACCTCCATTATCCTTAAATGGCTGGTAGAGGAATACGGCTGCGAAGTCGTTGCCTACTGCGCCGATCTCGGCCAGGGGGAAGAACTGGATCATGTTCCTGACAAGGCCAAAAAAACCGGTGCCTCTTCCTGTCATATCGTCGATTTGAAGGAAGAATTTGCCCGCGACTTTGTTTTCCCCATGTTCCGGGCCAACGCCATCTACGAGGGACGCTACTTCCTTGGCACCTCCATTGCCCGTCCGCTGATCTCCAAGGCGCAGATGGAGATTGCCGCCAAAGAAGGGGCGGACGCCGTTTCCCATGGTGCCACCGGCAAGGGCAATGATCAGGTGCGTTTTGAAATCGCTTATTACCATTTCGATCCGGCGATCAAGGTCATCGCTCCCTGGCGTGAGTGGGACATGAAGAGCCGTAGCGCACTGGAAGCGTACGCCAAAAAACACGGCATTCCGGTTCCGACCAGTAAAAAGTTCCCCTGGAGCTCCGACCGCAATCTGCTCCACATCTCCTTTGAAGGGGATGTTCTCGAGAATCCCTGGGCCGAAGCACCGGAAGAAATGTACGTGCTTACCGTGCGCCCGGAAGATGCTCCCGATCAAGCGGAATTTGTTGAAATCGCGTTTGAACAGGGGGACGCTGTGGCGGTGAACGGCGAGCGTCTGTCGCCGGCCAAGCTGATGGCCAAGCTCAATGAACTGGGCGGTAAGCACGGCATCGGTCGCGTCGACCTGATGGAAAATCGCTACGTCGGCATGAAAAGCCGCGGTGTCTATGAAACCCCCGGCGGCACCATCCTCGAAGAAGCCCACCGGGCAGTGGAATCGATCACCATGGACCGTGAGGTCATGCACCTGCGCGACTCTCTGGTACCGCGCTATGCCGCTATGATCTACAACGGCTACTGGTTCGCTCCCGAGCGTCTCGCCCTGCAAGCCCTGATCGATAATACCCAGCAGACCGTCAACGGCAAAGCGCGGATCAAACTCTACAAGGGGCACTGTCGCGTTGTCGGCCGCGATTCAGCCACTGACAGTCTGTTCAATGTCGACTTTGCTACCTTTGAGGCCGATGAGGTCTACAACCAGGCCGATGCGGAAGGCTTCATCAAGCTGAATGCGTTGCGCTTGCGGATTGCGGCGATTCAGCGGGCAGCTAAAAAATAATAAGTCACGTTGCCACCAAGGCACCAAGGACTCCAAGAAAACCAAATGGGATTGCCCCCTTGGTGCGCTTGGTGCCTTGGTGGCTGAGTTTTTGTCCAGCAAGAAAGAGTGAAAAATGAGCAGCAAACTATGGGGTGGTCGCTTCACCCAACCGACCGACAAATTTGTCGAGGAATTCACCGCCTCCATCGCATTCGATCAGCGTCTTTATCGCTACGATATCCAGGGCTCAAAAGCCCATGCCGAGATGCTCGGACGTCAGGGAATTATTGCTGTCGATGAAGCGCAGCAGATCATCGCCGGCCTTGACGCGATCCTTGCCGAGATTGAGGCCGGCAAGATCGAATTCTCCGTTGCCCTCGAAGACATCCACATGAACATCGAGGCGCGGTTGATCGAACGGATCGGTCCGGTCGGTGGCAAACTGCACACCGGGCGCAGCCGCAACGATCAGGTGGCGCTCGATATCCGCCTCTACCTGCGCGATGAAATTGACACGATTCTGGGATATCTGGGCAAACTTGAGCAATCGCTGATCCACCAGGCGCAGAACCATCTGGATGTCATCATGCCCGGCTATACCCATCTGCAAACCGCCCAGCCGGTGCTCTACAGCCATCACCTGCTCGCTTATCGTGAGATGATCGCCCGTGATACCAGCCGCCTGCAGGATCTGCGCAAACGTTTTAATGTTCTGCCCCTGGGCGCGGGAGCCCTGGCCGGTACCACCTTCCCCATCGACCGCGAGTGGGTGGCGCAGCAGCTTGGTTTTGATGGTGTCACCCGCAACAGCCTTGACAGCGTGTCTGATCGCGACTTTGCCATTGAGTTCTGCGCCTGTGCCGGAATCCTGATGATGCACCTGTCGCGTTTGTCGGAAGAACTGATCCTCTGGTCGAGCGCCGATTTCAACTTTATTGAACTGTCGGATGCTTTTTGTACCGGCAGTTCGATCATGCCACAAAAGAAAAACCCGGATGTACCGGAACTGGTGCGCGGCAAAACCGGCCGGGTTTACGGCAACCTGATCGCCCTCTTGACCCTGATGAAGTCCCTGCCGCTGGCCTATAACAAAGACATGCAGGAAGACAAGGAACCCCTGTTTGACACCATCGACACGGTTAAAGGGAGCCTGAAGGTTTTCGCCGACATGATTGCTGAAATGCGGGTCAAAAGTGACAACATGCGTATTGCGGCAGCGCGGGGATTTTCGACGGCAACCGATGTTGCCGATTACTGTGTGCGCAAAGGGATGCCCTTCCGTCAAGCCCACGAGGTGGTTGGCAAGACGGTGCGCTATTGCGTTGAAACCGGCAAGGATATCCCTGAGTTGACTCTGGAAGAATTTCGCAGCTTCTCTGCATTGATTGACCGGGACATTTATGATTTCGTTACCCTCGAAGCCTCGGTCAACGCCCGCAAGGCCACCGGCGGCACCGCCCGCACGGCGGTGGAACGGGAACTGGCGCGGTTGAACGGCGGGGTAATCTGATGCGCCTACAACTGATTCTGGTCCTGATCATTAGCGCGCTGTTGCTGTCTGCCTGCGGCACAAAGGGGCCCGTTCGTCCGGTCAACAAGGCAGCGGTTGAGCAACCTGCCGCGCCCCTGGAGGAGAACTCCGGCGAGCAAAAAAAACAATCTAACTGACTGTTTTATATGTTTTTTATTGCATCCGTGAATGCCACTGCCCTTTACTTTGCCCAGCCAGTATGTTAGCAATATCGGCGTCCACTTTTCTTTTTTATTGGAGGAGAATATGTTTCACGGATCCATGACCGCCCTCATCACCCCCTTTGATGAACAGGGGAACCTTGATGAAGAAAGCTACCGCCAGCTGATCGAATTCCAAATCGAAAACGGTACCGATGTGATCGTCCCCTGTGGTACCACCGGAGAGTCAGCTACCCTCAACTATCATGAACACAACCGGGTGATCGACGTCTGCATCGCCCAGGTCAACAAACGGGTCCCGGTTGTTGCCGGAACCGGCTCCAACTCCACCGCCGAGGCGATTGAGATCTCACGCCATGCCAAAGAAGCCGGCGCTGACGGTTTGCTGCTGGTGTCGCCCTACTACAACAAACCATCGCAGGAAGGGATCTATCAGCATTATAAGGCGCTTGCCGAGCAGGTCGCCCTGCCGCAGGTCCTTTACAATGTGCCTGGTCGTACCGGCAGCAACATAACTGCTGCGACCACTATCCGCCTGGCAGAATTCAAGCAGATTGTCGCCATCAAGGAAGCCTCCGGCGATGTTACCCAGGCCAGTGAAATTATCGCCAAAGCCGGTGACAAGATCGATGTCCTGTCCGGTGATGATTTCCTCGCCCTGCCGCTGATGGCCTGCGGCGCCAAAGGGATTATTTCCGTGTCCGCCAACATTATCCCCAGGCAGGTCAAGCAGATGGTGGTGGCAGCGCAGGAAAATCGCTGGGACGATGCCAGAAAGCTGCACCTGCAACTGCTGGATGTTCACCAGGCCATGTTCATAGAGGCCAATCCGGTACCGGTTAAAACCGCCGCCTCTTTAATGGGCAAATGTCGTCCTGCAGTGCGGCTGCCCCTGGTTGGCCTGCAGCCTGAAAACCTGATCAAGCTCAAAGAAGTCTTAAGCAAGCACCAACTGATTTGAACAGCTTCGCAACACAAGGAAAAATCATCATGAATGTTGCCATCATCGGCGCCGCCGGGCGCATGGGTACGCGCCTGATCCAGGCGGTGTGTGAAACAAAAGGGCTTACCTTATCTGGCGCTGTTGAACGGGATGGTCACCCACAACTGGGGATGGATGCCGGACTGATTGCCGGCGCCGGCAATATCGGCGTCCCTCTGACCAGCGAACTTGATGCTGCGGTTGCAACAGCCGATGTCCTCATCGATTTTACCTTCCCGGAAGTGACCCTGAACAATCTCGCCGTCTGCGCACGGCACGGCAAGATGCTGGTCAGCGGCTCAACCGGCTTTACCCCTGAGCAGAAACAGCAGGTCGAGGAGTTTGCCAGGACGATTCCTGTGGTGCTGGCGCCCAACATGAGCGTCGGCGTCAATGCCTGCTTCAAGCTGCTCAAGGAAGCCGCCAGGATCCTTGGTGATGATTTCGATGTCGAAGTTGTCGAACTGCACCACAATAAAAAGAAGGACTCCCCTTCCGGCACTGCAGTGCGCATGGGCGAAGTGGTCGCTGAAACCCTTGGGCGTGATTACAACCAGGTCGCTAATTATCACCGTGAGGGAATGTGCGGTGAACGCAGCCACGCCGAAATCGGCATGCAAACAGTGCGCGGTGGCGATATTGTCGGTGAGCACACAGTCTATTTTATCGGCATGGGAGAACGCATCGAGATCAGTCATCGCGCCATGAGCCGTGATATGTTCGCCCGCGGCGCTGCCCGCGCCTGCCAGTGGCTGGAGGGTCAACCGCCAGGACTGTATGATATGCAGGATGTGCTGGGGCTACGCTAAAAAACCGTACTGATATTTTCATGTCCCGAATCATTTCATTGTATTTTACCAGAGAGAAAGTTCTAAACATGGCACGTATCAATGATCACTATCTGAAACTTAAAGCCGGTTACCTGTTCCCTGAAATTGGTCGCCGGGTAACTGAATTCAGCAAAGCAAACCCGCAAGCCAAGGTCATTCGCTTAGGGATTGGCGATGTCACTCGTCCCCTCGCGCCGGCGGTTATTCAAGCTTTCCATCAGGCCATTGATGATCTTGCAACAACAGAAAACTTCGCCGGTTACGGCCCGGAACAAGGCTATGAATGGCTGTCACAGGTGATTATCGACAAAAGTTATAAGCCGTTGGGTGTTGAGTTGACTACCAACGAAATCTTCATTTCCGACGGTTCCAAGTGCGACTGTGCTAACATTCTCGACATCTTTGCCCTCGATAACATTGTTGCTATCGGCGATCCGGTCTATCCGGTCTACAACGACACCAACGTCATGGTGGGGCGCACCGGTGAAGCTGATGAAAAGGGCTACTATAAAGGGATCGTCTACATGCCCTTTACCGCCGAAAATAACTTTATTCCCGATCTGCCCAAGGAAAAAGTCGACATCATCTACCTGTGCTTCCCCAACAATCCGACCGGCACCGTCGCCGGCAAGCAAGAGCTGAAAAAGTGGGTCGATTACGCCCGTGCCAATGATGCCATCATCTTCTTCGATGCCGCCTATGAAGCCTTTATCACCACCCCCGACATCCCCCACTCTATTTACGAAATTGAAGGTGCCAAGGAGTGTGCCATTGAGTTCCGCTCCTTCTCCAAAACCGCCGGTTTTACCGGTGTGCGCTGCGGCCTGGTGGTGGTGCCGGAGCAACTCACCGGAACGACTGCAAGCGGCGAAGAGTACAGCATCAACAAGCTCTGGAAGCGCCGCGTCACTACCAAGTTCAATGGGGCTTCCTACCCGGTACAGCGTGCTGCGGCTGCGGTCTACTCGGATGAGGGCTGGCAGCAGACCCGTGACATCATCAATTACTACATGGAAAACGCCCGGATTATCCGTGAAGGACTACAGGCCGCCGGTATCGAATGTTATGGTGGCGTCGATGCTCCCTACATCTGGCTAAAAACCCCTGAAGGACTAAGCAGCTGGGATTTTTTTGATAAACTGTTAAACGAATGCCACGTCGTCGGCACGCCGGGCAGCGGTTTCGGGCCCAGCGGCGAAGGCTATTTCCGTCTTTCGGCTTTTGGCGAGCGCAGCAATGTCGAGACTGCTGTACAACGGATTCGTGACACCTGGGGCAAGTAGCAATCCACCCCGACAATCATTAAGGAGATATTGTTATGCATGAGAAAAGTGTCGTTCTGCTCAACCAGGCTGTGGCCGAGGAAATCACTGCTCTGCACCAGTACATGTATTTTCATTTTCACTGCGACGACCAGGGCTATGACCTGCTCGCCGATCTGTTTAAGAAAACCGCCATCGAGGAAATGATGCACGTTGAAAATCTGGCCGAGCGCATCCTCTTTCTCGGCGGCGATGTGGAAATGAAGGCTTCCGGTGATGTGAAGAAAGTGACCGAGGTCAAAGAGATGCTGCAGATGGCCAAGGCCATGGAAGAGCAGAGCGCCCTTGACTACAACCGCTGGGCGAATGAGTGCGGCAACAATGCCGACTCGGTATCAAAGAGACTGTTTGAACAGCTGGTTGTTGATGAAGAACGCCACTACGATCAATATGACAACGAGATTGATAATATTGCCCGCTTCGGCACGGAATACCTGGCCCTGCAGTCGATTGAGCGCAGTAAAGCCCGCCGCACCATGGGTGGCGCAGCCGGATAACCGCTATAACAAGGCACCCTGTTCAAGGGTGCCTTGTTATTTCAAATCTCAAATCCAGTATCTGCAGGGTGAGAAAAAGATAGTCACCTGCTACAGACTCCCCCCATGCCGCAACGACCGACTCATCTGCAGCGGTGTTAATATGCCGTTAACCCGTTTGAAGGAACTGGAAAACAACAGCGACGACGGATTGCCTGTTCCCATCACCGCCACCGGTATATCAAAAAACCGTATCCTCGACTACCGGACAAAATTTATCGCAAACATTGTACAAAGGAATCTTATCTTGGCTAGGCTTTTCTGCTATCTATGAGTATTGATTCTGATTTTACCCTTTTACAATTGCTGATGGTGCCCGCAATGAACAAAGAAGAATTTGCTGACGAACTGGATATCCGCCAGATGACCATCGACGATATGGCGGCGGTATTTCACCTGGGGGAACGGTTGTTCACCTCCGACTTTTCACCCAGCATGTACCGCACCTGGGATGAGTACGAAATTACCACCCTGTTCAACTCCGACAGTGAACTCTGTCTGGTGGCCGAATTAGCGGACGAAATTATCGGTTTTGCCCTGGGAACCACCGTCGAAAAGCAGCATTCGTCATGGAAATATGGCTACCTGGTCTGGATCGGCGTTCGCCCTGGTCTGCAAAAGGGGGGAACCGGTCAAAAGTTGTTCGATGAACTTAAAGGGCGTATGAAGGATCAAGGGGTACGGATGATTATTATTGATACCGATGCCGACAACCAGGCCGGTATTCGCTTCTTTGAAAAACTTGGCTTCGGTCATATCCAGAAACACGTCTATATGACCTTGAACCTGTCTCGTTCACGCAAAAAAAAGAGAAAAAAGGACTAGCTGATGACATCGCGCCTCGAACAGGTTTGGCATAACATTGATCCTGACCGCCTGAAAAAAAACCTCATCGACATGATCGATATTTATTCCCCTTCCGGCAAAGAGGAGGATATTCAGCTGTTCCTTGAAGAGCAGTTACGCGCCACTGGAACCCAGGTACGACGCCAGATCGTCGATGAAGAAGAGCGCTTCAATCTGATTGCCACCATGGGCAGTGACAGCCCTGACCTCTATCTGGTCGGCCATGTTGATACGGTTCCCGCCTGGGATATTGATGAGTATGCAGCGGTTGAAGAATGGGGCGTTATTCGGGGCTTAGGCAGTGCTGACATGAAAGGTGGCTGCGCTGCCATGGTGGAAGCCTGGACCGCCCTGGCCACCCTGCCGGAAGATCAGCGTCCGTCCCTCGGGCTGCTCTTGGTTGTCGGTGAGGAGGAGAATGGTGACGGCAGCGCCCGGTTTCTTGAAGAGTGCTGCCCGCGTTCGGTGATTATCGGTGAACCGACCGCCCTGCTCCCGGCCTTCGACCACTACGGCTATATGGAGGTCACCCTCATCACCCAGGGGCGGCGCATCCACTCCTCCCTGCCGGAACTTGGGCACAATGCCATCGAGTCGATGCTGCGGGTACTGTTGCAGATCGAACGATCAACCGCATTTCGTCAGCAGGCGACCAAACTGGTTTATTCAATTCGTGAAATGAGCTCATCGCGGGCAGGATTTGTCGTACCTGACCGTTGTGAAGCGATGATCGACCTGCATCTGTCGCCCGATTTAAGCCCGGTGACGGTGCGTACCATCATCGAAAAAACCCTGGAGCAGGCCCGCAGTTCAATCAAAGGGCTGGATCTTGAGGTGGTTTTTAACTTTGAGGCCGGTGGCTATCAACTTGCGCCGGAGGACAACACCATCAGCATTCTGGAAGAGGTTTATCCGCGCCTCAACCTGCCATTAAATCTGGTACCCTTTCGCTCCCATTCAGACGGCAACCTGTTTTTTCAGGCCGGCAGCAAACCGCTGATCCTCGGTCCCGGCTCCCTCGAAACTGCCCATACCGCCGATGAACAGACCAGTTTTGCCGAGGTTGAAGATGCCGCGCGGATCTATGCCGCCCTGGCGTTGAGATAAGAAATAGCAGAGGCTCAGACGATCTGGATAAATTTATGACGATTGACCTCATCCACCTGTTCGTTGAGGGTCCAGAAATCGTAGAGGTAACCGACCAGAAACAGGCCGCCGGTAAAAAACCAGATGAGTCCGGTGATCCACTTACCCAGATAAAAGCGGTGCACCCCGAAGATACCGAGGAAGGTCATGAGAATCCAGGTGACGTTATAGTCTTTGATGCCATGACTGTAGCGCAGATCGGCGTCCCGATCCATTCCGGGAATCAGAAACAGATCAACAATCCAGCCGATAAAGAACAGACCCAGGGTGAAAAAATAGATGGTGCCGCTGATGGAGCGTCCGTAGTAAAAACGGTGTGACCCCATAAACCCGAAGATCCACAGGACATAGCCGATCAGCAGTGAGTGGGTTTTTTCGCCGTACATAACTTCTCCTATTGTAACTATTTTAAAACCATCCTTGTTGCCGGGTCGGGGGGCCTGTGACAAGGGTGTCTGTCGCCATGGACGGCGACAGTCAAGCGGTCATGGATGACGAAAAGCGTCCCTTGACATAGGATCCCCGATCCGGTGCTGAACAGATACACTATTTTAAACCCATCCTTGTTGCCGGCGGGTCGGGGGGCCTGTGACAAGGGTGTCTGTCGCCATGGACGGCGACAGTCAAGCGGTCATGGATGACGAAAAGCGTCCCTTGGCACAGGATCCCCGACCCGGCTCCAACCGACAACTCCTATTTCTTCTTGCTCACCCGAAAGCCCGACTTTTTCAGCGCTGCGGCCAGATTCGTCGGTCCCGCCGGAGCAGAAGTCTGCTGCTTGTTTTGCGCTTTAGGGCTCATCGTATCCTTGCTTGAACGCATAGCGACCGGCTTCTCCCTGTTAACCTCGCCACTGCGCATCGTCAGTGAAATCCGCTTACGCTGGGTATCCACCTCCAATACCCGTACCTGCACCTGCTGGCCAACCTTGACCACCTCAGCCGGATTTTTGATAAAGCGATCGGCGAGCTGGCTGACATGCATCAGCCCATCCTGATGAACGCCGATGTCGACAAAAGCGCCAAAAGCAGCAACGTTGGTGACGATACCACTCAGGGTCATCCCCTCCTTAAGATCATCCATGCCGGTGACATCCTCACGAAAACTACTGGCAACAAAGGATTCACGCGGATCACGACCGGGTTTTTTCAGCTCGGCGACAATATCGCGCAAGGTCGGTAGACCGACATCTTCACGCACATAGGCTTTCAGATCAATCTGATCGAGCAGCTCCGGGCGACGGATCAGGGTCGCCACATCAATCCCCGCGTCCCTGGCCATGGTCGCCACTAACTGGTAGCGCTCGGGGTGAACCGCGGTATTATCGAGGGGTTCACTGCCCTGACGAATGCGCAGAAAGCCGGCAGCCTGTTCAAAGGCCTTCTGACCAAAACGGGGAACCTTGAGCAACTGTTTGCGGGTAGCAAAAGCTCCCTGCTCATCACGATAGCGGACAATCCCTTTCGCCAGATGTTCACCAATTCCCGAAACGAACCCGAGCAGGGCCCAACTGGCGGTATTGAGATCAACGCCGACATAGTTGACGCACGATTCGACCACCTGATCGAGGGATTTTTTCAACGCGCTCTGGCTGACATCGTGCTGATATTGACCAACACCGATATTTTTAGGATCGACCTTGACCAACTCGGCCAGGGGATCCTGCAGGCGTCGGGCGATGGAGATGGCGCCGCGCACGGTCAGATCAAGATCAGGGAACTCCTCGCGGGCGATATCGGAAGCCGAATAAACGCTGGCACCAGCTTCACTAATCATAACTACCGGTAGTTTTTTACCAGCCTCCTTGAGCGCCGCGCGGACAAACTGCTCCATTTCACGCCCGGCGGTGCCGTTGCCAATCGCCACCATCTCAATGTCATGCTTATTGATCAGCTGCAACAGATCCTTCCCGGCACTGCCTGCCCGACCACCCCCGGTATGGGGGTAAATGGTAACATGGTCGAGAAAACGTCCGGTGTCATCCACCGCCGCCAATTTGGACCCGGTTCGTAAACCAGGATCAACCCCGAGCACCCGACGGCTCCCGGCCGGAGCGGCGAGAAGCAGATTGCGCAGGTTCTCGGCAAACACCCGGATCGCCTCTTCATCAGCCTGCTGCTTGGCCTGCAGGCGCAACTCCACCTCGATGGAAGGGGTGATCAGGCGCGCGTAGGCATCAGCAACAACCGCCAGCAACCATTCCCGGCAGGCGGAACCCTTGGGTATCAGCAGCTGCGCCAGACGTCCGAGAATTTCCTCCTCCGGCGCCTCGATCTGCAAGCGCAGAAACTCTTCTTTTTCACCCCGGCGCATGGCAAGCATGCGATGGGAGGGGATCTGTTTTAGCGGTTCGCTGAAATCGTAGTACATCTCGTATTTACTTACCGCCCCTTCCTTGCCACGGGCCGGCCCAGAACGGAAGATCCCCTGTTCCCAGGTCAGCTCCCGAACCAGTGCTCTGGCCGCGGCGGTGTCGGCAAACTGTTCGGCAACAATATGACCGGCTCCCTGCAAGGCCGCAGCCTCATCCGCAACCCCCAGTTCGGCGTTAACAAAAGGTGCAGCCAACTGGTGCAGATCAATCGCAGCGCCCTTAGCAGCAAGAAGCTGTTGCGCCAGGGGTTCGAGCCCCTGTTCTTTGGCGATGGTCGCCTTGGTGCGGCGCTTCGGCTTGTAGGGCAGATAGAGATCTTCCAGCTCGGTCTTCTGCCGGCAGGCGAGAATACGTGCCTGCAATTCCGGCGTCAGCTTGCCCTGTTCATCAATGGTTTTAAGGATCGTTCGGCGCCGCTCGTCCAGTTCCTTATGGTAGGCCAGGCGTTCTTCAATCAGACGAATCTGCACTTCATCCAGCTCACCGGTTGCCTCTTTGCGGTAGCGGGCAATAAAGGGAACCGTGGCCCCTTCTTCCAGCAAGGCAACAGTCTGCTTGATTGATCCCGGCGCCAGGCCGGTATCCTCGCGCAGCAGGGCGATCACATCCAACGGGGGTAATTGAGTCATTGGTGTCCTATAAAAAAAGAAGGTAACTATTCAGCTCTATCCTTGCGCAGGGCCTTTGAATCCTGTGGCAAGGGTTTTTGTCGCCATGGACGGCGACAAAAAGCGGTCATGGATGACCCAACGGGAAACAATCGCGTCCCTTGACATAGGATTCAAAGGCCCGGTGCTGAACAGCTACAAAGAAGAAACATTGAGGTGATCAATCAGACATAGCGGGACATTGTACGCAGAAAATCACTGTCCGGCCAGACAAACTAGAAACCGGATCAAAAAAATGCCTTCTTCGCGTTGAGGTCCTTCAGCTAGTGGCGGGTACGGGGATAAAACCAGTTAGTCGTAGAGACCCCCTCATCATCAATAAGGGTAATCTGATAACCGAAGGTATAGGCGACAGCCTGATCAGCCAGAGGCAGGGTCACGGTAAAGGGAATTCGATCCTCAGTGCTTAAGCCCTTAAAATGAGTCGCCTTGCGATAATCAACCACCAGATCGTCAGTATCCAGCAGAAACAATGTCAATTCGACATCGGCAACCCGGGTATACATCATCCGTGAATGCTGAGAAAAAGACAGCCATCCCGTCATCCGGAATTGGTCTTCTTCGCGCATCAGGCGACTATCAACCGTCACATAGAGTTCTTCCCAGTGCTGCTGGGCATCCACAACCGGGGTAATTGCTGTGACTGCCTCCTCATCTGCGAGGGCGCCCAGGTAATGCCCGGTAGTTGACTGACAACCACTTAAGAACAGGAAAAAAAGGAGAAATGTACAAAGATTCAGGGTGCGCAGATAGCTCATAACCAGTCCTTTTCAGTTGGCCTTCCTATTATACCACTACTGATTTAGAATGATTCTAGCGCTGGTAGTGTTTCCAGGCAAGATGGTCAGGGTGCCAGCGCCTGCGACTGAAAATTAAAATGCAGCAGGGCATAGTCGCCGCTCCGCTCAACCAGACTCAAGGTGATTTCCACCGGACCCGAGCTATAGTTGGCCTTGACCCGGTAGGTTACGACATCCCGTTCAATGGCACCGGTAGTCATGGCTTTACTGGTTGACCTGAAGCGCGGCTTGTCAAAGGACTGCAGCTCACCGATGCGGGTGAGATAATCCATCATCTTGGCCAGATCGTCATCACTGACCCGTCTTAAGGCTTCCTCGTCAAGCAGCGCCCTGGTAGCAGCCACGTCCCAACGACTTAATTGGGGGATGGCCTGCTCAACATAAGGAATAACCGTCGGATCAAAACGTTTCCCCTGCATATAGCCATAACCGAAATAGATGCCAACGGCAGTTAAAACAACAAACAAGGCATAAATAATTAATTTTTTCACAACACGCATCCTCGAAAAAGCATTGCAACGACGAATCAAAGTAACCGATATTCAAGGTCAGAAACAAGGAAATATCCTGTCCACATCTCTTAACTCAAAAGATGGCCATGCCTGATCAAAAGGTTCATCACTTTTCAGCCTATCTGGTTCTTGTCGGGGGTATTCTCGGCCTGATGGTGGCCATGGGGATCGGTCGCTTTGCCTATACGCCGATTCTACCTTTGATGCAGCGCGATCTGGGGATGAGCAACACCCTCGCCGGCTGGCTGGCTGGGCTCAATTATCTCGGCTATCTGGCCGGCGCCGTCCTCTGTTCCGTTTCCCCACGCCTGCTGGGGATGCGTCTTTTTACCGGGTCTTCACTGATTTTATGCATCCTTACCACCGCCTTGATGGGGCTGACCCTGTCCGCTTTCTGGTGGGGTGGATTACGCCTGATCAGTGGCATGACCAGTGCTGTACTCTTTGTACTGATCTCCGCTGAGGTTGGCGATGTACTCAGGCGTCATGGCCTTGCCCAGCGCATGGGTATGCTCTACAGCGGGGTTGGTCTGGGGATCGCCTTGACCGGATTGCTGATTCCCGTACTGGATCACTACTGGAGCTGGAGCGGGGCCTGGATTGGTGCCGGCATCGCTGCTGCCCTGCTGGCCGGAGCCGGTATTCTTATCGGTCGTCAACAGGGTGCACTAACAGCGCCGGCAGTCGACACACCCATCAACAGCAAACGCACCAGCGTCTACCCTCTGGCACTGGCCTACTTTTTCGAAGGGCTAGGTTATGTGGTGTCAGCAACCTTTATCGTCGCCCTGATTGCTGCTACCCCCGACCTTTTACAGCTGGCTCCCTGGAGCTGGGTGGCGGTCGGGCTGGCGGCAGCACCATCGACCCTGTTCTGGCCCTGGCTGGCACGACGCTCCTCTGCACGCACAGCTTTGCTGGCAGCCTACAGCCTGCAGGTTAGCGGCATCCTGGTGAGTGTCTTTTCAACCTCCGTTATTGGTCTGCTGTTCGCTGCTGCCAGTTTCGGTGGCACCTTCATGGGAATTGTCGCCATAACCCTTGCCGAAGGACAGCGGCGCATGCCTGCCGACAGTCGCTGGATAGCCGCCTTTTTAACCGCCGCCTTCGGGATCGGTCAGGTTCTCGGACCAATAGTCGCCGGGCGCCTGGCTGACTTGCGCGACGGCTTTGCCCTGCCCTTACTGCTGGCAACGGCTTGCGTTGGTGTCAGCCTGATTGTTACCGTTTTAGATCCGCATTTCTCCGGATCACTCACCCATCGACAGAAAGGAAAATAACCATGCCCTACGTCAACATCAAAATTACCCGTGAAGGAGCTACCCCGGAACAGAAAAAACGCCTGATCAAAGGAGCAACGGATCTGCTGGTCGAGGTGCTGGGAAAAAATCCCAAAACCACCGTCGTTGTCATTGATGAAGTCGATACCGACAACTGGGGGATCGGCGGAGAGACAGTCACTATTCTGCGCCAGCAGGCATGAGCTTCTTCAGGGTGTTGAACCTGAAAGATGATGTTCAACACCCTTACATAAGCCCGGCAATCTGCTATTGACGCACCAGACGGATACTGTCGATATCCTCTTCGAAGTTTGATCGGAAGGGATTGATATCCAGCCCGCCGCGACGGGTATAACGGGCGTAGACCGTGAGTTTTTGCGGGCGGCAGAAACGCAGCAGATCGACAAAAATCCGTTCAACGCACTGTTCGTGAAATTCGTTGTGCCGGCGGAAAGAGATCAGATAGCGCAACAACGCCTCGCGATCGATTTTTCCCCCCTGGTAGCGGATCAGCACGCTCCCCCAGTCAGGCTGGCTGGTCACCAGACAATTGCTTTTGAGCAGATGGCTGTGCAGCTCTTCCGCCACAACTGACTCATCATCCGCCGCACCGACCAGCACCTGCGGATTGAGTCGATAGTCAGCAACTTCAATGTCGAGGTCATCAATACAATCACCGGGGAGTACGCCTACCTGCAAGCGAGAAGAATCTTCCACACCCCACAATTCGGCCTTCACCTCGCCGCCACTGGCGCGACTGAGATCCTCACGCATCTGCTCCGCCACCACCGCTACATCAGGGTAGCGGGTCTGGTTAAAAGAGTTGAGATAGAGTTTGAATGACTTGGATTCGATCAGGTAAGGGGTATCACAGGCAAATCGAAACTCCCCCACCGCCACCACCGGCTTGCCTGTACGATTCAGCCAGGACAGTTCATAAGCGGTCCACAGATCAAAACCACCAAAAGGCAGCTCTTTAGCCAGGCCGATCTCATCGCGTTTGATTTGGCGCGGAAAAGGGCAGAGTAACGTTGGATCATAACTGTCCTGATAACGGGTTGGCTTACCCAGCGGTAGACACTGCTCAATATCTGACATTTTTATTCCCAGGGGTTCAACGCAAAGAAAATCGATTTCCACTAACACTGCAGAAATGCTATGATTGACGGCTGACACGCAAACAGAAGATTCTGTTTGAGAATAGTTTTATTTCTTTTACCCGTCAACATGGAGAAACATTATGAAAGTCGGATTGGTCGGTTGGCGCGGCATGGTCGGTTCCGTTCTGATGCAACGGATGCTGGAAGAAAACGACCTTGCTGGAGTCGAAGCGGTTTTCTTTTCAACCTCCCAGGCCGGAGAGAAGGCACCCCAGTTTGGTCAGCTTGGCAACAGTACCCTGGAGAGTGCATCTGACCTTGGCAAACTCGCAGAGCTGGATATCATCATTACCTGTCAGGGTGGTGATTACACCAACGAAATTCACCCCAAGCTACGTGCTGCCGGATGGGACGGTTACTGGATCGATGCAGCATCCTCCTTACGCATGGACGACAACGCCGTCATCATCCTCGACCCCATCAACCGCAAGGTCATTGATGAAGCCCTGGACAATGGGTACAAGGATTTCATCGGTGGCAACTGTACCGTCAGCCTGATGCTGATGGCCATTGGCGGGCTGTTCAACGCCGGCCTGGTTGAATGGGTCAGCTCCATGACCTATCAGGCGGCCTCGGGAGCTGGGGCGCCCAACATGCGCGAACTGTTGCTGCAGATGGGCAACCTCCACCATTCGGTCGCCGAGCAGCTGCAGAACCCCGGTTCGGCGATCCTTGAAATCGACCACAAGGTTACCTCGGCATTGCGCAGCAGCACCATGCCGACGGCCGAATTCGGTTTTCCACTGGCCGGCAACCTGCTCCCCTGGATCGATCGCGAGGTGGAAGACGGCCAGAGCCGCGAAGAGTGGAAAGGCCTTGCCGAAACCAACAAGATTCTCGGCAACATGACACCCATTCCGGTTGACGGTATCTGCGTCCGTGTCGGTGCCATGCGCTGTCACAGTCAGGCCCTGACCATCAAACTCACCAGGGATGTCCCCATCAGTGAAATTGAGCAGCTCATCGCCCAGAGCAATGAGTGGGCCAAAGTGGTCCCCAACAGCAAAGCGGATTCCCTCGCCGAGCTGACTCCGGCGGCGGTCTCCGGAACCCTGACTATCCCCATCGGCCGCTTACGTAAGATGAAGATGGGTCGGCAATATCTGTCAGCCTTTACCTGCGGCGACCAGCTTCTTTGGGGCGCGGCAGAACCGTTGCGGCGAATGCTGCGTATTCTTGCTGAACGCTGAAACATTTCGCCCCGAGTTGCCGGTTTAAAGGTAGCTCGGGGCGATTAAACTTATCAGGAGAAAAAGTCGACAAGTTATTACTCCGGTGAGGTAATAACCTGTCATCCCCGCGTGCTTTAGTCGGGGATCCATTCTTTAACAGCCTAAAATCTCACTGGATCCCCGCTTTCGCGGGAATGACGATGTGAGTTCAACTTTTAACTGTTTTGTCGCCTAAGCAATAGCAACTAAAGGAGTATCAATGTTCAAGGATCTCATCAAGTTGCTGGCGCTGCTGGTCGTTCTGGCAGCTGTCATTGCCGGTATTTACTTTACTGGTCAATCGATTGACAATACCGCCAAGTATCGCCATCCCATCACCCAGCCGGGCGCGCGCTGGTAATTCCGGCAGCGATGGCGGCCATGACGCGCCCGACAATCAGAATATGGGTAGCCTTCTCATCAGCCAAAACAAACAGATCGGTACAGTCAATGGGAGCCCCGAATCGCACCACTGCCTGCTGTCCCCAGGCACCTACACGCCAATGATTTAACCCAACCAAAGAAACCGGTATGACCACCGGTCGATGCTCATAAATCAACTTTCCAACGCCACGGTTTCCGATCCCGAGCTGGCCATCCTTATGCCTGGTTCCTTCGGGAAAGAGCATCACAGCGTCGCCCTGCAACAGGCGCCCCAATTCCTTGCCGGCGCGCAGATCCCGACCACGCTTAACCGGAAATGCCCCCCAGGAACGAAAAATCGCTCCCAGCAAGCGGTGACGAAACAGCTCTTCTTTGGCCGGTGCCCACACCATCTTCCAGGGGCGCTGTTTGAGAATGGCTGCCGGCAGCAGGACGGTATCAAAAGCCGATATATGGTTGGCAACAAACAAAACCCCTCCCTGTGGTGGAACCTGTTCCCCACCGACGATCTGACAGCGGTTAATCACCGTCGCATAAAAGGCGATCACTACAGCGCTGATACCAACCCAGAAGCGCCGTAAAATAGATGTTTTCACGATCTGGCAACTCCTCTTGCACACCAATAGAATGGCAAAAAATAGACATTATGCCGTGTTTTCATTCAACTGTCATGTGATTTCTTTAACCTGGCAAATTATCAGTAAGGTCTGCTATGATGTACAGGTCTGTATCCCTGTTCCCTACCGCCCATACCCTTACGATGAGGTGTTCATGTCCGCACTAACCAGCTTACCAGCCTGGAAGTCCCTGCAGCAGCATTTTGAAGCCATGGAATCCATCCATTTAGGCAACCTGTTCACAGAGGATCCTGATCGTTGCAGGCGTTTTTCTTTTCGCCTGGATGGCACTCTGTTCGATTTTTCCAAGCACCGTATTACTGACAAAACCCTTGAATTGCTTGTTGATCTCGCTCAACAGTGTCTCCTGGAAGACAAAATCAAGGCAATGTTCCGCGGGGACATCATCAATACCACTGAACATCGCGCCGTACTCCATACCGCCCTGCGCAATCGAAGGAACCACCCGATTCTGGTCGATGGCCATGATGTCATGCCGGAGATCAACCGGGTGCTAGGTCAGATGCGGACCTTCAGCGATCAGGTGCGTAATGGTCAATGGCGCGGTGCCACCGGCAAAGCAATTTGCGATATTGTCAATATCGGCATTGGCGGTTCCGATCTGGGTCCCTTGATGGTGACGGAAGCACTCAAACCTTACCGGCATGAGCGCCTCAAGGTTCATTTTGTTTCCAATGTCGATGCCACCCACCTGTGCGACACCTTACGCGAGCTGAACCCTGAAACGACCCTGTTTCTGATTGCTTCAAAAACCTTTACCACCCAGGAAACCATGACCAATGCCCATTCGGCTCGCCGCTGGCTGGTCGAGAAGCTTGCTGACGAAAGTGCGGTTGCCAGGCATTTTGTCGCCATCTCGACCAACCGCGACAAGGTGTGTGAGTTTGGCATTAACCCGGCCAATATGTTTGTTTTCTGGGATTGGGTTGGTGGTCGCTATTCCCTCTGGTCTGCTATTGGCCTGTCCATCGCCCTGTCCATCGGCATGGATCAATTTGAGGATTTGCTCGAGGGGGCACATCTGGCCGATGAGCACTTCAGGACCCAGCCATTTGAAAAGAATATTCCGGTTTTGATGGGGCTGATCGGCATCTGGTACAACAATTTTTTTGGCACTGACTCCCTGGCGATTCTCCCTTATGACCAGTCCCTCCACCGCTTTGCCGCCTACCTGCAACAGGCGGATATGGAAAGCAACGGCAAATCAGTGACCTTAAGCGGTGAATCTGTCGATTATTCAACCGGCCCGATTATCTGGGGGGAGCCGGGAACCAACGGCCAGCATGCGTTTTATCAACTGATCCATCAGGGTACCAAACTGATTCCCAGCGATTTTATTGCCGCGGTGAAAAGCCATAATCCCCTGGATGACCATCAACAATTATTGCTATCCAACTTTATTGCTCAACCTGAAGCCCTGATGCGCGGCAAATCACAAGCAGAAGCACTGCAGGAACTTGAAGCTGAAGGACGCAGCAAAGAAGACATCAAGCTGCTGCTCCCCCACAAGGTTTTCCCGGGCAACCGCCCCAGCACAGCAATCTTGATGGATCAACTGACGCCCCATGCCCTGGGCAGCCTGATTGCCATTTATGAGCATAAAATATTTACTCAGGGGGCAATCTGGAACCTGAATCCTTTTGATCAATGGGGGGTTGAATTGGGCAAGCAACTGGCCAAATCAATCTTACAGGATCTAACCACAGAAGGACCGGTAACCAGTCATGACAGCTCGACAAATGCGTTAATTAACGCATGCAAGACCCTAGATTGAAGCAATATCTGTTCAATTTAATTGTTTTGTATCTGTTCAGCACCGGGCCTTTGAATCCTATGTCAAGGGACGCGATGGTTTCCCGTTGGGTCATCTATGACCGCTTTTTGTCGCCGTCCATGGCGACAAACACCCTTGCCACAGGATCCAAAGGCCCTGCGCAAGGATAAAGCTGAATAGCTAGATTATTTTTTCAATATAGATAGTTTCTAATTTTTGTGAAAGTTACTTGTTTCTGCGACCTGAAGCCGGCTTTTTATGCTTTTTGGTTTTCTCTGTTTTCTTCTTGCGCACGTCATCCCTGTTGCTTTCCGAAATCACCAACGGGCTGAAATCGATACGCCGCCGCACCGTGTCAACCCGCTCCAGTTTGACCTCCAGAGACATTCCGACGCGAAACTGTTGGCGGCTGCGCTCACCGGTCAATGCCAGGGTGGTTGGATCAAAATGATAAAAATCGCCGGTCAAGGTGCGCACATGGACCAGCCCCTCAACGAGAAGGTCATCCAGCTCAACAAAAAATCCGAATTCCGTTACGGAGGAAATAACCCCGGTGAAGGTTTCGCCCACCCGGTCTTCCATCAACTGACAACGCCGCAAATCGGCCAGATCGCGTTCGGCCTCCATGGCGCGTCGTTCGCGGGTCGAACATTCGGCGCCCAGGGTTTCGAGCAACGCCACCCCCGGCGCACTGTTTTTAGCTGCACCAGTCAGCGCCTGCTTGAGAACGCGGTGCACAAGCAGATCAGGATAACGTCTGATGGGTGAAGTAAAATGACAGTATTCTTCCGCCGCCAACCCGAAATGCCCCTCATTGTGAGGAGTGTAAACCGCCTGCTGTAAACTGCGCAGCAACTGCTCGCTGACTAGACGTCCTTCCGGTTTATCGGCCACCTCGGTCAGCAATTGCTGTAGTGACTGATGAAGATTTTTTCCCAGTACCAAGCCATGTCCGCAATTGGCAGCCAGCTGCTGCAAATCTTCCAGCTTGGCCTCGTCCGGCTCCCCATGTACCCGGTAGAGCAATGGCCAGTCCTGCACTGCTAGATAGTGGGCGACGGCTTCATTGGCCGCGAGCATGAGTTCCTCGATCAGGTGGTGGGCGATGTTGCGCTCAACCTTGACCAGCTCCAGTGGACGACCACTGGCATCAACGCGGATTTCCACTTCGGGCAGATCCAGATTGAGGCTGCCCCGGGCATAGCGCATCTGCATCAGGATCCGGGCCAGCTCCGCCATCTGTTGCAACGACTCCTGAATGCCGGCCGGCACTGCCTCTTTATCGCCGTCTTCGAGGTAGCCGGCAACCTGGGTATAGGTCAGGCGCGCATGACTGTTCATGACGGCCGGATAACATCGTGTCTTCAGGGTCTTGCCCTCTCGACTGATAATCAGCTCGGCCGTCATGACCAGACGATCAACATCCGGGTTGAGGGAGCAGATACCATTGCTTAACGCCTCCGGCAGCATGGGTACGACAAATCCGGGAAAGTACACACTGGTGCCGCGTTCACGGGCATCCAGGTCGATGGCGCCACGCACCGGCACATAATGGGCAACATCAGCAATACAGACCCACAGGCAATAGTTGCCATTCTGTTGCTTTTCTACGAGCACCGCATCGTCGAAATCGCGCGCAGTTTCGCCATCGATGGTCACCAGGGGCAACTGACGAAGATCGGTTCTGTCGACCAGATCTGCTTCCTCGACCTGAGTGGGTATCGTAGCAACAGCCGCCTGGGTTTCGGCCGAAAAAGCCTCGGGAATTTTTTTACTGCGCAAGACACTGATCACATCAGTATGGGGATCACCGAAACGCCCCAGACGCTCGACTATTTTTCCCTGTGCTGCATGCCCCCGCTCTGCGTACTGTTCAATCAGCACCTCGACCAGATCGCCCTCCTGACAATTCTGCGTCCTTCCAACCCGCACTGGCGGGCCGGCAAAACGATCCTGGGGAACAACCAATCCACCCTCACTGCTGGTCCGCAGCACCCCAACCAGATGTGACCGGGCCCGATCCAGTATCGCCGTAATCACCCCAAAAGGCCGTCGGTCATGGGACGATTGACGCACTTCAAGCTGGACCCTATCCCCATCCATAGCGGAACCGACATACTGAGCCGGAATAAATATATCTTCACGACCAGCTATGCTGACAAAACCATAATCCTGATCGGTACGCTTAAAAATTCCCTCAACAGCCTGCCTGTCAGCATTCAACCTGTAGCTCCCCCGTCGCCGCTCCAACGTTCCGGCAGTGGTCAACTGGTTGAGAGTGTGGGTGAGTTTTTTGCGCTCGGCACCGCGCAAATCAAGAAGCTCCGCCATAGCGCGACGATCGAGTTTTTTGCCGTCAGCCAATAAGGCAAGGATGCGTTCTGTAATCTCTTTCAACCGGATCCTCCTTGATAAACAGCGATCAGAAAAATTCTACACATTCATTGTATAACACGGATACATTTTTGGAAGCTTCCTCATTATTGTCCGACTGTTAAACGTTATTTCAATCGGCACCTTAAATACCGCAAAAAGAAGCAAATGACTTTTCAAACTTACTATTGAATCCTATAAATCAGGGTATTCAGTAAGATTCTATCAACTCGGCTTTTCGGATCAGAATACAATGTGAATCAAAATCCAGGATCATAATTCGAAATCAAAACTTACAAGTTTAGAGCGTAGGTCATGCGGGTTTTCGGATTGTGTTGATCTGCCAGGTTCACTTCTTGTAAACTCAACAAAGACATGATACTGTTTACCCAAGGTAAACCCTGAGCAGTGGTGGAGAAGGAATGCACGTTATTCGTAAGAGGGCTTTCGAGGAAGCGGCTAGAAGGTTTTCCAATGACAAAACAGCAATCATGGACGCTTATCGGGTCTTGAATAATGGGACATTTAACACTCCGGAGGAGCTGAAACAAATATTTCCATCCCTTGACAACTTCAAGTACAAGGACAAGTGGTACGTGATCGACATTGGCGGCAATAATCTGCGGATCTTGGCGATGGTTCTGTTCACCAACCAGAAATTTTACGTCAAGCACATTGTCACGCACGCTGAATATGACAAGCTTTGCAGGAAATATAGAAAGGAGAAACAATGAATACGGCAACAGCAATAAAACTTGAAACTTCGTTTCTCTCTTTCTTCAAGACTGCACACCGGGTAATTGAAATCAAAAACGAAGAAGATTACAAATTTGCTATCGATCTTATTGAGCACTTGATGACGAAGGCTGAGGACCGTGAGGGGGAACCACTGCTTCGTATGATCGACATGGTTGCTGACGCAATCGATAAATACGAAAGCAACCTTGAGAGTATGAGCAGCTTCATCCAGGAAGTTGAGAATTTAGATCCTGGAGTTTCTACCCTGAGGGTGCTCATTAATCAGCACAAATTGTCATATTCCGATCTCAAGGAAGAGATAGGCTCAAAATCTCTGGTATCACAAATCCTGAGTGGGTCGAAGAATTTAACCAGGGCACATATCGCCAATCTGACAAAACGGTTCAGTATCAGTCCTGAGCTATTCTTTTGATTCGACAAGAATCCCAGCTGTGTAATGGGTAAAAGGAACATATCCCACTGCAGGAACCAGCCTTAACCCATCGCCTTTCAACAGATGAAAATATGTCAACAAAGGCAAAGGCGACAAGAAACGTGCAGATTACGGGAGCTATATCTGATGCCGAAACCCAGTAAACATTTCAATAAGCCATTCTTTGCCGACCTGAGCGAGGTCATCATCACCGGTAACCTGAATCCGTGACTGATTGTACTTAAAAAACACCTTTGATCTTTTTCAATCATCTGATTTTATTATGCTTTTCTGCTATTATTGCGCCGTATTGAAATTCACCCAAGGAGTTTTGTTGTGACATTTCCCCGGTTCAAGCTTGAGTAGTCTGACAAAGAGTTCTACACCTCAACATCCGGTCCGGCGTTGGTTGGTATTGCGCTGAATCGCTTTACCAAACTGGCTTACCAAACGGACAAGGCCGCTCCCAAACGAGGCATTGCCACAGCGGATGTGCTACGCAGCTATCTGGGCCTGCTGTGCCGGGGGAAGAGCGATTTTGCCGCCATCCATCCTTTTTTTGAGGAGGATGAATTCTTCCGTCATTCCCTGGGACCGACCAAGGTTCCCTCACCGAAAACTCTACGCCAGCGGCTGGATGAGTTTGCTGAGATCCTGCGGATCATGGTGGATGCCGGCATGGTTGAGTTTCTGAAGAAATCCCAGGCGCAGTTGACCCCGCTGGGGACGGATAACATGGCCGAAGATTAGTAATCACGCTTTACTTTGACACGCCCGCAGCCCTGCCCTACATTCTGAGACAGAGCTGTTTTGTTTTCTCCGGAGATCCAATGTTTACCTTACCGGCACTGACAATACTCACGATTCATCTGTTGATTGCACTAGAATTGATTTATCGTGCCCGTCATCTGATCAACCTGCGCCAGGTTACTCCCCTTGCGCCCTCACAACTCCCTCCCCTGTCAATCATTGTTGCTGCCCGCAATGAAGAAGAACAGATGGAAGCGGCTCTGACGTCTTTACTGCAAATCGATTACCCCGAACTCGAGATAATTGTCGTCAATGATCGCTCCAGCGATGGCACCGGCAAAATTCTGGCGCAGATGACGACAAACCACCCGCAACTGAAGACGCTTACCATTGATGATTTGCCCGACGGCTGGCTCGGAAAAAATCATGCCCTGTGGCAGGGCAGCCGAATTGCCGGCGGCAATCTGCTGCTTTTCACCGACGCTGACATCATCATGGCCCCTGAGACCTTGCAAAAGGCGGTCAGCCTGCTGGAACAACAACAAATCGATCATCTTGCTGTCAGCCCGGGGTTGAAAATGCCTGGAATGCTGCTGACGCTGCTTGCTGCCTGTTTTGGATTTTTTTTCGGCCTCTATACCCGCCCGTGGAAAGTCGCCGATCCGCGCAACCGTTGCCACATCGGCGTTGGCGCATTTAATCTGGTTCGTGCTTCCACTTACCGGCAGATTGATGGCCACCGCCGCATCCGCCTGCGCCCCGACGATGATCTGAAGCTGGGTAAAATCATCAAAGACGCCGGCTTTCGGCAGCAATTTGCCTATGGTCACGAACTCATTAACGTGCAGTGGTATGGCAGTTTCAGGGAGATGGTTGTTGGCCTGGAGAAAAACCTCTTTGCCGGATCCGACTACCGAATAGGGGCAACCCTTGGCGGCATCGCAGTGGCTTTGACCCTGTTCGTCTACCCCTATGTGGCTCTGCTTTTAGCCAGTGGCACCACCCGGCTACTATCACTGTTGAGCGTACTGACCTTGAGCCTGCTGATAGGGATCAGCGCGCGGCGCTTTAACACCACCTACCGGCAACTGCTCGGCTTTCCCTTTGCCGTGGTAGTGCTGTGCGCCATCTCATTGCGGACGATGCTACTCAACCTGCTGCAGGGCGGAATCTATTGGCGCGGCACATTTTACCCCTTGGCGGAGTTGCGTAAAAATCGCGTTTAAACCGAAGTTTATGCAAAGAGATGGTCACTCCTGAATGCCTTTATCGGGAATCCAGTCTGTAAGTTCGTGAAAATCTGGATTCCCGACCAAAATCGCTTCGGGAATGACGTTTCAAGGGTTTACGCAAAAGACACAACGGGAAACATCTTTATGGTCAGCGAATTGCTGCTGATAATCGTCGCATTTTTCACCTCGACCCTGACGGCAGTGGTCGGACTTGGTGGCGGCTTACTGCTGCTGGCGGTCATGGCGATCATGCTACCACCCATCGCGGTGATTCCGCTTCATGGCATGGTACAACTGTGCAGCAATCTCACCCGTGCCTGGTTTGGACGCAGCGACCTGGTCATTGGCCCGGTCATCCCCTTTGCAATTGGTGTAGTGTTAGGTGGCGTGTCTGGTTTCCCCGTATTGCAGTCGTTTCCGGCCGCAGTTCTTCCCATTCCCCTCGGGCTGTTTATCCTGCTGCTGACCTGGCTCCCGCAAGGGCCGGCAACCCTCAAGCTACCGGGCAAGTTTTTCACCCTGGGACTGGTCAACGGCTTTATTACCCTGTTCGTCGGTGCCACCGGTCCATTAAATATGCCGGTACTGCTGCGCCACGGACTTAGCAGCAGTCAGGCGGTCGCCACCATGGCCGCCCTGATGACAGCTGTACATCTGGTGAAGATTGCCATCTTCGGTCTGATCGGCTTCGCCTTTGCTTCCTACCTCCCCCTCATTGCCGGGATGGTTATCTCTGTAACTGCCGGTTCCTGGTTCGGCACCAGAATACGACGTCGCGCCCCCGGAGATTTTCTGCGTTGGGTGATTAAATTTCTGCTGACGGTGCTGGCGCTGCGCATGATCTGGATGGCACTGTGATTTGATGTAAATTGGGTGTAATGATGGAGGATCTAACCACCCCGTCGCTTCGCGCCACCCCTCCAAAGGAGGGGAATTTAACTTCCTCTTCGTTTTTTTATCTTCAGGGGACAGATTTTACTACTGGAGGGCTCATGAGCAGGCTTGGTAGAAAGCAACAGGAGAAGCAAACGACCTCTAAAAACGAGGATACCAGTTCCCCTCCTCCGGAGGGGTGGCAGGCGCAGCCTGACGGGGTGGTCAAACGCAACACCAAGTCATACAAGTCTCTTCCCTACAATCCTGCACTTCGCGAACGAGCTCGTGAACTCCGCAAGGCAGGAATGCTACACGAAGTATTACTGTGGCAACATTTAAAAAAGAAACAGTTACTTGGACTTGATTTTGACCGGCAAAAAATTATTGGTAACTATATCGTGGATTTTTTCTGTGCCGGCGCGTCGTTGGTCATTGAAATCGATGGCAGTAGCCATGAAGACAAAGCAGAATACGATCAAGAACGTGATGCCTATTTGGAAGGACTTGGATTGCGTGTATTGCATATCAGGGCGAAAGATGTTTTACAGAATTTAGATGCAGTGATGGAGGCCTTGAGGACCACCCCGTCGCTTCGCGCCACCCCTCCGGAGGAGGGGAATTAATAACTGACAGACGATAAATTTGTTTTTCATTGAAGAACAGCAGCATCTGCCAAAACAGTCGACAAACCGCAAACCCGAGGGAACAGCAAGCGACAAATTCCCCTCCTCCGGAGGGGTGACAGGCGCAGCCTGACGGGGTGGTCAAACACACAGCAGCCACTTCTCATCTCAGCAACACCCACAACGGCCGATCTCCGGCAATCACAATCTTCCCGCTCAGCCAAACCAAACCCGGCACCAGCACCCCCCAGACGATCGCCAATACAGTAATCGACCAGGGCAATGACCAACTGAACTCAGCCACGCCAAACCGCACACCGGCGAGATAAGCAAGCGGTCCGCCAATCGCGCCCAGCAGTCCGGCCGGAACCAGCCGTTTTTTCAACCAGTGAAGACTGTGATTGAACAATGTCGCCAGGGCGATCCAGATACATCCCAGCCACAAGGGGATCGGAAAGCGATCTTCGGCAAAGATGAAAAAACCCGACTGGCGCAAGGTCCCGTCGACCACCATACCAATGAGCAACACCAAAAAAGCCAGCACGAGGTCGGTTTTTGGTAACGGCGTTAGCAGAAAATGCACAAAAATCAGGACAAAAGCCAGCCATGCCAGCGATTCCCCACCCATCACCGCAATGAACCAGATCAGCTGATAAATGGCGATATTCAGCAGCGGATTCATGGTCTGGAGATGGGCTGCAGGTAACCGGGGCGGGTTGCCGTCAATTGCACAACACTGATGCTTCTTTCGCGAAATCCGCCCTCACAATAACAGAAATAGTATTTCCATAAGCGCTTGAACCTTTCATCATACCCTATTTGTTCAATTTTCTTGAAGTTTGCAATAAAACGATCATGCCAATCTTTTAAGGTTCTGGCATAGTCCAGACCAAAATCTTCGAGACCGCGCACCACCATGTCCGTTTTTTCGCTCACCAGTTTCAGCAAGTGCTGATTGGACAGTAGACAACCACCAGGGAAAATGTACTCCTGGATAAAATCGACACTGTCCAGATAACGCTTGTAGAGTTGATCCTGAATGGTAATCGCCTGCACCAACATCATGCCATCCGGTTTGAGCAGACGTGTACATTGCGCAAAAAATTGCGGCAGATAGCGAAATCCCACTGCTTCGATCATTTCTATACTGACGAGCTTGTCGTAGGTACCTTCCAGATCGCGGTAATCCTGTTTCAACAGGGTGATGCGATCTTGCAGACCGGCCGCGGAGATCCTGCGGCCAGCTTCTTCATACTGAGCATCGGAAATGGTCGTGGTCGTAACCTGACAGCCGTAATGGGTCGCAGCATGGATGGCAAAACCTCCCCAGCCACTGCCGATTTCAACGACACGGTCGCCAGGACGCAGATCAAGGCGGCGGCAGATGTGGTCGAGTTTATAAACGGCGGCTTCTTCAAGGCTGCTCTCAGCGTCGGGGTAAATCGCCGCTGAATACATCATGGTCGGGTCGAGAAAACTTTCGTACATGCGGTTGCCGAGGTCATAGTGGGCAAGGATATTTTTTTTGGAGCCGGAGCGATTATTTGGTCGCAGCAGATGCTTCGCCCGCTGCCAGGGGCGCGCCAGCCAGGCCCAGCGTTCTTCCAGCCGATCGAGGAGTTTACCGTTGCGCGCGACGATGCGCACCAGGGTGGTCAAACAGTCCACATCCCAGTCACCAGCGACATAGGATTCCCCGGCGCCGATGGAGCCACCGAAAACCGCTGTGGGATAAAAGACCGGATTATTGACCCGGATCTGCGCGTGGAAATCGGCGTCGTGGCCGAAGGTCACCCGCTGATCGCCTTCAATCAAGCTGATCTGTCCGTAGTGCAGGTGCTGCAATAAACGATGCAACATGGTGCGTGACCAGGCTTGTGCCCTGGTGACTCTCATTCCCTTTTCAATCATCATGCGCGAACTTGCCGTTGAAGAAATCATGACAACTCCTTTCGATACGGAACGTAAGGAACTTTTTTCAGATACAATCTAAGCGCCTGCCAATAGATTCCCGCCAGGATCGACAGGGTCATCACCGGTTTGCGGAACAACTGCCGGCGCACCGACGACAAGGTCAGGGGCTGGCGCTTCAGGTTGATCAGCGCCCGGAACAGATGACCACGCTCATCATCAACATCGATGACAATTCTTGCATTATCTTGCGGTGGTTCAATCTGCCAGCGATAGTGTTGCTGGACCGGGTTAAAGGGCGACACATGAAAAGCCTTGGGGTTTTCGCGCTGATTCAGTCCCGGATCCAGCAGATGGGCATAATGATGACGCTGGTTCCATGGGGTGTTCGATACCTCGGCAAGCATGTGGGTGCAATGGCCAACAAGATCGTAGCCGAAGTAAAAATTGACCGGGCTGAAATATAATCCCAGGGTGCGCAGATTCAGCAGCGCGCACACAGTGCCGGTCACCGGCACGCCGGTCAATTCGAGCAGCCGCTGTTTGACCGACAGGTGCAAGGGCTCATCTGCCGGCCCCAGATAATCGGAGCGCAAAAACCGACTTAAGGCAACGTGTTTGACCGAAAACCAGCGGCCGAGATCGGGCACTTCATCAACCTGTTCGAGGTCGAGAAACCACATGAAAAAAGGGTAGGAAAAGCTGTGCTGACGCGGAATAAAGCGCTGGTGCGTCACTCGCCCGACGTAAAGAGCTGAGCTCATGGCGACACCCCCAGAGCAGAGCAGACGCGCAGAGCGCTCTGCACGCCATCTTCATGGAAACCGTTGTGCCACCAGGCCCCGCAATAGTGGATCCGGTCAATACCGGAGATAGTAGACCACTGCTGCTGGGCGGCGATGGATTCCAGATCAAAGATTGGATGGTCATACTGGTAACGGCCAATGACCGCCGCCGCCGGAACCTCCTCGTTCAGGGTGACCAGGTAGGCATGTTTTTTCTCCAGACGTTGCAAGCGATTCATGTAGTAGGTGACCGTTGAGCCCCCCAGTCCCGGCTGCTGCAGATGATAATTCCAGCTCGCCCGGGCGCGCGGGGTTTGGGGTAACCAGCGCTGGTCGGTATGCAGAATCACATCATTGGCAGAAAAACGAAAAGCGCCGAGGATCTGACGTTCAGCCGTGGTGGGCTCAGCAAGAAGACGCAGGGCCTGATCAGCATGACAGGCCAGCACCACCTCATCGAAACTATACACCTGATCGCCGGCCACCAGCTTGACGGTATCGGGCTGCCGCTTGATCGACGTCACCCTGCTGGCGCGATGAATCTCATCTTTAAAGGGAGCGGTCAACGGCTCAATATAGCTGCTCGATCCCCCCTTGATGGTGTACCACTGGGGACGGTCAACCAGATTGAGCAGGCCGTGATTTTCAAAAAAACGGACAAAAAAGAGCAGCGGCAATTCGCGCGTCTGCTCTAAATCCGTCGACCAGATCGCCGAGATCATCGGTAGCAGGTAATTATCGATAAACAGGGCACCGTAGCTCTGGCGATCGAGAAATTCCCCCAGGGTCAGCGTCGCAGGAGCCCCGGCAGCGGCCAGCCGAACCTGGCGGTTGAAGCGGACAATATCCGCCAGCATACGCCAGAAACTGACGTTGACCAGATTACGCCGCTGGGCAAACAAACTGCTGAGGTTATTGCCGTTGTATTCCAGGCCGATCGCCGGATTACACACGGAAAAACTCATCTCAGTGGGTTGATAATCCACTCCCAATTCGGTCATCAAACGGATAAAGCCTGGATAGGTACGATCATTGAAAACAATAAAACCGGTGTCGATGGCGCTCTGTTCTCCCTGCCAGTCAACCCTGGTGGTATGGGTATGACCACCCAGGCGACTATCCGCTTCAAACAGGGTCACCTGATGTTTGCGGCTCAAATAATAGGCAGTGGTTAAGCCGGCGATACCGGAGCCAACGACAGCAATACGTTTCATCATCTGACCATCTTTCTGGCTAGAGCAAGCCAAAGTGAACGTGGCAGCAGTGACAAGAGTTTCATCGTACCGGTAAAGCGTTTGGGGAAATGAATCTCCTTTTTGCCGGCGGCGATCCCTTTGCGGATCGCCGTGCTGGCCTGCTCCACCGTGACCAGACAGGGCATGGGAAAATCGTTGCGATCGGTCAAGGGCGTTTTGACGAAACCGGGAGCAACGTGGCTGACGCGGATCCCTTCTGCCGCCAGATCGATGCGCAGGGTATCGAGCATGTAAGCTACCGCCGCCTTCGAGGCGCCGTAAGCCTCGGCACGCGGCAAGGGCAGATAGGCGGCGGAAGAGCCGATGCCGACCAGATGGGGATTTTTGCCTCGACGCAGTGCCGGCAAAGCGCCTTCGATGGAGTGGGCCAGCGATTCAACGTTGGCACGCATCACTCGCGCCACCAAGGCACTATCGAAGGCGGGCAGATCGATATATTCGCAGTTGCCGGCTGAAAGGATCGCCAGATCAAGGGTCTCAAGACCGGCAAACCACTCCAGCGTCGCCTCACGGTCTTCCAGGTCAACCTGAGCGGAATGAATCCCCAGCGTCTCAAGCTCGGCCAGCGCTGCCGGTGAACGCCCCAAAGCCCACACTTCATGCCCCGCGGCATGGTAATCAAGAACCAGTTGCCTGCCGATACCCGAGGTTGCTCCGCTAATCAGGATGTTCATGCCGCAAACCTCCTTTTGACTGCCCGCACCAGCGGGCCCAGCAGGGGTAACCGCTCGTACAGCAATGCGCCCAGGTCGAAGTAATCGCGGTGCTCATCAACCCGGCCATCAGCAGCAATGTGCAGATAACTGATACCGGGCACCTCGACCTCGGCACCGCGGTTCAAACGTGGATGGCGCAGATGCATCACCCA
>JAHYIY010000026.1 GCA_019429255.1 Desulfuromonadales bacterium | reverse complement strand
TTGAGCTGATCACCATTGAAGCCACCAACGGAGTGACTGCGCTTGAGCAGGTCGAACCACTGCTCGATGAACGGATCGCCGCCCTGGTTGTTGGCTACCCCAACTATTTTGGCTGTATTGAACCTCTTGCGGCCCTTGCGACCGGCGTCCATGCCGTCGATGCCCGGCTGATTACCGCTGTTGCCGAACCCCTGGCGCTGGCCCTGTTCAAATCTCCCGGTGAACTGGGTGCCGACATTGTCGTCGGTGAGGGGCAGAGCTTTGGACTCCCCTTGTCCTATGGCGGCCCGGGAATCGGATTTTTTGCCGTGCGCGACAAAGACATGCGCCTGCTCCCCGGACGCCTGGTGGGAGAAACCGTCGATCTCGACGGCAAGCGCAGCTTTGTATTGACCCTGGCCACCCGCGAGCAACATATCCGCCGCGAAAAGGCCACTTCCAACATCTGTTCCAATCAGGGGATGTGTGCCTTGATGGTTTCCATCTACCTGGCGCTGCACGGCAAACAGGGGCTACGCCAGCTGGCTGAAATCAATTATGCCCGTGCCGCCTGGCTGGGCGAGCAAATTGCGCAACTTGACGGTTTTGCCCTGCCTTTTAATACACCGGTATTCAATGAGTTTGTGGTGACTTGCACCGAGCCGGTTGCCGATCTCAAAAAACGCCTGGAGCAACAGAAGATTCTTGCCGGCGTGGCCATCGGCCGCGATTACCCAGGTCTTGAGTCCGGCCTGCTGATCTGTGTTACTGAACAGAACAGCAGACAACAGATGGAACAACTGGTAGCAGCCCTGGCCGGAGGTAACCAATGATATCAACCGATTCCCGTGGTCTGATGCTTGACGAGCCCCTGTTGTTCGAGCAGTCCCAGCCGGGACGCATTGGCTACAGTCTACCAGATGCTGATGTGCCGCCGGCCTTGCCCGACATCGAACTACTGCGTGATGAGATCACTGACTTTCCCGAACTGTCGGAAGTTGATGTCATCCGCCATTACACGCGTCTTTCAACCTGGAATTACGGCGTCGACAGCGGCTTTTACCCCTTAGGCAGCTGCACCATGAAGTACAACCCCAAGGTCAACGAGGTGGCGGCGCGCCTGCCCGGCTTCGCCGAGATTCACCCGCAGACGCCGGAAGCTCTCAATCAAGGGGCGCTGGAGCTGATGTATCGGCTCGAACAGGCGCTGGCTGAAGTCTCCGGCTTTCCCGCCATCTGTCTGCAACCTGCGGCCGGTGCGCAAGGGGAACTGGCCGGCATGCTGATGATCCGCGCCTGGCATGAGGCGCATGGCAGCAAGCGCACCAAGGTCATCATTCCCGATACCGCCCACGGCACCAACCCGGCCACCGCTGCTCTCTGCGGTTACGAGGTCGTGCCGGTAACTTCCACCGGCATCCTTAGCCTCGACGCTGTCGCCGCCGTCATGTCCGACGAGGTTGCCGCCCTGATGATCACCAACCCCAATACCCTGGGGCTGTTTGAAGCTAACATCCGGTCCATTTGTGAGCTGGTTCATGAACAGGGGGGGTTGGTCTATTGTGACGGGGCCAACCTCAACGCCCTGATGGGAATCAGCCGCCCCGGTGATCTGGGGATCGATGTCATGCATTTCAACCTGCACAAAACCTTTTCCACCCCCCATGGTGGCGGTGGACCCGGCGCCGGGCCGGTTGGTGTTGCCGAGAAACTGATCCCGTTTTTGCCGCTACCGGTGATTACGAAGGAAGGGGACAGCTACCATTTTGACTATGAACGCCCGCAGTCAATTGGGCGGGTCAAGTCATTCTACGGTCATTTCGGTATTCTGGTGCGCGCCTACAGCTATATTCTCGCCATGGGTGGTGACGGATTGAAAAAGGCCACGGAGTTGGCGGTGCTGAACGCTAACTATATCCGCGCCCGACTCGAAGGGGTGTACGCCCTGCCCTATAAAGAGCGCTCACTGCATGAGGTGGTATTTTCCGAAGAGAAGTTGGGGGGTGGCTGCCATACCCTCGATGTTGCCAAACGCCTGATCGACTACGGCTTTCATCCGCCGACCATTTATTTCCCTCTGGTGGTCGCCGGGGCGTTGATGATCGAACCGACGGAAACCGAAAGCAAGCAGATGATTGATGATTTCTGTGACGCGATGCTCGCCATTGCCGCCGAAGCCAAGCAGGATCCGGACAAACTGAAAAACGCCCCAAGTCGTGCCCGTAGGCGCCGGCTAGATGAAGCCACGGCTGCGCGCAAACCACGCTTGCGCTGGCAGCCACATTAGTGTCCACGGAAAACACGGAAATCACTGAAAAACCAAACAAAACCTTGAAGAGGCACCACCTGGCTTTTTGGTGAATGACTGTTTTTCTAACATGAAGCTTTTCTTCCGTGTTTTTCCGTGTTTTCCGTGGACTAAAAACGATCAGTTCGGCTTGGTCCCCTCAACCACCATCTCGGATTGCTTGGCCTTGATCTGCTCTTCGAGCTGCTGCAGGGCGTTGGCCAAACCGTTGACAAAACTCGGTGCCGATGCCGCCGGGACAATCAAAGTCGCCACCTCAACCGGCTCATTGTCGGGACCGTTCTGCGCCAGTTTGACCCGCAGGTTGCCGTTGGACAGGGATACGCTGGTAAAGCCGTCGGTAAAAATATGCATGGAAAGTCTCCTGAGTAATCGTCATTATAATGGTGGTAAATAATCAGCACCTGAAAATTGACAGTCATGCCGACCTCTGTCAACTGAAACCTACAATCTGGACGAATCAGAGCGACGACAGTTCTTCCACCACCAGCGGCAAGATCCCCTCCACCATCACTTGCACCCCTGCCTCATTAGGATGTATCCCATCGGCAAGATTCAGTTCCGGCTTGCCTGCCACCCCTTCCAGGAAAAAAGGATAGAGGGGCACGTCGAATTCCTGCGCCAATTCCGGATAGATTTTATCAAAACTGTTATAATAATTTTCGCCCATGTTGCGCGGGGCGAGCATGCCGGCAAGTAACAGGCTGATCTGTCGCTGCTTGAGGCGCTCAATAATGGCGGCGAGGTTGGTTCGGGTCTGGTCGGGATTCAAGCCGCGCAAGGCGTCGTTGGCTCCCAGGGCAAGGACGACCAGATCGGGATTATCGGCCAGACTCCATTCGAGACGGGCAGCGCCACCGGCACTGGTGTCGCCGGAGATACCGGCATTGATAACGCGCACCTGATGACCTTGTTCAATAAGTGCCCGTTCAAGTTGAGCCGGAAAGGCCTCACTTTCCGCCAGGCCATAACCGGCCGTCAGGCTGTCACCCAGCACCAGGATGGTGACGGGCGCAGCCGCTGTCAGGGTCAGAGGTACAGCTAAAAAGAGCAGCAATAACCAGCAAACAGGAGTTTTCATGCCTGATCCTATCATTGAAATAAACGATCTTCATTTAAGTCTAGTTGGTGGTGCCGGGCCGGTCAAGATCCTGCGCGGTATCGACCTGCGCGTGGAGAGCGGAGAAACCGTCAGTGTTGTTGGCCCGTCCGGGGCCGGTAAAACTACCTTGCTGATGGCCCTGGCCGGGCTGGAACCAGCCACCAGCGGCACCATCAGGGTCGCCGGCACGACCCTCAATGGCCTCGACGAAGATGCTCTGGCGCGTTTTCGCCGTGCTCACATTGGCATTGTTTTTCAATCCTTTCACCTGATCCCGACCATGACGGCGCTGGAGAATGTCGCCCTGCCGCTGGAATTTTCCGGTGACGATACGGCGCTGGAGCGTGCAGCGGCAGCATTGACAGTCACCGGACTGGCCCAGCGCAGCGGCCATTTTCCCGGTGAGCTGTCGGGCGGAGAGCAACAGCGCGTCGCTCTGGCGCGCGCTTTTGTTACCGAACCGGCGTTGATTCTCGCTGATGAGCCAACCGGCAACCTCGACCGCAATACTGGTCTGATGGTGATGGACCTGCTTTTTTCTTTGCAACAGGAAAAAGGGACATCCCTGATACTGATCACCCATGATACAACCCTGGCACAGCGCTGCCAACGCACCATCCGCATTGCCGACGGTCGGCTTGTCCCTGATGGAGACAACCCCTCATGATGGATTTGCTGACGCAATCACTACGGCTGATGCGGCGGGAACTGCGTCACGGTTTACGAGGTTTCGGGGTCTTTGCCACCTGCCTGTTCCTCGGGGTGTTTGCTGTCGCCGCCATCGGTAATTTCAGTGCCGCCGCCCGTTCAGGCCTGCTCGATGATGCCGGTGCCCTGCTGGGCGGTGATCTGGAACTGCGCCTCGCCCATCGCCCGGCTGATGATGAACAACTTGAATTTTTGCAACAGAACGCAGTTGTTTCCAGCACCCTGCAACTGCGCACCATGGCTCTGGCGGTTGGGTCAGAACAGCGACGACTGGTTGAACTCAAGGCCGTCGATGATCTCTATCCCCTCTATGGCCGGCTCCTCCTCGATCCCCCGCAACGCCTTGAGCAGGCCTTTGCCGAACGCGATGATCTGCCCGGTGCCCTGGTTGAATCGTCTTTCCTTGATCGCCTTAACCTGGCTGTCGGCGACCTCATTCAGCTCGGTTCAACCCAATTTCAGATCCGCGGCCGGCTGATCAACGAACCGGATCGCAGCTTTGGTGCCTTTACCCTCGGACCGAGAATCATGATTGACCAGGCCCGACTGATGCCAACCGGGTTGGTGCAACCGGGCAGCCTGGTTGATTATAACTATCGTTTAAAACTTGCTGACCGGGAACTGGTAGACGAATTCCGCCGTGAACTGGAGGCCCGCTTTCCCGACGCCGGCTGGCGCATCCGTACCTGGCGCCAGGCAACGCCGCGCATCAGTGATTTTCTCGATCGCATGGAAACCAACCTGACGCTGCTGGGGCTCTGTGCCCTGTTGCTGGGCGGGCTCGGGGTGACCGGCGCGGTGCGTGGCTACCTTGGCGGGAAGGTCAGCCACATTGCCACGATGAAATCCCTGGGCGCATCCCGGAAGCTGATTTTTACCACTTATCTGGCACAGATTCTCTTTCTCGGCGCTATCGCCACCCTTGCCGGGCTGATCTGCGGGGCAGCTATTCCCTGGCTGCTCAGCAGTCTATTGGGCAGTAACCTGCCCTTCCCCCTGACGGTGGCGATTTTCCCCAGAGTGTGGGTCATTGTTGCCATTTTTGGCCTGCTGACGGCACTGCTGTTTTCCCTTAAGGAACTGGGGACTGCCTGTCGCATCCCGCCGGCCCTGTTGTTTCGCGGCTACGTTGAAACGCGTAAAAAAACCAGCGGCACCGGGGTGCGGGTTGCCATGACCATCACCGCTGCCCTGCTCATCGCCGTTGCCCTGTTCAGTAGCGCCGATCAGCGCCTGGCCTTGTGGTTTATCAGCGGTGCTGCCGGGTGTTTTGTGTTGTTTCATCTGCTCGCTGCACTGGTCATCAAGCTGACGCGGATGGTTCCCCGACCCTCACAGCCGCTGCTGCGATTGGCCCTGACCAGCCTGAAAAGTCCCGGTTCACCGGCGAGCAATATCGTTTTCTCCCTGGGGATCGGCCTGACCGTACTGGTGCTGATTGTGCAGATTCAGGGAAACCTCAACAGCCTGGTGACCACCACCCTGCCGGAAAAGGCGCCGACCTTCTTCTTTTTTGACTTGCAACCGCAGCAAATTGAGCCGTTTAACGCAATGCTTGCTGACTACTCCCAGGATGTCACCTTTGATGCATCACCAACCCTGCGTGGACGCATTACCGCCATTGCCGGGGTCCCGATAACAGAACGAACCATTGATCCGTCAGTGCGCTGGGCGATTCGTGGTGACCGCTTTTTCAGCTATGCTGCCGCCATGCCCGCCGGTACCCGGATCACCGCCGGCGACTGGTGGTCGGACGATTATCAGGGACCACCGCTGCTCTCCATCACCAGCGATCTGGCCGCAGGGTTCGGCGTCGGCATTGGCGACACTATCAGCGTCAGTGTCCTCGGTCGCACCATCACTGCGGAAATTGCCAATCTGCGCAGCGTTGACTGGTCAACACTGGAACTCAATTTCGCCCTGATCTTCGCGCCGGGCACCCTCGAACAGGCACCCCACAGCTTTCTCGCGGCAGCCCATCTGCCGGCGGAGCAGGAAGAGGAACTCTATCGCCGGATCACCGCCGCCTTCCCCAACGTATCTGCGGTTTCGGTACGCGAAATCCTCGCCAATGTCGCGCGTAACCTTGAACATATCGGCTGGGCCTTCAAAGGGATGGCGGCAATTACCCTGCTGACCGGATTTCTGGTGCTGATCGGTGCCATCTCTGCCGATCAACATCGCCGCATCCGTGATGCTGTCATCTACAAGGTGTGCGGGTCCACCCGCCAGGACATTCTGCGGGTCTTTGCTGCCGAATTTCTGCTGCTTGGACTTATTACCGGCGGAGTCAGTCTGTTCATCGGCACCCTGGCGGCCTTTGCCATTCTCGAGGGTCCACTGAACAGTGATTTTCAGCTGCAGGGCGTTGCGGTGCTGTTTACCCTGTTGACGGGAATTGCCCTGACCATGATCCTGGGGTTGCTCGGCACCTGGAAAGCCCTGGGACAAAAAGCTTCTACCTATCTGCGTCGCTGAACAGTTCTAATCAAACAAGGATTCGCTCATCTGGAAAAAACTGCTGACCCCAACCTTGATCATCACCCTTGTCACCCTCTTTGCCCTGACCTGGTATTGCACAGAATACTTCTCCATGTGGGTGGAGCGTTCCAACCAGTATGCTCCGGCCATGATGGTGAAGAAATGCGCACAGTGTACAGAAGACAGATTCACGTTCACGGGCCATCCGATTCCCCTGGCAAAGCCCAGAAAAAAAGCGCCCACTAAAAATGAGCGCCTCCAAAAACTCTTTTTCCTGCAATCCTGAAAATTTAACGCAATAACATCAAAACGGTTACCGGTACATTCCGGCACCAACAAACATATTGGTATCCGGTACGCGGTAGATGTAGGTTTCTTTTATCGAGGGAGTTGTTCTTCCCGGCTTCGGCCACAAATAATCACCTCAACCTTCGCCTTTAGTGCTTGCGACAACTACAAATTCAACAAAGAGCTTTTTCGGTTCTTCCACATTTTTGTCCGGTGTCAACAGCAGATTGCCCATGCTCATCAGGCCGGGCATAAAAGGGTGCGCCAGTATCTTACCTTCGACATTCATGGCAAACACACAGGAATCTTTCCACACGATCTGCCCATCTCTTTTGGAAATCTCTGCATCATGCTGATAATTATCAGAATGGAATCAACCCTCATGACTTATCAGATATTAGACCAAAGATTTAGTGGGCACAACATCCTCGATATCGCAAGAGGAGCTTTGCTTTATTATGCTTTTTCGATTTTCCTTTCTTCGAGGAAGGCCGGGAAGATTTTGTTCAGGAACCAGAAAATCACGAACGGTGTTGCCATAACCGTCAGCGCACCGGCCAGGCCTTCGCGAAAGGTTTCCCAAGTTGTCGGCAGGATTGGCAGGTGGTAATGCATGAAGCCGGCAAAGCTCAAAGAGAAGGCCTGGCCGCCGATAACAACGTTCCAGCGCATCATGAACACACCGAATATGACCAAGCAGGCGGCAATTGTTGTCCTGCGCACTGTGCGTCCCGGCAGAACCATCATCAGGAAAGGCAGTGCGTTGCCGATGGCGTACTGCATGATGAAAATCTTGGTAAAGTCGCGCTCCATGATGACTTCACGAAGAATATCCCACGACTTCACCTGGGTATAGCCGCGGAAGATCAGGTCAAGAATCTCCAGGGTGAGGGCTGCGATCATGAAATAGAGCAGATAATTGGAGACAATGCCGATTTCCTGCTGCTGCGCCGAATTCAACTCGGTGACCGTGGGCGCGGTTTTATCGGCGGCCCAGCGACTGATTTTACGCTTGGCCATGAACTTGCGGATTTCCATGGTGACGACGTAGCAAACGATACAGAGAGCAATCCCGGAGACCACCGCCGAACAGATGAAGATAACCGGCATCAGCGGCGTCATCCAGAGCGCGTTGGCCTTGACCGAACCGAAGATGAAGCCGGCATAGCCATGCAGGAAACAGGCGACCGGAATTCCCAGCATCGCCAGTTTCTTGACTGCCTTGTGGTCCTTGGCAACAGCCTCCTCACTGATATCCATGGCCCCGAGAGTCAATATTTTGAAAAAGTGCATGCGTAGGGTATCAAAACCGGATCGTGCTGACCGTGCCGCCAGGCCCTGCGTGGTCAGGACGAAATGCTTGCGGTACTCGAACCAGAGCTCTGAGGCGACGATGCAGGCGTAGGCCATGAAAACGATGCCGAAAGCCGAGATCGCCGAAGTGAAATGCGGTGTCATCAGGACATGGAAGCCCCGGAAAGGTTGAGCCAGATGCAGCAGGAGCGGCATCATGGCAACCGGCAACAGCGCAAAGGAGAAAACCAGGGAGAAGCGAGCGATCTCTTTGAGCTGCTTGACCCCGAACACATGGTAAAGAGAAGATAAAACGAAGGCTCCGGCGACCAGGCCCGTCATGAAAGGGTACATAACGATCTGGATCGACCAGTAAACATATTCATTGGGAAGAACGAAGAGTTCCTTAACGGTCCAGAGTTCTCCGTGAACGGTCATAACTTGCTCAACCATGATTAACGCACCTCCGAGGCGAGGCCGATATAGAAGGCCTGGGGCTTGGTACCAAATTCGTCTTTCAGGACGCCAACCCGGTCGTTGAGAATGATCTTGGTGATCGGATCATTGATGTCCCTGATATTGCACATCTTGCGCGCACCGAAGGGGCAGGCGTTGACGCAGGCGGTTTCCAGCCCTTTGGTGATGCGATGGTAACAGAAAGTGCATTTATCAGCCACGTGGTGCACCGGGTGAAAGTACCGGGCACCGAAGGGGCAGGCCATAATGCAGTAGCCGCAGCCGATACACCAGGAACGATCGACCAGCACCACGCCGTCGTCGGTTTTATAGGTGGCGCCGACCGGGCAGACCTGGGTACAGGACGGTGCCGCACAATGGTTGCAGAGCTTCGGCACGAAAAACGCCTTGCCGACGTTGTCCGGATCGATCTCCTTGAAGCCGAGGCGTGCGCCCAGGTCAATTTTCGATTCGGTGAAACCATAGAGGGCCGCCTGCGGACTGTCGATATAGCGGCGGTCGTCCTTGGTGTAGACGTAGCGCTCGACCCAGGTACGGCTGACGTTCGCCTCGAACGGCACGTCATTTTCGGTCTTGCACGCTTTAACGCAGAAACCGCAGCCGACGCAGGTATAGGTGTTGATCAGAAACGCCCAGTGGATCTCGGGATTAGCCGCGAGAACCTCTTTCGGATCGATAAACTCGAGAGCAGAGAGAGGAACCGAGGCGCCGGCAATGGCAATAATCGTGCTTTTCATGAAATCACGCCTCTTCATAACTACATGTCCTCCAGTCTCGGATTGTGCGGGTTATGACAATCGACACAGGCCAAGCCCGGATTATGCTCGTTGGAATCGATACCCGGGATACGCTTGCGCTCACTGGTCGTATAGGGGAGCTGCGTATGGCAGCGCAGGCAAACATCGCGGCCGCGATCGACGAACAGCATATGTGGCTCGTCCGGATGTTTCAGGGCCGGACCGTGGCAGTTCTCGCAGGCGATGATACCGTGCATGTCCTCGGTGCGGACCTCAACTTCCTCAGCATGGCATTCGCCGCAGTATTCATGCATCTTCTGCTTGCCGGTATCCCGGTACCGCACCGGCTGATTCTTCCAATACTCCAGATTCTCCTTGTTGTGGTAGCTGTACATGAAGCCGTATTCGCCGGAACCGAAGGTTCCCGGAACGTAATACGCCCGGAACAGCAGGATCCCGGCGACAAGACCCAAAACCACGAACAGCGGTCGCCAGACATGACTCTTCACAGCGATCTCCCTTACCCAGTGGATGGTTTCGTTATGTTATGGCAGAGCAAGCTTGCAATGCAGGTTCTCAGCAGACAGCCAAAATCCGGGGTTTTCCGTGTCAATCGTCGGCAGCCGCAATTTCATCCCCCGGTTTAGACCCTGGCTGTGGTTTGTCCTTGGTTTTCACCAGGAACATCTGGTCACCGATGTAGGATCCGACGCCGTCGTCGGCAACGTGGAAGTCGCCGTTCATAATGGGGATCGCCACCCGCAGCAGCATCGTGAAGACAAACAAACCGGTTGCCCATATCCCCAGGGCAAGCACCATCTCCAACCCTGAAGGAAGATATTCGTAGATTTCGTGTAGGACATCGGGAACAAAACCGGGAATGACCAGGCCCATCCCCTTTTCGATATAGACGCCGATAAAGATCAGAACGCAGCCGAGGATCAGGGTCGTGTTGTTGCGTCGCGTGTTTGGGATCAAAAAGATCAGGAACGCCGTAATATTGAAAATCATGGCTGTCCAGATCCAGGGGACCAGGGCATTGTACCCGTGCAGACCCTGGAGCAGGTACTGCATCGGTGCCAGGTGAACGGTGCCGGTGTAATATTCCTTGAAGATTTCGGCGCCCAACAGAAAGAGGTTGACGAACATCGCGTAGGCGATCAGCTCGGCAATTTTCTGGATCGCTTCGTCCTTGATCTGGAAGCGAGTGAACTTGCGAACCAGGAAGAACACCAGGATCATGAAAGCCGGCCCGGAACAGAACGCTGAAGCCAGGAAACGCGGGGCGAGAATCGACGCATTCCAGAACGGACGTGCCCCGAGCCCGTTATACAGGAAGGCCGTCACCGTGTGAATGGAAATTGCCGCCGGTATCGAGAAGAGCAGCAGGGGCGTTATGAAATTCTTGTTCGGGACCCGCTTGTAATAAAGGTTGTACAGGTAATAAACGGCGATGGTGAGGTTGAGGGTCAGGTAGAGATTGAGAACGACCACGTCCCAGGCCAGTAATGATTGTGGAAAATTCAGAATGCCGACAAACGGAATCAGATGCCAGAAGCGGTCCGGTCGACCGATGTCGACCGTAACGAAAAGCAGGCACATGATGATTGCCGAAACGGCCAGCAATTCCCCGAGCAGGGCGATTTCCTTGATCGGCTTCCAGTGATAGACGTATGCCGGAATGACCAGCAGAACCGCAGCCGCGGCGACGCCAACCAGAAAAGTGAAATTCGAGATGTAGAAGCCCCAGGAGACCTGGTTGCGCATGTTGGTGACGATCAGGCCTTCGTTGAGCTGCACCACGTAGGCAAAGGCGCCGATTACCATCAGGGCCAGCAGGCTGAATACCCAGCAATAATAGGCAGTGCTCCCCCGGGCGGTCAGAACCAGAGTCCCTTTGAAAAAATTCCAGATATTTTTCATCTGACTACTCCCAAAAGTTAGGTCGCATAGAAATAGAAGAATTTCGGTTGCGTATTGAGGTCTTCCTTGAGAATAAACACACGCTTGTTCTCGATCAGGTAGCGGATTTCACCTTTGGGATCAAGGAGATTGCCGAACTTGCGGGCACCGACCGGACAGACCTCCTCACAGGCCGGGTAGCGGCCAGGCTGTTCGCGTGTCCGCTGGATGCAGAAGGTGCACTTTTCCACGACGCCGGTCGGTCTTGGCCGGTTACCGAGATAATGGGTATTCGGATTCAGTTCTTCTTTGGGCAGCTTGCTTTTGGCCCAGTTGAAATGGCGCGCACCATAAGGGCAGGCTGCCATGCAGTAGCGACAGCCGATGCACCAGTTGTAGTCGACAACGACGATGCCGTCCTTCTCCATCCATGTCGCCTGCACAGGACAGACTTTCGTACAGGGAGGGTTTTCACACTGCTGACACTGTACGGGCATGTAAAAGTGCCCCTCTGTCGGCACCTCTGGCGGGTTGTAGTAGTGTTTGGCGTGTTCCAGGGAGACGCCTTTTTCCTTGTCGAGCTGTAGTACGCGAATCCACTGGATTTGCGGCTCGCGGGACTGGTTGTTTTCGGTGACGCAACCATAGACGCAGCGCCGGCAGCCGATGCAGCGTGACAGATCGAGGCCGTAGCCGAACTTGACGCCCTCTATCGGCGGTGTTGCCTTAACGCTGACCTGCTGGCCAAACTCTTTGCTGTAGTTGCTCTCGAGGCGGGCCAGTACTTTCTTGAGCTCATCCCTGGTCAGCTCACGAAAATGCTTCTGAAAAAAAGTTTCCCAAACCGATGCGGCGGCATCGGGAGCCGGCAGTGCCAGCACGCCAATTCCGGCGGCAAGTCCTTTAAGCACCTTGCGACGGGACTTCTGAAAGGCCTGCTTGTCGCATTTCGAATCGTTGCACATATCGATCTCCTCTGAATGAGGTTGTCAGTCTTTTTGGCTTAATGAGGAACGGGCGCGACAGGAGCTGCCTCGCGCCTGATGTTCTCGGGGCGAATGGGCGGCGGCATCGGTGCCAAGGGCTTGAAACTCGGGCTGTGCGGGTCGTGGCAGTGGGCGCAGAGCAGATACTGCTTTTCGCCGTTCCAGTAACCGGTCCGCTTGCCGTGAATGCCAACTTTCCAGTCGCGCAACTTGTCGCCGTGACACTGGCCGCAAAGCAGGTAGGACTCGGTGAACGGAATGAGGTCGCCATTCACCAGGCGCAAGCTGTCGCGGTCGTTGAGATTATGACAGTCCAGGCACCAGCGCTGCCCTTCGGCATGGTCGAGGATGATATCAGCATGCATACCGACCAGTTCGCGCCGTTCCGGATCGGGTTCCATGCCTGCGTGGCAGTCAGAACAGGGGAAGATCCCATCGGAAAATGGTGGTGGCGGCACCGGATAGCTGGTGCCTTCGTCAGCACGCCGCTTGTACTTTTCAACTTTTTCCTGAACAACCAGATTGCCCTGACGGTCAAAGAATTTTTCGACTTCGGCCGCCGAGATCAAGGTTGCGCCAAGGGCCGTCAAGCCGATGGCCAAAGACAGTGATCGCCGGAGATTGATTTTCACGAGCTTTCCTCCACACAATGAAAGATGCGTGCAACTAGTAAAACGAGGTTTGGTTCTTATCATGAGACCTTTGTATTTGTCAATTGTTCAGGGACAAAACCAACTGTGGTCTGAAGGCATGGTTTTTCGCAACAACCCTTTTCGTTTACGACAAAATAAAACATTATCTTGAAAACTAAACCCTTGTTTTTTTTTGTCAAGGTTTCTTTTTTAAAAATAATTCCCTCCTAAAACCTACATGAATAATTTGGTTTTAGGCAATTAAATCCATACTTGTTTTTTCATATTTATTTTTGTTTTTGAGAAGCTTTTTCAATTAAAAATAATTATGGAAATCAGCTAAAAACTCATTTATAAATAACTACGTTCTATTTTTTACGTGTCTGATCCTATTTCTTTACCATCCGGAAGCTTCGAAGATCCATTGGCGAGTTTTACGCGTTGGTAACCGGCAAATTTTCGCAAGGCTAAAAGATTCAAGGAGTTGAGCCGAAAACTAGTACGTTACGTCGCATATGCAACAGCGCAGATTAACGCAAAAATTATCGAAAAAGGCTTCTGTTCGTGAACCATCTTAATATTGGTGTGAGGATTCAGTTATGACCCATGATCAAGTCAGTCTTTCTGAACGAGTAGAAGAACTGATCCAACAGGTTGCTCTTCTTACCGTTCGAGTCGGCCAGCTGGAAAATCAAACGCAGTTACTTGAACAGCCAATGCAACAAGCTACGGATCCTGTCATAAAACCTGCCAAACAGACCAAAAGCCCCGCTTTGAATGAAGAGCGATCGCTGTTAGTCAGTGGCAGTTCCCTGCTCAAACATATTTCAGCAGTGTGTTTTCTGCTGGTTATCGGCCTGGGGCTTCGGGCATTGGGAGATAACGATCTAATCAACATGCGGCTGGGCACAATTCTTGGCATCGCCTATGCCTCTCTGTTGATTGGTGCAGGTTATGCCCTCTACCGACGTGCAAGTAGTATGGCGCCCCTGTTCACCATCATCGGTGCAATACTGATGTTCAGTGTTCTGATGGAGACCCACATCCGCTTTTCCTCCGTCCCGGTAGAAATCGTCTATCTGCTGATGGCTGTCACAGGCATTGCGATGGCGCTTATCAGCCTTGACCGCAAGGTCTCGCTACCAATTATCGTGGGCACTCTGGGCATGTGCTGGGCTGCGGTAGTTATCGATTATCCCAACCCCTACTTTCCTTATCTCGGGCTCATGCTGTGGCTGTCCAATATCCTTGGTTTCTTCGCTTCCCGGATCAAGCGCTGCTCCTGGCTACGCTGGTTGCTGATGCTGACGACCCATTTCATGCTCCAGATCTGGGGTCTTAAAATCAGTGGCGTGCTCAGTGGCACAGCGACGCAGCAACATATCAGTGCAGGCTGGTTTGTTCCCATTGTCACCCTGATCGGCTTCACCTTCGTGCTGATTTCCCTGTTTGGCATTATCCGCAGTGGCGACGAAAAAATATCCAAATTCGACTACAGTCTGCCTGCCATCAATGCTGCCTGGTGTTACGTCGCGGGAATCTACGCGCTCAAGAGTCCGGAATTGTTCGGCGTACCTGCTGCCATTGCTGCCGGATTCCACTTCGCTCTGGTGTTCTGGCTGGCCCAGCGCAAGCGCGTCAATGCACCCGGCACCAATACCTTTACCGCCGGCGGGGTGATTCTGGCGGGACTGTCCCTGCCGGCTCTGATGGGCGGAATGTTGCTACCCCTGCCGTTTTTATCGCTCCTTGCCCTTGGCATCTGCATCTGCTCCAACATCTGGAGCAGTGGCGGCATGCGCATCACCTCCTATGTTTTACAGGGCTATATCCTTGTGATCATCGCCATGGAGGCCCTTGCCAACCTCACCGTTGCTCCGGTACCCTTAATGAGCATTGCGCTGATCAGCGCTTACCTGGCGATCCACCACTACAGCTATTGCCGTCAGAATCCGCCGCCGGCTGAATCAGTCGCCTTCTCCCGCTACGACACCCACGACCGCAGTGCGGCCTTGCCGCTGCTTAGTGGCCTGTCCATCGCACTGATCGCAGCCTCGGCCCTGGGCTATTTCATCTTGAGTCGCAATTATAGCGGAGAGCTTAACGTTGCCTTTACCGGCCTGGTCTCCCTGCTGATTAATGGTACCGCGATTGTGCTCATGTCCCTTGCTGCCTACCGTAACAACCGGGAACTGCGTAACCTGTCTTGTCTCATCATGGTCATGGGGGGGGCCAAGGTTTTCGTCTATGACATGCTGCAGATCAGCGGTCCCTGGCTGGTCGTTGGACTGCTTGCCTTCGGCATTGCCGCGGCCCTGCAGTCCCTGATTCTGGCTCGCTGGAAGGACCGCAAGGAGCCGGATAAGGAACATCTGACACCAGCCTAGACCTGTGGTGCCAGCTGGCATGTCAGCCACTACCAAACAAAAAGCCCCGCAGTAATGCGGGGCTTTTTGTTTGGTGCTTGATTACCTGGCGGTTTGTCGATCCTGTTCCTCAGTTCATCCCGAGGAGTTGTTTCAGGATCGCGGGCTTGTGCTCTTCTTCGGCCAGCACCGTATGACACGTATCACAGTCCATGGCGATCAACTCACCGGTTGCTGCTTCGTGCTGGTAATTATGACAACGAAAACAGCCATCGTGGCTCATCCAGTTGGCGTAAGTATTCCACTGGATCTGCATCTCCGGAAATACATTTTCAACGTAGGCGGCCTGTGTTCCGGCAATCGCTTGATCAACCAGATATTGTTTCTCGCTATAAAGCTCCGGATAGTTATTCCGGTAAAAGGTACGCAGTTCACTGGCAATGGCAGTTCGTGCTGCATCGTGAGATGGATACTCAACAGCTACAACGGCCTTGGCCTGCCGTTTAACGTAGGGAAGCTCCTGGGGAATGTCACGAGTGAGAATTTTTTTATCAAGGGCTTCATCAGCACCAAGGTAGACATGGCTTGGTCGGTTGTGACAATCGATACAATCCATAACCCGTTCCTGCAGATGAGTCGCATTAGCGATCTGTTCTTCAGCATCGCTGTCGCGATAAACAAGCACGCCGCTGTCTGCTTTCCTTTGCATGACTTCCGGTATGATACTGCGTTCCCAATCGGCAGCTACATAAGTAATTTCGTTGCCCGGATCCACATGCCAGTGAATGCCATGGGACTCTGACGCCTGATCACCGGCACTGCCAATCTTCATCAGCAACACGGTCTGGACATGAGTATTGGCCTCATCCTCCAAAAACTTGTCCTTGATGCGCAAACGATCGCCGTGGAACATTTCCGGACGATGGCACTCCATACAGGTACCACTGGCCGGACGCAATCCGTGAACCGGAGTTGCGATGGGACGGGCAAAGGTATCAGCAACTACAGCATAGAGCTGGCGCACGCCGGAGATCTTTGATTTAGCCACCCACTTGGCGCCGCTGCCGATGTGACAATCGACACAGGCAACACGGGAGTGAGCAGAATTCTGATAAGCGGTATATTCAGGCGTCATGGGCACATGACAGAACTCGCCACAGAACGCATTGGATTCCATATAGTGATAACCGCTATAGGCAAGAACACCGACGACAAACAGGTTAATACAGGTCAAAAATACCCCGATAAAAATCATCTTGCGCAAACGATCGAAGCCTGAATCGTCGGCCAGCTTATCCCGAAAATAGGCCAGGGTAAAAAGACGAACCTCTTCTTTCCCCTTGGAAAAAAACAAGCCGATAAATATCAGCACCAGCCCACCGATAAATCCCGGACCAAGCACCATATAAACCAGGCCGGCAAAATAGGTATTGGGAATGCCGAATGCCAGGTCGTAAAGTACAGCTCCGACCAGAAACGGAAAGATCACCGTTACGGCCATAGCGCCGACTAGCGATACTCTACTTTTCGCAATTCCTTTGAAAAAAGTTTTGGGGATATCTGCCAAACTGGTTGACGTGACACCCGTGTCATTCTTTTTCTGATTGTCTTCCATTCGTTTTCCTCCTGCGGGTGGGACATTATTGGTCGAACATTATTGCTGCTCGAGCGGCACATTGAGATGGTGAATTTGCTCTTCTACCAGGATATGTTCAAAAAAGTGCCGATTCACTAGCACTTTGCTTGCTATTTGTCAATGCCCTCGGCCGCCCTGATTCATAAAAAATCAACGTGCAACCCGCTGAAAAAACTCAGACAAGAGTCCTTGGAGCTAAAAAATTTTAATCTTGCCGGCCAATTTATCAAGGCGCCTAACAAATGCTAGATCTTGAAACGGTTTCTCACAATCCGCATCACCAGGACCCCCAGAATCGTTAGTACCAGCCCGACACAGATCATCAGGTAGCCGATGCCGTAGGCATCACCCCAGCCCCAGAGATCTTTCCCCTTCATCAGGATCACAATACCGACGCCGACAAAGGTCGTCAAACCGCCAACGATGTAAACACCAAGAGAGAAAATCGACAGAATTAAATCTTTTTGCATATTGTTCATTGTTAATGATCTCTACAAACAATTCGGGGCCACCAGCCGGCAGCCCCGAATATTCAGCTAAAAATTGCGGCCAATTAATGCGTATGGCCACCCAGGAGGAAGGCATAGATCATCAATACCAGCAACCCAAGACCAATAAACAAGGCGAGGAAACCAAAGGTTTTAATGATGAAATCATAAGCGATACCACTGGGTTTTTCTTTAATGTACTGATCGAGAATACCTGCTTCTTCATAACGCTGCCACTGGTCAGCACGTTCCTCGATGAACTCTTCTTTACTCAACTCGCCATTAAAGATAACGAAGTCCATGGGGAACTTCTCCGGACGTCCATGGGTATTGAAGAAGTGGACGGTAAAGATGAAGCCGGTTGCCAGCAACGCCTCATCCGAATGGATGATGGTGGCCACATTGAGCGACCAACCGGGCAGGAAGGCGGCAAAGAACTCCGGGAACCAGAGCATCAAACCTGAACCACCGATAGCAAACATACCCCAAAAGACCGCGATAAAGTCAAACTTCTCCCAGTAGGTCCAGCGCTCAAAGGTCGGCTTGGGACCAAGGAACAAAAACCAGCGCACCATTGCCGTAACGTCGCGAATATCACGCAGGTTGGGACACAGGGATTCGGGGCCGAACAGGCGCTGGAAGAATTCAGCCGGATATTCCAGTTTGTAGAACAGGAACTTGGCACTCATAAAGAGAGCAACACCAAAGTAGACAAATGTGATCACCGCACCGAGACGATGCAAATCAGCTGCCATCGGGGCTCCACCAAAAAAACCCATCAACACCTTGGCCCATTCCTGGTCGGCAAACTTCAGGGGAATACCCGTCATCGACAACAGCAGAAAGCTGATAATAACCAGTAAATGCAGGAAAATGTGGGTTTTGGTGAAACGCCGGTAAACCTTATGGGCATCGGGGATCACATGGAAGTGACCCGCTATCATGGCACGATGTTTCTGGCGGTTATCAACAAATCCACGGAACAACCAGAACAAAGAGTGTACCCAGAACACCCCAAAGGTGGACACCAGCAAGGTAGTCATGCTGACAAAAGTCCACCACAAAATCGGATAGTTTTCGCGATCCGTCATATCGCCGTGAGAATAAAATTTAACGAACTGCGCCGACGAGTTAGAGTGACAGGCGCCGCAGGTACCAATCAGATTCTCAGGATACAGGGTAGAACGTGGATCATTATGAGGGAAGATGGCATGAGAGGTATGGCAGTTTGCACAACCGGCTACCTCATCAGGATAACCAAGACGATAATTCTTGCCGTGATAACTGCTTAAATAGGAGCTTACCGCAACGGTCATGACGTTGTTGCGCTCCATCATCTGGCGATCAGCGTGGCACTTCATGCAGGCATCGGTGTGAAACTCCCAATGGCCCGGATCACCCGGCTGCCCAATTTCGCTGATCGCATGCAGGTTGTGACAATCGAGACAAGCGGCTGAGTCCATATTTCCGGCCATGACTGCCTGACCGTGGCTCGATTCCTGCCATACTTCATTGGTATCAAAGTGACATTCAGCACACTTGGCCGAAGCGATATTTTTGTCACCCGCCCAAGGCCGGTGGGTGTGAATATCCCAATGGCAACTTGAGCAATCGATTCCTGACAGCATATGGACACTGGCATAGTGTTCCGCCGTCTCGACCTTATGACAGCGCACGCACATGGGTGGTTGCGGGGTAACCTCGCCACTCATATGACCTTCAACATCAACCAGATCAATGTGACAGGCGACACAACCGTTGGGACCATGAACCGATGTCGCAAAGCCGTCAGCTGAGACAACATCGCTGTGGCACATCAGACAGGTTTCAGGTGAAGTCACCAGAGTGGGCTCAGCCAGCGCCTGCGAACTGGATAACATTGTCAGCAGCAACACCAACAGGAAGACAAGATTATGCATCGAAACTCTCCTTGGATAATTATCAGAACCACATTGACAAACAACGGCAAATGCATCCAGGGCAAGACGGAGGAGATAGAAAAATCTTTCCACTCCCCGGTGGCAGTCTTGCACTAGCCACAACACACGCTAATGTACATTTATAACATACAGGGCAAAGACTACTCTGAACTTGAAAAGAAGGCAACAAAAACCCTTCTTATTTACCGTCAAAAGAAGCTAATACTCTGATATATATATAAGTTTAAACATTTATCTATTCAAGACACTGTATACAATATACAAAAAAGGCGACCCTCGCATGAGAATCGCCTTTTTAGATTATTCTGTGTGTTGCTAGTGCTTAGTGCATTAAGCGCCCATACCGGCACGCAGCAATTCAACCACCGTGTCAGTAAAGGGGTTGGCGTAGAGGGCAATAATACAGATAACGAAAACGTAAATTGCCAGGGACTCGATCAGGGCCAGACCGACCATCATGTTGGTCAGGATCTTACCGGATGCGCCGGGATTGCGGGCAACACCTTCACAAGCCTTGCTGATCGCGATACCCATACCGATACCGGTACCGACAGAACCAATGCCCATACCGAATGCTGCTGCGATAATGCTCCAGGTGAAAAAATCCATGGTACTACTCCTTTGTTGTGCTGTTGTGAATGGTGATTGTTCCTAAAGTATAGGACTTATGCGATCACCCCTGTGAACGCATGAATAACTGTATATGGATATTAGTGGGCTTCCTCAAGGGAGCCGGCAATATAAATCATCGACAGAAGAACAAAAACAAAAGCCTGGATCATACTGATCAACACCCCGAGAAACATGATCGGAATCGGCATGAACAGTGGCACCAGGGCAAAAAAGATCATCAACACGATTTCCTTGCCATACATGTTACCGAACAGACGTAGCGACAGGGAAATGGGACGAACCAGATGACTGAGGATCTCGATAATAATCATCAGTGGTGCCAGCCAGATGATCGGCCCCATGAAGTGCTGAATGTAATGATAGCCGTGCTTTTTAATGCCGATATAATGGGTCATGAAAAAGACCGTCAGGGCCAGCGCGGCATTGGTGTTAAGGCTGGCGGTTGGCGGAAAGCAGGAAGGCACCAGACCGAGCAGGTTGCTCACCAGAACAAACATGCCAATGGTAGCAATCAACGGGAAGTACGGTTTGCCGTCCTTACCCATGACATTTTCGATCAGGCTGTCAAAGCCGCCCATGACCGCTTCCATGAAGTTTTGCATTTTCCCCGGCACCATACTGATATTACGGCCAGCCAACCAGGCTCCGGACAACAGAATGGCCATCGCCAGCCAGGTGTACAGAACATGCTCACCGACATGCAGGTTAATCAGGCCGGCGATCCAATCGAGAAACATAAAAGGATGAACCATAAGCTCTCTCTTTCGTTTTGCTGCTGATTTGCCACTAATTACTTACTAATAAATGCGCCTGATCGTGCTGTATATCAGGTTAACAACGTACAACGATAAACCGGCAGCCAGGCCAATAGGATGAACCTTGATCTGGACCAGCAGCAGGTAAATGACCAGACCCATCACCACCAGGCGCAACAGATAGTTGATCCCGGTGAAGATTTTTCGCTGCGGCGCGCGTTGCGGGTCAGCCAGCAACCTGGTCAGTGAGCGCCCCATCCAGTGGTAATTGAGGGCGATAACCAGCCCGCCGCCAAGTACGCCGAGGGTTACCGGAGCGGAGCGCCAAAACAGACTGACTGCGACCATCAGTGCCAGAATCCCCCAGTTACGCCGCGCCAGAGCTGTCTCCAGACCGGCATCCTGATCGGTCATTGGGAGTTCTCGTCCTGATCTTTCTGTTGCCGCCGCAGCTCCCACGACGTCAGGACATAGACGTTACGGAAACCGGCAGCAATACCGAAAATCAGCATAATTATAGTGAAAATCGGGCGTGTATCGAGCCATTGATCGAGATAGTAGCCGATGGCCAGACCCAGCAGGGTCGCCGCCACCATCGAAATCCCCAGGGAAGATAAAAACCCGAGGCTGCGGTACAACCGGCGTTTCTGCTCGCGCTCCAATTCACTCATAGACAATCTGCTCCGACCCAGAAGTGGGCGCAAAAGCGACCTTTAACTAGCACAGCAACCCCGCCAAGTCAACCGCTTTTCTGCGCCACAACGGGCAACTTCAACCCTTCAGGGACGCGAAAGATTTTTCCGCGGCGGTGATGGTTATATCCAGATCTTCACGACTATGGGCGACGCTCATGAAGCCCGCTTCAAATTGCGAGGGGGCCAGATTGATCCCTTCATCGAGCATGGCACGGAAAAAGCGCCCGAACATTTGGGTATCGCTGGTCGCCGCATCGGCAAAGGAGAAAACCTCCCTGTCGGTAAAGTAGGTGCAGAACATGCCGCCGACCCGCTGCCAACGGGTTGCTAGCGGCTGAGCGGCACACACCTGCAATAGCCCCTTTTCGAGATAAGCGCTCTTCTCTTCAATCTGCTGATAAAAACCTTCTGCCTGCAGCAGCTTGAGGGTGGCAATACCGGCACTCATGGCCAGCGGATTACCCGACAGGGTACCGGCCTGGTAAACGCCACCCACCGGCGAGAGACAATCCATAATCTCGCGCCGCCCACCGAAGGCGCCGACGGGCAGACCGCCGCCGATGATCTTGCCGAGACAGACCAGATCACCGCGCACGCCATAACGCTCCTGCGCGCCGCCATAAGCCACCCGGAAACCGGTCATGACTTCGTCCATAATCAGCAGAACACCTTCGGCATCACAGAGTTTGCGCAGCCCTTCCAAAAAGCCTGGACGCGGCGGAACACAGCCCATATTGCCGGCAATCGGCTCGAGGATAATGCAGGCGATCTCCCCCTTGTTGGCCGCCACCATCTGCTCCACTTCGGCCAGATCGTTGTAGTTGGCGGTCAGGGTATATTTGGCAAAATCCGCCGGCACGCCGGGGGACGTCGGCACGCCGAAGGTTGCCGCGCCGCTACCGGCCTTGACCAGCAGGGAATCGGCGTGGCCATGATAACAGCCGTCGAACTTGAGAATCTTGTCGCGCCCGGTAAAACCCCGCGCCAGACGGATAGCGCTCATGGTCGCTTCGGTACCGGAAGACACCATCCGGACTTTTTCGATGTTGGGGTAAGCCTGATTGACCAGCTCGGCAAGTTCCGTCTCAAGCGCCGTCGGCGCGCCGAAGGACGCTCCTTTGGTTGCCGCCTGCTGAATCGCTTCAACCACCTTGGGGTGACAATGTCCAAGGATCATCGGCCCCCAGGAACCGACGTAGTCGATATAGTCATTACCGTCAACATCAGTAATTTTGCTGCCCGCCGCCCGCTCAATAAAAATCGGCTGGGTTCCCACCGACTTGAACGCCCGCACCGGGCTATTGACACCACCAGGGATGAGCTGTTGCGCCCTGGCAAAAAGTTCCTGTGATTTCTGATAGCGCATGTAGAACAAACTCCTTCGATAAAGACAGGGTAAAAAGATTTTTCCGGTTATCTAACCGGCTCCGGTAACGCCAGGCGCAACCTATCACCGGGAACATTCTTTGTCCAAATTTTTGTCCAAATCGGGATCGGGATCGGGATCGATTTCGATAGCGATAGCGATAGCGATAGCGATAGATCAAGCTGCTTGTATCTTTCAACTGGACATTATAGAGGCTAGTCTACCTAGCGCCAAGGGAAATTTCCTTCTCAACAAACTCACAGGTCGCGACAACCTTCCGGAAGAAAAACAGAACAGCGTTATTTTTATATTGACCTTAACGTAAAATGAAAGTAAAACCTGAACAAGCTGCCATACTAACATGGTGCAGATTGTCTTCTTTTGTTCGACGTGAGACTGCCCATCACCGGCAAAAAGAAATCTGACCTCTGAATGTAACGTTTTTTTATCCTTGCACCTCTAGATCGTCAAGGTTAAAATTCTGCTTAATTTAATAGAAACTCGACAAAAGCGCTCGTCCTGACAACATCTGCCGGATGGGGTCAGAGATGATGGCTTTTAAAGGGTTTTTCATGCGCCCCTGCCGTACACTATCGCTTCAAGGAGGAACCGAATGAACAGCCGACCTGCGTCCAAGCCCCCTCTGGTTCACCGCATCAATGCCCTGCTGGCCTGTGCCCTGCTCGCCCTGCCATTCAGCATGGCCACCCCCGCCGCCGCCTTCCAGTTCAGCCTCGGCGATGAAGTCAGCGGCAACCTCGACACCACCCTCTCCTACGGCGCCGCCTGGCGCATGAAGGACCGGGATTCCGACCTTATCGGTGTTGCTAATCGGCAGTATAACTCCGGCAAAGGCGATGCCTATTCAGTCAACTACGATGACGGCAACCTCAACTACGACAAGGGCGACCTGATCAACCATACCGCCAAAATCACCAGTGAGCTCGCCCTGAAATGGCGTAATTTCGGCCTGTTTGTGCGCGGAACGGCCTTTTACGACTTTGAAAACAACGACGGCAGCCGCCAACGCACGGAACTGAGCAGTGACGCCAAGGACATGGTCGGCAAGGACGCCACCCTGCTGGACGCCTACCTCAACTGGGATTTCGCCATTGCCAGCGCGCCGGCACAGGTGCGCGTCGGTCAGCAGGTGCTCAGCTGGGGGGAAAGCACCTTCATCCAGAACGGTATCAATATCATCAACCCCTTCGACGTCAGCAAATTGCGCGTCGCCGGGGCCGAACTGCGTGAAGGACTGGTTCCCGTCGGCATGATTTCCGGCTCCATCAGCCCGACACAAAATATCAGTTTTGAAGCCTTCTATCAGTACCAGTGGGAAGAAACCAAGATTGACCCGACCGGCAGCTACTGGAGTACTAATGATTTTGCCGGGGAAAGTGGTGATCGAGTCATGCTCGGTTTTGGTCGCTGGTCTGACCAGGGTGAAAGCTGGACGGGAGCCCTTGGCCCCGATTCAGATGATCGTTTCAATATGGTTCCACGCGGCAAGACTGTTTATGCAGATGACGACGGTCAGTACGGTATTGCTATGCGCGTCTTTGCCCCCGGCCTCAATGATACGGAATTCGGCTTTTATTTCATTAATTATCATAGTCGCCTTCCAGTCCTTAGTGCACGAACAGGCACCGGAGTGGGTGCATTGAGAACATTGGTGGCAGGAACCGCTGCACAAACTTTCGCTGGAACCTTTGCCAATGATCCTAACAATCCGCAAGCAGCAATTACTGCCGGAATCACGGCAGGCACAACTACCGGCATTACCGCTGGTCTTGATCCGGCAACCGCTCAAGCTGTCGCGACCGGTGCGGTGAATGCTGCGACGACGGGCGATGCCGCCTTGACTCAAGCCTATGCTGTCAATGAATATGCTCAAACAGCCCAGTACATCGTGGAATACCCAGAAGACATAAAACTATTTGGTATCAGTTTCAATACACTGCTTCAGAATACGGGAATAGCTCTTCAGGGAGAAATTTCTCACAAAAAAGACGTCCCTTTGCAAATGGATGATATTGAATTAATATTCGCAGCCCTCGGGCCAATTAATTCTGGCCTCGCAACCTTTAATCAAATTTTCAATACTGGGACCTTGGCAAATCCTTACGAACACTACATTCAAGGGTACCAACTCAAAGATGTCACCCAAATACAAACCACTGCAACCAAGCTGTTTGGCCCAACTTTAGGCGCCAGTCAGTTCACCCTTGTGGGCGAGGTTGGCTTGACACGAGTTCACGGCATGCCAAGCAAGAGCAAACTGCGCTTTGATGGCCCCGGCACGCCGATCAGCGGCAATGAGCTTCTTGCAGGAGCACATTATGGCGAAACCGAACCCTCCTCCGCCTTTGCCGACGCCACCTCCTGGGGCTACCGCATGGTGGCCAAGCTCGATTTCAACAACGCCATCGGTGCCGTCACCCTGTCGCCACGGGTCGCCTGGGCGCACGATGTCAACGGCACAACCCCCGGCCCCGGCGGCAACTTTGTTGAAGGTCGTAAAGCCATCACCCTGGGCCTTGGCGCCAACTATCAGAACAAGTGGATGGCCGATATCAGCTACACCGATTTCTTTGGTGCCGGACGTTACAACCTGATCAACGACCGTGACTTTCTGGCCGCTGAGATCAAGTACTTTTTCTGATAACGAGCAGGATCATCGGGGGATCGCAGGTCCCATGACAAGGGTGTTTGTCGCCAGGACGGCGACAATCAAGCGGTCATGGACGACGAAAAGCGTCCCTTGACATGGGATCTGTGATCACCCCAGTCAAAACAACTTAAATTGAAGGAGCAACCATCATGCTGAAAAAAGCATTCATCCTGATAGCCGCCGTTCTGCTGGTCACAGCGACAGCCGGACTTTCCCTTGCCGCCATTTCCGCTGAAGAAGCCGCCCGCCTCGGGCAGGATCTGACCCCCTTAGGCGCTGAACGCGCCGGCAACGCCGACGGTACCATTCCCGCCTGGGAAGGGGGAATCACTACTCCACCTGCCGGTTATGTCAAAGGCCAACACCATATTGACCCCTATGCCAATGATCAGATTCAGTTCACCATCACCGCCGCCAATATCGAACAGTATCGTGACCAACTGACCGTCGGCCATCAGGCCCTGCTGGAAAACTACGATACCTTTAAGATGAATGTTTATCCGACCCGCCGTAGTGCCTCAGTGCCCCAGCGCATTTATGATGCCACTAAAGAGGTCGCGCGGACCGCTGAACTGGTCAACAATGGCGACGGCGTCAGAGGTACCGTTATCGGCATCCCCTTCCCGATTCCCAAAAGCGGTATTGAAGTGTTGTGGAATCACATGCTGCGCTATCGCGGCGCCTTTGCTACCCGCAGCATTGCCCAGGCAGCATTGACGCGCGGCGGTGCCTACACCCTGGTCCAGTTTGAGGACATGTTCAGCCTGATCTATTCCCAGGAAGGGATGACCGAAGAGAAGATGAACAATCGCATCCTCATGTTCCGTCAGGAGGTCACCGCTCCAGCGCGCCTGGCCGGTGAAGTGCTGCTGGTTCATGAAACCCTCGACCAGGTGGCCGAACCGCGCAGCGCCTGGGTTTACAATCCCGGTCAACGCCGCGTCCGCCGCGCCCCCAATGTCGCCTATGACAACCCCGGCACGGCCTCCGACAGCCTGCGCACCACCGACCAGTTTGACATGTTCAACGGCGCTCCCGACCGTTACGACTGGAAACTGATCGGTAAAAAAGAGCTGTACGTTCCCTACAACAGCTATAAGCTTCACAGCAATCAGCTTAAATATGCCGACGTGCTGACCCCGCTGCACCTGAACCCCGAACATCTGCGCTATGAACTGCATCGGGTCTGGGTCATCGAAGCGACTTTGCGTGACGGCTCGCGCCATCTTTACAAAAAGCGCACCTTTTATATTGATGAAGATTCCTGGCAGATCGTCACCGCCGACCTCTACGACAACCGCGACCAGCTGTGGCGGGTATCGGAAGGGCACGGCCTCAACTACTACGAGGTACCGACCTACTGGACGACAGTGGAAGCCCACTATGATCTGCAGTCGGGGCGCTATCTGGCCATCGGCATGGACAACGAGTCGACCACCTATAATTTTGATGTGACCTTGAGTGAGCAGGACTTTTCCCAGGCGGCCCTGCGCCGCGCCGGTCAGCGCTGATCATAGAATCGGGACAGGCAAGAAAACCTGCCCCGACGATATACCAGATCATATCCCGTAGGGGCGATTCACGAATCGCCCCTACAACACGGGTTCAATTTCCTCCCTTGTTTTCAGGCCGTAGGGGTGAAATATTTTTCGCCCCGACAAACCCATCGCAATTGACATAGCAGGAATGTTATGAGCAGCGTCATGAAAAAAAATCACCTCTTCGGTCTAATCTGCCTGCTGATCCTCACCATGGTGCCGATCTCTGTCACCGCCGAGCTGACTTCGGTTCCCGCCCGTCTGGCGGCCCAATCCCTGCTGCTGGGGGGCGCAAAAGCGGGTGACGATCTGGTCGTTATTGGTGAGCGTGGGCACGTCCTGCGTAGCAGCGATCACGGTCGGAGCTGGCAGCAGATCATCGTGCCGACCCGGGCAACCCTCACCGCCGTGACCTTTATCGACCGTCTGCACGGCTTAGCAGTCGGCCATGACCTGACCATTCTGCGCACCGAAGATGGCGGCCACCGCTGGGAACTCGTCTATGAAGACCGTGACGAGCAGCCGCCACTGCTGGATGTTCTGTTTATCGATGAACATACCGCCTTTGCCGTCGGTGCCTACGGAACCTTTTTTGCGTCGACGGACGGTGGCCGCACCTGGGAGCAGCGCTGGATCAGTGAAGACGATTTGCACCTGAACGCCATCGTCACCAGCGGCGCGGCCATCTACATCGCGGCTGAAGCGGGAATGGTTTACCAGTCCAGAGACAATGGTAAAACCTTTGATGAACTTTATCCGGACTATGAGGGTTCGTTTTTCGGCCTCCTTCCGTTCGCCGATGATCAACTGCTGCTGTTTGGCTTACGGGGCAATCTGTTTCATTCAGACGATGGTGGGGAAACCTGGATCCAGCTTGACACCGACACCGATGCCGGCCTGAACAGCGCCGTGCAGCTTACCGATGGCACCCTGGTGATAGCGGGACTAAGCGGCACTCTACTGCTGGTTGCTGAAGAGGATTTAAGCGTTATTTGTCACGAGGAGCCGGAGCGCAAGGGTTTCAGCAAGTTGCTGGCAACGGCTGACGGACGGATCGTTGCGGTTGGCGACTTTGGTGTCACCCTGCTGCCGTCATCCCTGCTCCGCTAACCGTAGTTTTCGACAAGAGAAAAACATGAAACGCGACTGGATCACCAACCTGCTGGAATCTTTAGTTTTCGGCAAGCGCCCCCTGCTGCTGGCAATTTTTCTGGTTATTACCCTGCTGATGGGGTTCTCCCTCAGCCAGTTGCGCATCGATGCCGGCTTTGCCAAACTGCTCCCCCTCGAACATGAGTACATGCAGACCTACATTGAGCATGGTCAGGAATTCGGTGGCGCTAACCGGGTGATGATCGCCCTGATGGTCAAAGAGGGGGATATCTTTACCGCCGATTTTTTCAAAATCCTTGAGCAGGCAACCGATGACGTGTTCTTCATCCCCGGCGTTGATCGCTCCCAGGTCAGCTCCCTGTTCACCCCCAATGTTCGCTATACCGAAGTAGTTGAAGACGGCATCGCCGGCGGCAATGTGGTCCCGGCCAACTTTACCCCGACGGAAGAAGGTCTTGAGCGGGTTCGCGAAAACATTCTGAAAGCCGGCATCGTCGGGCGTCTGGTCGCCACCGACTTCAGTGGTGCGATGATCAGCGCCGAACTGTTGGAAATTGATCCCGGCAGCGGCGAACGGCTCGACTTTATCCACGTCTCTCACCTGCTCGAAGAAAAGATCCGCGACCAGTATCAGAGCGACCGGATCGATGTCCACATCATCGGCTTTGCCAAAGTGGTCGGCGATATTGCCGATGGTGCCCAGCGGGTCGTCCTGTTTTTTCTGATCGCCTTTATCATCACCACGATCCTGGTGTTTCTCTACACCCGCTCAGTGATCCTCACCCTGATACCCCTGGCCTGTTCCCTAACGGCAGTAATCTGGCAACTTGGCATGCTGCCGGTTCTCGGCTACGGTATCGACCCCATGGGGCTGCTGGTACCTTTTCTGATTTTTGCCATCGGGGTCAGTCATGCGGTGCAGATGATTACTGCCAACACCGCCGAAGTCCGGGCCGGAGCCGAGCGGATGGATGCCGCCAAGGCCAGTTTTCGGCAACTGCTGCTGCCCGGCTTTGTTGCCCTGGCGAGTGACACCATCGGCTTTATCACCATCCGCCTGATCGAAATCCAGGTGATCCAGGAGATGGCGGTCACTGCCAGTCTTGGCGTTGCTGCCATCATTCTGACCAATCTGGTTCTGCTTCCGATCCTGCTTTCCTATGTCAGAACCGGTAACCGCTATAATCGCCGGGTCAATCAGCAGATTCAGGTTCTCAAACCGGTGTGGCGGTTTTTTGAACAAGCCGCTGAACCGCGCCCGGCGCGCATCATCATCGGCATAGCCCTGGTTCTTTTCGCTTTTGGCGCCTGGAAAGGCGCTGATGTCAAGATCGGTGACATGCATCGTGGCGTACCGGAACTGCGTACCGATTCGCGCTACAACATCGACAGTGAGGTCATTACCAGCCACTTTTCCATCGGCGTTGATCTGCTGTCAGTGATCGTCGAAACCGACGCCGATGGCTGTATTGATCATGGTATTATGACCGCTATTGATGATTTTGCCTGGCACATGAACAATGTTCCCGGAGTGCAATCGGTGGTCGGGCTGCCGGGAATCGCCAAAACCATCTATTCCGGCTGGAACGAAGGCAGCCTTAAGTGGCGGGTGTTACCACGCAATCCGTCAAGCATGGTGCAGGCGGTTGGGTATGTTCCGACCAGCAGTCGTTTGCTCAACTCCGATTGCAGCGTCATGCCGATCATGATCTTCACCGAGGACCATAAAGCCGAAACCATTGATCGGATCGTCGCGGAGGTGAAAAATTACCGCCGGCAACAAGCCGATGAAAACATCTCTTTTCGTCTGGCGACCGGCAATGTCGGGGTCATGGCAGCGACCAATGAAGAGGTCTCGGCGGCCCAGTTTCCCATTCTGCTCTATGTCTTTGGTGCGGTCATTCTGCTTTGCTATGTCCAGTTCCGCTCGATCAGGGCGGTTCTCTGTATTGTCCTGCCCCTTGGGCTGGTCTCGCTGCTCGCCTATGCGCTGATGAGTCTGCTGGAAATCGGCCTGAAGGTTTCGACCCTGCCGGTAGTTGCTTTAGGAGTTGGCGTCGGAGTTGACTACGGTATCTATATTTTCAGCCGTTTGCGCAGCAACATGAACCTGGAAATGTCCCTGCAACAAGCGTATCTGCATGCCCTGGCGGTCACCGGAAACGGTGTTGTATTTACCGGGGTCACCCTTGCCATCGGCGTCGCCACCTGGATTTTTTCACCCCTCAAATTTCAGGCTGACATGGGGATCCTGCTGACCTTCATGTTTCTGGTCAACATGCTCGGTGCTATCCTGCTGCTGCCGGCACTGGCCTGCCTGCTCTTACCCAAAAACAAAGCCGCGCAACCCTAGTGCCCCGATTGGTTAATTCCATCTATTAATTCTGGCCCTTTTGGCCGCTGGCTGCGTTACGTCTCCTCGGTTTAGCGCAGGGACTAGACCTGCGTCGACGAACCTTGCCAACGACCAAAATACCTCAGAATTATCTAAACGGACTAACCAAACGGGACACGAGCAGCGTGACAAAAACCCGTGCAAATAAATATAAAAACGTTTTATTTTTAATTTGACGTGAACGTTAAGGTTAGATAGACTGAACAACAACGACACGAACTGATTGGCATTGACGCAGCGTTATCATCTCCGGGAGAGGCTCAGATCATGTCCAGCACACCTCATCTGAACAGTCCCTATCAATCCTTGCCGCAGATGCTGCGCCGAACCGCTGAACTCCACGGCGCCAGGCCGGCCCTCAGCAATAAACGCAGCGGCAGCTATATCAGCCTGAACTACCAGCAATTCTACATCAGGGTGCTGATGACGGCGCGCGGCCTGCGTAAAGCCGGGATGCAGTTCGGTGATAATGTCGCCATATTCTCCGAAAATCGTATTGGCTGGGCCATTGCGGATTTCGGTATTCAGGCCGCCGGAGGGACAAGTGTTCCAATCTACGCTACCAATACCGGCGCCCAGGCCGCTTACATCATCAATCATTGCGCTGCGAAAATCGTCTTTGTCTCAGGGCGCCAGCAGTACGAAAAACTTCTCGGTGTGCGCGATCAGCTACCACAGGTTGAGCTGGTTATTTCTTTCGAGCGCTTTCTCGGTGACCTCAAGCTCCCGGTCTACACCCTCAATCAACTTTCCGAGGTTTCCCACCCCCTGACGGCAGAGGAGAAAACCCAGATTGAAGAGGAGATTGATGCGATTACGCCCGACCGTCTGGCGACGGTGATCTATACATCCGGAACCACCGGCGAACCCAAAGGGGTGATGCTGAGCCAGTACAATCTGCTCAGCAATGCCACCATCGGCCATCAGCACCTTGGCGGCATCCATCCGGAAGACGTTTTTCTCAGCTTCCTGCCCTTAAGTCATGTCCTCGAACGGACCGCCGGCTACCATAGTGCCCTGCTCCTCGGCAGTCACATCGCCTTTGCTGAAAGCGTTAACACCGTTATTGAAAACATCCTTGAAATCAAGCCCACCTTCATCGTCAGCGTGCCGCGCTTGTTCGAAAAAATCCATTCACGTATCTACGAAAGCATCCACCAGAGCTCGCCCTTCAAACGCAATCTGTTTCACCGCGCCATTGACATCGGGCGCGAATATGTGCGCAGACGCTACATCAACAATCAGCCGGTGGGCCTGCTGGGGCTGAAATACCGCATCTATGACAAACTGGTATTCAGCAAGATCCGCGCAAAGTTCGGCGGCAACCTGCGCTCGTTCATCTGCGGCGGAGCGCCGCTGGACAAAACCATTAACGAGTTCATGTGGATTATCGGCCTGCCGGTCTTTGAAGGCTATGGACTGACCGAAACCAGTCCGGCGGTCACCCTGAACAACCGTCAACATCTGCGCTTTGGCTCGGTCGGCATCCCGCTGGAAGGGACACAGCTGAAACTGGCTGAAGATGGCGAGCTGCTGATCAAGGGCCCGCAGGTGATGCAGGGTTACTATAAAGATGAGGCGGCAACGGCCGCCGCTATGGCTGACGGCTGGTTTAAAAGCGGTGATATTGCCACCATCGATGACCAGGGGTTTGTCACGATCGTCGACCGTAAAAAAGAGATCATCATCACCGCCGCCGGCAAGAACATCGCCCCCCAGCCGCTGGAAAATGCCCTGAAGCTGGATAAATATATTTCCCAGGTCTACGTTCATGGCGACCGCAAGCCTTACCTGGTCGCGCTATTGACGCCGAACCTTGAGCGCTTGATCGAACTGGCTCAGCGGGAGAAACTTGACTATCTGGCCGTCGACGAACTGGTCACCAACCGCCGCGTGATTGACCTGTTCAATGAGCGGGTTGAACTATTCAACCAGACCCAGCCTTCCTATCAAACGATTAAAAAATTTGCCCTGCTGCCACGGGAATTCTCTATTGAAGGCGGCGAGCTGACCCCGACCATGAAACAGAAACGCAAGGCAATCTACGCCATACACAAAGAGCAGATAGAAGCACTCTATCTGGCCAACGGAGGTGAACAATGAGACAGATCAAAAAGGTCGCCGTTCTGGGTTCCGGCGTCATGGGCGCGACCATTGCAGCGCATCTGGCCAACGCCGGACTCGATGTCCTGATCCTCGACATTATCCCCAAAGAGCCGAACGCCAACGAAAAGGCCCAGGGACTGACCCTGGAAAGTCCGCAGGTGCGCAACCGGATCGCCGCTGACGGACTGGCCGGACTGATGAAAATGAAACCGGCCCCATTCTACCTGCCGGCATATGCCGGACGGATCCGGGTCGGCAATTTAGAGGATGATCTAACCCAGCTCAACCACTGTGATTGGGTAATTGAGGTTGTCATCGAACATCTGCCGATCAAAAAACAGTTGCTCGAAAAACTGATCCCCCATCTGGCGCCGGGAGCAATCCTCACCTCCAACACCAGCGGTTTGTCGATCAACGAGATGGCGCAGGTGCTGCCGGCGGAAATCCGCAAAAACTTCCTGATTACCCATTTTTTCAATCCACCCCGCTACATGCGCCTGCTGGAAATCGTCCCCTGCCGGGAAACCGACCCGGCAGTCGTCGCCGCCATGGCGGATTTTATCAGCCGCCGCCTCGGTAAAGGCATCGTCTACGCCAAGGATACGCCCAACTTTATTGCCAACCGCATCGGTGTCTACGCCATCTTCAAAGGAATTGAGCACATGCTGGCCATGGAGATGACCGTTGAAGAGGTTGATGCCATTGCCGGACCGGCCACAGCGCGCCCCAAATCCGCTGCTTTTCGTACCGTCGATCTGGTCGGCATCGACACCCTGGCGCACATTTGTAAAAACTCCTTCGAATTGCTCAAGAACGACGAACAGCGGGACACCTTCGTTGTCCCTGAGTTCATGCAGCAGATGATCGACAACGGCCTGCTCGGCAACAAGAGCAAGGCTGGATTCTACAAGAAGCAGCAGGTCGATGGACAGCGCCGGATTCTCTACTACGATTACACCAGTGGTGAATTCAAGCCGGCCCAAAAGCCTAAGTTCGCGTCCATTGCAGCGGTTAAAATGGTCGATGATCCGGCACAGAAAATCAGAATGGTGGTTAGCGGGCAGGACAAGGCGGCCGAATACGCCTGGAAAACCCTGCGCGATACCCTGATCTATACCGTCAACCGGATTCCGGAAATCGCTGACGATGTGCTTAACATCGATAATGCCATGAAGTGGGGCTTCAACTGGGAGATCGGCCCCTTTGAAATGCTTGACGCGATTGGCGTTGCCGATTTTGTCAAACGTGCTGAGCAGGATGGTGTGGCGGTTCCCGACTCGTTAAAACAGGTCACCTCTTTTTACCGCTTCAACGATGCAGGGCAGAAGGAATATTTTGATCTGACCCGCGCTGAGTATCACTCCATCCCCTTGAAGCCCGGCGAAATCAACCTGCAGATCCTCAAGAAAAGCAGCGGTGTGGTTGAGAAAAATGCCAATTGCTCGTTGCTCGACCTGGGCGACGGGGTCTTCGGCTTTGAATTTCACTCCAAGATGAACTCCATCAGCGGTGACATTCTGGCAATGACCCACAAAGCCATCAAGCGCGCCGAAACAGACGGTGTCGGGCTGGTCATCGGCAATCAGGGGGCCAACTTTTCCGTCGGCGCCAATCTGATGCTGCTTGCCGTCGCCCTGGCGGAAGGAGCCTTTGAGGACATCGACATGATGGTTCGCGCCTTTCAGAAAGCGACCATGGCGGTCAAATATTCTGACGTGCCGGTGGTCGCCGCACCTTTCGGTATGACCCTCGGCGGCGGTTGTGAATTCAGCCTCCATGCAGACGCCATCAACGCCTATGCGGAAACCTACATGGGACTGGTTGAAATCGGCGTGGGCCTGATCCCGGCGGGTGGCGGCACCAAGGAAATGTGCCTGCGTGCGGTTGACCTGGCGCGCCACGGCGATATCGATCCGACCCCCTTTATCTTTAAATATTTCAAACAGATCGGCATGGCCACCGTGTCGATGGGGGCGGCGGAAATGTACGACCTGAACTACATGCGCCGGGGTGACAGCATCAGTATGGATCTCGATCGTCTGATCGCTGACGCCAAGCAGAAGGTCCTCGGGCTGGCCGTCAACTACCACCCCCAGAAGCCGCTGGACAAGATCCCGGCACCAGGGCGCAATA
>JAHYIY010000060.1 GCA_019429255.1 Desulfuromonadales bacterium | reverse complement strand
CTTGGTGGCTGATTGATTTTGCCGTTTAAAGGTTTTCCCTTGACGCTGTAAATTATCTTTGCTAGAAAATCGTTCTTCCTTCATTGGGGCGTCGCCAAGCGGTAAGGCACCGGATTTTGATTCCGGCATTCCCAGGTTCGAATCCTGGCGCCCCAGCCATTTTCTCAATTCAAAAACAATTTCATCCGCCAGGATTCGAAGCGCAGCGAACGCTGACTTAATGTCAGAAGAGCGGCCATGGATGGCCGCGTCAGTGAGCGAAGGGGAGCCGACGCAGGAACCGCCGTGATGGCGGTGACGTAGTGGGCGAATCCTGGCGCCCCAGCCATTTTCTCAATTCACATCTATTCGCCACCGGGTCTGGAGTCCTATGCCAAGGGACGCTTTGCGTCATCCATGACCGCTTGTTGTCGCCATCCATGGCGACAAACACCCCTGCCACAGGACCCCCGACCCTGCACAAGGATAGTGGTGAATAGTTACCTCATAAATAAAAACCCTGCGGTTGATTAATCTTCAATTTTGCAGTAGATTTTCACGGCTTACTAGTGAGGTATTTACTGATGTCCAAAACACCACCACCATCCACCGCAGAATCCTTTATCTTCTGGACGCCACCTGAGGGGATGACCTTGTCTATCGGCGAGGATGACCAACTGGAGTTGCCTTCCATTCCGTTACCACTATGCGCCACCGACACTCCTGATGATCTGTCTGTTGCCCCCTCTGAGCGCCATATCGGTGAAGGGATTTATGCGTATCTTTGTGCCAATCCGGAAACGGAACAGGCTGTTGTTTACGCCAATATCCTGCGGCAGGCGTATCCTTTCTTGATTTCCGATATGGGTTCACAGTTGCTGCTGCTCGACCTGCGCCCTCATGATGATGTCGCGCTGCAGAATAAAATCCCCTTGCTGAAAATATTGTTGCACTTGGACGAACGTAACTTTGGTTTGCTGCACAAGTTGGGCACCTGCTGTTTCAACCTGGCCGTTCATCCTGATCATTTGATCACAGCCGGTGATCAGCTTCAGTCTGCCCGCCAGTGGTTTGAAAAAGCCCGCCGGGTCCGGCAGCAGGATGTCAATAACCTCAACTACCTCGGTCAGGTCTGTTATCTGTCGGGTAATTATCATCAGGCCAAGCTTTACTGGCAGCATGCTGTCAGTCAGATGGACAACGAGACAGAACGGGTTCAGCTGCAACAGCGCCTCGCTCTTATTGAGCAAGGTGGTGCGCCTGGACAACCCTTGCAGCTCCAATTGGAGCAACTCGGACAAGCGCGACAGCTGTTCGACTCCGGCGATATGCCTGCGGCATATGAGCTTGTTGAAAAGCTGGTTCATCAGGGGGAGCTGTTGCGCGAACTACCTGGTGCCGAACTCTATTATTTCATCGGTATCTGTCGTGAGTCTGCCAATGATCTGGCCGGTGCTTATGAAGCCCTGACCATGGCGACCCGACTTGATGACAAGCATGAGCACGCACGCACAGCGTTGAAGCGTGTTACACCAGTCTCTTAGAATTAGAAAAAGAGGTACTTATGGCTTCTTTCCGATTTGCTGATATTCTGTTGACTTTGGTAGTCCTGCTGATAACATTTGGCATTCTTTATCTGGTTGAGCGGACACGTAGCAAGAATCGTAAGAAAAAAGAAAAAGCTGGTTTCAACACAGATAAAAATCCCTTAGACATTTAACAAGGTGGCTTGTTGCCACATATTCCCGACGGAGGATCAAGATGAACCCACTTGCAGTGGAACTGAACGAACTGATTCAAAAAAACAATCCCCATACCCTTGAAATGCTGTCGGATCTTGGCAAGAACCTGTTCTTTCCTAAAGGTATTCTGAGCCAGTCGGCTGAGGCCAAAGAAAAAGCTCATAAATTTAATGCCACCATCGGGACCGCCACCGAAAAGGGCGGGCCCATGTTCCTTCAGTGCATTCAAGATAAGCTGAAGGGTTTTGATCCCAAAGACATCTATCCCTACGCGCCGCCGGCCGGTAAGCCGGAACTGCGCAAGCTTTGGCGCGAGAAGATGCTGCGTGAAAATCCCAGCCAGCAGGATAAGGTGTTTGGCATGCCGGTGGTGACCAGTGCCTTGACCCACGGGTTGTCCATCGTTGCTGACCTGTTCATGGATGTCGGCGATCAGGTGGTGCTGCCCGATATGATGTGGGGTAACTATAACCTGACCTTTGTCACTCGCCGTGGTGCGGTAGTTAAAAAATTCACCACCTTCACCGAAGCCGGTGGTTTTAACGTTGAGGCGTTCAAGGCTTGTCTCAAACAAACTGCAACTGAAAAGGGCAAGGCGATTGTCCTGCTTAACTTCCCCAACAACCCCAGTGGTTATACCCCGACCGTAGCAGAAGGCGATGCTCTGGTAGCAGCCCTTAAGGAAGTTGCTGCGGATGGCTGCAACCTGGTGGTTATCACCGACGATGCCTATTTTGGTCTTTTTTACGAAGACTCTCTGAAAGAGTCATTGTTCGGCAAGCTGGCGAATCAACACCCCCGTCTTCTTACTATTAAGCTTGATGGTGCGACCAAAGAGGAGTTCGTCTGGGGCTTCCGCGTCGGTTTTATCACCTTTGCTGACGGTATGACAGGTGACAGTAACGAAGTTCTGACTGCGCTGGAGAAAAAGACCCTGGGGATTATCCGGGCGACCATTTCCAACTGTCCGCATCCGTCGCAGACCTTTGTTATTGATGCGCTACGCTCCCCTGATTTTGACAAGCAGAAACAAGAAAAGTTTGAGGTAATGCAAGGTCGTGCCCTCAAGGTGAAGGAAGTTCTCGGCGATAGCAAATATGCGGATTCCTGGAGCTACTATCCATTCAATTCCGGCTATTTCATGTGTCTCGAATTGAAAAGGGTTGATGCCGAAAAACTGCGCGTGCACCTGCTCGACAAGTATGGTGTCGGCACCATCTCTATCGGCAGCAAGGATCTGCGCATCGCTTTCTCCTGCATCGAGGAAGAGGATATCCAGGAATTGTTTGATCTGATCCATCAAGCGGAGCAGGATCTGGCTTAGCCTGTTTCCCAATCAGAAACCTGTATTTCTGGGACAATTCACCCAAAACAAAAGGGCTGCAACTGATCGCAGCCCTTTTGTTTTATTTGGTTATCCACTTGGCTCCAGCTATAACGGTTAGAAGATCGGGACCGATGCGACCTGCTAATAATCTGGATCCTGCGACTTCGCGCAGGATGACAAAGAAGCACGTTTATGGAAAAGAACCGGGCGTCATTCTGCGCGTAGCGAAGCAAAGTCGCAGAATCCAGATCCTGTTTTCTGCTTTACTGGAGTCAAATAGACAACCAGATTGTTTTATTTATTCCTATTGGTATCAGTAGAATGATTTTCAATGGATAACAGTCAGCTTGTAGCGAAATTGAGTCAACAGATTCCGGTTTTTTCGGAGTTTATTGAGAGTTTGCGTGCCGGTGGTATGACTTCCTGGCTGGTTGGCGGCTGTGTGCGTGATCTGTTGCTGGACAACGAATGCGCGGATATTGATCTCGTCAGCAGCGAAGACCCAAGCGATTGGGCGCGCAGGTGGGCCAAGGGAAGGGGATACTGGTTCTGGCTCGACGAGCAACGGCGACAGAGCCGAATTCTACTGGCTGACGGCATTTCTTTTGATTTTTCCCCGTTGCGCGCGGTAACCATCGCCGGTGATCTGGCTGCACGCGACTTTACCATCAATGCCATCGCTATCCCCATCAATAAACCTGCTCATCTGTTTGACCCTTTAAGCGGTGTTACTGACCTCAAAAGTCGGCAACTGAGGATGTGTTCTGCCGCCAGTTTCAGCGATGACCCGCTGCGGATTCTTAAAGGTGTTCGTCATGCCGCAGTTCTGAATTTCACGATAGATGACCAAACCATCACCGCAATGACACAGCAGGCGCAGTTGCTGAAGCAGGTCGCGGTGGAGCGGATTCGTGAAGAACTACTGAAGATTGTTGCAGTCAGAAATATGACCTACGCACTAGAGATTTTATCCCGAACAACGGTGCTCGAGGTACTTTTTGGAGAGCCCGATCCAAGCTGGTCTGTAGGGGATTTTGTTGCAACCCAGCAATCCCTTTTTGATCGCTTTAATGCTTTTTGTCATCAACATCAACTTGCCGTCAGCAAGGAGTTTCAACCGCAGCGCCCGGTGTTTCACCTGGCCGCGCTGTTAATGGCGTATGCACCGCAACGCTTCGACCAGATTTCTGCTGAACTGCGCCTGAGCAGGGCCCAGCAACGCATGTTGGGAGCCCTGCGTGATGATCTGCCGGCGTCATGGCTTCAACGGTTGCGCCGGTTTTCGTCAGATCGTCAGCGGGCTCTGGTTGTGGAACAGCTCCATCCGTGTGGTGTGGAGCGGGTCTTTTATCATGGCTGGGGTCGGGGACAATTGCATGATGATACCGTGATCAGATTGCTCAAGGCCTATGAGCAACAGCAGGTTAACGGCCGTATTCCTGACCTTCTCGATGGTCATGCCATCATGCCATATGCCGGTACGGATAAGAGTATTATCGGTGAGTTGCTGCAACAGATTAAAATGCTGGAAATAACAGGAAGGATTGATTCCGCAGATGAAGCACACGGGTGGTTACGAACGCATTTTGGATTTGACAAAAACTGAACGCTATCTCTATACTGCGCACCACCATGCGGGAATAACTCAGTTGGTAGAGTATCAGCTTCCCAAGCTGAGAGTCGCGGGTTCGAATCCCGTTTCCCGCTCCAATAAAAACAAGGGCTTAG
>JAHYIY010000007.1 GCA_019429255.1 Desulfuromonadales bacterium | reverse complement strand
AAGAAGGTGCAGGCCCGGCGAGTGGATCTCGTGCAGGTAACAAGTGGTAGGCGCTGATTAAGGCTGACAATCGTTATAGCCTACCCGGTCTGGGTCTCATGTCAGTGTTGTCTAAAACTACATATCTCATGCCCGTCCAGGGTGAGCAACGGATCGGTTACGTCATTCCATTGTCGTTTTTGATCTGCGCCCGCACCATCTCATCGAAAGAGTCCATACCATAGTCAGAAAGTCACGCCCCCCTTCTCTACTGCACCAGCCTGACCCCGTTTATCCGTTTATTAATTTCGTGTTCTCAATTGCTGGGCGGTAGTTACTCCTTCAATGTGACTGGGTGATGTTCACCCATTTGAGATGTTGTGACAATTGGACAGGGAGCCTGACCCCTTACAGTCACCAGACAGTCACCAGAACAACGTCTTCGCAAAAATACAAAAAGGCCACCCCCGCAGGAATGGCCTAAATATCTGTTTTTAAATGGTCGGGGCGAGAGGATTTGAACCTCCGACCCCCTCGTCCCGAACGAGGTGCGCTACCAGGCTGCGCTACGCCCCGACATCATGTTCTTATCCGGAGCCTCCGGATGGAGATTTTATTAGCATCCTTGCCGGGCAAATGCAAGGGTGATTTGCTGCAGTCAATCAATCTGCTGCAATTGCTTCATCATCATCTCTGCCAAACCAATCCCTCCCTGACGGGCGGTAGCTTTTGCCGCCTCTATATCCTGCATCTGGACAAAGGTGTCTTCGGCGTTAGTGCGCGGAATTAAGCCATCATCCGGAATGGTGCTGCGCATTTCCTTGTACATCTGTTGAATAAAAATCGCCTCAAATTCCTGTACCAGCCCTTTGAGCTTTTCCGGATCCTGCTGACCGGGTGACTTGATCGGGCGAGGCATCCCGGTTGCCTGGCGCACCATCTGAGCAGTATCAAAACCGTGATTAATGTCCATAAAGCCGTCCGTTGTCTGCCGCTTCGCGGCATCCATCGCTGCGCGATGTCATTTGTCCCACTTCCTGCTACCCAGTCCCTACTTACCCCTTAAAGCACCACCAGATCCGCATACAGGGCCCCCGACGCCTTAATCGCCTGGAAGATGGCGATCAGGTCACGTGGGGTGGCACCGATGGCGTTGAGGGCCGAAGCGACATCACCAATGCTCACACCCTGCTCCATGACGACCAGATTCCCCATATCTTCTATCACTTCGATTTCGGTTTCCGGGATCACCACGGTCTGCCCTTCTGAGCGCGGAAAAGGCTGAGAAACCCTGGCCGATTCACTGATGACCAGGCTGAGATTACCGTGGGAGACGGCCACTGTCGAAATTCTGACACCTTCGCCCATGACGATGGTGCCGGTGCGCTCATTGACGACAATGCGCGCGATCGTATCGGGAGTGACCCGCAATTGTTCAACCTCGGCGACAAACGCAACAACATTATCGCGGAATTGCGGCGGCACGTTGATTTCCAGCTGTCCGCCATCGAGCGCGTGCGCCAGGGCAACACCAAAATGCTGGTTGACCGCATCACGCATGCGCGAGACGGTGGTGAAATCGGAGTTCTTCAGGCGATAATTGAGATTATCTGTTTCGCCAAACACATAAGGGACCTCGCGTTCGACAAAGGCACCGCCCGGAATCCGCCCCGAGGTTGGATGGTTTTTCTGCACCGTTGCGGCTCTGCCGCTAACGGCCAGCGAACCCACTACCAGCGGTCCTTGAGCCACCGCATAAACGTTGCCGTCAGCGGCATTTAACGGGGTCATCAACAGGGTGCCACCGGCCAGGCTATCAGCATCTCCAATGGACGACACACTGACGTCGATGGTACTGCCGGCGCGGGCAAAGGCGGGTAATTCGGCAGTGACAATAACTGCAGCGACATTATCCACTTTGACCAGTGCCGGGTTAACCGCCACTCCGAGGCGCTCCATCATGTTGACCAATGATTGCACGGTAAAGCGGGTGCGGGCACTATCGCCGCTACCGTCAAGGCCGACGACCAGGCCGTAGCCCACCAGCTGGTTCGAACGTACTCCTTCGAGTTGAGCCAGTTCCTTGATGCGCGAGGCTTCGACATTCGCAGGCAACAACAGTCCCGACACCAGCACCAGCGCGATGAGTAACCTGGTTGTTATGTTTGTCATGGTGATACTCCTGTCTAGCGGTGCCGATGTTAGAAGGGCCAGATCTGATCAAGAACCTGAACCAGCCACCCCTGTTGCTGCTTGTCACTGATCACGCCTTTGCCAACGTAAGAAATGCGCGCATTGAGAACATTCTGCGAGTCAACCAGATTGCGGGCTGACACATCGGACGGCCTGACAATACCGGTTAACTGCACAATCTGCATTTCGCGGTTGACGGTGACGGTTTTGTTCCCTTCGATACGCAGGTTGCCGTTGGGCAGAATTTCAACCACCTGGGTGGTCAGTGTGGCTTTGAGGGCTTCTTTGCGCTCGGTTTTACCACTGCCGTCAAACTTGTTGCCGGCGTTGGCATTGATGATGGTAGAAGGATTGCCGCCGATAAAATCGCCAATGTCGGTTTCCAGGCCAAAGAGGTTGGTAATACCGGCCGACATGGTGCTGTTGCGTCCGGTCTGGGTTTTGGCTTCCTTGCTGGCACTGGCATTCTCGGAAATCACTACGGTAATAATATCGCCGACGGTGGTCCCTTTCATGTCGGCAAAAATACCGCCACGGCTGGTGGTCCACAACGAGCCGGCGGTTTGTGGCGGCGCCGGTTCGGAAATCACCGGCGCAATCGGCTCAACTTCAACCAGATCAATGGGTCGGCCCGGCATGGCGCAGGCGCTAATAACAAAAAACAACGGCAGCAACAGTAGATTTTTCAGCATGGCTATAACTCCACTCTGACCAGCCCGGGGGCAACGACCCGACTGATCACTTCGCGCGATGAACCGGTATTGATAACCCTGATCGATTCTCCCTCACGCCCGTCCTGACGCGCCTCACCTACCGCCGACAGCGTCATTCCGGCATGTTGCACTTCGATAACAACGCGCTCGCCGCGCTTGACCAACGGTGGATATTCCAGCTGTTGTCCCTGTAGGGGTTCCCCCAGGCGCACGGTACGCTTGACGATTTTGCCGACGGCATCGGCACCATCAAAAATCGGTTCAGACAGCCGCGAAATATCCTGATAGCGCATCTCGATCAGGTTGTCGGTTAACCGGGTTCCGCGCCGCAGGGATTCCTTTGCCACCGCTATCTCGGCCATGGCTTCGATCTCGACACGGATCGACTGATTGCTGACAATCTGGTCATTAACCCGGGTCATAAAGGAAATACGACGGCTGCCGAGAACCCCGGGGCGCGCCGCTATGAGCTGATGCTCGATGCGTCCTGCCGGCACCTTGTAGGGGGCGGGAAACTGTACGGCAGTCAGGCGCAGTTCGACCTGGGGTAAAAGGGCTGATTGTTCGGTCAAAAAATCATCGAGAATCTGCTGCATCTCCTGGTGATCGATGACGACATGGGCCGTCTCGCCGGCACTGACAGGATGTAGCCCAAACAGCAGCAGGACCAGCGTCAGGAGGATTAGCATTTGATGTCTCATGTTACATCCTTATCAGCGAACCAGTTGACTGGTGATCGACAGCATCTCGTCTGCGGTTTTGATGGTTTTGGAATTGACTTCATAGGCGCGCTGGCCGGCGATCATATTGACCATCTCTTCCATGATGTTAACGTTGGAACCTTCAAGAAAGCCCTGTGACAAACTTCCAAAACCGGCCTCTCCGGGGGTTCCGGCAATGGGTGCTCCGGTGGTCGGGGTTTCGGAATAGAGATTGCGGCCCAGACTTTTCAACCCTGACGGATTACCAAAGCGGATCAGTTCAATGACGCCGACCTCGGTGGGAGTGCTTTCACCATCAAGCAGCACATCAACCGTACCGCCACTGCCGATTGCAATGCTGGTCGACCCTTCGGGGATGACAATTTCGGGAACCAGCGGGAATCCGTCAGAAGTTACCAGCCGGCCGGTACTGTCCTTTTTTAACGCACCGGAACGGGTGTAGGCATCGGTACCGTCGGGCAGAATGACCTGGAAAAACCCTGGCCCTTCGATCGCCACATCGAGTTCACTTTCGGTCTGGACAAAGTCACCGGAGGTAAAGACTTTCTGCACGGCGGCAACCCGTGATCCCAGACCGATCTGAATGCCGGTGGGAACCTCACCACCATCGACACCGGCACCGGCAGCGCGGGTGGTTTGATAGAGGATATCCTGGAAGTCAGCCCGGCTTTTTTTGAAGCCGGAACTGTTAACGTTCGCCAGGTTGTTGGCAATCACATCCATATTGGTCTGTTGAGACTGCATGCCGGTTGCGGCGGTCCAAAGTGCTCTGATCATGACTTGACTCCTTTATTCCAGACGCATTAGCGAGCGTCGCTGATATCTATTTATTATTGACCCATTTGTATCTGTTCAGCACCGGGCCTTTGGATCCTGTGGCAAGGGTTTTTGTCGCCATGGACGGCGACAAAAAGCGGTCATGGATGACGAAAAGCGTCCCTTGACATAGGATTCCCGATCCGGTGCAAGGATAGAGCTGAATAGTTACACCCATTTTTTACTGCAGCAGTCCCATCTCGGTCGCTTTGGCGTTCATGTCGCTGTAGGTTTTAAGGGCCTTTTGGGTGGCCTCAAAAGCACGCAGATTCGAGGTCATACGCGCCATTTCTGCCATCAGGTTGACATTCGAGCCTTCAAGACTGTTCTGCACCATTTGCGGTTGCGGATGGATCACAGCAACGGCATCATCCATAGCGACAAACAGATCCTGGCCGGCACGCCGCAGCTGTTCGGTGTCTTCAAACCGGAATAAGCCGATCTGGGCAACCTGCTGATCTTCGATCCAGATCGACCCGTCACCGAGGATGTCGATATCCGGTCGCTCAAGAATAATTTCTTCGCCATCAGGACCGGTTACCGCATAACCATTGCTGTCGACAAGCAATCCTTCACCGTTGAGTTGAAAGCTCCCCTTGCGGGTATAAGCCAATTCGCCATCCGGACGCTGTATCTGAAAAAATCCCTCACCGTTGATAGCGACATCAAGGGGCCTACCGCTGTGCTCAAGGTGGCCGGGGGAAAAATCGATCTTATGGGCGGTCAACCCGGTAAAATTGGTGGCATTGCTGGCCATCCCCGAGGTCGCTTCACCCAGTCGGGCAGCAAAGGTGACGGTCCCTTTTTTGTAGCCGGGCGTGCGGGCGGAGGCAAGATGCTCACTGATGTTGTCGAGCTTGTGCATCCGTGCCACGGCTCCCGATATCGCTGCATATTTTCCGTCTGCCATCATCTTTCTCCACGGGTTGTTGTGCATGAACCTTGTCGACCGTTGGTGGTCGAAACTTTACCCTTATGTACCAACCAGTCGACCGCTTAAACCGGGCGTTTGACCTGCGCCAACAGCACCACCTGCTCCACTTCGGCAGACGCCATATTCAACGCCTGGGCAATGTTGTCAACACTTTGACCTTGTGCTGCCAATGCGACAGCATAGCGGTACTTATCTGCCTGCATCTGCGGTTGAACCGCGTTGTTTGCCTGGAGTTTTTCCTTAAGTTCCTGGTGACTTTTCTGCTGTATTGTTTCGGCATCGTGCAAATGAGCTGAAAAGCTACTCATTACCGGCGCTACCGACTTAAGCTCTTGCAAGCTCTCAATCAGATTTGTTTCCAGGTCTTTTATCTGCTGTGCCAATCGGCGCAGGGTCTTGCGCTGAAACAGGATCGCTATCAGCGCGATCCCCGCGCCGACCAATGACATGGCACTCATGGCCACTGCAGCTGTCATCCTAATGCCCCTTCCCTAACGCATTGATACTGCGCTTCATCTTGACTTTGAGTTTTGCCAGCGCCTGACTGTGCAGTTGGGAGATACGCCCTTCCGTCAGTTCCAGCACATCGGCAATTTCCTTCTGCGAAAGCTCTTCGTAATAGAGCAGGGCAATCACCAGCCGCTCCTTTTCTGACAGTTCGTCAAGATATCCGGCCAGTTCACGGGTCAGTTCGTCAGCCTCCATCCGCTCCTGGACATTGACCTGAAAAACATCTTCCAGGTTGTCAATAAAGGATCTACCGTTTCTCTCGTCCTGATCGATCTGGTCATCGAGACTGACATAACCAAGTTGACTGACCTGGAACTGCAGTTCCCGAAAATCGTCCAGCGACATCTCCAGGGCAACGGCGACCTCTTCGTCCTGCGGATCGCGGCCAAGGCGCTGCCCCAGTGCTTCGGCAGCACGGTTCAAGCGGGTTTGCTTTTCCCGCAGGGTGCGCGAAAACCAATCCATACGTCGCACTTCATCAAATACCGCACCCCGGATGCGGCGCTCGGCAAAGGTCTTGAACAGCACCCCGCGGCGCGGGTCAAACCGATTAGCAGCGTCCATCAAGCCCAGCAGGGCGGCGCTGCGGATATCGTCACGATTGACGAAGGAAGGCACCTGGGTCATCATCCGGTCGACCAGAAAATCGACGAGGGTGAGATGAGCCTCGATCATTTTTTCGCGCTCTACCGGCCCCGGTAGACCGTATCCGCCCTGGATGTAGGTCATCAGCTTGCCTCCGCACCGACACCAAGAAACTGTTTCCAGAAAAACTGCAGGGTTCCCTGGGCCTGATTGTTCTGGGGTATTTCCATCAGGGTTTGCGCCAGATCGACAAAAGCCCTGGCGACCTTGTTATCAGGGTGCAGTTCAACCATCACCTGTTGCCGGCGCACTGAATCGTGCATTTTGCGGTCAAAGGGGATCGCCCCTAAGTAATCGATGAAAATATCGAGATAACGCCCCGACACCATGGTCAGTTTTTCAAAAACATCGAGCCCTTCGTCGGCATTACGTACCGAATTGACCGCCAGCAAAAAACGCTTCTGATGGTATTGGGTTGACAGCAGCTTCATCAGCGCATAGGCATCAGTGATAGCCGTCGGCTCAGGGGTGGTGACGACGAGAATGTCCTGGGCAGCGACGTTAAAGTAGGTGACGTTGTCGGAAATGCCGGCCTCGGTATCGATCAGCACCACATCAAAATGTTCGTCAAGAGCATCGAGGGCATCGATCAGGCGCATCTTCAGTTGCCCATCAAGTCGGGTAAATTGCTGCACCCCGGAACCGGCTGGAAGAATTTTCAGGCCATGAGGGCCTTCGACCATGACCTCCTCGAGGGTTCGTTCACCACAAAAAAAGTGATTCAAGTTGTAGGGAGGGGAAATGCCCAGGACCACATCGACATTGGCCAATCCCAGGTCGGCATCAATAATCAGAATTTTCTTTCCAAGACGCGCCAGCGCTACTGCTACATTGGAAATAACCGCTGTCTTACCTACCCCACCCTTGCCGCTAGTGACGGAAATGACGCGGGTCGCTGACATCTGTAATTCGCTGTTCACGTTATTCTGCCGGCCGCGCATCTGCCTCAGGGTTCCGGCCTGATCGAGGTTACTACTCATCATACGGCTATCCTCCGGACATCCTCAAAGCGTCCCATCACCAGGTCGGCAACCAGTTGCGGATCGACGGGTAGCAGGTCTTCCGGCACCTTCTGACCGTTGGTCAGACAACCGATCGGCAGGTTGGTTTTCAACGGCAGATTGATCAGGCTGCCACATTGGTCTGCTTCGTCCAGTTTGGTAAAAATCAGGCGGCTGATCGGCAACTTGCTAAAGGCTTCAAAACTTTTGTGCTGAAGATCGTCGGCGGTTGGTGCGGCAAGCACCAGGCAGTTTTCGACGCCACTGTGGGCACCGAGAAAATCGTTCAGTTCATCGATACGTACCTCGTCCTTGGGGCTACGCCCGGCGGTATCGATCAGAATCAGGTCTTTATCGCGATGACGCCGGAAGGTTTCCTGCAATTGCTCCGGTGAAAACACCACGTCAACAGGAACTCCCATGATCTCGCCGTACACCTTGAGCTGCTCAACAGCGGCAATCCGATAGGTGTCGATGGTCACCAGGGCAACGCGGGCGCCGCTTTGGGTCATGGCCTGAGCGGCCAACTTTGCGATTGTGGTGGTTTTGCCGACACCGGTGGCACCGATCAAGGAGACCTTCTGCTGTGGCTGGCCTGGTCTCCACCAGCTGCCTTTGGACTGCACCAGACCCGCCAGGGTGGTGCATAAAAATTCGCGCTGCTGGTGGGCATTAAGACGCTGTTGCGAGGTCATGCGTGCAGTGGCATAAGCAGCGATGGTCGTTGCCGATTCAGCATCAATACCACGCTCCTGCAACAGTGCCGCCAAGGGGTCGGAGGTCCCAGCGACAGCGGCTGTCCGCAAGGGAGTTGGGGTCTGGCGTGGGGCCGTTTTACGAACCTCAAGTGGTACAGATAATGCTTCCGGCGTGGTTTCCGACTGTTGCCTCTGGCTCTGTGCCTGGGCCAGGGTCAGTTGAGTCATCAACTCTTTGAGTTGCTCAATTTCAGCCCTGAGCTGATTGATGCTCTGTGACTCAACCTGAGCGCGTAGCTGCCGCAACTCCTCGTCAAGGCGCGGATCAGCAGCCTGCTCTTCCATGGCCAGAGGCTCAGGGGGTGACGAGCGGCGGCTGGAAAGACTGACAATTTCATCTTCCAGGGTCTCGACACGATTTGCCGACGCCGTCGATCGGGGTGCAGCCAGCGGGCGACCGTCACCATAACCGCTGCGTGCCGGGGCAGACGGGCGTCTCATCGAGGGAGACTCAACAGCAGCAGTCACTTCGATGGTCTGGCGACCGAGAACACCAAGCCCCTTTTTCCTTAAGGTGCGGGTTGACAAAATCAACGCCTCAGGACCGAGGGTCTCTTTTACCTGTTTTAGGGCTGCGGCCATTGTTTCTGCTTCGAATTTTTTAACCAGCATTGACGGTCACCGTTCCTATTGACCGCACCTTCAGATGGGGCGCGATCTCATTGTGGGAGATAATTGCCAGACCGGGCAGATAACGCTCAGTCAACCTTTTGACATGGAGTCGGATTGTTGGCGTGCACAATAGCACCGGATTGCCACCGGCAGCATTCTGTAATGTCTGGGTCAAACTGTTAATCAATGCCTGGGCGAAGCCGGGCTCCAACGCCAGGTATGAGCCCTGTTCGGTGCTGTGCAGGGCGTCCTGGATACGGGTTTCGACATTGCGATCAAAGGTCATCACTTCTAGTACCTCGCCGTTTTGGCTGTAACTGCTGCTGATGGAGCGTGCCATGGTGGCACGTACATGTTCTGTCAGTTGATCTGGATCATGCACAACTGGTGCCCAATCTGCCAGGGTTTCCAAAATTGTTCGCAAATCGCGTACGGAGACCCCTTCGCGCAGCAGATTCTGCAGCACGCGCATAATGACACCGAGGTTGAGCAGCCCCGGCACCAGCTCTTCCACCAGCTTGGGATACTGTTGGGCGAGATTATCGAGAAGATTCTGGGTTTCCTGGCGGCCGAGCAGTTCATGGCTATGAGTTTTGATCAGCTCACTCAAATGGGTGGCAACAACAGTGGTATTATCCACCACGGTATAGCCGGAGATCTGCGCCCGCTCTTTTTTATCTTCTGAAACCCAGATAGCCGGCAGTTTGAACGCCGGCTCGATAGTTTCGACGCCCTTGATGACTTCGGTTGCGGTACCAGGATTCATCGCCAGATAATGGCCGGGCAACAGCTCTCCGCCACCGATTTTGACTCCTTTGAGGATGATGGCGTACTCGTTGGGCTTAAGCTGCAGGTTGTCCTTGATGTGCACCGGCGGCACAATAAAGCCCATGTCGAGGGTAAACTGACGACGGATTGATTTGATCCGCGGCAGCAACTCGCCATTTTGCGCCGTATCGACCAGAGGAATTAAGCCGTAACCGACCTCCATCTCAAGCAGATCAACAGAGAGCATCTGCTCGTAATTTTCTTCTTCAATCTGCTTCGGCGGTGGCGCATCGTCGAGTTCCTGCTGCCGCAGTTTTTCCGAATAGTTTTTTGACACCCTCCAGGCCACCAGTCCCGTCAAGATCGACAGCAAAAAGAAGGGGATTTTCGGTAAACCGGGAATCAGGGCAAAAATCAGCAGGATAGCTGACACCACCCACAGGGAACGGGGGTTAACGCTGAATTGACGCTTCATCTCGGTGCCAAAATCTTCATCACCGGCGGTCCGTGTCACCATGATGCCGGCACCGGTAGCGATGATCAGGGCGGGGATCTGCCCGACCAAACCGTCGCCAACGGTAAGGATGGTGTAGTTTGCAGCGGCTTCGCTTAGCACCATTCCTTTTTGCATGACACCGATGACAATACCGGCACCGATATTGATCAGGGTGATAATAATGCCGGCGATAGCATCGCCCTTGACAAATTTGCTGGCCCCGTCCATTGCTCCGTAAAAGTCGGACTCCGAAGCAATCTCCTTGCGCCGTGAACGCGCCTCGTCATCATTGATCAGGCCGGCGTTCAAATCGGCATCTATAGCCATCTGCTTGCCCGGCATGGCATCAAGGGTAAAGCGCGCTGCCACCTCAGCGACACGCCCGGCACCTTTGGTAATAACCATGAAGTTGATAATGACAAGAATGGTAAAAATGACGATACCAACCACGTAGTTGCCGCCCACCACGAACTGGCCAAAAGACTGAATGACACTACCGGCAGCGCCCGGGCCCTCATCACCGCGCAGCAGAATCAAGCGGGTGGAAGCCACGTTGAGGGAGAGGCGAAACAGGGTGGTGACCAACAACACGCTGGGAAAAATAGCGAAGTCCAGGGCGCGGGAGGTATACAACGCGGTGATCAGAATCAACAGGGCAATGGTAATGTTCAAAGATAAAAACACGTCGAGCATCATCGGCGGAACCGGCAGGATCATCAACATCAGGATCAGTACCAGCCCGAAGGCAATCAATACGTCCGTGCGAACAATCAGTCTGCGCCAGTCATCAATAGTTACTGGTGTTGCCATCATCTGCTCCTTGACACCTGAATATTGACACCCCTACGTGTCAATATATCGGCACAGGGTTCCAGCCCTGTTCTGTGTAAATTTTCCCTATATTTTCCAGCTACTTTTTACTCTTCAAACGGTACACATAAGCCAGAACCTCGGCGACCGCGGTAAACAATTCTTCAGGAACCTGCTCACCTATCTCCTGCTTGTACAAAGCCCGTGCCAGCGGCTTGTTTTCGATGACAGGAATTTTATGTTCACGTGCAATTTCACGAATTTTGAAGGCAATATGGTCGGCACCCTTGGCGACAATCTGCGGTGCATCCATGGTTTCGCGCTCATAACTGATGGCGATGGAAAGGTGGGTCGGGTTGGTGATAATCACATCAGCCTTGGGCACTTCAGACATCATGCGGCGCCGCGCCTGTTGCATCTGCATGGAACGGATGCGCGACTTGAGTAGCGGATCGCCTTCAGTCTGTTTATGTTCTTCCTTGACCTCCTGCTTGGTCATTTTCATCTTCTGTTCCATTTCGTAGCGCGAAAAAGCAAAGTCGATAAATGCCAATAGAATCATAATGGCGCAGGTTTTAGCCATCACGAGAAAGGAAACCTTGGCAAGAAACACTATGGTTTGATTGAGTTCGAGCATCCCCAGCGCCAGGGCCGTATCAAATTCATTGGCAACGGTCAGATAGGCCACGTAGGCTACCAACATGACCTTTGCCAGCGACTTGATCAGCTCAACCGCAGAGCGCTTGGAAACAAACTTCTTCATCCCTTTGATCGGATCGAATTTGCTGATGTCCGGTTTAAAAACCTTGGTTGAAAGAAGGGGACCAACCTGGAGGAAAGAGGAAAGGAATCCGACAACCAGAGAGATCAAAAAGATCGGCCACAACAAACTACCAAGGAGTGCCCCCAGGCTGTAGGCCAGCACGACAATAGTGGTAGGGGTCACCTCAAAATCTATCAATCTGATGATGGAAACCTGGAACAGCTGTAGCAGGTTTTCCCAGAAGGGATGGGCGTAAAAAAACCACAGCAACAACGATAAAGTGAACAGACCGGCGGTGGTGACCTCCTTGCTCTGGGCCACCTGACCTTTTTCACGAAAATCGTTGCGACGTTTGGCTGTCGCCGTTTCTGTCCTTTCCTGACCTGATTCTTCTGCCACGCGGTTCTCCCTGAGTCGATCCCTACCATCACCCTTGAGTAGCCACCTGACAGTTCAAATCGTGCCGGTTTTTTGGCACAATTTAAGAGGAGAGGCTACAGCAGACTGAACAGTCGCAAGAATCGTTCCGGAAGTGCGGCAAATTCACCCTGAAGAATAGCGGCAAAGACCCCGAAGGTCAGTCCCATGATAATGAAGGAAAGAGCAATCTTTACGGGAAAGGAGAGCATGAAGACATTGAGCTGAGGGAAAATGCGCGCCATGAAGCCAAGAACCAGCGTGACAAGGATAGCCACGACCAGAATCGGGGCCACCAGACGCACGCTTAAAATCAATGCATGGTTGGAAAGTTCGACGATCATCGGGATGGCACCACCGGAGAGATTCAGACCCCCTGGTGGCAGCATGGTAAACGATGCAACAAGAGCCTCAAGGAACAGATGATGCGCATTCAGAGAAAGAAACAGCAAAATGGCAAAGATCCCCTGAAATTGGGAGATCAAAGCGACCTGCTGCTGGGTGGTCGGGTCAAACACGTTGGCCATGGCGAAGCCCATCTGATATCCGACAATCGACCCGGCAAACTCTGCTGCCATAAAGATCAGCTGCGCAATAAAGCCGACCAATAGGCCGAAAACAACCTCAGCCGCGATAATGATTGCCATATCAGTGATGTTCAGGGATGTGACCGGCAGAACATGCTGCACAACAGGATAGGTCAGCAAGGCAAACATCACTGACACCCCAATGCGCATCTGTGTTGGGATCTGACCGCCACTGAACACAGGAATAACCGCAAAAACCGCAGCCACCCGCGCCAGGCAGATAAGAAACCCTTGAATCAGGGTCGGTGTAAAAACCGGCAACTCCATCCGTTGCTCGCGTCAGGGGGTGATATTGGGGAGATGATTAAAAATAGAAATCAGAAACGCTGTCGCTTTCTGCAGAATCCAGGGAGAAAAAATCAACAGGGTGACAAACACCCCGACAATCTTGGGAATAAAAGTCATGGTCTGTTCATTGATCTGGGTCGCCGCCTGAAAAATGCTGATGACTAAACCAATGATCAACGCCGCGATCAGCATCGGAGCCGCACACATGAGGGTTGTTTCGATGGCCTGGCGGCCAATTCCAACAACAAATTCCGGTGTCATATATCATCCTATCAGGCAAAGCTCTGAACCAACGAACCAATCACCAGTGACCACCCATCCACCAGCACGAACAACAGAATCTTGAACGGCAGCGACACGATAATCGGCGGCAGCATCATCATCCCCATCGCCATAAGGATCGAGGCAACAATCATATCGATCATCAAAAAGGGGACAAACAGCAAAAATCCCATCTGAAAAGCACGTTTGAGTTCTGACAGCATAAAGGCTGGAATCAAGGTCAGCATACCGATATCATCCATACTTTCCGGTTGCTGTGAACCGGAAATATCGACAAGCAGTTGCAGATCCTTTTCCCCGACCTGGGAAAACATGAAACGGCGCATCGGTTCCAGGGCCAGCGGAATGGCTTCATCCTGACTGATCTCTTCGCTGAGATAGGGTTGCAGGGCCTCGTCATTAATCTGAGTAAATACCGGTGCCATAATGAAAAAGGTCAAGAACAGCGCCAAACCAACGACAATCTGGTTAGACGGTGCCTGTTGGGTCCCCATCGCCTGACGGACAAATGACAAAACAATAACAATCCGGGTAAAGGCGGTGGTCATCAACAGAATCGATGGTGCTACCGACAGGATCGTCAGCAGAATCAGAATCTGCAGGGCCGTTGACACCTGCGCCGGCTCGGTGGCCTCCCCTATCCCCAGGGTAATAGTTGGCAACCCCTGGGCCTGCACCGTCACGGGCAACAGCAGGGCCAGCAGCAGCAGTATCACCCGCCATTTCATGGCTGCTTCTCCTGTGCAGCATTCAAACTGTCACTGAATCCTTTTTTTACCGGTCCCAAGCGTCCGAGGTGTTCGATCCGATCATGGGTCATCCCCAGGAGAATTTCCTCGTCACGGACTTTCACCACACAGAGAAATTTTCGCCCACCTAAAGGTCGTGTCTCGAGAATCTGGATAATTTCGCTTTTATTCTGTGGCAAAAAACCAAAACCGCGGCGACTGGCAGCATAAAACAACAGCAATAAACCGACAACAACCCCGAGAGCGGCGAGCATTTTCAGGCCGGCGGCGAACAGGCTCGGTTCCTTTGCGGCGGTCTCAGCTAACACCGTGACCGGAACGAGCAGAATCATCAGCGCAATAGCTGCAGGCATCGACTTACCCCAGATTCTCAATGCGCTCGGACGGGCTGACAACATCGGTCAGGCGCAAACCGAACTTTTCATTGACCACCACCGCCTCACCGCGAGCGATAAGCCGCGAATTGACATACAGGTCGAGAGGCTCTCCGGCAAGTTTGTCCAGCTCGATCATGGAACCTTCCTGCAATTGCAACAAATCACGTACCAGGATGCGCGAACGGCCAACCTCAACGGCAACTTCCAGCGGGATATCAAGGAGCAGATCAATTCCCCGATCTTTCATCGAGCTGGGCGCAGGTGCTTTTTGTACTTGATTACCATCAGTGCTCATTGTTTTCCTCCACCGGGAATACGTCCCGAAATGCGAACCGCTTTTTTGTTTCCTTGAACACCCACCATTCCTAAAAACTTGGAGCGTTCTTCTATCGATATCTTGACCGGAGCTTCCGGTTTAATTCCCAGATCGATCACATCCCCGACCTGGAAATTGAGAATATCCCGCACTCGTAGGGATAAGGACGCGAGCCTGACCTGTACCTCGACCTCCATGTTGTTGAGCTCATCACAGACCAGTTTCTGCCAGCGCGTACTCTGCAATGAACTGGCGGGCACCGCTCTTAATTTCTGTTTTTTCTGCAGCGGCTCAAGGGTCAGATGAGGAATGACCAGGGTAATATGTCCCTCTAAATTTTCGATGACGACCTTGAACTGAGAAACCGACACGCCAACTTCCGGATCAACAAAATTTAACAGCCGCAGGTTACTGACCACCTCAACCAGTTCCGTTTTGATTGCTTCGATCTGTCCAAACCCTTTGTTCAGCTCCGGACAGGCGGAAACGATCACATCGCGCAGAACATTCAATTCGATAGCGCTTAACGGACGCTCCGGGATCAGCGCCTGTCCTTGGGAATTGCCACCAAGCACCATTTCCATCAGGGAGAAGGCCAGCTGTTCATCAAAGATCAGCAGCCCACCTCCGGTTAGCGGCTCAAGTTGCAAAACCCCGATAGCGCCACGGCCGGACAAGCGTTGTAGCAGGGTATCAAAGGACATGGATTCCAGCGCCTCGAGTTTGATATGAGCGGCACGCTGGAAACGGGCTGATAGGGACATGGCGTAATTGCGGGCAAAGCCGTCGAGGATCAGATCAAAATTGCGCAGCCGCCACCCTTCGGTGCCACTGCTACGGAACAGATTACAGTTCACTACCGACCTGTTAGCAGCAGGCTGGCCTGCATCTTCAGCGGCCGTTTCAATATCAACCTGGCCACGGTGAACCGCAGAGAGGAGATCGGCAATTTCTTCTTTACTGAGTATCTTTTCCACACCAGTTCCTTAATGGCGTCGCACAAACTAACCAACTGCCGCGTGCTGCGCTTATTCCACCGCTTCCACCGCTTCGACGTTCTTAAGTACGCCCCAATGCTCACTGTTTGCGCGCCTTGCCTTTGACGCTTTGTGCTTATCCATCCACTTTGATGCTTTTGGTGAAAGCATTATCCGTTACTGAACGACAAAATCAGTAAAATAGATGCGCTTGACCTTGCCGTTAAGCAACAGGCTGTTGATCCGGTTGAGCAATTCCGCCCGTAATTGCAGGCGGCCCTGTAGATCACTGAGATCAGCGAAAGTTTTGTTGCCGATCAGCATGAGAATCGCATCTTTGATCTGTGGCATGCGCTGATTCAGTTCGGCGGCAACCTCGGCACTATCGGCTTCGAGGGTGATAGCTGCTTTGAGGTAACGCACCTCCCCCTCGTCGAGGATATTGACGATAAAGCTCTCGAGGTTAACCATCGGCCCAATCTCTTTGGCGCGACGTTCCAGCAAAGCCTGTTCCTGTTCCGGAGTCAATGGTTTATCGCCCCCGCTATTCATGAAAAAAAAGGTTCCGATCCCCGCACCAATCAACAGAACAACAATGGCGGCGATAATAATGATCAGTTTGTTTTTGGTGCCGCCGCCTTCATCGGTTTTTTTTTCCGGTTCTTTGGCCATTGATTTATCCTTCCCCGATCACATTTTGATAGCCTGAAAAAACTTCAGTTTTCTGTTTCGTAACTATTCAGCAGGCCGGCACATGTTGTCATCCCCGAGTGCTTTTGTCGTGAATCCGGAAATAAAAGCTGGATTGCGGCCAAAAACACGCCGGAATGACGGTATAGGAGTTGCCTTCAGCTACTCTCAACTGCAGGCCCACACTGCCGTATAGGTTGCTTAATAATTACCCTGTTTCTTTAAAAAGGTGCCTGGTCCCGTGCATCAATCAGATAAGGCAACTCCTGCTGCGGATCCCCCTGGCTTTCCAGGACAAATTCGACACGCCGATTCAAGGCGCGCTCACGTTCACTGAGATTGGGAAACAGCGGACGATGGGATCCATAGCCGGTAGCCGAGATACGTGTTAAGGGCAACAAGTGATCACCGGCTAAAAAACGTAAGACTGACACGGCGCGAGCCACGGAAAGCTCCCAGTTATACATGTCATCACCAATGTCATCAGTGTGCCCCTCGATCTTTACGTTTAGGGGCAAGGGGCGCACCAGCTCGGCTACTTTGCGCAACACCGGGTCAGCATCCGGGTTCAGAATCGACTGTCCGAATCTAAAGAGAATCGCCTCGTCGACACGCAGCACCACGGCACCACGATCCTTGACCAGCTCAATCTGCCGATCGAGCTTGAGGTCGCGCAACTGGGTGCGCAGGCGCCGGTAAACCTGGGCGTTAAAATCATCATCGATAGGTACGTGAGAAACTACCTGCGGTGGCGCAACCTCTGTACGGGTACTGCTGGCCAGTACTCCAGGGCCAAAGGCACCCGACAAAGATTCAGCAGCTCGTTGAAAACGCACCTGGTCAAGGCTCGCCATAGACAACAACAGCACAAAAAAAGTCAACAGCAGGGTCATCATGTCGCTGAATGAGACCATCCACAGGGGCGCTCCGGCCATCGGTTTTTTCGGTTTTTTTGCCATCGTCACCCCCGCTTAACCGAAGTTGCTCTGTCGCTCTTTGGGCGCAACAAAAGCGTGCAGGCGCTGTTCCATCAGGCGTGGATTTTCCCCTTCGAGGATTGCTTTCATCCCTTCGGTTACCAGCGTTTTATTGAGAACTTCACTGGTCGATCTGAGTTTCAGTTTGCCGGCGATCGGGTTGGCAATAATATTGGCAATAACCGCCCCGTAAAAAGTGGTCAAAAGGGCTAAAGCCATGGCCGGGCCGATGGTGGAAGGATCATCCATGGTCTGTAGCATTTGCACCAGACCGATCAGGGTGCCGATCATCCCCATGGCTGGTGAATAAGCAGCAAAGGTGGAAAAAATTTCCGCCCCCTTGTCATGGCGCTCCATGACGTATTCGATTTCGCGTTCGAGCATTTCCTTCAGAGCCTCCGGTTCCTGACCGTCAACTGCCATTTGCAGCCCTTTAAGAAAAAACTCGTCGTCAATATCATTCATGACCGACTGTAACGACAAAATCCCCTCCTTACGTGCCTTACCAGCGTAGGTGATCAACCGCGAGATGGTATCAACCGGCGAGTGGGATTTGTGCATGAAGGCTTTGCTAGCCACTTTGACAGCCCCCAGAATATCGCCAAAGGGAAAGTGAACCAGGACGGTGCCCAAGGTTCCACCGACGACGATCGTCAGGGCAGCAATGTCGATAAAAATCAACAGAGAACTGCCCTGCATAATAGCGGAGAGCATCAGGCCGAAAGCGGCAATCAGGCCGACAATTGTTGCCAGATCCATAGGTGTCCTCTAAGTGGCGTGGTCGCAAAAGATCGACGAGGTCAATGAAACGACGAACGATCTATCAATTTCAACAAATAACACCGATCAGCTGTTCACTAAAGCAGGTATCATGCCAGTATGAATGAAAATCCCTGGATGATTTACAGCCTAGTGTTTTCAGTAAGTTAAAGAACGCATGCGCCACCGTAAAAAATAAAAAAGGTGCCGCCGGAATCTGTCCCGGTGGCACCTTCGCTCTAAGTCAGAATTTTGACTGGTAAGCTTAGCGCTTCAGGTTAATGACTTCCGCCAGCATTTCATCAGTGGTGGTGATGGTTTTAGAGTTAGCCGAGAAACCACGCTGGGTGGTGATCATCTTGACAAACTCGGAGGCCAGATCGACGTTGGACAACTCCAGCGCGTTGGTAAAGATATTACCGACCCCGGAACCAACGGTGCCGACAACCGGCACACCCGACGAGGTGCTCTGAGAGTACATATTGTTACCGATTTTATCCAGCGCATTGGGGTTGGTAAATTTCGCCAGCGCCATCTGCATCAGTTTACGCGGTGCGCCATTGGAAAAGTTACCGATAACATAGCCTTCCGCATCGATGCTCAGTTTCACCAGAGTACCGGCGCCATAACCATCCTGCTCCTGCGACACCACCATCGAAGGGCTGGCATATTGGGTGGTTTGCATATCTACAGCAATCTGCTGAGTCTGAACTGCGCCGTTGTTCCATTGCAGGGCACCGGCAGTCGTCATGGCAGTCGGTCTGGGAAACACCGGATCACTGCTTGTATCACCAGATACAGTATAGAGATCGTTCCCATTGATGAGGATAAGATTACCACTGCTGTCGAATTCCAGCGTTCCGCTACCCACAATTGAAAGAACACCGGAAGTTCCACCGGCAAGCTCGCCGCCGTCAACTACGGCATTCCACTGCCACTGCTGATCGGCTGTTTTGGTGAAATAGGTGGTCATCAGATGGGTACTGCCGAGACTGTCAAATACCTGAATTGAAGTGGCATAGTTGGATGTGCCGGAGGGATCAAGGAGATCAAATCCTGCGGTGATCACCGGCGCATCAGAGTTCAGGTTGGTATTGAGATTAACGTTGCCGGTCGGGCCGGCCTGGGTGAAGGAAGTGGTATTGACCCAGATCGGGGTCAAATCACCGACGGCGTTGCCGTTGGCATCAAGGTTGTACCCCATGACGTTGAATTTGTCGGGATTGACCAGAAATCCACCCGCATCGAAACGGAAGGCACCGGCACGGGTGTAATAATTGCCGGCATTGCCGGTGGTTGGATCATTGACAATAAAAAAGCCGGCACCTTCAATAGCCAGATCGGTATTGGTTTCGGTGTTTTCAAAGGTGCCCTGACTGAAAATATTGTCGACGATAGACAGTCCGACCCCGCGACCAACCTGGGAAGCCCCTCCGGAACCGGAAATCTGGCTGGAGAGCAGGTCACCGAAAAGGGTGCGGCTCGATTTGAAGCCGATGGTATTGGCGTTGGCGATATTGTTACCAATAACGCTCATGGCGTTGGCGTTGGCGTTGAGACCACTGACACCACTATAAAGAGAACTCGATACTCCCATTGTCTTACTCCTTTTTGTCGTAAGCCGCGTCCGTCGGTCGGCGGCTTGCGAACCTCCTCAAATGAGGACCGGTTCGGCAGGTTTAGGCGATAATAGCACTGTCGATATTGGTAAATACGTTGTTTTTCAATTGATCCTTACTCACGACCGTCACTACGGTGTCGTTTTTAACACTGACTACCAGGGCGGTATCATCGAGCATCACCAGGGACTCGCGTCCTCCCTTGATGTTGATCTGCTCGATCGCTGATTCCAGTCGTTGCAACTGCTGAGGGTTAAAAGCAATGCCGCGACTTTGCATACGCTCGGTGGCATGACGCGAAAACTTGATGCTTTCCGGCGCCATTTTGTCACGCAACAGAGCATCAAAGTTGGCTCCGCTCGCCGGCACGCGGTCCGGTCGTTTGCCTACCGATTGTCCACCCGGAAAAACCGGTTGCGGAAAGATATTGATGGCATCGGTCATCAGCTGCCTCCGGCCTTGGCAATCCGCCCCAGCGCAAAGGTGCCGCTGCTGGTGTCCAGTTGAATGGCGCTGCCGCTTAAATCGACCGATTCCACCCGTCCCTTGATCAGGCTCCTGCTGTCGATGATCTTCTCATCGGTATCAATGGCGTGAACGATTAGGGAATAATCACCGGGAACCAACGGCATGCCGGCGTCGCTATAACCATCCCAATCGACAAAATACTGTCCCGAGCCGGTTTCACGGGCACTAATGGTGGTCAGGGTGCCCCCGCTCTGATTCTGCACGTAGAGGGTCACCTTATCTGCCGGCGTATCCAGCTGGTAACCAAGTTGCATTGATTCGCCATTAAAATGGAATGCTGACCCTTCCGCGACGACGTCTTGACCGATCAGGCTCAGTGCTGACATTTTTTCCATCTCACCGCTCATACGCCCGAGCTGTTCGAGGCTTTTGTTGACATTAGTCAGCTGTTCGAGTTGACCAAACTGCGCCAACTGGGAGGTAAATTCCGTCGGATCCGCTGGATTTAACGGATCCTGGTGCTGTAATTGGGCAACCAGAAGCTTGAGAAAATCCTCCTTGCCCATGGACACATCACGATCCCCCATGTTGGTCAGGGGCGGAGGCTGTGATGCGATGGCTGAACTGATTGTTGTCATAATCTGATGACCTCCAAAAAATCGGGGTTGAGCAGCGGGTTAAACATGGAGGCTGATTCCTCTGCCACCATTGCGGATCAGATGAGCCAGAGGGATGGCTTGATCTTCTTGTAATGGATTCTCTTTCTCACGCTGGGTCCAGGCTGATTTCTCAGCCTGACGGCGCCGATGGGCCAGATCTTCGGCCAGTCCCTGATGCTGATTCTGACGCGCATCGCTGCTGACCTGGAAATGATCGATCTTTAACCCTTGTTCGGCCAGGGCGTTGCGTAATTGGCCAAGATTGCGCTCGAGCACTTCCTGTACCTGCTGGGTCTGGGCATGCAGATTAGCACGGACGCGATCACCTTCAACCATTAACTCGATGCGCAGGGCCCCCAGTTCGGCCGGATACAGACGCAGAACCATACGTCCCATGTCACCCTTATGGCTGCCGGACAAATGGGTTACCACCTGGTCAAAAATCTGACCATCAATAACCTGGTGACTAGCGGCAAAGGGCGCGGCAACCGGTGCTGGTGCCCTGATACTCTGCGCCGCGCTTACTGCCGGTGAAGGATGGGCGTGCAGCTGGTTATGCTGTTGCGCTATCCCCTCAGCTCCTTGTTTGGCCTTCATGGCGGCCTGCGCCAAAGCAACCTGGGGGGTGCCCTTTTCAACGACTTTAGCGAAAATCGCCTCAACAGAGTCTTCTGCTGGTGGTTGATTGGTCGATATCTGTTGTGCCTGTTGCACCTGGCGACCATTTTCTGTCACCTGGGGCTGGCCCGCTTGGGGCTGACGCAGCTTAAGCAGTTCAATGAAGCGTGCTTCGAGGGGGGAATCTGATGATTCCATGCGGTCTGCCATTTCATTACCGCGAGCAGCAGCGTGGTGCCCTTTGGCTTCCCATCCGGCGTTAACTGGTTCGGCGTTGTTGCCGGCTTCTGCCAGGGTGGCGCGCAGTTGTGTCAGACGCTCACGCACCTGCTCGAGTTTGTGCGCGGCAACCAGTTGTCCGGGTGGTAATGGGCCAACAATCCCCTTGCCGGGGTGATTCCGGACCTGCTGCTGATATTGACTAAACCAGGCGATCAGCTCTTCCACCTTCTGTTCCAGGGCCAAATCCTGCTGTTCGGACAGCAACTTTTGCTCACTGTTCTGTTCTGCCACCACCACCTGATTGTGAAACTGCCTCCCGGGCAAAACCTCTTCAACCAGATCGACCAGTTGTTGCAGTTGCGCGTGATCCATTGAGTTCGGAACCATCCCTTGCTCAAGCAGCAGCGCCAAACCGTCGAGCAATTGCATATCAAGCTGCTCAAGTTGCTCCGGCAGATCCCGCTGTTGCGGTTGCAAGGCAAAGAGTTCACTGGCTTCTTTTCCCAACCGTTCGGAAAAATTATTCAGCAAAACACCCCTGCCCGACAGTCCTGACTGACCGGCCTGGTCCTGCTTTGCAGTCTGATAAACCAGCTGCTGCGCCTGTTGCGCCATGGTCTGACCAAAAAGCTGCCCCTGCCCTGCTGCCGCTTTTCCAGCGGACTGGATATTGCCCGCTTGCGGGGTCGGCGCAATCATCATCGCTGCATTCATCATCGCTGTTTCACCTCCTTTCCGGGTAGATTCATTGTGGGATTAATTTCCCGCAGTCTCATTAACCGACAAATCGGTAAAGGCTTTGCTTAATCTCAAGGCCGCTTCGGCATTGAGTCGTTCCATGATCTGCCCGGCGGTTTTCTTCTTGATACCAAGCAGCAGATTAACCGCCAGCCGGGTTTCCAGTTCACTGATCAAAACCGCCGCCTGCTGTGGATGCATGCGCTCGTAAATCAGGCTCAGCTCTTCGATCCTGGTATTCTCTTCGGCAGCGCGACGATCGAGGAGGTCATTCAACTCGGTACGCAGGCGCTGCATGGCGGCGATTTTCTTATCGACCTCTGCTTCCAGGGTCTTTAGCTGCAATTCACGCCCGTGCAGCCGCTCTTCGCGCGCGCTTAAGCGCTCATCGCGCTCCTTGATGGCGGCGAGAATGCGGCGTTCCTCCACCGAGGCAAACTGTTCATCGGCGGTAAGGGAAAACAATGGCGCTTGCAGCAGCAGGACGCTGCTGATCGCGAAAGCGACAATAATACAGAGACGTTTTTTCATGGAGTAGTCCCCTTATGGCGCAGACTGATTTCATCGAGTTGAATGCGCTCTTTGCGCTCCTGTTCGCGACGAAACTCAGCCTCCTGACGTTCTTTGAGTTTGTCCATGACCTGCCGGTCACGTGCCGTTTGAAGCAGCGTCTCGCGCTGCCTGACAATTTTTTTTTCAAGCACTGCAAGCTGCGTCTGCAATTGTGCACTACGGCGCCGACAATGGCTGATGCGGTTTTCATAAAGATCGATCTCAGCGATGGTCAGCCCTTCTTCCTGCCGCTGTTTAAGCGCTTGATCCTGGGCGTTCAACTCCTCTTGCCGGGTGGCAAGGGCGGCGATCAGTTCCTGCTGTTGCTGGTGGCTTAAAGCTAGGGCCTGCTGCGCCTGTTCCTCAAGGGTCGTGCGGTAATTCAGAACCGACTGCAGTTTGAACTTTTTAGCCATGATTTAATCTTCCCGTGGCGCTTTACGCCGATCAAGCACCAGTGTATTCATCTCCTCAATGGTCGTTCCCAGATCAAAGGACTCATCCATCTCCTGGCGTAAAAAGTCGTTGACGGCCTCAATACGACTGATGGCGTAATCGATCTTCTTATTACTCCCCTCGGCGTAGGCACCGATATTGATCAGATCTTCCGCCTCTTTGTGGGTAGCCATGATCTCGCGCATATTGCCGGCCAGCTGCAGATGTTCCTTGCTGACAATATCGCGCATGACGCGGCTGGCCGAGGCAAGAACATCGATGGCTGGATAATGATTGCGCGCTGCCAGGTCGCGCGACAGAACAATATGCCCATCGAGGATCGAACGCACGGCATCGGCCACCGGCTCGTTCATGTCATCCCCTTCCACCAGCACAGTGTAAAGACCGGTAATACTCCCCTTGTTCTTGAAATTGCCGGCACGCTCCAACAGTTTTGGCAGGGTCGCGAACACCGACGGGGTATACCCTTTTGTGGTCGGCGGTTCACCGATAGCCAGACCAACTTCACGCATGGCCATGGCAAAACGCGTGACCGAGTCCATCAACAACAGCACCTCTTTGCCTTGAGCACAAAAATATTCGGCGATGGTGGTGGCGACAAAAGCGCCGCGCATGCGCAGCAGTGGTGATTGGTCTGAGGTTACCGTCACCACCACCGAACGCGCCAGCCCCTCCGGACCCAGATCACGCTCGATAAATTCACGCACCTCACGGCCACGCTCACCAATCAGGGCAATGACATTGACATCCGCCTTGGTATGTTTAGCGAGCATCCCCAACAGTACACTCTTGCCAACCCCGGAACCGGCCATAATCCCCAGGCGCTGACCAGTACCACAGGTCAACAGGGAATTGATCGCCCGCACTCCCAGATCGAGGGGCGCGACAATCGGTTTGCGCGCCATCGGGCTGGCCGGCAGCGCATAGAGGGGGCATTCGTCCGTACAGGGTTCCAGCGGCATCTCATCCAGGGGTCGCCCGAGGGCATCCAACACCCGTCCGAGCAACTGCTCACCGACCGCCAGGGTTGCACTGCTGCGCACCACCTGAATCAGACAACCGGGACCTAAACCGCGCAATTCTCCCAGGGGCATCAACAAAGCACGGGAGTCACGGAAGCCAACCACCTCGGCGGGCACCGCCGGACCACCGTCGTGGGGCAGGAGTTCACACAGGGTGCCAACGGTCGCCGTGGGGCAATAGCCCTCAACCACCAGACCGACGATCTGAGTGATCTTGCCACTGACTTTGAAGGGGTTGACGGCTTTGACCCGTTGCACCAGATCGATCATGATGTTCCCGTCATCGCTTCCTGCAGGGCTTGACGGATAGCCGCAAGCTGGGTTTCCACAGTAGCATCCACCTCACCAAGGTCCGACTCAATCTTACAACCACCGGCAGTCACCAGAGCGTCTGCTTCAACTATCAGGTTTTTCAAACCGCTGATACTCGCCAAAAACAGGGGTTTGTGTTCGTTGACGGCAGCCAGATCGGCTGGATTAACCTTGATGCGGTAATGATCGGCGCGTACCGAGGCCTTTAACGCCTCGGTAATCACCTGATTGATCATATCGGAGTGAATGCTGACCTCACGCTGAACAACCTGTTCAGCGATCGCCATCACCAGACGCAGCATGTCATCGCGGCTGTTCTGTGCCATCTGGACGCGCAACTGGGAAACTTCCGTCAGCGCGGTTGCCAATGCCTGGGCTGATGATTCCAGCCTGGCCGCCGCCGCCTTCATGGCATCATGTTGGCCGCGAGCGTAGGCTTCATCCATGTCTTTCCTGGACACTGCAGGCGCTGCCGAAGAGGTTGCTGGGCTAGCGGCAGGAGCCCTGGCTTTTGTCGGCTGGTCAGCAACAAAAGCGTGCGAAGCCACGGCAATCGTGCCCTCTTCACCAAAAGAGCTGAAATGAAATTCTCTGGCTCCGGTGACCTCTGCGCCCCGATAAATTCTAGACAAGTTCATCGCCACCACCACCTCGACCAGGGATAACAACCGTGCCTTCTTCTTCAAGCTTCAGGGCAACCTTGACAACTTCCGTCTGCATTGCTTCAACCTCGGACAGTTTGCGCGGTCCCATGGCCTCAAGATCTTCCATAATCATGTCGACAGCGCGGCTTGAGATATTGGAAAAAATCTTTTGTTTGACAGCATCGCTGGCAGTCTTCAACGCCAGGGTCAGCATGTCGGTACTGATTTCACGTAGAATCGCCTGCATACCGCGGCTATCGATGGCAACCAGATCCTCAAAGGTGAACATGCGGCGGCGGATTTCTTCGGCCATGTCGGGGTCAGTTGCTTCAATTCTGGTCAGAACGAGCTGATCGGCGCCTTTTTCCATCTTACCGAGAATCTCAACAACCTTATCAATACCGCCGATCTGCTTGTGGTCGTGACCGACCACCACACCAACTTCGCGCTGCAGTGCCGCCTCGATCTGATTGATCACCTCGGGTGAGACGTTGTCGATCTTGCCGATGCGATAGACCACCTCACCACGCATTTCCTCCGACAGTTCCACCAGAATCCGGCCGGCGTGATCGTCACGCTGGGTCGAGAGGATCAGGGCTATGGTCTGTGGATGTTCATTTTCGAGCAAGCCGGCGACCATCCGCGGATGCATTTTCGAGATGGTTTCCAGCGGCCGTCCCTCGATCCCGGCAGAGACCTGATCAAGCAGCTGCTGGGCACGTTCACTGTCAGCACCACTTAAAATGGCGTGTTTGGCAAATTCATCTCCGCGGATATACACCCCGATATCCGTGCCACGGGCATTCCTGTATTCTTCGAGAATTTCCCGCGCCAACGAGGGTTCGACGTGCTCAATATCCATCATACAGCGGCTGATTTCGCGCACCTCGGCATCATCCAGCGCTTCAAAAATCCGCGCTGTGGCCTCCTCTCCCAGACACAACAGGAGCAAGGCCGCTTTTTTGGCACCTGACAGATGTTTGGTTTTTATCACTGATAACTCTCCCGCGCTCAGCGCAAATCTTAATCGGTCAGGACTCGGCAGGTTCTTGCCGCAACCAGTTTTTGACCACCTGGACCGGCAATATATCACCGCCTAACACTTCCTGGCGGATTTGCGCCAATGGATCACCAGGGCCACCCAGCAGCGGGGTCAATGACTGGCCACGCAATTCGCTCTCAAGTTCCTCGACGGTTTTCAGCGGCGCAGTCTGCTCGTCGACACCACCTAAGGTGCGAACCAGTGGGCGCAGGAAGATCAGATAAACCATCAGAGCGGCAATCGCCAACAGCGCGTAGCGAATCAACGGCAACAGCGGATAGACCCGATCCACCACCGATGGCTCGGGCATGGTCATATCACCAAAGCTGCTTTCAAAGGGCATGGAGACCACCGAGATCAGGTCGCCGCGGGCATCATTGATCCCCAGGGCGGTACGGACCATCTGTTCGATCTCCTGAATCTCTGCGGCACTGCGCGGTGTCGTCAGCGGCGCTGCGCCATCACCGGCCGGGGCAACCCGGTCGGCCACCAGTACCGAAACGGACAGATTCTGTATGGTTCCCACCGACTGGACGGTCTTACTGACCACCTTGCTTAACTCATAGTTGACGGTTTCTTCGGTACGGCTTGAGGGAATATTGGTCAGCGTCCCGGCACCCCCCTGTTCCAAATTAGCCACAACGCCCGGCACGCCACCGGCAATCTGGCGGCCCCCCTCTTCGTTCATGGTCTGCTCACTGACCACCACCGCTCCACGTGGATCATAGGCTTCCTCGACCCGTTCACGTTGATCAAAATCAATACCGGCATTCACTTTAACCAGGGCATTGCCAACGCCAAGGGCGCGCTCAAGCAGGGTCTGGGCGCGATACTCCAGACGACTTTCCAGCGTTTGCTGATAACTCAGCATCCCCGGGGTCATGGGCCCGGGCATTTCATCGTTACGATTGTTGGAAAGGGTGCGCCCATTGGAATCCACAACGGTGACATGTTCCGGTTCGAGCCCTTCAACACTACCGGATACCAGATGAACAATCCCCTGCACCTGAGTGTCGCGCAAAGTGCGCCCGGCGACCAGTTTGACAATAACCGAGGCCGTAGCGGGTTGCTGCTGCTCACGAAACAGGCGTTTCTCCGGCAGGGCAAGGTGGATCCGTGCCGCCTCCACCGGTGCCAGAGAGGTGATGGTGCGGGTCAACTCCCCCTGCAGGGCACGGCGGTAATTGACCTTCTGGGTGAAGTCGGTCATGCCAAAGCTCTGCTTGTCAAAAATCTCAAAACCAACGCCGCCGTCTGCCAGGCCGGAACCGGCCAATTCGAGCCGCGCCTCGTAAACCTGATCGGCAGGGATCATAATCATGGTGCCGTTGCCTTCAAGGCGATAGGGGATTTTGCGATCTTTAAGCCATTGCACCACTTCCGCCGCATCACGACTGGGAAGGTTGGCAAACAGCAGACTGTAATCGGCAACCCGCGCCTGCATGATGATCAGGCCGAACAGCAACATGCTGACCACCGCGACACTCACCAGGCTGAGTTTACGCGCCATTGACCAGGCGGCAACCACATCGATGAAAGTTTGTTTTTTGTTGTTGCCGGTGGCGCCTTTATCACTGGTGCCGATCAAAGCCGGTTTATCCTCAGCCATCGACTTGCTCCTTTTTCACTGGTTCTTGACCAAACAATGAGCTCGCTACCCACTACCCACTACCCACTACCCACTACCCACTACCCACTACCCACTACCCGATTTTCATCCAACCTAGACCTGCATGCGCATTATTTCCTGATAGGCTTCGACCGCCTTATTACGGACCTGGACCATCATGCGTAATGAAATATCTGCCTCTTCGAGGCGAATCATCGCTTCATGAAGGTTTTTGGTGTCGCCGGCGACAATATTCTCAGCAGCGCGATCGGCAACAATCTGCGATTGATTGACCCCGGCAATGGAAGTTTTCAATGCCTGGGCAAACTTGTCACCAATCTGCTGTGCCGGGGCAGTGCGCGTCTGCGTCAGGCCTTTGAGATGGGTTGCTAATGTGACATCCGTTATATTTTTCATCATTCACCTCAACGTCCGATATCGAGAGCTTTAAGAGCCATTCTCTTTGCCGCTTTGACCACGGTGACATTCGCTTCATAAGCGCGTGCCGCCGACATCATGTCCGCCGTCTCTTCAACCAGACTGATGTCGGGCATGGCCACCGTGCCATTTGCATCCGCATCCGGATGGGAGGGGTCATACACCAGTCGCGGTGGGCGGTCGCTGGCTTGCACATGCGAGACGCGCACAGCATGAGCGGCATCACGCATACGCCCATCGAGGGTATGGGCAAAGTCCTGCTGGGTACTCTGAAACACCACTTCGCGCTTGCGATAGGGACCACCGTCGGGAGTGCGCGTCGTTTCCATATTGGCCAGATTGGAACTGATTGCGTTAAGCCGGGTGCGTTGTGCTTTCAGTGCCGACGAACTGATTTTCATGCTACTGAACAGATCCATAAAATCTCCTTTAACGCCTTAACGACCGTCCGATACGGCGTATTTGAGCATGGTCAACTTCTTTTTCAGAATTTGCGTGCCGGCTTCATAGAGCAGCTGGTTTTCCGCCAGGGAAAACATTTCTTCATCAAGGGACACGGTATTGCCATCACCAATACCACTGGTATCGACATCACGCTCGATGCGTCCCTGGAGTTGATGGAGGCCGGTACCATTGACCGGAATATGGCGCGCGTTAGCCGGCTTGGTGTTCATTTCCGGGCGCTTGATGGCCTGGCGCAGATTGTCCTCAAAATTCAACTTGCGCGCACTGTAGCCCGGGGTATCGGCGTTAGCCATGTTACCTGCAATCACCTGCTGGTTCCGGGCACGCAGATCGAGACTTTTTTCAAGAACAGCAAGGGTATGATCAGTTATTTTCATGGGTCTCTCCTGACTGTTTTTTTGACACTTACGCTAAAAAGTTTCAACCTTGCTCCTGTATGAGCAAATCCCGCGCCAACTTTCCCCAGGGACCGTTGGCGTCGTCACGAATCAGGGCTTGCAGCTGCTCCAGCGCCGCCGCAGGTTGGCGCAGCTGGAACAATATCTGGGCATTGCGGTAGCGCGCCTGGGATGAAAAATCGTCATCAGCAACAAGACCTTCATAGAGGCGCAATGACGACGACAGGTTACCGAGTCGATAATATGACTCGGCCAGCCGGGCCTGTTCGCTTGCTAACAACGACTGCACGGCAGCGACCCGTTCGAGGGTGCTGACGACCGCGGCAAAGTCATCCTGTTGCCAATATATCCCTGCCGCGCGGAGATTGACTGCGGGGGTGTCAGGACGATCACGGCGCTGCACTGCGTCACGCATCTCATCCTCAAGCCCCTGCCGTTCGAAGCTGTTGATCAACAGCACAAACAGGTCCCCGGCGTCGTTGCCGTCGGGATACTGACTTAAATACTGGCGCGCATAATCACCTGCCGCCAGATACTGGTCACGATGCATCATACTTTGCGCCAACGGCAGAAAAATCTCTTTTTGCTCAGGGGTTCCAGCACTCTGATCGAAAAGGTAAAGCAACACCCGCGATGAACGCTCATAGAGACCAAGACGATCAAAAGCACGAACCAGATTGTGCAGAAACGCCCGGTCGTAACCACTGGCCAGCAACAATTCGCGGTTCTGCTCAACCAGCACCACCGCCTGCAGATCATTCCCTTGAGCGAGCAACTGCTCAACGACAATCGGCAATTGCCGACTCAGCAGGATATTGGCCTCGCGGCGCCACTGGGAAGCAGCAAAATCGCGGCGGAAATTCATCAGGCGGTTAACGCTGGTTCGATGCTCGCCGGTCAGAAATAATACCAATGCTTCCTTAAAAAAGGCCTCTTCACGCAAACTGCGTAGCTGTGAGCGCTGACCGATAGCGACATACTCACTCGCCATGGAACCGACAGTTGACGGATCGCCGTTGACTACCCTGATATCGAGCAAACGTAAGGCGGCGCGATCCCCCCCTTCACTGCGAGGATAGTCGTCGGTTGTGCGTTCCAGCCCAATCCGCCCCCAATCCGTATCGCCCGCTTCAAAAACGGCAGCGGCGGCGGCAAAATGGATCATATCGGCACCCTCTTGATGGGTAAAAGCCAGCGCCAGGGGGTGATAAAGACGGCGGGAAAAGTCGAAATCCCCTCGCTGAAATGCTGCATGGGCGGCACGCTGGCAGGAAGCATAATAAAATTCACACAATAGTGGTTCGGCTGCCAGGGCACGGTAGCCGGTCAGGGCCTGAACGCCCTCACCCAATCCGGCCAGGGCATCGGCCAGACGAATCCTGCGGATTGTTTCAAGATGGTCTGGCCAGACCAGTTCATCATCACTGAGCAGCTTAAACGCTGACCGATACTGAGATACGGCCAGTGCCGCTTCAGCGTGAAGCAGACGCGTTGGTGCTGCCAGCGGATGTGCCAGCGGCAGCGTCATCAGGGTGGTTTGCAGATGGAGCAGGGCACCGATGGCGTTGTCGCGCGCGGCCTCTCCCCAGGCTGTCAAATAATCGACACGGATCTGCTGATCAGCTGTCAGTTCATTCAGCGCACCTAAGCGCGCCAGTCCGGCGGCATAGGAACCAGTGCGCAAATAGGCATCACCCATCAGCAGATCGCGCTGACGCCGTTCTTCATCACTCAAACCACCCAGCTCCATTCCGCGCTGCAGCAGGCTTAGAAACAACTGCTCGTCGGCCAACTGCTGTAATCGCAGCAATGGACTGTCGCTAGCGGTGATGGGATCAAGGGGGGGTGCTGGAGTCAGGCGGGGCGGGATGTGGATGTTCCAGGGGCTGCGATAGTCGCGGAAAAATTCCAGCCAATTGTTATCCCACGGCGACTGTGTTTGCAAGCGCGGGGCGGCAGAGCCGCCACGGCGGGACGGCACATCGGCAAGCCGAAAAGCGATCCCCGGACGGGCCGCGTCATCGCCCGCCCACTCAATATCGATCAGGATGCGCGGAGGATTGTCCAGCGCCTCGGCACTCACCCGTTCAGGGATGCGGCGCATCAGCAAAGACACCACCAGATCGTTATGACGACGGATCAGGGTCGTGCGCACGACGGTGCCATCTTCCGGCAGGGTGCGCAAAGTCGGACCGGAACCTGTTCCTGCGAGTAACAGGTCGATACGCTGCCCCGAAGAATCAATGCCGAATTCCGTCCGTTGTGACAGCATAACGGTCACCCGGGTATGATTTGGCTCTTCCTGCTTTTGAATCCCGGTAACAATTGTTGCGGCTTTGGCCGGCAGCGCCAGACTCAAGAAAAACAACAATAGAAACAGACCAATTCCGATAATTTTTTTCCAGGTCAACAAAGGGGTCATGGGTTCCTCCTGCAATCGGCAGAGCTCGTCGCGGTGTATCAATGGCGAGAATCATGCCAATCCGCCGGAATCACTCCTATCCTATTATTTTTATTAATATTTTTATTTTTACAAAAACTAAAACGAGCCTATAGGGAAGACTCTCTCAACCATGGTCAGTATTTTGACAGGCACGGGTTTAAGCTTCAGCTTCAAGAATATCCAGCAATTGGCCCATTCGGTTTATATGGATTGAGCGCCATCCCAACAATCCAACCATAGTGAATTGCTTCAATCAGGGGCTCCTGCTAAAGTAGCTCCGTTAAAATGAGATATCATTCGTATCTGTTCAGCCCAGTCCTTGCGCAGGGTCGGGGTTCCTGTGGCAAGGGTGTTTGTCGCCATGGATGGCGACAACAAGCGGTCATGGATGACGAAAAGCGTCCCTTGCCATAGGATCCCCGACCCGGTGCATAATAGTTACGATCATTCTTGTCAATCACAGCCAAAGGGCCCAGACCATGAATTTTTTCTGCAGCAAAGACTGTCCGGATCTCTGTGGGATGGATATTCACAGTGAAGAAAACATGATCAGTTACCGGGCCGAACCCCAACCGTGGAGTTCTCCCGGCTTTATCTGTTCAAAATTCAAAGATTTCGCCACCCGTGAAATCAACAACGGTCTGCTGTCGTGGCAAAAAACCGGGGACGACATACAGCATTTCCCCGACGCCACCAGTGCCCTTGGCGCTCTTGCCAAGTGGCTGGTTCCTTATCGTAACAAAAACATCCTCTACCTGCGTGGTTCCGGCAGTCTGGGTTACAACATGGGCTACTGGGATCAGCTGCTTGCTGCCTTTCCCCATTGCGTCACGGTCAACAGCGATCCCTGCAATGCCACCGGTGGCAAAGCCCACAGGCTGGACTTCGGCTGTGTCAGCAACCCCTGTGTCACCCAGCTGGCCGACGCCGAAACAATTATACTGTACGGCAAAAATGCCGCGGTCACTTCGCCACATCTGTACAGTTACTTGAAAAAGCTGAAAAAATCGGGCATCGAAATCATTCTGATTGATCCGGTCAGAACCGCCACTGCCAGCCTTGCCGATCACTTCATTCAGATTCAGCCGGCCTGTGATGGTCTGCTCGCCTGTGCTCTGCTGACGGAGCTGGGGCATGAACGGGACTACCCGATCCTTCAGCTTCTTGAAACTGCAGGAGTGACCAGCGAACAATTCACCCTGCTGCTTGACCGACTGCGCAATAAAAAGGTCGCTCACATCCAGGGCATGGGGCTGCAGCGCCAGGAAAACGGCATGAACGCCATGCGCTGGATCAACCGCCTGGCTCACTTTACCGCAGGGGTGGACTTGCTCTACTACGGTCATAAATCCAAACGCCGCTGGCAGCCACACCCGGCGCGTTTCAGTAAGGAAATTTCTCTGGATGAGATAGCAGTACGTCTCGCAGCAGGAGAATTCGATCTGTTTGTCAACATTGCTGTCAATCCGGTAGTAACCTATGCCGATAGTAACCTCTGGATTCGCGCTCTGAATCGCACCCCCACCCTGGTGGTTGATACCAACATGACAACAACGGCTACCTATGCTGACTTTTTCCTTAAGGTCGGCGGCATGTTCGCGCAAGCAGATTTTCAGGGCAGCTACTTTTTCCCCCACCATTATTCGCGCCCCGCCTTCACTGATGAACTCAGTGACATGCAGGCGGCCCACGCCCTGGCAAAAAGGCTCAACATTCCGCTGATCCGCACAATCGAAGAGGAATTGCGCACACCAGCACCAGCACCACGCACGTACCAAACAGAAACCCTTGATCTGCACTGGCCGCAAGAGATGAAGGATTTTCGCCTGCTAACTGCCTCGCACCTTGACTACCTTAACTCACAGATTATTAACGGGCAGGAACAAGGTCTTCAGGTTATTCACATCAACCCCCTTGATGCCGAACAAAAGGAAATAGCAAGTGGCGATCGCCTGCGCGTCGAAGGGGATTGCGGCGCCTTCAGCGCTGAGGCCCTGATCACGGACGCGGTGCGTGCAGGCACCCTGATGTGCTGGAAAAATCTGCCGATGCTTGATGGCTTCTGCAATGGTGCGGTTCCCGGCCGCCTGACCGATGGCGAAACCGGGCTGGCCTATTATGCTGCAGAGGTGCGCATCTTCAAGATCAACGGCGCCTGATCGCCCCCGCTCCCTTGACCCCGCACACGGGTACAACGCAGAATAGAATCTGACTCAGATACTCCCGTGGAGAATGACCATGCGCTCTGTCCGTATGTTGTTGCTGATCACCATCAGCTTGTGGTTCCAGGTTGTTTCAGCCACAGCCCATCCTCATATACTTGATGTCGCTACCGGAGACATGCTGGAGTTCCGGCAACTGATCGAGAAACTCGAACAAAGCCGGGTGGTTTTTATTGGTGAACAGCATGATCATGCCGGGCACCATCAGATGCAGTTCGAAGTGATCAGTGCCCTTGCCAAGCGACAAGAAGTCGCCATCGGTCTGGAGATGTTTCAGACTGAAGATCAGCAGGCATTGGATAACTGGACGGCCGGTACCAGCAGTGTTGAAGAGTTTCGGCAGATCTATCAGCGCAACTGGGGGTGGTGGTCGCTCTATGAACCGATTTTTTCCTATGCCCGCCAGGCACGGATCCCCATGGTCGGGCTTAACCTCCCGCGCAGCATCACCCGCCAGGTGGCGATGAGCGGTTTTTCCTCCCTTGATCAAGAGCAGGTCAGCTTTCTTGGTGGCATGACCTGCAGTGTCGATGCTACCTATGAAGACTTTATCCGTCGCGCCGTTGGGAGCCACGGCCATGGCAGTTTCGATTTTCGCAACTTCTGTGAAGCCCAACTGGTATGGGACAAAGCCATGGCGCGCTATATGTCTCTCTATCTGAAACAGCATCCGCAGCATTCCGCTGTCATTCTGGCCGGTAGCGGTCACGCCTGGAAGTATGGTATACCCTCCCAGATTGTTGATTTCGGCCATAGCGATTACCTGGTGCTGCTCCCCGAGGTGCGCGGCCGCCTGACCCGCGATCAGGTGACCCTGGAAGATGCGGATTATCTGTGGCTGGATCTTGGTGAGGGTTCGTGGACTGTCAATGATGAGGAATACTGATGCATATCTGGGTTGATGCCGATGCCTGTCCGGCGACGATTAAAGACATCCTCTTCCGTGCTGCACAGCGCACCGATCTGCCGTTAACCCTGGTGGCCAATCACGGCATGCGCATTCCGTCCTCACCAGGTATCTCATTTGTCCTGGTCGCCGCCGGTTCCGATGTCGCCGACAATGAAATTGTCAAACGCCTGACCGCGGGCGATCTGGTCATTACTGCCGACATCCCCCTGGCTGCCGAGGTGGTTGCCAAAGGCGCTGTCGCTCTGGATCCGCGTGGAGAACTCTACACCGAAGAAAACGTCCGCTCGCGGTTGAATGTGCGTGATTTCATGGAAAGCCTGCGCAGCAGCGGCGTCGAAACCGGTGGCCCGGCAACCCTTACAGCCAAGGACCGCCAGATATTTGCCAATCGTCTGGATACACTGTTGCGCCAACGTCTCCCCTGAAGACAAAATAACCTGATCAACCCAACCTTTGCCCTCCGATAAGACACGAACAGCCTCCCCTTAAGCACACTAGTAAACCCCAAGTGTATATATTGGTTGACTAGTGTCGGAAGATTGAGTATTGTCCCCCCTGTTTTTAAGCATTTCCTTAAAAAAGGGGTTCTCTATGGTTTATCTTGTCGGCATTACCCTGCTTTGGGCTTTCTCTTTCAGCCTCATTGGCGTTTATCTGGCCGGTCAGGTCGATTCCTACTTTTCTGTTTTCATGCGCGTGGCTCTGGCCGCGCTGGTGTTTCTTCCCCTGCTGCGACCCATACCGCTAAAACTGGCCGGTCAATTGATGGCTCTGGGAGCCATTCAACTGGGATTGATGTATGTTTTTTACTTTCATTCTTTCACCCTGCTCAGCGTCCCCGAAGTACTGATCTTCACTATTTTGACCCCCATCTATGTCACCCTGATCCATGATCTGCTGCAGCGGCGTTTCCGCCCGGGCTACCTGTTGACCGCTGTCCTGGCGGTTATCGGCGCGGCGATTATCCGTTACAGCCCGGTGGAAAGCCAGGTGCTGACCGGATTTTTGGTGGTCCAGGGGGCTAATATCTGTTTTGCTCTGGGGCAGGTTGGCTACAAGACATTGATCGAAAGAACGCCGACAAGGGTCCCGCAACGCTACCTGTTCGGTTATTTCTATCTTGGCGCCCTGGCGGTGACGCTGGTGTTATGGCTGGCGTTGGGGAATATGACCAGACTGCCGACGACCGGGGTGCAATGGGGAATACTGATCTATCTGGGGGTTATTGCTTCGGGGTTGGGGTATTTTCTCTGGAACAAGGGGGCCACCCTGGTGGATGCCGGCAGCCTGGCGATTATGAACAATGCGCTGATTCCGGCCGGGCTGATTGTCAACCTGCTGATCTGGAATCGCGATGCGAATCTGGCACGTCTAAGCCTTGGCGGAGGGGTATTGCTGCTATCGCTGCTCGTGCATGAATATTGGGTGAAAAAACCGGAACTCGTGGCAGATTCCGACGGCTGAAACGATCAATCCCGAGGGGCTGCGTTGCGCTGACGCCTTTGCGCCAACTCTTCCCGCAATGAAGCAATGAGCAGGATGGCGACCCCGACACTGATCGCACTGTCAGCCACATTAAAGGCCGGCCAATGGTACTGATACCAGTGTACACCGATAAAGTCGACCACCTCGCCGAGACGGATGCGGTCAATGACGTTACCGACCGCGCCGCCAAGAATCAGCCCAAGTGAAAAGTGCATCCCCCTGGCCGTCCCCGGCAGGCTCCGCAGGTACCAGAGGATCCCCACCACCGCAATCAATGCTACGGTCAAGAAAAACGGCAAGCGCCAGGTGCTGTCGGCGAGAATGCCGAAGGCGGCACCGGGGTTGCGCACATGGGTCAGGTAAAGGTGATTCTCGATCAGCACCTTGAATTGCCCAAGGGTGTAGTTACGCTCAAAATAGACCTTGGTGAGCTGATCAAGAATCAGCACAACCAAGGCGATGCCGCAGAATATACTGTATTTTTTCATTTCACTCCGCCGCCAGGGCCGCAACACAGCGCGAGCAGAGGCTTGGATGCTCAGCGTGCTCACCAACACTGGTAGCGTAATTCCAGCAGCGATCGCATTTACTGCCCTCGGCAGCAACAACCTGTACCTTGAGTCCCGGCACCTGGATTGATTCCTCTGGCGTCAGGGAGTCTTCGATTAATTCCACCTGCGAGACGATAAAATAGGCCGGCAGCAACGGCAGATAGCGGTTCAGCAATTCTCGATAGTTGTCCGGAACCTGAAGCACGACCTTGGCCTCCAACGACTGGCCAATCAGTTTTTCCGTCCGTGCTTTTTCCAACTGCCGCGACACCTCGTTACGCACCTTGAGCAACCGCTCATAGGTGGCTTCCAGAGCATCATCCATATCAGCCGTCACCACTTCCGGAAACGCCGCCAGGTGGACACTCAGGGGACGATCACCGGGCAGGCGTTGCCAGATTTCTTCAGCGGTAAAGCTCAATACCGGCGCGATCAACCGGGTCAGGGTATCGACAATGCGGTACAAGGTGGTGCGGGCGCTGCGGTACTCGATGCTCGACGGGGCACTGGCGTACAGACGATCCTTGAGGATATCAAGATAGAAAGCACTCAAATCGATACTGCAGAAGTTGTGCACAGCATGGTAGAGGGTGTGAAATTCGTAGTGTTCATAGGCCTTGCGCACCCGTTGCGTCAGTCGCGCCAGCCGTGACAAAGCCCAGCGGTCAAGCTCCAGTAGTTCTGCAGAACTGACCTGATCGCTGGCAGGGTTAAAGTTGTTCAGGTTGCCGAGCAGATAACGGGCGGTGTTACGGATGCGCCGGTAGGCGTCGGACAGGCGTTGCAGGGTTTCATCACCCAAGCGGATATCGTCACGGTAGTCGGTAGCGGCCACCCACAGACGCAGAATCTCAGCGCCATATTGTTTGATAATTTCATCCGGAGCAATGACATTGCCCATTGATTTGGACATGGGGCGACCGGCCTTGTCGAGAACAAAACCATGGGTCAGTACCGCTTTGTAGGGGGCGCAATCACGGGTACCGACCGATTCCAGCAAACTGGAATGAAACCAGCCGCGGTGCTGATCTGATCCCTCCAGATAGAGATCAGCAGGACTGTGAAGCTCGTCACGCAGTTCACAGACGGCGGCGTGGGAGACGCCGGAATCGAACCAGACATCGAGGATGTCGGTTTCCTTGGTGAAGCGGTCATGGTTACAGGCCGGACAGCGGGTACCGGCCGGGAGCAGTTCAGCGGCGTCCTTCTCAAACCAGACATCACTGCCCGCCTCGTCAAACTGATCGGCGATATGATGCATGATAGCGCCATCGTTAAGGGCTTCGCCACACTTTTCACAATACATGATGGTGATCGGTACCCCCCAACTGCGCTGGCGACTGACACACCAGTCGGGACGGGCTTCAATCATATTATAGATGCGGTCACGCCCCCAGGCCGGAATCCACTCGACCTGCTCAATCGCTGCGAGAGCCTTGTGACGCAGGTTGTTGTGGTCCATGCTGATGAACCATTGCTCAGTCGCACGGAAGATGACCGGCTTTTTACAGCGCCAGCAGTGAGGGTAACTGTGGCTGAGGTCGCTCTCATGCAACAGCGCCCCAACTTCCAACAACTTGTCGTTGACCGCACGGTTGGCTTCAGCCAGTTTCATGCCGCCGAACAGCTCCAGTTCCGGGCGATAGCGGCCATAGTCATCAACCGGATTGTAGATATCCAGACCATACTTGAGGCCGATCACGTAGTCATCATGGCCATGCCCGGGTGCCGTATGTACGCAGCCGGTACCGGCTTCAAGGGTAACATGATCGCCAAGCATGATCAGAGCGTTACGCTCGTACAGGGGGTGACGGCAATTTTTATTATCGAACTCGACCGCATCGAGGGGCGCAACGACCCGGGCTCCTTCGAGACCAATGGCGGCTTCTACCTTTTCACGCAATCCTTCGGCAACCACCAGATAGTCACTCCCCGTGTCAATCACCACATAGGGGAGTTCCGGATTCAGGCTAATCCCCAGATTGGCGGGAATCGTCCAGGGAGTTGTCGTCCAGATGACAAAACTCAAGGGTTTGTCGGTCAGATGAGCCAACGACTTCGGCAAGGCATCAACATAGGGGAATTTGACATAGATCGAAGGGGAGCTGTGGTCAGCATACTCAACTTCGGCTTCGGCCAGGGCGGTGACACAGGAGGCACACCAGTGAATCGGCTTTTTCCCCTTGAACAAAGAACCACGTTCGGCCAGCCGTGCGAGTTCACGGGCGGTGGTCGCCTCGTAGCCGGTGGTCATAGTCAGGTAGGGGTCGGCCCAATTGCCGAAAATCCCCAGGCGCTGGAATTCCTCTGACTGAGTGGCAACCCACACCTTGGCATATTCACGGCATTCGCGGCGAAATTCGGTTTTGCTCATCTCGCGCTTCTTTTTGCCGAGCTTTTTATCAACCATCAGCTCAATCGGCAAACCGTGACAATCCCAACCCGGAACGTAAGGGGTATGGAACCCTTCCATCCGTTTGCTCTTGACAATGATATCCTTGAGCACCTTGTTCAGGGCATGCCCCATGTGAATATGGCCATTGGCGTAGGGAGGACCATCATGCAGAACAAATGTTTGCTTGCCGCTATTGGCTTCTTCGAGTTGACCATTGAGATCGGCCTGCTGCCACTGGGCGAGGATTTCCGGCTCGCGCACCGGCAAATTGGCGCGCATGGGGAAATCGGTCACAGGTAAGTTCAGTGTGTCTTTATAGTCCATGAAATGTCTCTCCACGGGGCATCAGGGCCCCTGATGATGTATGTTGTACGACCTACTGCGCGCCTTGCCCCATCAACCGCGCCCATAGAATTCCCATATGCTCGTGAATCAAGGCATCAGTCCGGGCCAGGGCTTCACCGTCGGGCAATCTCCATAAATGCCTGGTCGGCTTGCTTAAATGCCCGGTGGGCGCAGGGGTGGGATCAAGCCCGGCACCACGAAACAGTTCCATCGAGCGCGGCATGTGGGTCGCCGAGGTGACCAGCACCATTTCGGTATCAGCAAAAAGATCGGCCATCAATTGTGCTTCTTCCGCCGTATCGCGCGGGCCGACAAAGGTCAGGATATCCCCATCGGGAACGCCCAGGGCAACGGCCAACGCTCTAAGCTTTTCCGGATAGGCCACCGGATCGGCCCAAAGACCGTGATAGCCGGTAAAGATCAGGCGACTGCCGGGGTGCAACCGGTAGATACGAATTCCTTCGGCCAAGCGCACTATAGCCGTTGCACTGAGCTCGCTGGTCAGCGGTTGATCGTCCACCGTCTGGTGCCAACTACCCAAAACGGCAATGAAGTCAGCTGAACTCTCACCCGCTTCATAGGCCGGGTAGCGCGTTTCCAGATCGGCTATCCAGCGGCTATTCAAAGGCGCGTAACTACTGACAAACAGCAACGTTGTCGCGACAACAACGCACAATACGCCAAACCAGCGGTTTTTGCGACGCAGCAAAGAGGGAACCGCCAGGAGCAGTAACAGCAGGGTCAGGGGGACCGGCGTTAAAAAATCTCCCAGGATTTTTTTCAATAGAAACAGCAGATAATCCATCGGCAGTATCCGGGCAAGGCAGAAAAATGCTTAAAACAGCGGGAGATTAGCGCAGAAACAGGAAATGTTCAAGCCACCTGACTGGCATAATCACAGATATCTGCAAAAAGGCAGGTCGAACACAATGGCGTTTTGCGGCAACACTCTTTGCAGTGGGTCACAATCAGGGCATGATAATGCTGATAAAGGGAAACCTCCTGATTCACTCCTGCCATGAACAGGGTACGGATGTCATCATAGCTTTCTCTACCTGTCAGCAGCCCCAAACGACCCAAAAAACGCCGCGTGTAGCTGTCGACGACAAAGGATGGGCGCCGGCCGGCATAGAGCAGAATCGAATCCGCCGTTTCCGGACCGATACCGGAGAGGGCCAGAAGCTCGTTACGGGTTTGTTCAAGATCGCGCTGCAGCAGATCTTCGAGGGATCCACCGTGCTGATCCAGGACATAACGACAGAAATGCTGCAGGCGCTGGGCTTTCTGGCGAAAAAAACCGGACGGGCGGATCAGCTGTTCCAGTTGCACCAGGGGCATATCCGCCAGCAGACGCAGATCCAGAGCCTCGACCTGTTTGAGATTAGCCAGTGCCTTCTCAACATTGTTCCAGTTGGTATTCTGGGTCAGAAAAGCCCCGACAGCAACCTCAAAAGGGCTTTGTGCCGGCCACCAGTTATCAAGACAATACCCCTGACACAGGTGCCGATATATTTCCAGGATTGTCGGCATAAAAAATCCCTGTCTTTATCCAGCGAAAAGCAAAGACTTACTGCAAAAATGTCTTTGCCGCAATACAATCCTTCCCCTTCTCATCCTGCTTCCTCTATAATCCCGCACCATGCTCGCTGACTTCTCACCAGATTGCCTCGACCAGATGCGCTACGCCATTAGGCAAGCCCGCGGTCGTGAAGTATTTTTTCTCGGCCAGACCGACGCACAACTTCGCGTTGTCCAGGTTGAGGTGCTGGCCCGTGGCTCGAAAAAGGCGGTTCCTGCCATCCTCAACACCTGCTCCCACGGCGATGTTGTCATCCATAACCATCCATCGGGCAACCTTGAGCCATCCCCGGCCGATATCGATGTGGCTTCTACTTTGGGGGACCTCGGTGTCGGCTTTTTCATCGTCAACAACAAGGTTAACGATCTCTACCGGGTGGTGGAACCCTTTGCTGCCAGGAATGTCGAACATCTCGACTATGGACAGATTCAGGATCTGCTTGGACCCGACGGTGTCATTGCCGGCAAGCTGCCCGATTACGAAGAACGCCCGGAGCAATTGCGCATGGCCTTTGCTGTCGCCGATGCTTTTAACCAGCGCCGTCTGGCGATTATCGAGGCCGGCACCGGCACCGGCAAGAGTCTGGCCTATCTGGTGCCGGCCCTGTTGTTCGCTCGTGACAATCACGAACGGGTGGTGATTTCAACCCGCACCATCAACCTGCAGGAACAGCTGATCCGTAAGGATATTCCCTTTTTACAGCGCGCCACCGGCATCAATTTTCAGGCGGTGCTGGTCAAGGGGCGCAGTAATTATTTTTGCCTGCGCCGTGGCGAAACCGCCGGTGCCGAACTGGGCCTGTTCGACCAGGAGCAGAGTGCCGAGCTGCAACAGATACTGAGCTGGGCGGCCGCCACTGAGGATGGTTCACGCGAGGATCTGTCTTTTATCCCTTCGTACCCGACCTGGGAGGAGGTATGCTGCGAACCGGATCAGTGTGCGCGGGTTCGCTGCAGCCATTACAATCGCTGCTTTTTCCATCGCGCCCGGCGTCAGGCGGCACGTGCCAACCTGCTGGTGGTCAACCACGCCCTGTTGTTGTCCGACCTGGCGCTGCGCGAACAGACCGACAACTATTCGGCCACCGCCGTTTTACCGCCTTTCGAGCGCGTCATCCTTGATGAAGCCCACCATCTCGAAGATGTCGCCACCAACTATTTTTCGGCCCAGACCACCCGCTTTACCTTTTCGCGAGTGCTCAACCGACTGCGCCATCCGCGGAAACCGGAGCAAGGGCTGCTGCCGCGCCTGCTCGATCAACTGGCGCGGGTACTGCCCGACAGTGCTGATACCCTCTACCGCAGCTTCCATGAGGCGATTGAGGACTTAACCAACCGCCGTCAGTGCCTTTATGAACTGTCCATTGATGAAATGCAGGCGATTGCTTCAGAATTACCGGCAGCCCTGGGCAAAAGTGTTGGCAGCGGGGCCGAGCTGAAACATCGCATCCTCGGTGATTTTTTGACGACAGAGTTGTGGCAACGCCTGTGCCGGCGACTGGAGGGGTTACGCAATGAAACCGTCCGGCTTGAAGAAGGGCTGAGCTCCCTGCTACGACTGGCGACAACGCTGCCTGATAACATTGCTGAAAAAGTGAGTCCGACCCTGACGGATCTGCATGGCATGAGCGGCCGTTTAAGTGTCATTGCCGGTGAGCTGGCATCCTTTCAGGCCGCTACCCCCGCCAACTGCCTGTGGATTGACATCCGTGAAGGGCGCATCGGGCGCGGCAAGGGGCTTCTGACCAGCCTCTGTCAGGCGCCCCTCGATGTCGGAGCCAGCCTGAAAAACGCCCTTTACGACCGCGTCCAGACCCTGGTCATGACCAGCGCAACCCTGACTGTCGCTGACTCCTTTGCCTATTTCTGCTCGCGCATCGGCCTGAATCACACCGAAGCGGGGCGGCAAAAACAACTGGCCCTGCACTCTCCCTTCGATTATCAGCACCAGGCGCTGGTGGTTGTGCCGACCGATATCCCGGAACCGGGCCGACCCGGTTTTGCCGAAGGGGTCCGTGATGCCGTTGAAAAAGCACTGCGTATCAGCCAGGGACGTAGTTTTGTCCTCTTTACCTCCTATGCCCTACTGCGCGATGTCCATGAGCAGCTCGCCCCCATCCTCACCGCCCAGCGCCTGCGCTGTTTGCGCCAGGGGGAAGAAAATCGCCATCAGCTGCTCAAACGTTTTGCCGAAGAGATCTCCAGCACCCTGTTTGGCACCGACTCCTTCTGGGAAGGGGTCGACGTCCCCGGTGCCGCGCTGGAACAGGTGATTATCACCCGACTCCCCTTCAAGGTCCCCACCGAACCGGTTCTCGAGGCCCGTTGTCAGGCCATCACCGCTGCCGGCGGCGATCCTTTTATGGAGTATACCGTGCCTCAGGCCGTTATCCGTTTTAAACAGGGGTTCGGCCGCCTGATTCGCCATCGCAGCGATCGCGGTGTCGTGCTGATCCTCGACAGTCGAGTGATCAGGCGTGGCTATGGGCGGATTTTTCTCAAATCTCTGCCTCCCGCACCAATAATACGTGGCTCATCCGAGCAGGTTTTTGCTACACTGCAGCAGTTTTTTCAATCCCCTGCATCAACAAAGGAAACATGATGAACTTTCTCTTCAGATCGATCCTGCTACTCGTACTGCTTGGCCTGTTGGGCGCCTGTGATAATCCGGCGGGTCTCACTCCGTTACGCCCCTACGACAAAATCCTCGCTTTTGGCGACAGTCTGACCGCCGGGACCGGTGCCGAAACCGACAGCAACTATACTGCCTATCTGAATCGCCTGATCGGCCGTAACATCATCAACGCAGGAATTCCCGGCGAGGTCAGCGCCGACGGTGCCAGTCGCTTGCCCGGTCTGCTCGACACCCACAAACCGCACCTGGTGCTGATTATGCACGGCGGCAATGACCTGCTGCAGAAACGCGACGAACAACAACTCAAAGAGAATCTGCGGCGCATGCACGAAGCAGCCCACCAACGCCGTATTCCGGTGGTTTTTATCGCCGTTCCCAAGCCCGGGCTGATCATTGAGGATGCACCCCTGTACAAGGAACTGGCCGACGAATTGAAGGTTCCACTGCTGGAAGGGGCCTTAACCGAACTGATGAAAAACAGTTCTCTTAAAAGTGATGCTGTCCATCTTAACGCGTCCGGCTACGAAGCCCTGGCCCGCAAGATTGCTGATTTTCTCAAGCTGAAGGGCGCTATCTGAAGTTAAATATGATGTTTTTGCAAAAAGCATCAGGTTGGATGGCTAAGCAAAAAGCGCCAAATGCAAGGCGCGCCATTGTTGAACAATGAGGCGTACTTACGTACGTCGAAGCAGTGAAACGATGGCGGCAACGCAGCAGTTGGTGAGTTTTTGCGACGCCATCTACAATGGAGGGGGAAACATGCAGCGTATCAAGGACTGGCCCGCCGACGAGCGTCCGCGGGAGAAACTACTGGCGCGTGGCGCCGATCATCTGACCGATGCCGAATTGCTGGCATTGATTATCCGCACCGGCGATTCTTCCAGTAAAAACAGCGTAGTTGACCTGGCACGCGGATTACTGCAGCGCTTTGGGTCCCTGCGCCAACTGGCTGCCGCCACCATCACTGAACTCTGCGAGCAACCCGGCATCGGCCCGGCCAAAGCGGCTGAAATCCAGGCAATGTTCCAGATCGCCCGGCGCTTTTCCGACCAGCGCCTGCAACCGGGGCACACCTACCGGAGCTCCACCGACGCTTTCTATCATTTCCACGAACGCCTGTGTGACTACCGCAAAGAGGTGTTTATCGCCCTGCTGCTCGACACCAAAAACCGTCTGATCCGTGAAGTTCAGATCTCCGAAGGAAGTCTCAACGCCAGCATTGTTCATCCGCGCGAGGTTTTTGCCCCGGCCCTTAAGGAATCGGCGGCGGCAGTGCTCTTTGTGCACAATCATCCGTCCGGCGATCCGACGCCAAGCCGCGAAGACATCGAGATCACCAGTCGCCTTAAACGGGCCGGCGAACTCCTCGGCATCCGCGTGCTGGATCACATTATTATCGGTAACGGTGCCTATATCAGCCTGGCGGATCGGGGAGAGTTGTAGCTGGGCAGTTCAATTGATACCGTAATCCTTGATTTTGTACATCAGCGCCCGCAGGCTGATTTCCAGCAGTTGCGCTGCCTGGGTACGGTTGCCGCTGGTTCGCTCCAACGCCTGACGGATGTACTTTTCCTCCAGTCGCCGGGAAGCAACTTTTAACGACAGGTTGCCTGCTGGCGGCTCATCCCTGGTTGTCAACGTTGGCCCCAAAGGCGGCAGTTCCAACTCATCAGTGGAATTAAAAATCAGGGCCTTTTCCAGATAGTTTTCCAGTTCACGAATGTTTCCCGGCCAGCTATACCGACGCAGTTGACCGATGGCGGCATCGGTCAGTAGCGGCACCGGGCGATGTTCGCGAGCACAAAAGCGCTGTAAAAAATGACGCCCCAGCAGCGCTATATCGTCCGGACGCTCACGCAGGGGCGGAATATGCAGATCGACCACCGCCAGCCGGTAATAGAGATCACTGCGGAACTGACCGGCCTGTACTGCTTCCCACAAATCACGTCCGGCTGCCGCGACCACCCGCGCTGAGACCTTTTCCGTGCGGGTTCCGCCGACTTTGCGAATCTCTCCTTCCTGCAACACCCGCAGCAGCTTTGGCTGTAATTCAAGCGGCAGATCAGCAATTTCATCGAGCAGCAGGGTACCATTGGCGGCGATGGCAAAGAGCCCCTGTTTTTCCCGATCGGCACCGGTAAAGGCACCCTTGACGTGGCCAAACAGCTCACTTTCGAGCAAACCACTGGTCAGGGCACTGCAGTTGACCGCCAGAAACTCGCCGCTACGACCACTTTCGCTATGCAGAGCGCGGGCAATCAGCTCCTTCCCGGTCCCGGTTTCCCCTTTAATCAGCACCGGCGAATCGGTGGTGGCGACCTTGTTCACCTGGTCAAGCAGTACCCTCATCTTCGGGCTGGCGTGGATAATGTCGGCAACAGAAAATCCCGTGTGATAACGGGACAAGGCTTGTTTGAGGCTGACGTTCTCATGCTGCAACTGCAGGCGTTCTTCTGCCTTGCGCAAGGTCAGGATGACCTCATCGGACTTGAAAGGTTTGGAGATATAGTCGTAAGCGCCGAATTTGATACATTCAAGAGCGGTGTCGATGCTGCCATAAGCGCTCATCATGATGATGGTGATGCCCAACGCCGTCACATCCGGGTGCTTGAGAAAAGTCAAGCCATCCATGTCAGGCATGCGGATATCAGAAAGGATAAGATCGAATTTTTCCTTACGCAACCGCGCCAGAGCATCGATGCCATTTTGCGCTTCGGTAATACGGTAATCATGCTCTTCCAGCACCAACCGCAACATATGGCGCATGGAGGCTTCGTCGTCAATCATCAGCAGATTTCGATATTTCCCCACCATGGCAACCCTCAATTGTCATCATTACTGTGCCTACGCAGCAGTTTTTGTTGGTACTGGTAATGATCAGGATGAAATCACTGCTGCTACGCATAGACAAGAAGGATAGCCATGTTTTAGCGGATGGGCAATCAAAAGAAACCTGATATCTCCGTTCAACAACAATCTCATGACCCCGAGCAAAGCATCAGGCCACCAAGACGCCAAGATTTCAAAGAAAAACAGAGCAAGTCAGTATCTTGTTTTGTAACTATTCAGCACTGTCCTTGCGCAGGGCCTTTGGCTCCTGTGGCAAGGGTGTTTGTCGCCATGGACGGCGACAACAAGCGGTCATGGATGACCCAACGGGAAACAATCGCGCCCCTTGACATAGGATCCGAAGATCCGGCGCTGAACAGTTACCTTGTTTTTATCAAGATCTGCTTTTTCTCTTCCTGGAGTTCTTGGCGCCTTGGTGGCTCGTTTACACTTACCTGGCACGCCGAAACTAATACAATGCAACACATACAACAACAAAGGGACGAGCTTTACTGCCCGTCCCTTTGTTGTTCATCGTTATGGTGCGACTGCTGGTAAATTAAGGTGTCCAGATCTTCAGCAGAGCATCGGCCATTTCCGCTGGAGATTCGGCGACGCTGATGCCACACTCAGCCAGAAAAGCCTTTTTACTGGCGGCATCACCCTTACCCCCGGAGATAATCGCGCCGGCATGGCCCATGCGCTTGCCTGCAGGCGCCGTGGCACCGGCAATAAAGGCAGCGACCGGCTTGGCCATGTGATCGCGCACATAGGCCGCAGCCTCTTCTTCAGCATTACCGCCGATCTCACCGATCATGATAACCGCCTTGGTTTTGGGATCGGCTTCAAACATCTTCAATACATCCAGATGGCTGGTGCCGTTGACCGGGTCACCACCGATACCGACACAGGTTGACTGGCCGATGTTACGGCTAGTCAGCTGCCATACTGCTTCATAGGTCAGGGTACCGGAACGGGAAACAACACCAACCGGTCCGGGCTTGTGGATATAGCCGGGCATAATGCCGATCTTACATTCGCCGGGGGTAATCACGCCGGGGCAGTTGGGGCCGATCAGGCGGCAGTTGCGCCCGTCCATATATTTACGCACCTTGACCATATCCAGAACCGGGACACCCTCGGTGATACAGATCACCAGCTCAATGCCGGCATCAACGGCTTCCATAATGGCATCGGCACTGCCGATCGGTGGGACATAGATAACCGAAGCGGTGGCGCCGGTCTCTTTGACCGCATCTTCTACGGTATTAAAAATAGGAAAGCCGTCAACCTTGGTCCCGCCCTTGCCGGGGGTTACCCCCCCCACCATCCGGGTGCCGTAATCACGGGCGCCCTGGGCATGAAAAAGGCCTGTTGCACCGGTAATCCCCTGGGTAATCACCTTGGTATTTTTATCGATCAGAATACTCATCGCTTTTATTCTCCTTAGCCGTTGACAGCTTTGACAATTTTTGCGGCCGCGTCAGCCATCCCTTCGGCACTGACAATATTCAACCCCGACTCAGCCAGCAGCTGGCGTCCTTTTTCGACATTGGTGCCCTCAAGACGCACCACCAGAGGAATGCTGACTCCGACTTGCCTAGCCGCTTCAATAATGCCGGTAGCAATAACATCACACTTCATGATGCCACCAAAAATATTGACGAGAATCCCTTTAACCTTGTCATCAGAGAGAATAATCTTGAAGGCTTCGGTTACCCGTTCAATCGTCGCGCCGCCCCCGACATCGAGGAAGTTGGCCGGCTCACCTCCAGTATGTTTGATAATATCCATGGTTGCCATGGCCAATCCGGCACCGTTGACCATACAGCCGATATTGCCATCAAGGGCAATGTAGGAGAGGTCGTACTGGGAGGCCTCGATTTCCATCGGATCTTCTTCGTCATAATCGCGCAGATCACGAATCCGCAAGTGACGGAAGAGGGCGTTATCATCGAGGTTAATCTTGGCATCGATGCAGAGCAGATCCCCTTCTGCTGTGAGGATCATCGGATTGATTTCAAGTAGTGAACAGTCCGCTTCAACAAAGGCCTTGTACAGGTTCAGGAACAAAGACACTGCCTGCTTGACCTGGGGCATCGCAAGACCAAGTTTGAAAGCTACTTTGCGCGCCTGGAAAGCGGTCAGACCAACGACCGGATCGACAACCTCAAAGAAGATCTTTTCCGGGGTTTTGGCGGCCACCTCTTCGATATCCATTCCGCCTTCAGCCGACACCATCAGGGTGACGCGGTCGGTGACACGATCAACCAGGAAGGACACGTAGAATTCATCAGCGATATTGCTGGCATTCTCCACCAGAACCCGCTTGACGGTTTTTCCTTCCGGGCCGGTCTGGTGGGTGATCAGAGTCATTCCGAACATATTCTTGGCGTACTGCCGCACTTCGTCTGCGGTCTTAGCGATCTTTACCCCACCACCCTTGCCGCGTCCGCCGGCATGGATCTGGGCCTTAACCGCCCAAGGGCCGTCGCCCAGTCGCCGGGCCCAGTCGCGGGCCAGGTTACTGTTGTAAACCACGTGCCCGTCCGGTACCGGGACTCCGAAATTGCGCAGGATGGCCTTGGCTTGATACTCGTGAATGTTCATCGTGTCCTCACCTGGTTAGAAAAACTGACATGAAAAAAGCACTGAAACAAAGGATTAGCAAAACAACCAAGATCTACCTGAACTACCGGCATACTGTCAAGTGGTCTGACCATATTGTCGATGAAATTTTTAGTTTGGCTGAAAAAAATTGGATCGAAGAGGGAAAATCAAAAACGCCGGCACCTGAGCAACAGTCAGAATACCGGCGCAGGGGATCACTGCTTGTTGTGCGATCACACCTTGGCTTTGTTCCAGTCAGCCAGAAACTTTTCGATACCGACATCGGTCAGAGGGTGCTGGGCCAGCTGCTTCATCACCGCGAAGGGGATGGTGCAGATATCGGCACCGATCAGTCCGGCATTGAGAACGTGCAGTGGTGAGCGCACCGATGCGACGATGATTTCTGTGTCGTAACCGTAATTCTCATAGATGGTGCGGATCTGCTCGACACCTTCCATCCCCTCGTGACCGACATCATCCAAACGTCCGACAAACGGGGAAACGTAGGTTGCACCGGCCTTGGCAGCCAGCAGCGCCTGCAGCGGTGAAAAAATCAGGGTGACATTGATGTTGATCCCCAACCGGCTGAATGCTTTTGTAGCCTTGAGCCCTTCGGTGGTCATGGGCACCTTGATGACAATATTCTGGTGTATCCCGGCCAGCTCTTTGCCCTCTTTAATCATTCCTTCGGCATCAAGGGCAATCACCTCCGCAGAGATCGGGCCATCGACAATCCCGGTGATTTCGGTAATGACCTCTTTGAAATCACGACCACTCTTAGCAATGAGTGAGGGGTTGGTGGTCACTCCGTCAACCAGCCCCAGCTCGTGGGCGGCGCGGATTTCTGACACTTCGGCGGTATCAATAAAAAACTTCATGTATCACTCCTTCAATCAGGATTGGGGGGGATCGCTATCACTGTCTTTAAAACGCTCAAGACAGGCCTTGGAACAAAAGTAGTAATCGCTGCCCTTTATGTGAGCCTTGATCGCATCCTCCTGGGGCAGGCAGGTGCCACAGGCCGGATCCTCCACCATGAGGTCACCCTTAACCTGCCTGGCCGGGGGATCTTTAGGAGGAATGCTGGTCTTCGGGCGGATCAGGGAGAGAAAAAAAGAATAGAGGACAAAACCCAGGAGGATTAACAATAACAGTTTGATCATCGGTTTACCAGGTACCTTGCAATTGGATATCGCCTGCGCTTCTTGGCAGGGCTGTCAACAACTCCGCCATCGTGCAACCAGACAGGGGATGGATCAGGTCCGCCGCCAGATCAGCCAAAGGCTGCAGAACAAAGGAGCGCTCATGCAGGCGTGGATGAGGGAGCGTCAGCTGCGGTGTTGAACAGATCAGATCATCTGCCAGCAACAGATCAATATCGATGGTACGGGCTCCCCAGTGCACCTCACGCCGGCGACCACCGCGCTGTTCCAACTCGCGACAGTAGCCGAGCAACTCCAGCGCAGGAAGACTTGTTGCCAGTTCAAGAACGGCATTGAGGTAGTCAGGTTGCCCTACCGGACCGCCAACCGGCGCCGTTCGATACAGAGGGGAACTGGCGACCACGGTTATTTGCCGATGGACGTGAAGCGCCTGGCGCACCTCTAAAAATCGCGCCCGCGGCTCACCCAGATTACCACCCAAGCCAATGAATACTCGACACATGCCTCGCGCTGTCATAATCTGCGGCATTAAAACACAGGCGGAAAAATAAAATCAATGAGTGTCCGTTGGCAAAACAGCGGATAAACACTCATTGACCCGTAAATGGAGCCTACCCATGCAACTAAGCCTCACCCTCGGAGCAACAGACCTCGACCTGACCTATGGTTTTTATGACCAACTGCCGGACCTGAAGGTACAGCGACTGACGGACTCGCGCGGTGCCGTGACCGCCCTGATGGTCACGACGTTCAACCTGCGCCTGGTCTTCCAGTCCCTTCACAGCCTTGAGCAGCAACACCCGGCATTGCTTCAACATTTAAGCCGAACAAATCTGGGTGCCGGGGTTATTCTTGAGTTTGAATGTACCGATCTCGATGCTGTTTATCGCACTGCGCGACGCAACGATTGGCCGGTCCTCTACGAACTGGTCGACCGCGAACATCGGCGGCGCGAGCTCTGGTTGCAGGACCCCAGCGGCTACCTTCTCGCCTTCAATGAAGAACCCGGAACAGCATAGCCGCAATAACCAGGCACCGGATCAGATGTATCCACCCTGCTGCCCAAGCATTTCGCGGGTCACCAGAACAATCCCCTTAGAGGTTATACGGAAACCGTTTTTGCGATCCTGGTCGGGGTCGTAGCCGATCACCATACCGGCCGGAATTTCACAGCTACGATCAATAATGGCGCGACGGATACGGCAGTTACGGTGGACAACGACCTCGGGCAGGATCACCGTCTCATCGATGGTAGAATAGGAATGCACCCGTACATTGGAGAACAGCAGGGTCTTATTCAAACGCGAACCGGAGATAATACAGCCGCCCGAAACCGTTGAATCAACCGCCATACCGCGACGATCATCGTCATTAAACACGAATTTTGCCGGGGGCAGATGCATCTGATAGGTCCAGACCGGCCAGTTGGGATCGTACAGATTCAGTTCAGGGTTCGGTGAGATCAGTTCCATATTCGCCTCCCAGAAAGCATCCAGGGAACCGACATCGCGCCAGTAGGCGCGCTGGTTGGTTTCGGGATTACGATACGGGTAGGCCATGACCCGATGCTTATCGATGATCGACGGGATAATATTTTTGCCGAAATCATGCTCTGACTGGGAATTTTTGCCGTCTTTTTTTAGCACTTCTTCAAGAAATTCCGTATTAAAAATATAGTTACCCATGGAGGCCAGCGTCATCCCCGGTTGTCCGGGGATTTCTGCGGGATGTTGCGGTTTCTCATCAAAACGCACAATCCGCATGTCATCATCCACCGTCATCACACCGAAACTGCCGGCAGCCTCTGCGACCGGCACTTCCATGCACGAGACCGTCATGTCAGCCCCACTCTCAACGTGGTTCAACAGCATGTCGCGATAATCCTGACGGTAGATATGATCGCCGGAAAGAATCAAAACATATTTCGGCTTTTCCGCCCGGATAATATCCAGGTTCTGATATACCGCATCCGCCGTCCCCTGATACCACTCCTCGGAAAAACGCTGAGACGCCGGGAGAATCTCAACAAACTCGTTGAGTTCTTTCTTGAAGTGACTCCAGCCACGAACCAGATGACGGATCAGCGAATGTGATTTGTACTGGGTCAAGACTCCGATCCTGCGGATCCCGGAATTAACGCAGTTGGAGAGGGGGAAATCGATGATCCGGTACTTGCCGCCGAAATAAACCGCCGGCTTGGCACGCCAGTCGGTCAGTTCGTGTAATCTGCTCCCCCGCCCGCCGGCCAGAACCAGGGCAAAGGTATCTTTGACGAGATGACTGACATAACGATAGACAATATGAGGTTCGGGCTGTGAACTCATAGACAACTCCCTTCCGGTGGCAAAGTGTTCATTGGATAAATAGGATTTCATTGTACACACTCTTGTGTGGTTTGTCCCTCATATCTCCTTGCGGGAGGAAAAAAAGAAAGCAGTTGCCCGGGAGACAGTCATCGGCTTTAATGATCCGCTACAGAGCATCGGGTTTTTAAATTTCCATGAGCGAGCGGCCATGACCCACCGAAACAACATCACCAGCAGTTTGTTACTGCGCCTGTTCATCCCCTTTGGATTGGGCTATGCGATTTCCTACCTGTTTCGCAGTGTCAACGCCGTTATCGCGCCGGATCTGATTGCCGACCTCGGCCTTACCCCCGCCGACCTGGGGTTGTTGACCTCCATCTATTTTCTCTGCTTTGCTGCTTTCCAACTGCCTTTGGGGTTTCTGCTGGATCGCTTCGGTTCGCGCCGGATCGAAGGGATTCTGCTCGCCTTCGCCGCAGGAGGAGCATTGATTTTCTCCCTGTCACAATCCCTGACCGGCCTGTTGATCGGGCGTGCCCTGATCGGCCTTGGCGTTTCTGCCTGCCTGATGGCCGCCTTTAAAGCATTTGCCACCTGGTTGCCGAAGGAGCGTCTGGCCTTTGCCAATGGCGTGCAGATGGTCTCCGGCGGCATCGGCGCCCTGCTGGCAACCACCCCGGTGGAAGCCTCCTTGAGGCTGACCGACTGGCGCGGCGTCTTTCTACTGTTGGCGCTGCTGACCCTGATAACCGCCTTCATTGTTTTTTTTGTGGTTCCGGAACAGCGCCATGATGGTGCCATAGAAACGTTTCCCGAACAGCTTCAGGGACTGAAAACGGTCCTGACCAATGCGTCTTTCTGGCGTATTGTTCCCTGGGCGGTAACCAGCCAGGCAACTTATCTGTCGTTACAGGGACTATGGGCCGGCCCCTGGTTACGAGATGTGGCAGGACTTGAGCGCGGCGCAACGGCTCAGGTGCTCTGGTGGATGGCTCTGGCCATGATCGTCGGCTATTTCAGCAGCGGCATCCTGGCAGAAAGATTGAGCCGCCGGGGAATCGGCATGGAACAGATCGCGGCAACAGGGATGGGGCTGTTCATGGCCAGCCAACTCCTGTTGATTCTCGCTCCAGGCGTTCCGACCCTGCTCTGGATCAGCTTCGGGCTTCTCGGTACCGCCGGTATCCTCCCCTACGCCATCCTGGCTCAGTATTTTCCCCGCCGGCTGGTGGGGCGGTGTAATTCCATCCTGAATCTGTTAGTGTTTGCCGGTGCCTTTGCTTCGCAGTGGCTGGTCGGGATCATCATCGGACTCTATCCGCAAACCGCCGGCGGTGGCTATGCAACCACAGGTTATCAGTCTGCTTTTGCTTTCATGCTGATCCTCCAGCTGATCACGGTAGCCTGGTTTTATCTGGGCCGAAACCGCGGCTGAATCTTGTTTGATACTTTCGCAAACGTAACTGCTCAGCACGAGATCGGGGCTGAGTAGTTACTCGCAAACAGTCATTGGTGAGTTTTTGCGCCGCTGCCATCTTATTTATTGGTCAGATATAAACCGCCACTGACGAACATCAGACCAACCAGCAGTGACCAGGTTAATGGCTCACCCAGCAACAGGATCGACAGGCATACAGCGGTCAACGGCACAATATTGATAAACTGCCCGGCGCGGGTCGAGCCAATCCGGACGATCCCCTGATAATACCAGACAAAACCAAGCACCGTTCCGAACAGTGCCAGATAACCTATATGTCCCCAGGCAACGACACTGATGCCGGACAGTCGCGTCGACATTCCTTCCAGCAAGGCAAAAGGGAAGAGCAGAAAGGTCCCGATCGCTGCTGAATAGGTAACCGCTACCAATGGTGAAAAGTGCCGCATCACCCGCCGTCCGACCAGAGAATATGTTGTCCAGCTGAGCACACAGCCGAAGATCATCAATTCCCCCCAGCCGACCCCACCGCTAAGGATCTGACCTAAGTCACCACGCACGACAACCGTGACCGCTCCAATGACGGAAAGTCCTATGCCAACGAATTTTTTCAGGGTCAGGCTTTCACCATAAAAAAGTGCTGCACCCAGGGCAATCATTACCGGGTTGTTGGCGATAATCACCGCCGCACGGCTGGCCTCAATCCACATCAAGCCGCTAAAGAACAGGGCATTGTAGGCAAAGACTCCACTTAAACCCAATAACAGCAAGGGGACCAGATCGTCACCATTGATCCCGGGCAAACGACCGAAATATCTCCTGGTCAAGATCAGCAACAGCAGCGTTGCCAGGGCAAAACGCAGAAAAGCGGCAGTGAAAGGAGCAACTTCAGCCGCCAGCAATTTTCCGGAAATAAAGGTTCCACCCCAGAAGACAGCGGCAAGCGCCAGCTTCATGTAGATTTGCCACAAGGGCGCAGTGCCGGACATTTTTATTGCAATCTGCCGGCGGCTGTTAATCCGGTCTCGCCTATCAATTGTTGCACCACAACACCTGCCATGGTCAGCCCGAAGATCGGTGGTATGTAGGACGAACTGCCGAGAATCGCACGGCGGTCGCTGCAACTCCAGCGCTGTTCGTCACGATTGGGGCAGATGCAGTTGTCGGCACAAACATGGGCTTCATCACTTAAAGGGCGAAATTCTTCCGTCGAGTAAACCACCTGTACCCCCCGATGGATCCCGCGTCGCCGCAACTCTTTGCGCATAATCCGCGCCAGTCGGCATTTTTCCGTGCTGCTGATATCGGCAACTTTGATTTGGGTCGGATCAAGCTTGTTTGCCGCACCCATGGAGCTGATGACCGGAATCCGCTGTTTTACACAGTTTTCGATCAGATGAAGCTTGGCGGTAATATGATCGATGCAGTCGAGAACATAATCGTAGCCCGCCGGCAACAGCTCCGGCGCAGTATCAGCCTGATAAAATGCCTGCCTGGGGATCACCCGACAAGCGGGGTTGATCTGGTGACAGCGCTCAGCCATCACCTCGACCTTGGAGCGACCGATGGTCGTATCCAGGGCATGAATCTGGCGATTGATATTGGTGGCGCAGATCTCATCAAAATCGATCAGGGTCAGGCTTCCGACTCCGGCGCGCGCCAACGCCTCCACAGCATAACTTCCTACTCCACCGATACCGAAGACGGCCACCGAAGACCCTGTCAGTGAATCTATGCTTTTCTTGCCGACCAGAAGCTGCATCCGGCTGAAGCGGTGTTCGTTCATTTGTTGCCTTCCTGAATTTTATCAAACAACCTTAGAGCATTTTCTGTCGTTACCCTGGCGACAGTATCAAGGGTCAGGTTTTTAATTTCTGCTATTCTTTTCGCGACCTTAACCAATTCCTCCGGTGCCTGTGCCGGATCCGGCAGATCCGTTTCCAACAGGATGGCAGATATCGGCAAGGCGGCGACAACCTCTAATAGCTTGCGCGCATTGCGGCGCAGCAGAATCGGCCCCACCCCGATAGAAAATTTCAGGTCGACCAACTCGCGGGCAAAAGGCAAACCGCCGGAAAAAGCATGCCAGACACCGCCAATCTGCCGACCGATGTCCAATTCACGCAATATTGCCAGCAGGGCACCCTTTTTTTGACGACAGTGAAGCAACACCGGCAAGCCATGATCCAGAGCCATCCGCAACTGGGCACGGAGGACCTGTTCCTGAACCTCCTGCGCAGGTCTGACAACCGCATCCAGACCTATTTCACCGATGGCCACGACCTTAGGATGGCGGGTCAATTCTTCTAACCGCAGGGCCACCTCGTCATCCCATTGATCTGCGTACAGAGGATGAATTCCCGGAGCGGCATATACGCTGGAATGGCGCTCTGCCAAAGAGATCAGCGCATCCCATTCAGCGCTTCTGACGCCGGGCTGAATCAGGCGATCGATGCCCGCCGCTGCGGCGGAGTCGACCCATATGTCGGCCATCCCCTCCACACCGGCGGCGACCAGGTGAATGTGGGTATCGCAAAAATACATCAGTTACCGACAGTCATTACTCTGCAACCTGGGCCGCAAGGATGCGGCTGCCCAGGTTCTTGATGCCGGCAGGGTCGCTGATCGGGCCAAGTCCGGTGACCACCTGATAGGTGGTTCCGGCAGCGACCGGCCCGGCAATGCGCAAACGGGTCTGCCGGCGCTTACCGGCCTGATCGTTGTAACCAACCTCAAGGGTGATATCACCTACCGCTACCGGGGTCTGATTGACCAGACGGGCAATCAACTGCCCCTGACGATCAAGAGCAAGATCGAGCTTGAGATATTTTTCCGGGTTGGTGGACAGGTCCAGGCGCACCAACGAGGCATGGGCCTGCCGCCCCGCCGCTGAGTCAGAACTGGCTGCACTGGTAAAATATTCCAGCGCGCGGGCACGATTACCCTGATTAAGAGCCAATTGCCCGAGAGAGTTCATGGCCGGAGCCGTCGGTAACAGGGCGACGCTGCGCTCCAGATCAGCGTTAGCTGACCTGATCTCCCCAAGCGCCTGATAGGCCAGGCCGCGCTGCAGATAATAATGGAAATAGTCGGGCTGGCGCTGCAAGGCCTGATCGAACGCCGCTACCGCTTCGCGTTCACGCCCTTGCTTGCGTAAAGCATCCCCACGCAGGCCGTAGAACAAGGCTTCCTTGGGCTCCCCGGCAATGGCCTGATCAGCGAGGGTCAGGGCACGATCAGCGCGGTTGTCATTGAGGGCCTTGCGCCCTTCGTCATGGGCATCGTAGGCTTTTTGCGCAGAAATTAATGGAGCCAGCACCCGGCGATAACGCTCTACCCCCATTTCACCTCCCGCTGGGAGCTCACTCACGGTACGCCGGTTAGCGTCAACCCGCTCCTGGGATGGGGGATGACTGGCAAACAGACCCTCAAGCCAGTTGCTCTGGCGCCCTTCCGACAACCGCACAAAGGTCTGTTGCAGATCAACCGCCGCGCTGGGATCATAGCCGGCACGCGACATGTAAAGCATGCCGTAATAATCAGCCTCGCGTTCGGCCTCCCTGCTGTACTGCTGACTCACCAGTCCAGCCGCGAGCGATGCTCCACCGATCGCCAGCCCGGCATATTCACTGTTGCCTGCCGCCATCGCTGCGGCAACCACAGCCCCCTGTAACAGCATCCCCCGTTGCATACTCTGGGCACTGTGACGCGCGGCGGCGTGGATAATTTCATGACCAAGCACCGCTGCCAGCTCTGCTTCGCTCTGCATCTCGGTCAGCAGACCGCGATTGATGGCGATCTTGCCGCCGGGCAGCGCCCAGGCATTCGGCGTCGAGTCGTTAATCACCTGAAACTCATAGGGCAAAGGACGATCACTGACTGCCGCCAGACGCCCGCCGATTTCCTTGACGTAGGCTGTAATCTGCGGCTGGGTGCTATAATCGCCTCCCTGCATCTGCCGCAGCGGCGCATACTGCTCAGCACCAATCTGCAATTCAGTCCCCTCACCGATCAGCGTCAGCTCCTTGCGCCCGGTGACCGGATTAACGGCGCAACCGACCAACACCACCAGCACCAGCATCCATACCAGATGTCGAAACATCATCGCCTCCCGCTCCACTGACACATTATCATCAGGCCTCAATCAGAGAAACCAACACCCGGCGCTTGAGCTCACCGGCAAGCATCTGCTTGATTTTTTCTTCCAGTTGCTCCAGCGCCACCTCTTCGACCATCTTGTCTAGATCGTCGAGTTTCCACTCATCTGCCAGCTTGATCCAGACCTGCTGACGGCGCGCCATGGGGGCTGCGGCTGAATCGATACCGATCAGGCGCACGCCGCGAAGAATAAAGGGGAAGACATTGATCGGCAGATCGGGCGACGCCACCAGGCCACAGCAGGTCACCACCCCATCGTAACAGGTGGATTTAATCGCCGTTGCCAGCATCTCACCACCGACGCAATCAACCACGCCGGCCCAAGTAGTTTTCAGCATCGGCCGCTCACTACCGGTCATAAATGTTTCGCGACTGAGCACCTGCACGGCACCGAGACGTTTGAGGTAAGGCTCCTCATCGAGCTTGCCGGTGACGGCCGTCACCTGATAACCGAGTTTGGCCAAAATCGCCAGCGCCAGGCTGCCAACGCCACCGGTCGCTCCGGTCACCAGAATCGGCCCGGAGTCCGGAGTTACACCATTGGCGAGCAATTGTTCAACCGACAAGCCGGCGGTCAAGCCGGCGGTACCGTACATCATGCTTTCTTTAAGGGTAAGGCCCTTTGGCAACTTTAGCGCCCACTGCGACGGCACGCGAATCAACTGACCAAAACCGCCATCCGTTTCCATCCCCAGGTCATAGCTGGTAACAATCACCTGATCGCCAGGCTGGAAACTGCCGTTACCACAACTGATAACCTCGCCGGCAGCATCGATCCCGGGAGTATGAGGAAACTCACGGGTCACCCCCGGATTACCGGTCGCCGACAGAGCATCTTTGTAGTTAAGGGACGAATAATGAACCTTGACCACCAGATCGCCGACCGGCAGTTCCCCCAGGCTGCGGGTTTCAATCGAACGGACAAACACCTTTTTTTCCGGCTGACTCACGACTAATGCTTTAAATTTCATCGACATAAAACCTCCTTAACAAGATGTGATCGAAAGCAATTATGCAAAGTTGAAGTAAAATGTTGGCAGTACACATTATACCACTGACACAGCTGCGACCATAGCCACCGACCAACTGTGCGATAATGGAGACCCTCACCCGATTTCCGAAAAAGGAAGATGACAGGGAGGCTTATCATGTTTAACAGCGAGACATTCAGCTACCGCGCCCTGCACCTTACTCTTATTTTATTATTCCTCGCCATTTTACCCTGCAGCGCAGCGGCACAGGTTATCACCACCGCTACCGAGCGGATCCGCATTGTAGAGATCACCAGCGGGCTGGAGAGCAGATACGCTACAAGACCGGCAATATCCTCCGGGGTGCCAACCCGCCCCACTGGATGCTGGCGATGATCCTGCGGGCGTAAGGGCGCGGCGGTGACATGAATCCAGCCGGGGCTGATACTGTTGACGCGAATCTGCGGGCCGAGGCTCATGGCCATGGCGTGAGTTAAAGCCACGACTCCCCCCTTGCCGGCAGAATAAGCCTCGGTGTCGGCTTCAGACTGAAAAGCCCGCGTTGAGGCCAGATTGACGATTGCCCCCCTTGCCAATCCCCTGCGCCCCACCGGTGACCAGAACTACCGGTTTTTGCAGATCATCCATCAGCAGCCCCCTTTTAAAGTGACAACACAGGCCCTTCCCATATCGCTGAAATGCCAAACAGTACCGAGGCCATTTCGCAATACTGCAAACAACTCAATTTATTCTTAATTTTCAGTGTGTTGCGCTAACAACCCAGCCCAGCGCGTCCCCGCCGGACTATAATAACGTTTGCATATTTGCAAATTTACATATATTTGAAATAATACCAGAAAATCCTATCATTTTGTTTTTTCTATGTTTTATAGAGTTTTATCAATGTAAAACATCGGTATATAAATTGCTTTTCCTTTATCACAGCTAAGACATCAACAAGCGCTCAGCAATGGGGCCACCGCCTACAGCCTCAACATACAGCAAAGAATCGACCAATTTCATCATTCATTACCCAAAGGAGAAAACCGATGCACAAGGAACCCACCCTCCCATTTAAGGATTTTGGTCAGGGGCCGGCCGTTGTTCTTATCCATGATCTGCCCTTAACCGCCGAGATCTGGAATGAACAGATCGACCCCTTACAAAACGCCGGTTTTCGGGTCATTCTGCCCGATTTTTCACAATGCCGCGAGCACAATACCATCAGCGACTACAGCCTCAGCATTGTGCGCTTACTCAACCGTCTCGGTCTGCGCCGCTTTGCCGCCTGCGGCATGGGAATGGGCGGAGCGATCCTCTTCGATCTGCTCGAACGCTACCCTGAGCGCATTGCCGGTGCCTGCTTCATCTCCACCCGTCCGGTACAAGACGATGTGCAGGAACACGCCCGCCGCGCCGAACTGATCAATGATCTGACGCAAAACGGCGACTGGGACGCGCGCAATCAATTAATTAATATGTTGTTTGCCGGGCGCGAGCAGCAGCTTCCCGCACACCTGCTAACCTCGGTACGGCGGATGGTTGACAACTACGATCGCGATGCCCTGATTAATGGCCTTAAAGCGATGATTAATCGCCGCGACTACACCCAACTGCTCGCCACCCTGCAACTGCCAACCATGGTGGTCGGCGGTGAACATGATAACATCTGTCATCCCCATCACGTTGCGATTATGGCCGGCAAATTGCCACGCTGCCTCGGCTCGGACAAACTGGACGGCGGCCACCTGCTGTCACTGGAACTGCCACAGGAACTCAGTCGCAAGCTGGTCGGTTTTTTCCGCCGCATCGCCCCGCGCCGCAACGATACTCAAGCAGAAAAACCGGAAGACCTTGCCCTCGCCGGTTGCTAACCCCACAGATTAGTTCTTATCCCGAAACCTCCTGGTGTCCATCCGCAATTTCCACGTGGGCACCAGGTTAGCAACAAGACAGCTTGCTGTTCTTGGAAAACTCCTTGAACATCAAAACCACATTGGGCTATCGTACGCGCTAAAAATATCCTAAAAATCTCACTTTTCAACTGATCCCTGCCTACATTCAGACCCCGTGCTTCAATGGCGTAGCGCGGTGGCAGGGTGTTGTTATCAACTTTAGCCTATGGGAAGGATCTCAACGATGAGAATGAGCCCGAATGAACTGGTCCAGCACTTAAGAAAACCCGCCGCCGAATTCACCCAAGACGACATCATGCGCTTCTGCCAAGAACGCGACATTGAAATGGTCAATCTTCGTTATGTTGCCGAGGACGGACGACTTCGAACCCTGAATTTTGTTATCTCTTCCCGTGAACACCTCTATACCATCCTGTCCTATGGTGAAAGAGTCGATGGCAGCAACGTATTTTCTTTCATTGAAGCGGGCAGCAGCGACCTTTACATCGTTCCCCGCTACCGCACCGCTTTTTTAAATCCATTCACCGACGTACCCACTGTCGATATTCTCTGCTCTATCTACGACAATATGGGAACGCCCCTCGACAGTGATCCGGGCTATATTCTGCGCCGGGCCAGTGACGAGTTTACCCGCCAAACCGGAGGTACCTTCAAGGCCCTGGGTGAACTTGAATATTATATTGTCGGAGATAAAGATGGTCTGTTTCCAAGCGTCGACCAGAAAGGCTACCATGCCAGCGAACCCTTCGCGAAATTTGAGGACATTCGGACAGAGGCCCTGCGCCTGCTCGCGAAAACAGGAGCAAAAATCAAATACGGGCATTCCGAAGTCGGCAGCTTTTCCGATGGCGATAACTATTATGAGCAGCATGAAATTGAGTTTTTGCCTACCTCTCTGGAAGAGGCTGCCGAGCAAATGATTCTGGCAAAATGGTTTGTCCGAATGCTGTGTAATCAGCGCGGTGTCGGCGTCAGCTTCGCCCCCAAGATCACTGCCGGCAGAGCGGGAAGCGGCATGCACTTTCATATGCTGGTAGAACAAGAAGGTAAAAATATTACCGTTGAAAACGGCAAGCTCAGCGACATGAGCAGAAAAATGATCGCCGGCATCCTTGAAGCCGCCGATGCCCTGACTGCCTTCGGCAATACCATCCCAACGTCATACCTGAGGCTGGTTCCCCACCAGGAGGCCCCGACCAACATCTGCTGGGGAGATCGCAACCGTTCTGTCGTCGTCCGCGTCCCCCTCGGTTGGCAGGGTGCCGACAACATGATCAACGATGCCAACCCCCTGTGCCCACCCCTCGAGTCCGGTGGTGACAGCAAGCAGACCTTTGAATTTCGGGTTCCGGATGGCTCCGCTGATATCTATCTTACCCTGGCGGGGCTGGTAACGGCGGCACTGCATGGACTCAATATGCTGGACGCCCTGGAAAAGGCACGGCAGCTCTATGTCGATGTCAACATCTTCAAGCCGGAATATCAGGAAAAATTGGCCGGCCTCAAGCAACTGCCCGCCTCGTGTGATGAGTCTGCCGATGCCCTGCAGGAAAAACGCGCCATTTTTGAAGCCCATGGTATTTTCCCGTCAGGACTGATCGACAACCGCATTCAAAAGCTCAAAAAGTTTAAGGACAATGGGTTAAGTGAGCGGCTTTATGGCAAAAATGATCAGATCAAAATTCTGGTCAAGGAATATCTCCACATCGGCTGAACAAGCACCTTCAGGCCAACAAAACCGGTGGCAGCAAAAACAGGGGGGACATAAACCGATTATCGGTATGGATGTCCCAAAATTGGCTTATTGACAAGACCACAAAAAACAAGGGGCTATGGAAAAATCCATAACCCCTTATTTTTATTGATTGGCGGAGGCAGATGAGAATCGAACTCACCAGGGACGGGATACGCCCCCCAGCGGTTTTGAAGACCGTGAGCGCCACCAGGCTACTGACTGCCTCCGCAAGTCGTTCATGAGCCCCGATTCTACGTTGATTTCAGACCTTATTCAAGGGCAATCAACGTGAAGGTCAGAGCAGAAGAGGTGCAACCTCAGGCCGGCACCTCGTTCATGCTGCCAGTGCGGTATCCCTGCAGATCGAGGGCGACATAGGAAAAGCCGGCCTCTTTGCAGGCGGCAACCACCGCATCACGCAGGTTTGGATCAAGCAGGCGTGGCACCTCGCTGGGAGATACCTCTATCCTGGCGACCTCGTGATGGTATCTGACCCGGTAATTAACAAAACCCTGCTCGCGTAAAAAAGCCTCACAGCGTTCGACCTGCAGCAGCCGTTCCGGTGTCAGCTCGGTGCCATAGGGAAACCGGGACGAGAGACAGGCAAAGGCCTGCTTGTCGGCCGTCGGCAACCCGAGCCGGCGGCTCAAGGTTCTGATGTCCTCTTTGGTCAGACCGGCCTGCTGCAAGGGTGAACGGATCTGTTGCTCTTTTACCGCATCGCTGCCGGGGCGAAAATCATCGAGGTCATCCAGGTTCGAGCCGTCGAGGACCCGGCTGAAGCCGAGTTCCGCTGCCTTGGCGCGACACAGGTTGAAAAGAATACTTTTGCAATGGTAACAGCGGCGCCGGTCATTGCGGGTAAAATCAGGCACCTTCAGTTCATGGCTTTCTACAACCAGTTGGCGCACTCCCATGGTCGCCGCCAGTTTGCAGCTCTCTTCAAATTCATAGTTCGGATAGGTCGGCGACGTTGCGGTCAGGGCCAGGACCCGGTCGGTGCCCAGCACATCGACGGCAACGCGCAACAAAAAGGTGGAGTCCACTCCACCGGAAAAGGCCACCAGCACCGATTCCATTGCCGCAATATCCGCTTTTAACTGCTCATATTTTTGCTCGGTGGTCATTCTTCCTTCCTTCCCGTTAAAAGGTTCAGCATTAATCAACAAGTGGCAACCCTATCAACATAGTACGGCATCCCGTCAATCATTGACCAGCGCCAGGGTTTTCCAGTGGCCGTGACGAAAGCGCAGGTAAAACAAGCCGCTACTGATCAGGAAAAAAGCAATAAATGCCAGCCAGACGGTGATCGGACCGAAATTCAACACCTTGAGAAAGACAAAAACAATCGGCACCATCAACCAGTGCATGGCGACCGATAGCCCCATGGCCCACAGTGTATCACCGGCGCCGCGCAAGGTTCCGCTGAAGACAACGATGGTCGCATCAGCGAGTACATAAAGAGCGGCCAGACGCAACATGTCGACAGCAAGAGGAGCTGCCGAGATAAAAAGTTCGTTGTGCTCACGGGGGGCAAAAAGTGCCACCAGTTGCGCTGGAAAGGTCACAAACAGCAGCAGTATCAGTGACGAGTAGATCCATCCCATCTTCAAACCGGAAAAAGCTGCGCGCTCAGCGACCTCCGGACTTCCCGCGCCCATGTAGCGCCCGACCAGACTGACAACCCCGATCTGCAGGCCGAGCAGCGGCACAAAGGACACCAGATCCCAGTTAAAGACAATGGTCACCGCCGTCGCCGTTACCCCACCGTGACTGTGAAAAATCAGCACAATCAGGGTAAAGGCCAGCAGATTCAAAAACATCTCCACTCCGGCCGGCGAACCATAGCGCAACAGTTTGGCCATAATCGTTCGGTGAAATGACCAGCCGGCACCGATGAAAAACTCATCTCGATTCGTGCACCGCAAATAAGCCGCCAGCAGCACCAGCAGGGCGCAGAAACTGCTGAACAACGTACCGTAAGCGGCGCCCCGCAGACCCAGGGCGGGAAAACCAAGGTGACCGAAGATCAGCACGTAATTGGCACCGGCATTGACAATCAGGGCAACCATGGCGGAAATCATAACGATACGAGTACGGCCAACACCGGAAAAAAATCCGGATAAACTGGTGCGCAGCAGCACCAGCGGTGTTCCATAGAGGAGAATATTGAAGTAGAGCTGCTGTTGTTCGCGCTGTGCCGCTGGAATATCCATCAGACCGAACAGCAGATGAACCAGCGGCCGACAAGCAAAAACCAGCAGGGTGGCGGGGATCACCAGCAACATCGCCTGGGTAACTACCACGCCACATTGAGATTTATGCCCGGCACCCAGATACTGGGCAACCAGGGCGGTGGTGTAGCCGATCAGACCGACAAAAAAGGTCATCAGCATGAAGCTCGAAAGACCACCGGCCATAGCGGCATTCATCGGTTCCGGGCCGATGCGCGAGAGAAACAGCCGATCAATAAAGATCAGCAGGGTTTCACAGGCGTGGGACACCACCATCGGCGCGGAAATAGCGAGCATTTCGCGGAAACCACCGGGGGGGTTGAGTTCTGCTGTGGTTGTTATGCTCACGCGGATTCTCACTGTCGGGCCGGACCTAGAGGGTCAGAAATCGGCGGAAAAGTCGATCAATAACCCACTCGGGATAAAGGTGTCCAGCTCCAACTGATGCTGCCCGGTCAGCTGCCGGGCGAACAACCCGAGCAGATCGAACTCACGGGCAAAAGCATCGCGGAACGGATAGCGCAATTCAGTCCGGTGCAGCGGATTGCTGTCGACAAAATTCAAGGTACAGCAGTCATCGGAAAAAGACTCCCCGGAGCAATCGATATTCGGCAACCCGTGCAACCGGCAGGTCAAGGGGCGCGCCTGATAAACCAGACAGTTGCCATCCGCACCAAGCAATGGACAGGGAGTCAGATCCTCCTCAGGCATCTGTTGCCACTCATCATCGGGCAGGCGATTGAGGATGTAAGGGGGTTGAAATTCCGGCCAGCGCTGCTGCAAGGCGCTCACCCGCAAGCGGGCTTTGACCAGCACCTGTTTTTTGACCGGTTCGGCCAGCTCAGAAAAATCCGACTGCAACAGAGCCGCATCGAGCAGACTGATCTCAAACAGGCCACGACAGCAGGCAGAGCATCCTGGACGGCAGGCAATCTGGTCAGCTGACTGTTCAATACAAGCGGCGAACCAGCGGTCAATACCACCCAACAACTGGCGATATTCAGCAAGAATGTCCTGTATCAACGTCCTTTTCCCCTCAGCGCTGGGAAGTCGCCAGCTTGATCGCCAGCATAACGAACACTGTACCCGCCAGGCGGTTCAGCATCAACTGTACTCGTTGCGAGCGGTTCAACCATTGCCCGAGGGTACCGGCGAGCAGGGCAATGCTGCCGAACACCAGAATGGTCGCGACAATAAACAGACCGCCCAGCAGTAGTAACTGATAGACCACCGCACCCCGACCCGGATCGGCAAACTGGGGCAGAAAGGCGAGAAAGAAAATCGACACCTTGGGGTTGGTGATATTCATGATAACGCCGCGGCGATAATCACTCCAATAGCTGCCGGCCCCGTTAGTTTCACCCCGGATAGTCTCCGGCGCCGCACGAAAAGCCTGCCAGGCGAGATAAACCAGATAACCGGCACCAATCACTTTCAGCACCGTGAAAGCAACAACGGAGGTCTGGAAAATGATGGCGACGCCAAAGGCAACCGCCGCCGTATGCACCAGCAAACCGCTACATAAACCGAGCGTTATGACAAGCCCCGGCCCACGGCCACGCAAGGCGGACTGGGTCAGGACAAAGATATTATCCGGCCCCGGTGCCAGGCCCAAAAGAACTGCGGCCGAGAAAAACGTGATGCTGACTTCTAATGAGAGCATAAATACGCCAGTCACCGATAGGGGCACAACTTATTGTGCCCGCCATAATAACAATCCTGCAACATCCTGCTACAGCAATAGCGCGCGTTTTTCCAGCGCCAGCAACTGATCGCGCAATTCAGCCGCCTTTTCAAATTCCAATCCGGCGGCGGCTTCGAGCATCCGCGCTTTCATTTCGGTCATTTTCACTTTCAGCGCCTGGGGGTTGGCATAGAGAGCTTCTTCTTCAGCACACAGAGGAAGCTGATCTTTCTCTTTTCTGCCAATGAAGTTTTCGACTATCGAGAACAGGGATTTCTTCACCGAGGTCGGAGTGATGCCGTGCTCCTGGTTATAAGCCAACTGCTTGACCCGCCGCCGCTCGGTTTCGTCGATACAGGACTGCATCGAGCGGGTCACGCGATCTGCGTACATAATCACCCGGCCGTCGAGATGTCGGGCGGCACGGCCGCAGGTCTGGATCAGGGAACGTTCGCTGCGCAGGAAGCCTTCCTTGTCGGCATCAAGGATTGTGACCAGGGCGACTTCAGGGATATCGAGCCCTTCGCGCAGCAGGTTGATGCCGACCAGCACATCAAACTCTCCCTCTCGTAAAGCGCGGATAATCTGCACCCGCTCGACCGTGTCAATATCGGAATGCAGGTAGTTCACCCTGATCCCCGCTTCTTTGAGATACCCGGTAAGATCCTCGGCCATGCGTTTGGTCAGGGTGGTGACCAGCACCCGCGCACCCTTTTCCACCGTAACCCTGATTTCCTCGATCAAATCATCGACCTGGCTGAGGGCCGGGCGCACTTCGATGGGAGGATCAACCAGACCGGTCGGACGGATGACCTGTTCGACAAAGACCCCTTCAGCTTGTGCCAGCTCGTAATCGGCTGGGGTTGCTGACACGTACACCGTCTGCGGCTGGCACTGCTGAAATTCCTCGAACATCAGCGGCCGGTTATCCAGCGCCGACGGCAAGCGAAAACCGTAGTTGACCAGGGTTTCCTTGCGTGAGCGATCACCGCGATACATGGCCCCGACCTGGCTGACACTGACATGGCTCTCATCAATGAACATCAAGGCATCATCGGGCAGGTAGGATAACAGCGTAGCCGGCGGCTCGCCGGGATGACGACCATCGAGAAAGCGCGAATAGTTCTCGATCCCCTGGCAGTATCCCATCTCTTCAATCAGTTCGATATCAAAGAGGGTGCGCTGTTCAATCCGCTGCGCTTCGAGCAGCATATTCTGCTCACGAAAATGCTGAATCCGGCGCTGCAATTCATCCTGGATTTCACCGATGGCACGTTTAAGGGTCGGCTTGGTGGCGACATAGTGGCTGGCGGGGAAAATCGCGGTGCGCTCAAGGCGATCAATCACCTGACCGCGCAAGGGATCGATCTCGCTGATGGCATCGATTTCGTCCCCGAAAAACTCAATACGCAGGGCGCGTTTTTCCTCGTAGGCGGGAAACACCTCAACACTGTCACCGCGCACCCGGAAGGTGCCACGGTGAAAATCGATATCGTTGCGTTCATACTGGATCTCCACCAGTCGATGGAGAAAGTCATTGCGCTTCAATTCCATCCCGGTACGCAAGTCAACCAGCATCCCGTAATAGGCCTCCGGTGAACCAAGACCATAGATACAGCTGACTGAAGCGACGATCAGCACATCGCGGCGTGAGAGCAGGGAGCGCGTAGCACTGTGGCGCAACTTATCGATCTCTTCATTAATGGAACTGTCTTTTTCGATGAAGGTATCGGTCGAGGGGACATAGGCTTCCGGCTGGTAGTAATCGTAATAACTGACGAAATACTCTATCGCGTTATGAGGGAACAGTTCCTTGAACTCACCGTAAAGCTGTGCCGCCAGGGTTTTATTGTGGGCCAGCACCAGGGTCGGTCGTTGGAGACGTGCCACAACATTGGCCATAGTGAAGGTTTTACCTGAACCGGTAACGCCAAGCAGCACCTGATGGCGGTCGCCACGTTCAATACCGGCCACCAGTTCCTCGATGGCCTGGGGCTGGTCACCACAGGGGGAGAAGGGGGATATCAGTTCAAATTGCGCCATGTAAGATCATTTCTAAATAGCTGAAGCGTCGTCGACAACGACAGCGCGAACAGGTTGGTCGAAAAAGATTGTTTTTAAATTTTTGCGTAGTATTGTGTCGGTTTTTTTGTTGCAATCCAAGTCGGCTTACAGACCGGTCACAGGATTGGAGGATAAGAGATGAGCCCGCAAAAAAGCAAATTCGTCTACTCGGTATTCTGGAACTGCGCTCTGATTACCGTCGGCTCCCTGATTCAGGCGATTGCTCTAAAAAGCATCGCAACACCCCACCAGTTTGTGCCGGGAGGAATCTTCGGCGTCAGCTCACTATTTTACTATATAACCGATTTTCTCAATCCGGGGTTGTTGTATCTGCTGTTCAACATTCCCCTGTTCATTCTCGGTTATATTTTTATCTCCCGGCGCTTCCTTTGGTACAGCGCGCTGGCCATGGGACTGATTACCCTGTTTTATCAGCTAATCTCCTTTGAGATAAACATTGACAGTCAACTTTACGCTGCCTTGACCCTCGGGGTCATGCTCGGCTTTGGCGCCGGCATGGTGTTGCGCTCTCTGGGTTCCAACGGCGGCCTTGATGTGATCGCCATTATCCTTTACCAGAAATTCAATATCGGCATCGGCAAAACTTACTTCGGTTTTAATTTGCTTTTATTCAGTCTGAGTTTCGCCGGCCTCGACAATGATCTGGTCATTGCCTCGATAATTGCGGTCTTTGTAACCTCTCAGACCCTTGACTATACCCTCGCTCTGTTCAACCAGCGCAAACTGGCTTTTATTATTTCAGAAAAGTCGGAGGCGATTGCCGACCGGGTCATGACGACACTGAAAATCGGCACCACCCTGCTGCCGGCAATGGGGGCCTACCGCAAGGAGAGCCGCACGGTGATGATGGTGGTGATCAACAATATCCAGCTGAAGCGCCTCGAAGAGATTGTTTTTACCGCCGATGAGCACGCCCTGTTTATTGTCGAAAACACCTTCAGTGTATTGGGTTCGACCTTTTCAAAAAGGAAGATTTACTAGGACAGCTCAGTTTGGCATCTCACCAGCCACCAGCGCCGGGTCAAGGCGCACATCGAACCAGTTAAGACGCCAATCGAGATGGGGGCCGGTCACCCGACCGGTAGCGCCGGCGGTAGCAATGATCTGCCCCTGTGTCACCTCTTGACCGACCTCGACCAGAACCTCATGCAGGTGCAGAAAGGTTGAGGCGAGGCCATGGCCGTGATCAACCACCAGGGTGGTGCCGGCAAAAAACATCCCCGCATGGAGATAGGTCACGACTCCACCGGCCGGCGCCTTGACCGGGGTCCCCGTTGATGCGGCGATATCGATGCCGAAATGAGGTTGCCGGGGCTCGCCGTTGAAAATCCGCTGACTGCCATAGACTCCGGTGATGCGACCGGTCAGTGGCCAGATGAACGACTCCAGGAAATTGCGGTTTACGTTGAACTGTTGACGGACAGCAGCAATCTCCTCGGCCTCACGGCGAATCCGCTCAAGATCTTCCTGCGACGGTTCCATGAGCCGCTGACTGATGCCGTCAATCCGCTGGATCCGATAGTCCCGCGGTTCAAGTTGAATCTGCTGGTGATGCACTTGACCATCCGCAGATTGCACCAGCAACTCCTTTGCGAGGGCAGCATCACGGCCGAAACCGATAATGAAGTCGCCCTCAGCCGTCACCGCCACCCGGCGCTCCTGAAATACCACCAGACAATCTGCACAAGTGCGACCATAGACCAGCCCGCCCGGGGTAAAATAGCCACGCAGGTCAAGCTCAACCGCGCCCACCGGCACGGCAACCAGCAGCAGTAACAACAATAACCATCTTTTCACTATCTACCTCGGGACAATCCCCAGTTCAACCCGACTCACCGGGCCCTCTTTGGGGGCAGCAAAGATGTCCGTTTTTTTGAGGAAGAGCCGCGGCCCCAGTTCGTCATTAATCACTTCGAGGGCATTGCGCACTGCCAACGCGCGATCGCGCGCCAGATCCGCCAATTGCTCTTGCTCAACAACAATATGAGCCAGCAGCAGCTTCTCCATCTCCTCATCAGGCAGTTTGGTAAGCATACCGATCAGATTACGCGGGCGCGGGAAGGTCGCCTCCTCATATACCTGCAGCAGCAGTTCAGAATAATTTTCGTCATTAATAATCGGTTGTTCTCCCGCCACAAGCGATTGGCCCTGACGTTGCAGCTTACGCAGCAGTGCTTCTTTGAGCATCTGTTCGAGGCGATCCTGACGATAGGCTTCCGGGTCATTGTCGCGATCGGCAAAACCGCTGATTTCTATATTAAATGCCGGTCGCGACTGGAGTACGCCGGCCAGCTCCGTCAGCTTCTGCTGTTGCACTTCATCCAGACGGGCAATACCATGGGCAAATTCGATGCCACTGTAGTCTTTGTCGCTGCCGAGCATGGCGGTCAGCAACGAAAAAGGCGCCGTTGCCGCGCGCACCAGCAAATTTCGCAATACAGTAAAAATGGTGCCGGCCAGGCTGAAGTTCGGGTCGTTCAGGTCGCCGGAAACCGGAATATTGAGATGAATCTCTTCGTTACGGTCTTTCAACAGGGCGATGGCCAGCCGGATCGGCAGGTTGACCGCCTTGTCACTCTGTACCGTTTCCCCGAGATTAAACTGATCGAACATCACCCGGTTAGCGGCGCGGATTTGCTGGTGCTCTATGTGATAATTCAGGTCAAGATTGAGCTTGCCACGATCGATCGTATACCCCAGGTAGGTTCCCGAATAGGGAGTCATGGGGGTCAGGTCGATATCCTTGAAACTCATGGTCAGGTCAAGATACAAATCCTCACTCAAGGGGTTGATTTTGCCGCTGATGGTCAAGGGGGAATGATTTTCCAAACGACCGCGCAGATCGACATCGGCGAGCATATCGGCGCTTGAGCGCATACCGCTGATACGTCCACCCAGGTCATACATGGTGGTGGAAAACACCCCCGGCAGGTGACGGTCGACAAAGGAAACCGTCCCCCCTTGCAGGGTCACCGTATCGATGCGGATATCCGCCGGGGCGCTGGCGGAAGCGGTTTCGACCTCCAGGGGTGCGACGGTAACCATTGACGCTTCATCGGCTGCCGGCGGGCCGAAACCGGTGAGATTCATCTGTCCATCCGCAGTGATCTGAATAGCGGCCAGATAATTATTCAGTACCAGCTCACGGATATGCAGGCGCAACGGCTCGATATCCCCGTCTATTCCTGTGATGGCAAAGCCTTCCCAGGCGATCATATTGCCGCTGCCGACAGGATCACGCAAGGCAAAGTGGGTGAGGTCAAGATCGCCGGCAAAACTGCCACTGACGCCCTCGCCATGCTGTTTGACGGCTATCTTGATATCCGTGTGCAGATAGCCGTCATTAAGTGCAAGATTGTACTCCGGCGGAAGAAAATCGTTGAAATCGGCCAGGGGGAAAGCACCGACATTGACCTGCGCCGCCACTTCGAAGGGGGCATAGACCAGTTGCCCCGCGGCTTGGATCCGCCCCTGCTCGCCGATCTGGGCGGCAAAGCGATAGGGACTGGTTTGCGCGACAGGATAATGCAGCTCCTGCAACTCCAGATTGATATTTTTCAGTTCAACGCGCGGCTTTGCCGCCATCGTTGCATCAGTAAAGCTGACCTGGGTGTTATCAATGGCAAAACGTCCCAGCCTCAGTGCCCACTGTTGCTTAGCTACCGTTTCGACAATCTCTTCAGCAACCTCTTCCACCTCATCGACCAGTTGCTGTTCACGCAGCAGCAATTGCGGTGAAAAACGCCCATCAGCGAGGCGGGTGAGAACAACCTCGCCACCGCTTAACTGAATTTCGGCAACACTAATGCGCTGCTCACGCAGATCCGCCGCGCCACCGATCAGATTCAATTCATCCAGCTTGAAATGATCCTCGGCAGTGAAAGGAATGAACAGATCCCGCAGCTGCACACTGGCCTGGGACAGCTGCACATCGGTCTGCGGGCTGTAATCGATCTGTGCAGCAAGGTCGACAACCCCCAGCACTGGTTCGGTCAACCAGGACTCCAGATAGGGGTAGTAGGGTTGCAAGGGAATGCTGTCAACCCCGACAGTAAAGGCGGCAGACAACGGCTGGAGCGTCACTTCCCCACTGACATCAAGGTTGACCTGGCGGGCACTCTGCAGGGTCAGATCGATAGCGGTACGCTGCTGCGGATGATTGCTCAGCTGCCAAATATCGAGATTGATCGCCTGTAAGCTTTCATCAACCGGTCCCTGAACAAAAGCGTCGTAAAAATGAACCGCTCCGTCAAAAATCGTTATCCGCTCGACATTGAACAACAAGGCTGTAGTTTCTTCCTCATTCTGATTGTGGTCTTCTTCCGGATCGGACGCTGCCGGGGCTGAACTCATCAGGGCTTCAAAATTCCAGTGGCCGGCGGCGTTACGACTGATCCACAACTGCGGATCATGGAGTTCCACCATGGCCAGGTTCACATCCCGACGCAACAGATCGGCCCAATCGAGATCGATCGCCAGCAGCGGCAGATCGAATAGCGGCTGCTGGTTCCGATCCTGCACCCGCAGATCATCAAGCAGCAGCATTCCTCCTATCAGCAACTGCGGCTCTGCGCTGCGGGAAATCCGGTAAGACAGGTCCAGATCGACATCAAGGACGCCACTTGCGACCACAACCGGCAGAGGCACGGGGGAGTGGTAGGCATAAAAGGGCAGATCGACATCACGCAAATTGATAAACAACTGGGTTTCAACGGAATCATGGAAGGGTTTGAGTCGGCCACGGGCAGAGATGACCGCATCATTGAGCTGCAGGCTTAAGCTCGGCTGAACATATTGGTCGAGCAGAAAAGGAATATTGCCGACAAAAGGAACTCTCAACTCCAGCTGGCGGATCCGGTGATGGGCACGTGTCGCGGAGGTGAAATCAACAAAATCGAGGGCACCCCCGGTCACCACAATATTGTTCAACGAAAAATGAAAAGGACGTTTCTGCGCCAGCGGTTCCTGTTGCGCCGCCTCATCCGCCGCAAACAGGGTAACCAAGTCTGAGAAATTATAGTGCTGTTCGCCCAGTAATGCGATATTCAGGTAGGGGCTGTCGATCTCCACGCGCCCAAGAATCAGCGCCCGTCGCCAGAGGGAAGAAGGACTGACCGAAACCATAACCCGCTCAAATGAGACAAAGGGATCGTCCCCGTCGGGTTCGTTCAGGACAACTCCACCCAACTCAAGCTTGAGGGTGAAAGGGTTGAAATAGACCCGTTCATAACTTAAGGTTCGCTCGGTGTGGGTAGCAATCCACTGCTGCGACTGTTTTTGCAGCTGCCAGGGGACAATCAGCATCGACAGCAGCAGTAAACCGATAACAACAGCAACAGTGATCCATGTTATTTTTAACCAGTGGGGCATCGTATCCTCTTCAGGAGATAGTGAAAAAATCCTGTGACACTCACAAGAATAGCAGACCAGCAAAAAAATTTCCTGTCGCTCTATCCTTCTTCCTCTGGTCACTCCTCAGTCATCTTATGCTAGACTGAGTGTAGCTGTTCAGCACCGGGTCGGGAATCCTATATCAAGGGACGCTTTTCGTTTTCCATGACCGCTTTTTGTCGCCGTCCATGGCGACAAAAACCCTTTCCACAGGATCCAAAGGCCCTGGGCGAAGGACTGCAGCTGAATAATTACGACTGGATATGGTAAAGCTATGCCCAAAAGGTGCCCGGTGACATGCAGAAAACCCTGATTCTTGCAGGCCTCGCCATACTTATGATCGGCCTTCTCTGGCCCTGGCTCGGCAAACTCCCTCTGGGACGCTTGCCGGGAGATATCGTCATTGACAAGCCGGGCTTCAAGATGTTTTTTCCGTTCACCAGTATGCTGCTGGTCAGCGGGCTGGTATCACTGGTCATGTGGCTGTTGCGAAAATAAGGGGTGGCTATGAGAAGACATGAAAAAGAAATCGCAGCAACGGGCGAGCTGGAGCAGGTGTTGTGGCAGGGCCGCGTCTGCCACCTGGCCATCCCGGATGACCCCCTGCCCTACCTGGTGCCGCTCAATTATGGCTATCAGGAGGGTGCCCTGTATTTCCACTCCGCCCCCCATGGACGCAAAATCGATCTGCTGAAAAAACAGCAACGAGCCAGCTTTAGTATCACCATTGATCACGGCATCATCGAAGCCGAACGTGCCTGTAGCTGGGGTGCCCGTTTCACCAGTGTTATAGGCTCCGGACGGATTGAATTTATCGAGGATCCACAAGCAAAACAGGCCGCTCTGCACGTCCTGATGGCACAATACTCAGATCAAACCTTCAGTTTTGAGGAGGACCAAGTAGCAGCGACCCGGGTTTTCAAGCTGACCATTGAATCTATGAGCGGTAAACAGTCCCGTGGTTAAATAAACAGATGCTGAAACGTTTTTTCCAGGCAATAAACGACCTGTTTCGCAACGCGCTACGTACCAGTCTGATGCTGTTCAAGATTATTATTCCCATCAGCATCGCCACCCGCTTGCTCCAGCAATGGGGGGTCGTTGATCAATTCGGAATACTGCTTGGACCGGTTATGGAGCTGGTCGGCTTGCCGGGTCAAATGGGGCTGGTGTGGGCCACCGCCATGGTCACCAACATTTACGGCGGAATGGTGGTTTTTGCCACCGTTGCCCCGGGCCTTGACCTGACCGTTGCCCAGGTGACGGTCTTATGCACCATGATTCTGGTAGCTCACGCCCTGCCGGTAGAATTGCGCATCGCCCAGAAAGCCGGCACCCGTTTTCGCGCCAGCGTGATGATCCGCGTGTTCGGCGCCCTGCTTCTGGGCTGGCTGCTGCATCTATCCTACCAGCTGAGCGGCACCCTTCAGCACGCCAATCAGGCCCTGTGGAATCCGCCTGTGGTTGATCCGACCTGGAGTGCCTGGCTGCTGGCAGAACTGCGCAACATGCTGATTATTTTCCTGATTATCCTGACTTTGATGGCGGTGCTGCAGATCATGAAAAAACTCGGCATCACCACCCTGATGACCAGGCTGCTGGAGCCGCTGCTCAAACTCCTCGGCATGAGTCGCGACGCCGCCCCGGTCACCATTATCGGCATGACCCTGGGCCTGAGCTACGGCGGTGGTCTGATCATCCAGGAAGCACAATCAGGGCGCTTAAGCAAACGCGATCTGTTTGCCTCGGTCACTCTGATGGGACTGTGCCACAGTATTTTTGAAGATACCCTGTTGATGATGGTTCTCGGCGCCCATCTGTCCGGTATTTTCTGGGGCCGGCTGATTTTTTCCCTGCTGGCAATTTTTTTGCTGGTACGATTGATCAACAAACTGCCGGAGCACCTGTTTGAGCGCTATCTGGTGCGCCGGGTCCCGGTCATCGGTGCCAACACAGCTGACAGGGTAACTGGATGATCATTTCCCTGATCGCCGCCATGGATCGCAACCGCATCATCGGCCATGCCGGGACGCTGCCCTGGCATCTGCCCGCCGATCTGCAATGGTTCAAGCGTCATACCATGGGGCACAGTCTGCTCATGGGGCGGCGGACCTTTGAAGCCATTGATCAGCCGTTACGCGGACGCCGCACCATTGTCGTCAGCCGTTGCCCGGACTATCAGGCTCCCGGCTGTATTGTGGCAACCGATATTGCGGCCGCCATTGCCGCGGCCAAACCCGCTGAACAGCTGTTTATCTGTGGTGGTGGCGAGATTTATCGGCAAACCCTTGACCTGGCCGAACGTCTTTACCTGACGGAGCTTGATATTGAAGTCACAGGTGATACATTTTTTCCTGAGTTCGCTAACGATGAGTTTGAAATCGTCTCGCAGGAACACCATGTTGAACCTTTTCATTACAGTTTTTCGATTTTTCAGCGCAAACAGCAACCACAACCTTTTCTCATTTAAATTAAAGGAAATATCACCATGAGCTATCGATTCGTGCCCGGCCTGTTGTTGCTCTTCATTCTTTCCGCCTGCATGCCGCACCCATTCCATCCCGAACGCAGCCTTGTTGCCGCTGCCCCCGGCCAGGCGCTACAACAATTGCGGGTCCAGGCGGAAGGACGGGTCGAAGCTACCCCCAACCAACTGCGTTTACGCCTTGGCGTTATCACTGAAGCGGCCGATGCCGGCGAGGCGGTGACCGAAAACAACCAGCGCATGACCAGGGTGATGGCGCTGCTGGATGATCTCGGCCTTGAGCGCAAAGATCTGGCCACCGGGCAGTTTCAGATCCAGCCGCAATGGAGCCAACCGCCCAGGCCGACCCCGGCTAGCTGGCAGCGGGAAATTATCGGCTACCGGGTCAGCAATGATCTGTGGATCCGCACCAGCAGAATTGATCTGGCCGGCCAACTCCTTGGACTAGCTCACCAGACGGGCGTGAATCAGGTTGGTAACCTGCAGTTTACCATCGCTGATCAGGACAACTATCAACAGCAGGCGATGACCCTGGCGACCGAAAAAGCGCTGAGACAAGCGCAGGTGCTCGCCACCGCAGCCGGTGCCGAACTGGGTAACATTCTTTCTTTAACCCTTGATACCCCCGGCGGTTTCGGTGGTGGCGCGCCACTGATGGCCGAGGCACGGCTGATGACCGCCACCGATGCCGTGCCTGTCACTCCCGGCAATGTCGATATTCAGGCCACGGTCACCATTGTTTTTGAGTTAATCTCCCCCGCCCGCAACCAGTGAGGTGTAGCGATGATCATCGATCCGTCAGTGACTGCCTGTTTTGACGTCGATCCACAACGTGGATTTTCCCCCTTGTGTCCGCAGGAGCTTCCGGTTGCCGAAGGGGATCAGATCGTTAGCGAGCTGAATGCGCAGGCAACCTTCGGTGACCTCCGCCTGGTCAGCAAGGACTGCCATCCGCCACAAGCACCCTGGATTGCCGCTACCGCGGAAGAGACCCTGCAGCCGGTCAGCGGAAATTTTCCCGATCTTGATGTCAAGTGGCCACCCCACTGCGTGGTTGGAACCGAAGGGAACCGATTATTGCCGGGGCTGCCCGCTGAAGCGGACTACGACCTGGTGATTGAAAAGGGGGTCGATCCCCTCAAGCATCCTTACGGCGCCTGCTATCATGACCTGCAGGAAAGCGAGAGCACCGGGGCCATCGAGTGGTTGCAAGAGCACGGAATCACGACCCTGATCGTTGGTGGTCTGGCCACTGACTATTGTGTCAAAACCACGGTTCTCCAGTTGCTGCGCGCCGGATTCAAGGTTATCGTTAATCTCGCTGCCTGCCGTGGTATCGCCCCTGATACCACCAGGGAAGCTATAACGGCCATGCACCAGCAGGGTGCCGTGCTGATTGACAGCAGCCGCGAACTGAGCAGGGCAGGATGACGCTGATGGACCATCCACCGCTGATCACCAGTTTGATGGATACGGATCTCTACAAGCTCACCATGCTTCAGGCTTTTTATCACGCGCCTGAGTTTCGTACCGTTGAAGCTGAGTGGAAATTTCACTGCCGCAATCGCCACGGCTTTGATCTGGCCGCCCAGATTCCTGAAATCAAGCAGCAACTCGAAGAGGTCTGTCGCTTGCGTTTCGCTGATGAAGAGCTTGATTATCTCGCCACCTTCCCCTTTTTCACCCCTGACTTTATCGAGTTTCTGAGAATTTATCAGCTAGATATGCGGTTTGTTTCGATTCGACCTATGGGTGAAGACATTGATCTGCGTATTCGCGGACCCTTGATTCATGTTGCTCTTTTTGAAATCTACGCCCTGGCGATTATCAGTGAAATACATACCAGAGTAGTTTGTGGTGACGTTGATGAGACGATTGCCACCGCCAGACTCAACGAAAAAATCGCCTATCTGCAGGGGCAGGGGCCCTTGGCGGGTTTTGGTTTTGCCGATTTCGGTACCCGCCGGCGTGCTTCAAAACAATGGCAGGGGAAAACGCTGTCCCTGCTGCTCGATAAAATCCCCTGCTATTTTATCGGTACCAGCAATCTTGATCTGGCCAGGCGTCTGGGAACAACCCCTATCGGCACCATGGCCCATGAATGGTTCCAGGCCTGGCAGGCGATCACCCGTCTTGCAGATGCCCAGAAAGCGGCCCTTGAAGGCTGGGTGCGAGAATTTCGCGGCAGGCTCGGCATTGCTCTGACCGATTGCTATTCGATGGATTCGTTCATGCGGGACTTCACTGACCCCTACTTCGGCAAGCTTTATGATGGTCTTCGCCACGACAGCGGCTCACCCTTTGACTGGGGCGAAAAGGCCATCAGCATGTACCGACAGATGGGGATTGACCCCGTAACCAAGACCCTGGTTTTCAGCGATGGGCTCACCTTTCCGAAAATGATCGAGATCTACCGTTATTTTCAAGGACGGGCAAAGGTGGCCTTCGGCATCGGTACCAATCTGACCAATGATACGGGAATCCCTGCTCTCGACATGGTCATCAAGATGGTGGCGGCCAACGGTCGTCCGGTCGCCAAGATTTCCGACGAACCGGGAAAAAGCATCTGCGAAGACAAGGATTATCTTCGCTATCTGGCATCGGTGTATAACATCGAATTGTAATTGTCAGGTCAACATCATTCAGCCACCAAGGCTCCAAGGGCACCAAGAGAGAAAAAACCAGAATTAGGTAAAACAACAAAGGCCTTGCCCTGTTTTTCTTGGAGTTCTTGGTGGCTTGGTGGCCTAAAAGTTTTTGTGTCTCAGCACTGAAGCAATAATTCATTCGGCGAAGGAAAATGGGAGCATGAGTGTCTGAGTATGATGTAATTGTCATTGGTGGTGGGCCGGCCGGGCTTTTTGCCGCCGGTGTTGCCGCTGAGCAGGGAGCCAGGGTGTTGCTCCTGGAGAAGAAACACCGCTGCGGCGCCAAGCTGCTGATCACCGGCAAGGGGCGTTGCAACATCACCCATGACGAAGAGGATCCGCGGCGTTTTTGCGAATATTTCGGTCGGCAGGGCAAAACCCTGCTGACGGCACTCTACAGCTTCGGGGTTGCCGCCACCGTCGATTTTTTTGAGCAGCGAGGCTTGCCATTACAGCGTGAACGGGGGGGACGGATCTTCCCGACCCGCGGCGGTGCCGCTGAGGTTCTCAAACTGCTGCTCGATTATGCCCGGCAGGCGGGGGTGGAGATCAAGACCAGCTGTCCGGTGGCGGGGCTGAGGTGCGAAGCGGATCGCATTCGGGCAATCGAAACACCCTCAGGCACCCTTCGCGCCGACAATATTATTGTTGCCACCGGGGGTTTATCCTACCCACAGACCGGCTGCAGCGGCGACGGTTATCGCTGGGCAACAGCCAGCGGCCATCGACTGACTCCCCCCCAACCGGCACTGGTACCATTACAGCTTGATGCCGACTGGACCGGGGAGCTACTCAACCTGAATTTGAAAAATGTTGGCATCACTGCCTGGCACAATAACAAACCGGTTGCCGAACGCTTTGGCGAAGCCTTTTTTACCCGTCACGGCATCGGTGGCCCGATTGTTCTCGATATGAGCGCCCAGATCCGCGATGCCCTGCAGCAGGGTCCGGTCGAGCTTCAGCTCGATCTGAAACCGGCAGTCAGTGCAGAAATTTTTGATCAGCGGCTGCAACGGGAACTTGCTGCCCACAGCAACAAAAATTTTGGTAACGCCTTGTCCGGCCTGTTACCCCAACTCCTTATTCCACTATTTGTACTGTTAAGTGAAATTCCAGTGGATAAAAAATGCCATTCCATCACCAAACAAGAGCGGCAACGCCTGGGCAGCCTGTTTAAAAACTGGCGCCTCAAGGTCACGGGTCTCGATACGCCGGAGCGTGCGATCATTACATCAGGGGGGGTCAGTCTTGCTGATATCGACATGCGCACGATGCGCTCAAAAATCATCAACAATCTGTATTTTGCCGGGGAGATGATCGACCTTGATGGTCCGACCGGAGGGTTCAATCTCCAGCTCTGCTGGTCAACCGGTTATCTGGCGGGCATCAACGCCGCCACCGGGTGAATATCGATATCCTTACTATTTTCACTCATTGCTGCGAAAGTGGCTGATAATACGATTGTAAGGCAGATCAAAAAAACTGATGCTGCGGCGCAGATAGGTATCGTGAAGATAAAAGTCAGCCGCACGCACCGCCACCTCAATCCCTTTCATATGCAACGCACCCCAGGGAATGACCACCACATCGTAGCGTTCTAACGCCTGGGGAAGCAGATCGACCACTGCCTGGTTGCGTTTGTCGATCAGATCGTTCATCAACACGCGATTAGTATCAACGGTGATGTTTTCCTCGGCCCAGCGATTAAACTGCAGATATCCCTGCCACAGGGACTCGGCATTCAAAAAATATCGGGCCAGGGCATTTAGCACTTCGACGCTGCGGGGATCAAACTGCTGCAGATCAATGTCGGCGTCGAGGATATGCGGGCCATCATGGCGTTCACGGTAAGGCTGGCTCAGCTCAGCCAGACCGATGCGGCGGCCGGCGAAATGAAACTGCTCCTGACTCGACAGGCCAAGGTTGCCGGCAATATTGCCGTAACTGAACCGTTCGCGCATCAAGCCGGTATCGTCACTGACCCCTTCAGCCAGAATCAGGGTGCGCTCGGTGGGGATTGAGGCAATCAGATCGCTGTAGTAACTCCCGTGCCCGAGATGAATCATTCCTGCCAAGCGAATATCCTTGCCATCAAGATGATAAACCTTCTCCTGCATGTAGATGCCATCGGGACGCAACTGGACAAAGCCACCGGTACTGCGATCAAGCACACCACTGAGAAGTGAAAAAACTACCAACAACAGGGTAATCGGCAGGACAATCAGGCTGATCAGTGAAAATTTGACCAGCGTCGCAACGCTGAAGGACGGGCCTGAAAACTGCGCAGGAACCAGCAGCAGACTCTTGTTGTTTAACAGAGAATTGACTTTAAGGACCATGACGCCAAAAACCAGTTGCGCAACGTAGGCCGCCAGTTGCCCCCAGCCCAGGGAAAAATAGTCCAGCGGCCAGTAGGACACCAGGCTCCAGAATAACCACAGCAACAGAGGAATCAGCACCCGCTTGGGCAAATGACGGTTGAAACCAAAACCGATGTAAACAAGAAAACCACTGATCAGGCAGGCACCCCAGAGAATGCGGTGAAACTGGGCGGTAAAGGGAAGCAGCCCGTAGTGCTGCGCCAACACATAAAAAATACCGGAAACCGCTGAGGCGACAAAGAGGATCAGAAACAGGTTTGCCAGTTTTCGCATGAACGCCATCCCGGTACCGGAGTAATTCTACACCCAGCTATCGGGGCCAGGCTATTAATATTCCTTTAAAAAGTCAATCTCTAGCGCCGGCAGTCCGGCGCCGGCACCCAGTCGCTTCAGCAGCCGCGCAAACCCTGTTCCAGGTCTTCCCACAGATCCTCCACATCTTCAATACCGGCAGAAATGCGTAGCAGTCCTTGATTGATCCCCATCTGTTCTTTAATCGCTGCCGGAATCGCTGCATGAGACATGCTCCAGCAGTGAGTTAGAATCGTTTCGACCCCACCCAAACTGGGCGCAACAATCGGCAGACGCACGCGTTCGAGCAGGGGCGTTACTGCAGCGGCATTCTTCAATTCAAAGGAGAGCACCGCACCGGCACCGCTGGCCTGGGAAAAATGGCGCTCACGCCCGGCAAAATCGACCAGACCGGGATAGATGACCCGCGCTACCGAGGGATGCCGGACCAGCCGCGTCGCTAATTCCAGGGCATTGGCCTGAGAGGCTTCAAGGCGCAGCTTGAGGGTCTTGATCCCGCGTGACAGCAGAAAACTGTCGAACGGCCCGAGTACCGCACCAAATGAATTTTGAAAACGCTTGATCCGACCGGCAATCTCCTTGTCACCAACCGCGACCAATCCAGCGAGGATATCGCTGTGACCGCCGAGAAACTTGGTGGCACTATGGATCGTCACATCGATACCCAGATCAAGGGGGCGCTGCAACAGTGGGGTCATGAAGGTATTGTCGAGCAGAGTCAGCAAGCGATGCTCACGCGCCAGGTCAACCATGGCGCGCAGATCGGTGATCTTGAACAGGGGATTTGAGGGGGTTTCCAGAAACAGCGCCCGGGTGGTGGGACGGATAGCTGCGGCCACTTGGGCGCGATCTGACTGATCGACCAGGCTAACCTCAATCCCCTGGCGCGGCAGTTGCGTCGTCAGGTAGCGATAGCTGCCGCCGTAGAGATCGTCCGGTGCAATCAGGTGATCGCCGACTTCGAGCAGGGACAGAGCGCTGCCGATGGCTGCCATTCCCGAGGCAAAGGCAAAACCCCGTACCCCGCCCTCGAGCAGGGAAATCGCCTCTTCAACCTGTTGGCGACTGGGGTTGCCACTGCGGGCGTAATCAAATTCCTGCCCGACACCACCGGGGTGATGATAGGTTGAAGCCTGATAGATGGGGACGGTTGAGGCACCGGTGGCCGGATCGCGATCCTGCCCCTGATGAACCAGTAAGGTAGCAATGCGCTTGTCAGATAGGGTCATCTAATACTCCCACAAGGTGAACAATCAAACAAATAGGTTGATATCACATTAACAACCCATCAGCTAGCCAACGCCTGCTCCAGATCGGCAATAATATCCTGCGGGTCTTCCAATCCTACCGACAGGCGCAGCAGTGCCTCATCGATCCCCAGTCGCTGTCGATCCGCGGCGGGAATATCGGCGTGAGTCTGAACCGCCGGCAGGGTCATCAGGGTTTCCACCCCACCAAGGCTTTCGGCAAAGGAAATCAATTGCAGCCGCTCCAACACCTGACGAGCAAGCGCTGCATCGTCGACCCTGAAGGACAGCATCCCGCCATAGCCGTGCATTTGTGTAGCCGCCAGGGCATGGCCCGGATGGTCAGGCAACCCCGGATAAAACACCTTGGCCACGCGGGGATGACGGGCAAGCCATTCGGCAACGACAGCGGCGCTGCGACAATGGCGCTCCAGCCGCAGATGCAGGGTTTTGAGAGAGCGCATCAACAACCAGCAATCCTGGGGAGGCAACACCGCCCCGGTAGAATTTTGAAGAAAATAAAGGCGTTCGCCCAGCTCCGGGGTACGGGCAACCAGCACCCCGGCACAGAGGTCGCTGTGGCCACCCAGATACTTGGTCGCCGAATGGACGACTATATCGGCACCATAGTCAAAAGGGCGTTGCAACACCGGGGTCAGAAAGGTGTTGTCGACGACAAATAACAGTTTGCGCTCACGACACAGGGTTCCCAGCGCTGCCAGATCGGCGATGCCCAGCAGCGGATTACCCGGGCTCTCTACCAGCAGCGCCTTGGTCTCCGGCCGTAGTGCTGCTGCCACTGCCGCCACCACCGTGGTATCGACATAGCTGACCTGCAGGCCAAATTTGCCAAACACCTGATCCAGCACCCGGTAGGTACCGCCGTAAAGATCCTCAGAAACGATCAGATGATCACCTGCGGAAAAATGCAAAAACAGGGTCGTCAGGGACGCCATTCCCGACGAAAAGGCCAACCCACGTGCCCCGCCCTCAAGGTCTGCCAGCGCTTCTTCCAGCACCGCACGTGTTGGATTGCCTGAACGGGTATAATCATAGCCGGTACTTTGGCCGACCCCCGGGTGGCGATAGGTGGCACTAGGGTAAATCGGAAAGCTCACGGCTCCGGTTCCCTCATCGACACCGGTTCCGATCTGAACGGTACGGCTGAGCGCCGAAAAATTAAGCTGACTACTCATGCTTACACTCCTTTGCGCAAAAAGACCCCTTCTCTAATCTTGAGAAAGGGTCCCTTCTATCAAAGCGCGAAACCGGGTCACTTTCTCATCTTCCCCTGACAGGCGTCAGGGCAGGATTTAGCACCCACCGTTCGCTGGTAACAAACCGGTTGCTGTGGTTTCTCAGGGCCTGTCCCTCCACCACTCTTGATGAGATGTTGCCGGGGTCAAACCACCGACAGGCGTTACAACAATTGTAACTATTCACTGCTGTCCTTGCGCAGGGCCGGGGTTCCTGTGGCAAGGGTGTTTGTCGCCATGGACGGCGACAACAAGCGGTCAGGGATGACCCAACGGGAAACAATCGCGTCCCTTGACATAAGATCCGAAGAGCCGGTGCTGAACAAATACCAGCAATTTATACAATGCCTTCAAATAGAACACTCGACAGATAGCGCTCACCCGAATCGGGCAGAATCACCACGATGGTTTTACCCTCCGATTCCGGCAGAGCGGCTAACCTGGCCGCAGCAGCAACCGCCGCCCCGCAGGAAATTCCGGCGAGAATTCCTTCTTCCCGGGCCAGGCGCTGGGCGTAGTCAATGGCCTCTTCATTGCTGACCTGCTCAACCTGGTCAACCATATCCAGATCTAGGGTATCGGGAATAAAACCGGCACCGATTCCCTGGATCTTGTGGGGTCCCGGCTGCAGGCTTTGGCCGGCCAGTTGTTGCGTAATAACCGGACTATCGGTCGGCTCGACCGCAACCGAGTGCAACATCTGGCCACGGGTTTTTTTGAAATAGCGCGAGACACCAGTAATAGTACCACCGGTTCCCACCCCGGCAACAAAGATATCAACCTTACCACCGGTCGCTTCCCAGATCTCCGGTCCGGTAGTCTGTTCGTGAATCGCCGGATTGGCTGGATTTTTGAACTGGTGCAGTAAAACATATTTGTCGGGATCACTTGCCGCCATTTCTTCCGCCGCAGCAATTGCTCCCCCCATCCCCTTATTGCCGGGAGTCAACACCAGATTGGCACCAAAAGCCCTGAGCACCTTGCGGCGTTCGAGACTCATGGTTTCCGGCATGGTCAGGGTAACAGGAATTCCCCGCGCAGCAGCGACAAAGGCCAGGGCAATACCGGTATTGCCACTGGTCGGCTCAACAATTTCACAACCCGGTCGCAACTTTCCACTCTTTTCGGCATCCCAGATCATTGAGGCGCCGATTCGGCATTTGACGCTATAGGCCGGATTGCGCCCCTCGATCTTGGCATAGACGGTGGCTTTGCCGGGGACAATACGGTTAAGGCGTACAAGCGGGGTGCCACCAATACTCAGGGAATTGTCTGTGTAGATTTGGCTCATCTTGTTCTCCCAGGGTTTTACAGGGTTTTATGTCGATACGATTTCTACTTCGAGACCGAATAGCGACAAAAGAAATAAACATCACCTATGACAAACACAATAGTAAACACTATCCTTTGTGTCAAGAAAAAATTATTTATTCTACATTGCATTGCTGTGGTTACGCTTGCTAGAGGGGCCATACCCAGAGCAGGCCAGGCAGACTGACGCCAACAACCAGTATTTCCATTGGCAATCCCAGTCGCCAGTAATCCCCAAAGCGAAACCCTCCAGGGCCGAGAATCAAGGTATTGTTCTGATGACCGATGGGTGTCAGAAAGGCGCAGGAGGCGCCAATCGCAACCGCCATCAAAAAACTGTCCGGATTGACCTGCAACTCCATCGCCAGACTGATGGCCAGTGGACACATGACAGCAGCGGTAGCAGCATTATTCATAAAATCCGACAGGGTCATAGTCAATACCAGAATCATTGCCAGCGCCAGGATCGGCTGTCCTTGAGCGACGTTTTCCAGAAGGGTTCGGGCCAGCATGTCTGCCGCGCCGGTGGTTGCCATGGCGCCGGCGACAGGGATAAGGGCACCAAGCAGCACGATGATCGACCAGTCAACACTTTCATAGACCTTTCTAGCCGGTACAATGCGCAGCAGCGTAAAAACCAGAACTCCGGTCGCAAAACTGATGGCAGCAGGAGCCAGGCCCAATGCTGCGGCACCAATCGCCAACGCCATAATCACCGATGCCAGCAGCGCGTGGCGTTTATCGGGAAGGCTGATGGACCGCTGCGCTAGGGGAACACAGCCAAAGGTCGAGGCAAAGCCGGCAAGGGAACTTGGGTTCCCCTGCATCAGCAGCACATCTCCGGCGTGAATCGGTGTGATGCGCAGTCTCTTGATCGAGCGTTTGCCCTGTCTGGAAATAGCCAGCAAGTTGATGCCATATTGGCTACGCAGACGGATATTACTGGCGGTCCGGCCAATCAGAGAAGTACCCGGCATGACAACAAGCTCCTGAATATCAACCTGCTTATCCGTGGTATCCTTTGAGCCCTCATGATCGGACTCCTTGCTGTCATAAACTGTTGCTGTTGTGTCAGCAGGGCTTTCTTCCTGATTATCCTCAGCAACTGTCAGCGGGACTTGTTCTTCAAGGGTCAAATCCAGAGCGGTCAAAGCGGCCGATAAGGCATCCGGATCCGCCTCAATAATCAATATATCGTCAGCTTTAACAGCGCGCGTGGGATTGGGAGCAGTAATACGCAGTTCATTGCGGACCAGACCAACCACCTGGGCATCAACGTCCCCAAGAGCTTCTTCAATTTCGCGCAGGTTTTTACCAACCGCTTTTCCTTTGTCTAAAACCCGCGCTTCAGTCAGGTAGTTCCCGGTTTCAAAGCCGGCGGCTCCCGCTGCTTCGCGTCCCGGCACCAGACGCCAGCCGACAAGCAGGAGGAACAGCACACCGGCAGCGGCGACAACCCCACCCACCGGCAAAAAGGAGAACATGCCAAAGTGGCCGCTGCCGATATCCGCACGGAAACCGGAAACGATCATGTTCGGGGGAGTACCGATCAGGGTCATCATGCCACCGAGAATGGTGCCAAAAGCGAGGGGCATCAGCACCTTGCCTGCCGGCAACCCATGTTTTTTGGCGACCTGCACAGCAATCGGCATGAGCAGCGCCATGGCACCGACATTGTTCATAAACGCCGACAACAGGGCACCCAGACCGACCAGTGCGATAAGACTCAACAATATTCCACCGGTTTTGGGCATGACCCGCTGCACCAGGGCATCTACCGCGCCGGTGCTTTGCAATCCGGAGCTTAGGATCAACACGCAGGCGACGGTGATGACCGCCGGATGGCCGACACCGGCAAAGGCGTCTCCTGACGGAACCAGGCCAGCAAAGACACACGCCAGCAGGGCGCCGAGAGCGACCACATCATGACGCCAGCGCCCCCACAGAAAGAACACAACGGTGGTGATGGCGATAGCAAACAACAGACCCTGATCATAGGTCATATGAGAAACTCCGCGCTGTCAACGACACCCACGCCTACCAAGGCGAATAGGATCATTGCTCAGGTGGAAACAAAAAAAACAGATGTGTTCTGTTGGGAAGTCTAGCAGATAGGCATCGGTGCTGCTAAAGGGAAAAGAAAAAAAATCAGGCGGTATCTGTTCAGCACCGGCTCCTCGGATCCTATGTCAAGGGACGCGATTGTTTCCCGTTGGGTCAGCCATGACCGCTTGTGGTCGCCATCCATGGCGACAAACACCCTTGCCACAGGAACCCCGACCCTGCGCAAGGACAGCAGTGAATAGTTACATCAGGCCTTAATGGCAGCCCAGGCGTTAGCAATAAACTCTTCGGCCATGTCGCAAAGGGGACCGTCCACAACGCATTCCAGTTTGAGCTGCGCGGGACGCAGAATCGCGCCGGTGTAAGATTCATAGGCCGTGTCACAATCGGCAAGGCGATTAACAAATTCGCTCTGACTGTTTCAATCCCTTTACTGGCGCAATCACACAAGGGGGGGGCAAATCATTTCGCTGATCGAACAGCTTGTGCCCTGCCCCGCTCCTCGTTCAATGCCAGGACAACGATAAAAGCCGCCGCAAACAACAATCCGCAAAAAAGGATAGCGGCTTGCAGGCCAAAGGCCACCTGCAGCAGGCCTATACCGACCAGCCCGACGATCGCCGCCGCCTTGCTGAATACCCCCCAGAAGCCAAACAGCTCAGCCGCCTGGTCGCGCGGAGACAAAAGCCCCACCAGAGCACGACCGGCAGACTGGGTTGAACCCAGGCAGGTGCCGGCTATACAGCCAACAGCGAGAAAAACATACTGCGCCTGCCAGTTCCAGCCGAACTGTATAACAGCCCAGTCTGCCAGATTCGGGGTCAGGTAGATCAGGATAATGGCAAGAACCCATAACAATAGTGTCATGGCATAGGTAATCTTGGCCCCGATGCGATCCTGCATCAACCCGAAACCAAGGGCACCCAGGGTGGCGGTAATCTGCACGATAACAAACATCAGTACTCGTACCGTCTCATCCCAACCAATGACCTGTGCGCCATAAATAAAGGTAAACGCGATAATAATGTAGATGCCGCACATGGCGAAAAAGATCGACATAAACAACACCGCCAGGTCGCGCAACTGTTTTAACTGCACACAGGTTCGTCCTACCCGGCGAAATCCCAGGAACAGATATTGACGCAGATTGGCAAGCCGGCGTCCACGTCCGCGCTCTTTAAGCCAGATGAAGGTGGGGATCGCCGCCAGCAGAAAAAAAACACCAGCGAAAGGGCCAACCCAGCGGATCCGCGCAAAATTCTCTATACTGACTTCGCCGAGAAACAGCAGGGCGACCGCCGTCGCCAGCAGGCCACCGACATAACCAAGGGCCCAGCCGAAACCTGATATTTTGCCGAGGTCTTCCGGCTTGCCCAGATCGGTCAGAAAGCTGGCGATAAAAGATTCGCCGATGGAATAGGCGTAATTTGAAATGATCAGTAACACCATGGCCGGCAGGATATAGCCGGGAGCGACAAAATACAGCAGGGAGGTCGTGATCACCGTCAGCAGGTAGCTGGCGAATAGAAACTTTTTGCGAGTGGCGGAAAAATCCATAATCGCACCAAACACCGGAGCTGTCAGGACGACCAGAGCATAGCTGGCAGCCAGGGCTAAACTCCAGAGCAGATTGCCCAGTCGATAATCACCGGCAGCATCGCCAACAATGATGCGGGTAAAGAGATCGCCGTAGATAACAGTAATAATCAGCAGGGTGTAGCCCTGGTTGGCAAAATCGAACATGGCCCAGCCAACAATCTCTTTTTTGGTTGCCGGCACATTGTTCATTGATGACTCCATTACCCTGAGATTGATTGGTCCGGCACAGATTGCACTTTTTCGTTACGCATCAGATGAACGATCACTGTCACCAGTGACCAGAAACCCAGGGCAGCAAAAGCCAGCCCCCAGGACATGACGCGATCACTGCCACCGGCCAGGTCAAGCACCAGCCCAAAGGTTAAGGGAGCGAGAAATCCGGCACCGAAGCCGAGCAGGGAATGCAGGGCCATGGCCGCCCCCCTGCGTTCCGCCGGCACCGAAGCGACAAGCCCGGCGGTTAAAGCGGCAGAATCCCCCATGATCAGCAGGAAGTAGATCGCGGTGATGATAAAAACCATCATCAGCGGCAGTGGCGCGCTGAAACCAACCAGACAGGCAAGAAGCCCTGATCCAGCCATGGTCAGAGCAATGATCCTTCTGCGTCCTCTGTGAATAGCGGCCTCGTTACCTAAAATACTGGCGGCCGGGCCGAGCAGATTGATCCACGCCGCCAACGCTGCAGCGCCCAGCAATACCCCACCACTACTGCCACTGAGTCCAATACTGAAGGCAAAAAAAGCCGGCAACCAGGAGCGCAACCCGAACAGCTCCCAACAATGGGCAGCATAGCCAAGGATATAACCCATCGCTTCACGGTTGTTCAGAATGGGTCGAAAATCGAATAACAGCCCGCGTGGGGCATCGACAGCGACGGGAGTTTTTGCTGGAAAGCTGACAAACACCAGAACGCCGGCAGCAATCGGCCCAATACCGGCGGCAAAAAAGGCCCAGAACCACCCCGGCTGCTCGAGCACGCCGGCCAGCAGCAGGGAAACGGTGGTGCCGATACCGAAGGTGGCCGTATAAAAAGCCACCCCGCGACTGGGTACGGTGCCGTGAAAATGATCGGTCAACAAGCGCAGTCCCGGCATATAGGTTCCCGCCAGCCCGGCACCCACCAGCGCCTGAAACAGCATTGCAGAATAAAGCCCGGTGGCAAAAAAAGCAAACCCAACACTGCCAAGCGCAGCAAGCAGGGTCGCCACCAGATAGATGCGCCGGGTATCGAGGCGATCGGTCAGACCCACCAATATGGGTGTTGCCACCATATAACCGGCAAAAAAAACACCGCTGATCAGTCCGGCTTCGGACGCACTTAGCCCCCATTCATGGCGAAACAACGGCAGCAGCGCCGGATAAGTGGCAAATCCGGTCATACTGAGGACTTCGGCTCCACACAAAAGCAGCACGACCTTTACCGGTGAAAGTGGCCCTGCTTTTCTTTTCACTCGAGACCCTCTGAACCCTGATGGCTTGCGGACGAACACGACCTATAAATAAGTTCGCGCTCCGACATAGGCATTATTGAAATAACTGTTGGCAAGGCTGGCAATCCGTACCGTCTGACCGGCTCGAGGAGCGTGAATAAAATCACCGTTGCCGACATATAACCCCACATGGGTTACCCGCCGACCGCCCTGGGTAGCAAAAAAAACCAGATCCCCCGGTTGCAGCGACTGCCGCGTCACCGCCCGGCCGGCATCAAACTGGGCACGTGAATTGCGCGGCAGATCGAGCCCGTTGAGGCGATAGCTGACCATGGTCAGGCCGCTGCAGTCGAACCCACCCTTGTCCTCTCCGCCCCAACGATAAGGGACCCCGAGAAAGCGCCGTGCTGTTCTGACCAGTTCCGCGCGCACATCTCCACGCCCACTGCGCTGAATTCTGGCGATGCTGTATTGATCCGGCACAACGATAAAAAAACTGTCGATCAGACTCTGTTGCTGAAATCGCTGCGCCTCGGCGCGCGCTGCCTCATAGGTCGCGTGATTACCGAACTGCACCTTGTAGAGTCCCGATTCGTCGCGGAAGTAATAGGCATCAATGCCCCGGCGAGCCAGTGACGCTTCCAGCCCTACAGCATTCTCAAGAACGGAAAATGCCCCAACCTGTACCGCGTAGCCCATGCGTCGCAATTCTTCTGCGCCCATCGTTGCCGGCTCTACGCTGGTCGATCTGACCAACAGATCCGCAATAAGGTCAAACTCATCAACTGCAGATTTATCCCGCTGCGGCGACGTGGTGCAACCAGCCAGCAAGACCAACAAGATCAAAAATAACGCTGCCGACAGCGCTACTGAATGAATCGTGCAGCGTCTGACAGACTGAATTCTACTCATCAGGAAATCCTGGCTCACCATGACCAATAGATAGGCAGCACACCATTAACTCACCGCGGGATTTCTGTCTCAGGCGACAGATACGTCAGTTCATTTCGCCCACTGATCACTATCAACGGATGGTTCTGAGCTTTTTTAGTTTCGCATCATATCCAGCCGAAAGTGCTGCTTAAGGGTTGCGATAAAAACCATCACCACCTCAAGAGCCTGTTTAAGGCGCCCCATTTCCACCCTGTCCAGGGTTGCAGGTGCGACAAAGTTGGTGATGTCCTTACCGGCCGCCGCGGCCTCGATCTGAATGCGCAGGCGCATCCCCGTCAGCAGGGAAAAGGCGGCTTCAACATCAGCAGCCTGCCCCTTGTCGAGAACCCCTCGGATCTTTAGCTGAGTCAGTTTTTCCAGAGTACTGCCACCAAAAATTCCAACACTCAACGCCAGGGTTTTCACCCCTTCGGTAATAGTAAAAATACCCGCTTTTTTGAGGTCAATCTCGCCGGCATGTTCCCCTTTGCGTTCAACCTTGACCCGCCCGAACCAGCCCAGGGGTTGAGAAAAATTGACCACATTCTGCGCCATGCGCGCCATAAAAATGCTGTTGTTCTGAGCCTTTTCCAAAATAAAGTGGCGCAGTTCCCGCTCCAGACGACGATCTCCGCAAAGACCGCGCATATCAGAAAGCATCCCGAAATTAAGGATATTTTCACTCTTCGGGCGGTCGATCCAGTCATTTACAACCCGTTTCCAGTCATTCAAGCTGCGGCGCCAGAAATCGTTACGCGCCATGATACCACCAGGACATTCCGGCACGCCGATATCAATTAATGACTCAATCAGGGCCTCGGAAAAAGCCTTGATCTCGGCTAATTGCTGATCTGTCACGTCATCTGCATAGATGATGGCATTATCCTGGTCGGTTTTAAGGGTCTGTTCGCGGCGCCCCTCACTGCCAAGCACCATGAAGGTGCTGTTTTTTTCTATTTCGTAAAATCGCTTGTGTTTAAGTAGCTGGATCAAACGATCGGTCAACTGATCGTTAATCAGGGCAATCAGCTGCACCAGATTGGTGGTGCCGACGCCGTTGCGACTGAGAAAAACAATCAACTGCTCACTTTCGGCGTTAATTTTGCGCAAATCTTCCGTACCGCCGGCTTCGTCGATGGATTTTAACAAATGTTGCGGGGAGCGGTTCTGCAGGCGGATAATGTCAGACTCATTGATGAATCCGACCAAAGCGTTATTCTCATCAACAACACCGATACGATGGATACGATGGCGGGACATACGGTAGAGCACTTCGAACAGAGTGTCATCTTCCCTGACCGAGATCACCGGTGAGGTCATAATGGCACTGACCTTGAGGCTGCGTGGCTCAAGGCCATCCGCGACCACCTTGCTGCGCAGATCACGATCGGTCATGATGCCGACCGGCTGGCCGTTTTCGTCGCAGGCAATCAAACTGGAGATCTTGCGTTCGCGCATCACCTGCGCGGCCGTCATCACCGAATCATGGACACTGCAGGTAATCAGGTGTCGATGACAGTAATCCCGCACCGGCAAAAAGAAGGTTGCTTCTTCAGGCATCTATGTCGCCTCCAGGTTCAGGTATCAACACCTCAGAGTTGCTTGCGCGCCAACAGACCCACCAACGATCCCCCCTTGCGTGACGGCTCGAGACCTTCCTCATAGAGCAGCACCTCCCAGCTGGAAAACCATTTGAGCAGCTCTCCGGGCATCAGGGAAATCTCTCTGTTGACTGATCCGAAGCGCTCCTCACCAGCCTGGCTGAAAGTCCGAATAACAACATAACCCCCTGGGCCCACGGTATTCTGCAATAGCGGTAATAACGGGCGATGGAGATAATAAAACTGCAGCGCCAGATCGTAAGGTCGTGGTGGAAATCGCCAGTCGGCTGCTTCAATATCGGCACAAATAGCGTCAACCGGGAGATTTTCCCGTGCCGCAGCTCTGCGTAGCACACCAATGGCGACCCGGGAAAAATCGACAGCGGTGACCTGGTAGCCGGCCTGTGCCAGGCCCAGAGCGTTGCGCCCCATGCCACAAGCAAGATCAAGAGCAACTCCCGTTTCAGGAAGATAAGGAAGAACCCGCAGCAGCCAGTCATCCGGCTGACCTATGGCTGAGGCTGATTTTTCCTGCCAGCGCTGATCCCATTTTTCCCGGCTGTACCTGCTGTTTTTCATTGGTCACCTTGCAGACATATACAGTAACTGCTGAGGCTGCTTAACGCACCTTTTTACGCCCCGGCACAGAACGTCGGCGCCGGGTTTTTAACGGCTGCACAGCAATCTCCCCACTACGCTCTTCTTTCGAACGTGCTTCGCTGACCTTGATATAACGGCCAGACAGATAGGTGCCATCGAGGGTATTGATGGCTTCCTGGGTTTCTTTGGCATTGGCCATGCGCACAAAGGCAAGCCCCTTAAATTCGCCGTTGGAATCGGTCACCAGCTGCACTGACTGCACGCTACCACACAGGGCAAACAGCTGTTTAATTTCTTCCATGCCAATTTCGTAGGGCAGGTCACTGACGAAAATATCGCGATAGGCAGTGTTGCGCTTCATTCGGACTCCTGATGTTGGTCAAAAGCGCTTGCTTCTTCAGCAGGACGCTCCAGGCTGATACGGCCAATTTTATTTGCGCGCAGATCGCGCAGCAGCAGTTCTGCTGCACGGTGCAGATCGACATCGCCACCGCTGACCAGACAGCCACGACCACGGCCGATCTGCTCCAGTATGGTCAGCTCTGCTGCCGATAAGTCATCTAGCTGATAGCGATTCTTTAATTGCTGCGGGTAGTGTTCCCGCAAGTAAGCCAAGGTGGCAATGGCCACCTCAAGGGTCGCAAAGGCGGCTTCACCGAGGGCACCACTGGCAGCCAGACGGCAAGCTCCACCCAGATTGTCGAGCACCGGCCACAAGATGCCGGGGGTATCGAGAAGCAGAATTCCGTTGCGCAGATCAATCTGCTGTGTTGTCGTGGTGATGGCCGGTTTGTCGCCGACGCGCGCCATTTTTTTGCCGGCCAGGGTATTGATCAGGGTCGACTTGCCGACATTGGGGATTCCCACGACCATGACTCGCAGCGGTTTGCCGGCGCTGACCCGTCCTGCCAGAATCTTGCGGCAGAGGTTGGGAATCAAGCCGACGTCACGTCGGTCCTTAGCCTCCAGGGCCAGCGCCTTGACCTGCTGCTGTTTCTCCAGTAGCCGCAGCCAGGAGCGGGTAATATTCGGGTCAGCCAGATCTTTCTTGTTGAGAATCTTGATGCAGGGTTTAGTGCCGCGCAGACGTTCCAAAAGGGGGTTGGAACTGCTTAGCGGCAGGCGCGCATCAAGAACCTCGAGGACCAGATCAACTTTCGGCAGAATGTCGATAATCTGCGCCCGCGCCTTTTTCATATGACCGGGGTACCAATCAATAATCATCAAAACTCCCGCCGGAAGGACACAAAACGGCAAACGTCATGCATGGGTCAACCATCAATTTCTCATTCTTTGGATCAGGGCCAGATCAGCCAGAACCAGGGCCGCCATGCTTTCGACAATCGGCACTGCGCGGGGGACGACGCAAGGGTCGTGACGCCCCTTGGCTTCGAGGATCACCGGGTTGCCGGCATAGTCGACGGTCTGCTGAGACAAGCCGATGGTCGCCGGCGGCTTGAAGGCGACCCGGAACCAGACCGGTTCACCATTGGAAATCCCCCCCTGCACGCCGCCACTGTTGTTGGTCAGGGTACCAAGATGTTCACCTTTGCGAACAAATGGATCATTATGCTCCGAGCCGCGCCGCTGGGCGCCGGCAAAACCGGAACCGACTTCAAAACCTTTGGTCGCCGGAATCGATAGCATGGCATGGGCAAGCACTGCTTCAAGGCGATCAAAAGCCGGCTCGCCAAGGCCGGCCGGCAAGTTACGACAGACACAGGTGATCACCCCGCCGACGGAATCCTTACTCTCGCGGGCGGCGACAATCTCACTGGTCATCTGCTCGGCCGCTAACGGATCAGGGCAACGGATGGCGTTCAGATCAACCTGATCACGCTCGATCGTCTCCATGTTGATGGCTTCGGCAACGTGCCGGCCGACACGGCTGACCCAGGCAACAATCTCGATACCGTACTGCTCACGCAGAAACTTGTCGGCAATAGCTCCAGCGGCAACCCGGCCGATGGTTTCTCGCGCACTGGAGCGGCCACCGCCACTGGAGGCGTGAATGCCGTATTTCATCCGATAGGTGTAGTCAGCGTGTGATGGCCGCGGAATTTCACTCATGGAACCATAATCCCCGGGACGTTGATCCTTGTTCTTCACCAGCAGACCGATGGGGGTACCCAGGGTCAGGCCGTTTTCTACCCCGGAGAGGATCATTACCTGATCAGCTTCGTTGCGCTCCGTACCCAGAACGTTGCCACCAGGCCGTCGGCGGTCGAGCTGCCGCTGAATATCGGCCGCACGCAATGGCATCCGCGGCGGCACGCCATCGACACTGACCCCGACCCCGTAACAGTGGGACTCACCAAAGGTACTGATATTGAATAATCGTCCGAATCGACTTGACATCTTGCTCCCCTGATTTTTAGTGTGCGCAATGGCCTAAAGCTTCTGATCAAACTGCACTGGTCATCTGTCTGCAGTCGACGGATCATAGCACAATTTCTTTACAGGAAACCATTTGCATTGCCGGCGACTATCCCCGGTATTGTTCCTCGACCGTTTTTTCCTGATCGAGGCTTTGCAAAAACGGTGTTCCAGCTGTTTTTTTATGTTAGTATTGCGCCCTGTATGAGTAAAATGGAGAGCAATTAATGGCAGATGTGACTAAATTCCTCGATGGTATTGGCGTTTTTCAGAAGCAACATTTTGGAGAAAATGCTGAACTGGCAACCTCCCTGGCCTCAGGCCAAAGGCCGCAAGCTCTGCTCATTGGCTGCTGCGATTCCCGGGTCGACCCGGCACTGTTGACCGCCTGTGCCCCCGGCGATCTGTTTATTCTACGCAATATCGCCAACTTGGTTCCCCCTTACATTAAAAGCGAGGGGAAAGGCGATGACTACCACGGTGTCAGTTCAACCATTGAATATGCTGTCTGTTACCTCAATGTTTCTGACATTATCGTTCTCGGGCATTCCCAATGCGGCGGCATCAACGCCTTGATGAGCAGCGCCAGGGGGGAGATCGCCGGCGAATTCATCGGCAAATGGGTCAGCATCGCTGTCTCTGCCCGTGACAAGGTGCTACAGGACCTGGCCGATGCCCCGGAAGAAAAGCAACTGCGGGCCTGCGAAAAGGAAGCGATCCTCGTTTCGTTGAAAAACCTGATGAGTTTCCCCTGGGTCCGTGAACGGGTCAACCGTGGCCAACTGAGCCTGCACGGCTGGTACTACAATATCGGCACCGGCCAGTTGCGCTGTTACAATCAACTGACGGGCGAATTCGAGATCCTTGTTGAACGCTACAGTCCACCGGCAGAAACGAAAAAATCCAGCTAGCCCGGTTTCCCCGGATGCGAGATAAACATGTCTATCCATCAACAACCGATCGTCGAGCGCATCGCCTGGTTAGACGAGCTCGCCCGGCGTCATACCACTGAGTTTCGCAGCCCGGATGCCAGCCTGGCGCGGGAATTCTATGTGGCCAAGTATCCCACGGCCATCATGGTGCTGAAATGCATGGATGGGCGCATCAACATACCATTCGCTACCGGCACTCCTCCCGGCATCATCCAGCCCTTTCGTAACCTTGGCGGCATGTTTGACCTCGGCTGGCCGCACCTGGGGGAAGTTCTGGCGGCAGACGTCCACCGCATGCTGGGTGCCGGTCGTCAGATCCTGATTTTTATCACCTATCACTTTTCCCGTGGCGATGATAGTCGTGGCTGTGGCGGTTTCGACTGCAACACCGCCGCTGCCCTCGCCCATTGCCGGCAGATCAAACAGCAGACAGAATATATTTTTGGTGCCCGCCACGGCACCATCTACCCGCTGCTGTGTGGCTATGAGACGGATGAAGATGCCCTGATCCTGCACGGCGCGGATGACGAACTCCTTGACCTGTCGACCCTGTCGATTGCCGATATCCCATCACTTGAACACAAATTAAGCTCCATGTTCCCGGACATGTCAGAACAGATGCAGCACGACCTGTTGCCCCTGTTGCAGGGGAACATCAAACGTATTGCCCAGGTACGCACCACCTGTCGACTGCTGGATATTGAACATCGGGAGTGGATGATCTGTCTGGGGCGCGGTTTCGATTTTCTGCATACGCCGAATCTGGCATTGATTATCGGTCCTTACAGCCCGGATCTGGCCGACCCGATCCGCAAGGCAGCAGGGATTATCGAGGGAAATATGCGCGCCGGCCGGATACCCGACGATGGCTTTTTGCTGTTTACTTCGGTTCCTTACGAGGGAATCGGCATGGATCGCGCCCGCGCTGAACTGAAATCGCGTTTTCTTGCTGATTTTGCTGCACATGTCATCCGTAGCGACTTTCCGCCGCTCGCCAAGAGGATGCACACCCAGATCGGCGTATTGTCCTGGCGCTCACGCGCCCTTGAATTGTTACAACATTCACCCTGAACCCCATAAACCGCCAAGCCCTACAGCCTTTGCACCAAACGACCGCGCTGCACCCCAAGCAGATTCAGCTCTTTAATCGCCTCCCCTTCCAGATCAAAGCCTCTGGTACCGGTCACCCCACGGATGTTATCCAGATGCAGCAGCGCGATCCGCAGATCGTCACGATTACCCACTTCGGGGCGATCAATCGTTGCCAGCAGCAGGCTGGCTGCATCAAAGGCCTGAGCCTCGAGAATACTTGGTTCCTCTCGATAGGCGCTGCGAAACAGCTCGACAAAACTCCGTACCTCGGGGTTGCGGCTATCGGCATAAAAGGCTTCGACAAAGACCGCGTTATCGAGAAAACGCCCGGCACGGTTAATCAACTCCGGTGAATACCAGCCGTTGATACCGAGCAGCAGCACATCCTTGATTCCATAAAACATCAACTGCGGTGCAATCAGGCTGACATTCTCAGCAAAATCGGGGATAAACAGGGCATGGAAGGGGGGCAAGGGGTATTCGGGAGGTTGCATCCCGCCACTTTTTTCTTCGGCAATAGGACGACTGCGATTCGACCAGAGCAAGTTCTCAATCTGGTCACGAAAATCGGTGGTTCCCTCCGGGTAACTGACAACATCAACCAGTTCGCCGCCGCTGCGGCGCACCAGCGTTTCGAACAGTTGCGTCATCTGTTGACCGATACGATTTTGCGGGCGCAATACCGAAAAACTGATCCGCTGATCAGCCATGGCATAACTCACCAGCGCCTTGACCTGCTGCTCGGCGGTGACCGTATCGCGAAAAATAAAGTTGCCAACCTGGGGTAACCCTTCGGTCTGCGCCAGCGCCAGCAGTGGCACCATCTGACGTTGTGCTTCGCGCGCCGCTTCCAGAGCATCGGCACTGAGCAATGGACCAATGATGCCGATCACCCGGTCTTCGTTGGCCAGTCCACTGACCAAGCGCTTAACCGGCACATTACCAGCGCTATCACGATAGACAAAACGCACGGGGAAACGCGCCTTGTTGTGTTCTTTAAGCGCCAGCTCAAGGCCATTTTTTACCAACTCGCCATAGGAGGCATAGGGCCCGGACAGGGGGAGCAGCACGCCAACAGTGTTGCGGTTGAGCCAACCATCCTCCCGTGTGCGTTGCAGCAGATCTTCTGCTTCCTGCCAGAAGGGGAAAGGAACACCAATCGCAAACAGCTTTTCCAGCTGCCCTCTGGCCCCTTGCGGATTCTGCCGCGCCAGCGCACGTCGGGCGAGTTGCAGCAGCGCATCCTGACCGATTTCAGTGCCCTGCCACATGAAGACCGCTTCGTTCAACTCGGTATCAGACAGATGATTCTGCAGCAGCTGCCGCGCGCGCGCAAAAACCATCTGCGAGTCAACGCCGATAGCCAACTCCTGTTGCAGATAATACAGGGCAAACAATGACTGGTTTTGCGCCAGGGCAGCGGTGACGAGGGCCTGGAATAAACGCTGTTGATCAGTCGCGGCCAGGGTCTCGCCGATCAAGGGTTGCAACATACGCAGCCCTTCGGCAACGTTGCCTGTGGCAACCAGGGCATTGCCATGGAGCAACTCGATATCTGGGCTGCGCAATACGGCAGGGGTACGCTGCAGGTAGAGAATGACATCGGGATACTGTTGCCGTTCGGTCAGAATTCTGCCGATCAGGGCATAGGCGCGGGCAGTCTGAAGGTTTTCAGGAGCATTGCGGATGTGATCACGCAGTACCGCCAGGGCCTGATCGTGCCGCCCCAACTGATAGAGCTCCTGCCCGCGCTCAAAACCGGCAGCGGCGACCACCGGTGACAGCCCTGACAAACACAGGCCAAACAGCAAGAGAATCACAAAAGCTATGCGCTTCATCGGTACTCCCTGATCATCACACCACGCCAACAGAAAATGTCAGTCGAACAGCTCCTTCACCTTATCAAAAAAACCCTTCCCCTGGGGGTGGATCTCTTCGCCGCCGGCCTTGGCAAACTCTTCCAGTAATTCCTTCTGGCGGGCGTTGAGCCTGGTGGGAACCTCGACCCGCAGCACCACCAGCTGATCGCCACGTCCATAGCCCTGCAGGGCGACAATCCCTTTGCCCGACAGCTTGAAAATCTTGCCGCTCTGGGTGCCCGTCGGAACCTTGAGATTGACACGACCTTCAAGGGTGGGAACCTCGAGGTCGCAACCAAGGGCGGCCTGGGCAAAAGAAATCGGCACCTCACAGATCACATTCTGGCCATCGCGTTCGAAGATCGGATGTTTTTTGACGCTGATCACTACGTACAGATCACCGGGCGAACCACCCTGACTACCCATTTCTCCTTCACCGCTAAGCTTGAGGCGGGTGCCATTTTCCACGCCGGCCGGGACATTGAGGGGCAGGGTGCGTTTTTGCTTGACCCGGCCACTGCCTTTACAATCGGGGCACGGATCTTTAATGGTTTTGCCCTCACCATGACAATCCGGGCAAGGGCGGGTCATGGTAAAGAACCCCTGCTGATAGCGCACCTGACCGGCACCGCGACAGGTCGAGCAGGTCTGCGGTGAGGTACCCGCACGGGCACCGCTGCCCTGACAACTGTCACATGGCTGACTGCGTGGCAACTGCAGTTTCTTCTCGGCACCAAATGCCGCTTCTTCGAAGCTGATGGTCAGGTTGTAGCGCAGGTCGTCGCCGCGCCGCCCCCGTCCCCCGCGGCGCGAGCCGCCGAAAATATCGCCGAAAATGTCGCCGAAGATGTCCTCAAAAGGCGCGCCGCCAAAATCGAACCCCCCCCCGGAGAAGCCTCCGGCGCCGTTGACGCCGGCGTGACCGAACTGGTCATAGGTTGCCCGTTTCTGAGGGTCAGACAGAACCGCGTAGGCTTCGGAAAGCTCCTTGAATTTGTTTTCCGCTTCCTTATTGCCGGGGTTTTTGTCCGGGTGGTATTGTACCGCCAGCCGCCGGTAGGCTTTTTTTATTTCCGTTTCGCTGGCGTTACGGTTGACTTCAAGGATCTCGTAATAATCACGTTTTGCCAAAATAATTATCCAGACATAAAAAAGGCGGACGCCGAATGGTTGTTTTCAACGTCGGCGTCCGATCCCGGTTAGCAGTTTATTTCTTCTCGTCAAGGTCCTCGAATTCGGCTTCAACCACATCATCCTTGACTGGGCTTTCAGCTGCCGCCCCTTCATTGCCGGCGGCGCCCGCATCTTCCTTACCTTGGGAATACATCACTTCAGCAAGCTTGTGAGAAGCCTGGGCGAGGGTCTCGCTCTTGCTCTTGATAAGCTCAGCATCGTCCCCTTCAATCGCCTTTTTCAGGTCGTCCAGGGCTTCCTGGATTTTTGCCTTGGTGGCACTGTCAACTTTTTCGCCATGCTCAGCCAGGGATTTTTCCGTCGTGTAAGCAAGACCATCCGCCTGGTTACGAGCTTCGATCAATTCACGCTTCTTTTTGTCTTCGCCGGCATGGAGCTCGGCATCCTTAACCATCTGCTGAATTTCATCATCAGACAAACCACTGGATGCGGTGATCTGGATCGACTGTTCTTTGCCGGTGCCCAGATCCTTGGCCGATACGTGGAGAATGCCGTTGGCGTCGATATCGAAGGTTACTTCAATCTGCGGTACACCGCGCGGTGCCGGCGGCAGACCAACCAGTTCAAAGTTACCGATGGTCTTGTTGTCATTGGCCATCTCTCGTTCGCCCTGGAGGACATGAACCGAAACCGCCGGCTGGTTGTCGGCAGCGGTGGAAAACACCTGGCTCTTCTTGCATGGAACCGTCGTATTTTTCTCGATCAGCTTGGTCATAACGCCACCCAGGGTCTCGATTCCCAGCGACAAAGGAGTCACGTCAAGAAGCAGGACGTCTTTGACATCGCCGGTCAGAACCCCACCCTGAATGGCCGCGCCAATGGCGACCACTTCATCCGGGTTGACCCCTTTGCTCGGCGTTCTGCCAAATATTTCCTTGACCCGTTCCTGAACCGCAGGCATGCGCGTCATGCCACCGACCAGGACAACTTCCTGAATATCGCTGGCCGACAGACCGGCATCCTTCAGAGCCGTTTTACAGGGGCCAACCAGCTTGTCGAGCAGCCCGCTGCAGATACTTTCGAGCTTGGAGCGCGACAGTTTAATGTTCAGATGTTTGGGTCCCGACTGATCGGCAGTAATAAAGGGGAGGTTAATGTCGGTCTCCATCGATGAAGACAACTCGATTTTGGCCTTTTCAGCGCCTTCCTTCAAGCGCTGCAGGGCCATCTTGTCGTTCCGTAGATCGATGCCCTGATCTTTCTTGAACTCATTGGCGACATAGTCGATGATCAACTGGTCAAAATCCTCACCACCCAGGAAGGTATCGCCGTTGGTCGACTTGACCTCGAAGACCCCATCGCCCAGATCGAGAATTGACACATCAAAGGTACCACCGCCGAGGTCAAAGACGGCGATGGTCATTTCTTGCTTTTTGTCGAGGCCATAGGCCAGGGACGCCGCGGTTGGCTCGTTGATGATGCGCAACACATTGAGTCCGGCAATCTTACCGGCATCCTTGGTAGCCTGACGCTGGGAATCGTTAAAGTACGCCGGCACGGTAATGACCGCATCGGTGACCTTTTCCCCGAGGTAGTCCTCAGCGGTCTGCTTCATTTTCTGCAGCACCATGGCAGAAACTTCCTGGGCACTGTATTTTTTGTCGCGCACCTGCACCCAGGCATCACCATTGTCCGCCTCAATAATTTCGAAGGGGCTGATTTTCATGTCTTTTTGCACGGCCTCTGAACTGAACTTGCGGCCGATCAGACGCTTGATGGCAAACAGCGTATTCTCCGGATTGGTGACCGCCTGACGCTTGGCCTGTTGGCCGACCAGACGCTCACCCGACTCGGTGAATGCGACCATGGACGGAGTGGTGCGTGATCCTTCCGAGTTGGCAATAACAACCGGCTCGCCACCTTCCATAATGGCAACGCAGGAGTTGGTGGTTCCTAAATCAATACCAATAACTTTACCCATGATGTTGTTTCCTCCCTAGAGCTTTTTGTCCTGATATCAGGTAGTTTTGTTGTCATCGTCGGCTGCTGAAGGCTTTTCTGTCAGCGACTTGGCCACCAGCACAAAAGCTGGCCGCAGCAAACGTTCATTAAGTTGATAACCCTTCTGCATTTCAACCATGACCGTGTTAACCGGATGGTCAGCAGATTCGAGCTGCCCCATGGCCTGATGAAAAGCGGGATCAAAAGGCTTGCCGGCCGCATCAATCGGTGCCACGCCGAAACGACTGAGCACCTGAGTGAACTGGGTCAGGGTCATGCGCACTCCTTCAAGCAATCCGCCGCTTTCAGCCGCCTTGTCGGAATGTTCCAAGGCCCGTTCGAGGTTATCGATAACCGGCAGAATATCGCGCAGAAGCCCCTCGTTAGCAAACTTGGCGATCTCTTCTTTTTCGCGGGTTGTTCTTTTACGAAGATTGTCCATGTCGGCCAGGGTTCTTACATACTGTTCATGCAGCCGCTGTTTCTCTTCGAGAGCTTGCGCCAACTGCTGCTCTAAATCCGCATTTTCCGCGAGGGGTTCAGCATCCGGATGAACAACCTCGACAGGATTGTCTGCAACCTGATCTGTTGCACTTTGGTCGGTCTTCTTGCCCACAGTACCTCATCTCCTTTTGATATATATTCGTATCTATTCAGCACCGGGTCGGGAATCCTATGTCAAGGGACGCGATTGTTTCCCGTTGGGTCATCCATGACCGCTTGTTGTCGCCGTCCATGGCGACAAACACCCTTGCCATAGGATCCCCGGCCCTGCGCGAAGGATAGCAACTGAATAGTTGCATATATTCTTCTTACTCAGCTTCCCGATCAAGTACGCGACTGACCAGCTGGGCGGTAAAATCAACGATCGGCACAACCTGGGAATAGTCCATACGCATCGGTCCGACAACTCCCAAGGCTCCTATCGCCCCCTTACGATTGGAAAAGTTCGCAGAAATCAGACTGCAGCCCTTCAAATCGACGTCACTGCCGATAAAGATCTGCACCCCCTGGGCCGACTGACTACGATCGAGCAAGTCTATCAGAATTTTTTTACTTTCAAAGGTCTGAATCAGGCGGCGCATCTGTTCCGGCGATGAAAACTCCGGTTGCTCAAGCATCAGTGATGTGCCGGCAACAAAAAGCTGATCCTCAACCTCGTCCTGCAGCGCAGCAAAAGACAAACTCAAGGCTTTTTTGCGCAGCTGATCGTAGAGACTCATTTCTTCCTGCATCTCTTTTTTCAGCTTTTCGCGCACCTGATGAATGGTCAGACCGCCCAGCTCGCGATTGAGATAGTTACTGATCTTTTCCAGCTGACGCTGATCGATGTCCACATCAGCGGAAATCACCTTGTTCTGCACCAATCCGGTTTCAGAGACATAGATTACCAGCAGGCGTCCGTGGGACAGACGCACAAATTCAATCTGGCGAAAGACCGTCGAGGCAAATTTCGGCACCATCACCAGCCCCGCATATTTGGACAGGCCGGACAGAATCCGCCCGACCTCCTGCATGATGTCTTCCATTTTCATGCCGGAAAAACGATAGCTGTTGCGCAGCTGCTTCTTTTCCTTATCGCTTAAGTCACGTACCTGTAACAGGGTATCAATGTAGTACTGAAATCCCTTTTCCGTCGGAATCCGTCCGGCCGAAGTGTGGGGTGAACAGAGCAGACCCATCTCTTCGAGATCGGCCATGACATTGCGCACCGATGCCGGCGACAGATTAAAATCATGCCTGCGGGTAATGGCACGACTGCCTACCGGTTCCGCTGAAGCAATATAATCCTTGACGATCGCTTCCAGGATATTCTGGCTGCGCTCATTCAATTCAGCCATCGACACGACTCCATGATCCTGCTGACTCAATCACGTTAGCACTCAACCAGCTCGAGTGCTAATAACGCAGACTAGCAACGCTTATACCCTTTGTCAAGATCTAACCGGGCAACGGGGTGACGACCATTCAGTAGCAGCCAGGGCGTTCTTTAAAAAAAGGCCTTGATCAGATGATCATAAATCAGCCAGTGCTGTGGTGGCAGCATAATCCGCTCACCAGAGCACACCAATGACGCCTGCAACCGGGCCATGGCGGTGGGAAAAGCACGCTGCAAGGATTCACCAAAACGCTCCTCAAAGGCAACCGGATCAACACCGGCGCTGGTGCGCAGGGCGAGATAAAGCGTCTCGATCATTGCTCCCCGGCGGTTGAAACTCTCAAGCCGTTCAGCCGGGTCGACCCCTGCTGTCAGCAACTGACGATAGCGCGCCAGATCGGCTGGAACATGCCGGCGCTCACCGTAACCGGACTCGACAAAGCTGTGAGCCCCGGCACCAATGGCCAGACAGCTGCGGCGCTGCCAATAGCGCTGATTATGCTGGCAATGCCAACCGGGACGAGCAAAGTTGGACACCTCGTAGTGTTCGTATCCTGCTGCGCTAAAGCGTGCGCGCAGCAATTCGTACTGTCTGGCATATTCATCCTCGTCAACCGCAGTGATCAGGCCCTGCTGCTGCCAACGTTCAAACTCGGTTCCCGCTTCAACGGTCAACCCATAAACCGATATATGTTCAGGTTCCTGCTGCAACAACTGGTCTATTTCCCGATCCAGATCGTCAGTATCCTGCCCCGGCAGGGCGAACATCAGATCGAGGCTGATGTTGTCAAACCCGGCAGCGCGGGCGCCAGTTACGGCAGCGCGGGCCTGATCAGCATTATGACAGCGCCCCAGCTGCCGTAGTTGCTGGTCGTTAAAAGATTGAATACCGATAGATAAACGATTTATCCCGGTTTGACGGACCTGCTGAAGGTACTTCCCGCCAAAGGTTCCGGGATTAACCTCGAGGGTGATTTCCGCTTCGGCGCTCAAACCAAAGCGGGCGCGACTGGCTGTCAGCAGCAGATGCAACTGCTCCGCTGTCAATAACGACGGCGTGCCACCGCCAAAGTAGATGGTCTGCAATTCACTATCGGCCAACTCGTCACAATGGATCAGTTCAAGATGTCGACACAGCAGGTCGACATAGTTGTCACGCTCCACATCACTGGTCGTTGTCGAAAAAAAATCGCAATAGCGACAGCGCCGGCGGCAGAAAGGAATGTGGAAATAGAGAGAACTCACGGCTCACTAGCACCTCGCTGACAGATTAAAAATGCACCAGATATGTTATATCAAACCACGCCATAAAAAATCGTCATCCCTACTACCGATCATACTTGAACAGCCCTGCACGGATAAGTTAGATTTCATCGTCTGGCTATCTATTTGACTCCAGTAAAGCAGAAAACAGGATATGGATTCTGCGACATCCCTTCGCTGCACACAGAATGACGGCAGGTTATTTTTTCTGCCAGACTTATGTCTCTGTCATCCAGTGCGAAGCTGCAGGATCCGGGCTGTCAGCGAGTCGCATTGGTCCCGGTTGTTGAACCGTTATGAATGGAGCAAAGTGAATAACCAAATTCCATATTATCCATAGCACAAAGGGATCGGCTCCGCGCCCATTTTACTCAGGACAAAAGAGTTTTGAACGAAAAACCTGAACAACACGACCAATCGTCAGCACCAGGAGGCAATCCAGACTACCTTGTTGAGGGCCACAGCCAACTGGGTTTTGTCTGGTTTTTTACCCTGATCGGCCCTTTTGCCCTGTCCTTAACGCTGTTGGTCCTGTTTTATTTACAACACGGTTGGAGCTTTGTAAAAGCCCTGCTGCTAACAGCGACAGCTGTTTTTTTCTTTTTTGGTCGCTTTGTTATCTTAGGTGGCAGTTCCGGCTCAAGTACCGAGGCTAGCGGCGCTGTCGACGAAGCGATGCAGGAAGCAGTACAACAAGCTGCACGCTTTTTCTCTTCCGGAGAACTCGCCTTTCTGGTGTTCTATATGGATGTGATGGTGGCCTGCCTGCTCGCTTTCCACATCGGCTTCTTGTACCGCTTGCCCCTGCTCGGTGAAAAACTCAAAGAATTGCAGGAAGACGGCAAATTTATTCTCGCCAGCAATCCGTGGATGAAAAGCGCAACTTTTGCCGGCATTGTTGCCTTCTGCGTCTTTCCACTGGCGGCTACCGGCAGTGTCGGTGGCTCTATTTTTGGCCGGCTGCTGGGAATGTCCCGCATCGGCACCTTAATGGGTGTCGTTACCGGAAGTGCGGTCGGCTGCTCCCTGATGTATTTCGGAGCCACCCTGATCAACCGCTATCTTGATCGCGACAACCCCTGGCTGACCATCGGCGGTATCGTCTTTATTGTTCTGATGATTCTCTGGCTCAATCAACGCTACCGCAAAATGAAAGCCCAATGGCAACAGAACTCAGCTCGCCCGAAACAATAATCATCCTGCCCTGCGATAACGTAAAAAGGCTGTACACATCACTGTATGCAGCCTTTTTACGTTTATGCCAATTTTCATCATCAACCGTCAGCATGATCCTTATCTTGATGCAGGCGTTGATGACGCGCTGCCTTGGCGAGAAAATGCGCACTGACCGGCGCAGTGATAAACAGAAACAGGGTGATCAATACTTCATGCAGACTTAAACCCTCTTTTAGGAAGCTGAAGTAGATGGCCGAGGCAATGACGATACTGCCAACCCCCAGGGTGGTTGCCTTGGTGGGTCCATGCAGACGGGTGAAAAAATCCCGCAGGCGAAACAGGCCGATGGAGCCGGCAAGGGCGAAAAAGGCTCCGAGAATCAAAAAGAAAGAGACGAGAATCTCGACAACAATCATGTCATACTCCTTGATTTATTCAACGATATCGCCGCGCATCAGGTACTTGCTGGTCGCTACGGTACTGATAAAGCCCATGACGGCAATAATCAGCGCTGCCTCAAAATAGGTAGTGGTATCAAAAAAGATCCCCAGCAGCACAAACAGCGCCAGCGCGTTGATATACATGGTGTCCAGTGCCAGAATCCGATCCGGCAAGCTCGGCCCCTTGAACAGCCGATAGAGGTTCAGCAACTGGGCCAGGGTTATAAAAACAAATGCAATAATCAGGGCGATATTCAGCATGTGAAGATCTCCTTGAGGGTGGCTTCATAACGCGACTTGATCTCGGCAACAGCGGCCTGTTCATCAGGCACATCGAGACCGTGAACAATCAGGGTCTTTTTATCGGCGCTGATCTCCGTCGATACGGTTCCCGGGGTCATGGAAATAACGTTGGCGAGAAGGGAAATGACCATCGGATCATCGGTATCAAGGGGCACCTCAATAAATTTTGGCTGCAGTTTGGAAATATCGGGCTGCAGAATCAGGCGCACCACGTTAAGGTTGGCGACAACCACATCGTACAGAAAGGTGACGAAGAAAAACTTCAGAAACAGTCGCCGTTTACAAATCCGTGGCCGCTCCGGCCAGAAGCGATTGGTAAACCAGGGGATCATGATCCCGAGCAGGGTGCCAAGAAGAATGTGACCAAAGGAGAAAGTATTATTGAGCAGCAGCCACAGAACAATCAGTGCAATGGTCATTAACGGATGGGGAATCCAGCGATTGCCTTGCATTAGTGACCTCCTGCTGACAGCAGTGCAGCAACGGCATCACTGCCAAGTACTGCTTCAATATAATGTATTGGCTGACTGATCTGCGCCGCGACCGCGTAACCGAAATCACTTAAGGGACCGCCAAAGAGCACCAGCACCGGACTGATGGCGAGTAGCGCCAGGGCCGGGAACACATAACCGGCATCAAAACGGGGAATATCAGCATGGGGTGCCTTGGTGTAGGCGCCGACACCCGTATCGTCAAGCGGGATCGTCTTCCAGAAGATCAGGCTACCAGCCCGCCCGAGAGCGATCAAGCCCATCAGCCCACTAATCAGCACCAGTGACCAGATCCAGGGCGCTGCCGCATGGGACTGTACCCCCATCAACATCATCACCTTGGCGGTAAAGCCGCTTAATGGCGGCAAGCCCCCGATAGCCACTGCGGCACCGAGAAACAACAGCCCCAGTAACCGCTCCTGGCCAACCGGTCGATCCGGGATCAAGGCCGCACCGACACCAAGGCGTTGCTGGCGGATCATATCAGCAACAAGAAACATGGCGGCGGTCATAAAAGTGGTATGTGGCAGATAGACAATAGCCGCAGCAACGGCATCGACACTGAAGGTGCCGATCACCGCCAGCAGGGTGCCGACCGAAGCCACGACCATGTAGGCGATTGTCTGACGCAGATCTCGACTGGCGACAACACCGATGGATCCGGCGATCAGGGTCAACAGCGCGACAGGTATCAGCCACGGTTCAAGAACATTGGCCGCGACGCCGCCATGCTCGCCAAAAATCAACGTATAGACACGCAGGATAACGTAAACCCCAACCTTGGTCATCACCGCAAACAAGGCGGCAACCGGCGCGCTGGTAAAGCCATAGGCGTTGGGCAACCAGAAATAGAGAGGGAGCAGCGCCGCTTTGAGGGCAAAAACGCCGAACAAAATCAAGCCTCCGGCCTGCAGCAAGGCCGCATTGTCAGCCGGCGCATGAGCAAGTCGCACCGCCATGTCCGCCATATTCAAAGAACCAATCAAGCCGTAAAGAATACCGACTCCAATCAGAAAAACGCTGGAACCAACCAGATTGAGCATGACGTAATGCATACCGGCCTTGGTACGGCGGGCTCCGCCGCCATGCAACACCAGACCATAAGACGAAAGCAGCATGACCTCAAAAAAGACGAACAGGTTGAAGATGTCGCCGGTCAGAAAGGCACCGTTGATGCCAAGCAGCTGAAACTGGAACAGGGCGTGAAAGTTTTTCCCCTGCTCATCGGTGCCTTTCACCGCATACAGCAGACAAAGAAACGCCAGCAATGAGGTAATAAAAATCATCATCGCACTCAAGCGATCCAGCACCATGATGATTCCAAAAGGTGGACTCCAGTTACCCAGAACATACATCTGGATCGGCCCGTTTATGGCCTGATACAGGAGCAGTCCGGTAATCAGGGTGACTAGCGCAGAACTGATCAGCCCCAGGGTGCGGTGCAAGGAAATACTGCGGTTAACTGCCAGGACAATGATTGCTCCCATCAACAACGGCAGCACCAGGGGAGCAACGATCAGATGATTCATGAGTTGTTCTCCTTATGGCCGTCAACGTGATCGGTGCCTAATTCGCCGCTGGCTTTTAGTGCCAGTACCACGACAAAAGCAACCATCGCAAAACCGATAACTATGGCGGTCAGAACCAGGGCCTGAGGCAAAGGGTCGGTATATTGCAACTGCGCAGGGGAAATCACCGCCGGCAGGTTGGTTTTGAGTCGGCCGCTGACAAACAGAAACATGTTAACGGCATAGCCGAGCAATGTCAGTCCGAGCACAAAGGGAAAGGTTCGTGCGCGAAGCATCAGATAAACACCACAGGCAATCATCACGCCCATACAGGATGTAAACAGCAGTTCCATTTAGTGTGCTCCTTTTTGTTCTTCTTGGTCTTTTTGCGCGCTGGTGGACACAATTTCAGCATCGGTCGAATTCATCGATCCCAACTTCACCAGCACCAGCATGACCGAACCGACCACCGCCAGGAACACACCGAGGTCAAAGGCGATGGCACTGGCGATCTCAAACTTGCCGACCAGTGGCCAGGTCAGGTAAGTGAAGCTGCTGGTCAAAAACGGGTAACCGACCACCCAGCTGCCGACCCCGGTCAAGACGGCAATAACCAATCCCCAAGCCATGATGATGTGGTTATCGACGGTCAGGCGCGGGCGCGTCCAGACAATCCCGCTGGAAATGTACTGGAGGATCAACACCGAAGCGACGATCAGTCCGGCAATAAAACCGCCGCCCGGCTCATTGTGCCCGCGCAGAAAAATATAGACGGCAAACAGCAACGACAACGGCATCAACGGCCGCGTGATCTGCGTCAGAATCATCGGGAAACGATCCTGTACCCAGGGGCGTCCCAACGCGTCCGTCTTAGGCGCGGTCAAATCAAAATCATGCAGCAGGGCGTAGATAACAAGTCCGGCAATCACCAGCACGGTAATCTCACCCAAGGTATCAAAACCGCGGAAGTCAACGAGAATAACGTTGACCACATTGGTGCCACCGCCACCGGGCTTGCTGTTTTCGAGAAAATATCCGGCAATCGTATCATAGGGGCGGGTCAGCACGGCCATCATCAGTGCGGTACAACCACCACCCGCTGCCACTGACAGAACGATATCGCGGCCGCGCCGGGTGCTGGTCGATTCTACCGGGGTGGTGCGTGGCAGCAGATGCAACGCCATCATCAGCAGAATAATGGTGACCACCTCGACGGAAATCTGGGTCAGGGCCAGATCCGGCGCTGAAAAGCGGATAAAGGACAGGGAAACGATCAGCCCCACCGTACCAAGCATGATGATCGACAGGATTCGATTGCGGTGATTCACTACCGTTGCCACGCTACAAAAGATCAGTGCCAACCCCATGATCAAAGTCACCGGATCTACGGAAGCCATGGCCAGGGGGCCAATAAAAGGCGCACTCGAGCCAAAAAACGGACTTGCTCCCAGCACGATCACAGCCCCTACCAGCAAAGCAATGTAACGCTGCAGCGAACCGTTTTCCATATAAGCGGTGATCTGTCTGCCGCCCTGCACCACGCCACTGATAAAAGCTTCGAAATTAGCCTTGCCGTCACAATAGCGCATGCACCAGCGATGGGAATCAAACAGACGCAAACGCTGCAGGTAGAAGATCGACCCACCAACCAGGGCGATGACACTCAAGGCCAGCGCCATGTTGAGACCATGCCAGATGGCAATGTGGTAGTCGGGGGTCGCTGCGCCGAGGATGCTGCCGGCGGCCACATTGACCATGGGCGCCGCCAGGGTCATGGGGAACAGGCCGACCAGAACACAGATGGTCATCAGAATTTCAGCCGGCAGACGCATGCCGTGGGGTGGCTCATGGGGCTTTTTCGGCAGATTGGTGAAGGGCTCCTTGAAAAAAACGTCATGCACCATGCGGATCGAGTAAGCCACGGCAAAAATTGCCGCCAGGGTAGCACCCAACGGTACGATCCAACTGAAGGCACCGAACAGGTTGGGCTCCAGGGTTTCGGCAAGGAACATTTCCTTGCTCAAAAAGCCGTTAAACAGAGGAACTCCAGCCATGGATGCACTGCCGATCATGGTCAGGGTGCCGGTAATCGGCATGTATTTCCACAGTCCCGACAGGCGCTTCATGTCGCGGGTGCCGGTTTCGTGATCAATAATCCCGGCGAGCATGAACAGGCCAGCCTTAAAGGCGGCGTGGTTGAGGATATGAAACACCGCAGTAAAGGCCGCCAGCGGACTGCCAAGTCCGAGCAGCAGGGTGATCAGGCCAAGATGACTGACGGTGGAATAGGCCAGCAGTCCCTTAAGATCATCTTTGAACATGGCCATGTAAGCGGCAAACATAAATGTGATCAGACCAACGGGCGTCACAATATAAAACCACAGGGAACTGCCTGATAGTACCGGAAACAGTAGTGCCAGCAGAAACACTCCGGCCTTGACCATGGTTGCTGAATGAAGATAAGCACTCACCGGCGTCGGTGCCGCCATGGCGTGAGGCAGCCAGAACTGGAAGGGAAACTGTGCCGACTTGGTAAAGGCGCCGAGCAGGATCAGAATAAGGGTGATTGGATAAAGGTGATGGGCATGAATAATCTCTTTCGAAGCCAGAATGGTTGTCAGCTCAAAACTACCGACGATATGACCGAGCAGAAGAAACCCGGCGATCATTGCCAAACCGCCGCCGCCGGTAATCACCAGAGCCTGACGTGCCCCTTCACGGGCATCGGTACGGTAGCTCCAGAAGCCGATCAGCAGAAACGAGCTGATACTGGTCAATTCCCAGAACATCATCAGCAGGATGATGTTTTCCGACAAGACGATCCCCAGCATCGACCCCATGAACAACAACAGATAGGTATAAAAACGCCCCATCGGGTCGGCGGCTGAAAGATAAAAGCGCGCGTAGATGACAATCAGCAAGCCGATGCCGAGAATCAAAAAAGCAAACATGAAACCGAAACCGCTGACGCGAAACGCGAAATTCAGGCCGATCGCGGAGATCCAGCTCCAACTCGCCAGCGGCATCGCGCCGTTAAACACTGCCGGAGCCTGGAGCAACAGCAACAGCATCGAGACACCGGCTATCGCTCCAGCAGTGAGGGCATTGAGGTTGCGGCTGCGAAACAGGGAGGGAATGACGGCTCCCAACAAGGGGAGCAAAGGGATCAATGCAAGATTCATTAGTTCTTCCTGTCGGGTTTTGCATTTGTTACCAAGGGCAATTCAATGGTATAAAAAAATACCGTCCAAAAAGGTATTCAATTCGGCCCGCAAAAGCAAGAATTATCGAAACCACTGTTTGTAAAACGCTACTATATCGTGATGCCAATATGGCGAAAAATAGCCTACAACAGCTGTTTCCAGTAAATAGTGGCAGGGAATTGGGGCGTTACTTCTTTTCAATTTAAATGCAAACAATAGAACGCTTTTTTACTTGAACCAGGGAGACCGCTTCATGACACAGCTGCGCTGCGCCGCTATTCAGTTCAACATCGATTTGGGAGATATCGACAGCAACCGCAAACAGGCCGCTTCCGCCCTGCGTCGGGTCGCTGCCGCCGGCGTTCAACTAGCCGTGCTGCCTGAGATGTGGAGCACCGGTTATGATTATCGCCACCTTCCCACCCTGGCCCAACGCACCCCCGAGATTGTCAAGGAAATGCAACAACTGTGCGCGGAATTGGGCCTGGTCAGCGTCGGCAGCCTGCCGGAATTGAGCGCCGGCAAAATCTATAATACCGCCTATGTCATTGATCAGGGAAAAGTCGTCGGTAGCTATCGCAAGCTCCATCTTTTTTCCGCCATGGGTGAGGACAGACACTTAAGCGCCGGCAACCAGAGTCTGGCAGTCGACACCTCTGTGGGCAGAATCGGCGTCGCCATCTGCTACGATCTGCGTTTTCCCGAGCTCTTCCGCAAGCTTGCCCTGACAGGGGCCGAAATCATCTGTGTCCCGGCGGAATGGCCAAAACCACGGGGGGAACACTGGCAGATCCTGTTACGTGCCAGGGCAATTGAAAACCAACTTTTTGTGGCGGCAGCCAACTGCTGTCGGATCCAGGGGAAACTGGATTTCTGTGGCCTCAGTCGCATCATCTCGCCACTGGGAACGATCCTCGCGGAAGCCGCAGAAGAGGATACCGAACTGATCGCCGATTGCGATTTCAACGAGATGGTCACCTACCGTGAACAAATCAAAATTTTGCATGACCGACGCGCCGATATTTACGGCACACCCTGAAGAGCAGGTATGAACACTGGCTACTGAGCCAGTCGCTGAGCACCCTGGCGATAGGCTGGGGGTATCTCATCGAAACTATCGGCAAAATGCAGCACACCGGCAGCGTCAACGTAAAGATAGCGCGATGCATCAGCGGAAGTTTTCATTTCAGCTTCAATGGTCCGGCCGATGCGGTCATCAAGGCCATCAGTGCGTCCCAGGGTCAGTAACCGTGCACGAAAATCACAGTAAAACACCTGGGTTTCAGTCAGCACGGGGGTGGAGAATTGGCGCCTTATCATCAACTGATCGGTAACAACAATCAGCATCAGGGTCACAACCACCCACAGGATAAACCGGATAAACTTCAATTGTTGCCTCCCACCGTTTGTCATCTCAACGACTAAAGAGCAGAACCCATCATACTCAACTGATTTGTCCGGCTGCAAGGTATTCCATTTTCACCACAGATATGCAAGTATTCGAATCTGTAGCGCATGAAGGAATCGCCGACAAGGAGTCAAAGATTATTATGAGTACCACCGATTACGATGTCATTATTATCGGCGGCGGGCCGGCGGGAATGACCGCCGGACTCTACGCATCGCGCGCTTGTTTAAAATCCCTGATGATCGAAAAAATGATCCTTGGTGGCCAGATGATGACCACCACTCTGGTGGAAAACTGGCCCGGCTACCCAGGCGGCATCGAAGGACCGGAACTGATGATGCGCTTTCAGGAGCACTGCGTTGAATTCGGCCTGGAAACCGCTTATGGCACCGTCGAAAAGATCATTGACAATGGCGCCAGCAAAACCCTGCTGGTTGACGGCAAGGAAATAACCTGCAAAGCAGTGATCGTCGCCACCGGGGTGATTCCGCGCAAACTCGGAATCGACGGCGAAGCAGCCCTGGTCGGCAAAGGGGTCTCCTATTGTGCCACCTGCGACGGCGCTTTTTTCCGCAATCAACCCATCGCCGTGATCGGCGGTGGCGACACCGCCGCAGAAGAAGCTTTATTCCTGACCCGTTTTGCCAGCAAGGTCTACATGGTACATCGCCGCGACCAGTTGCGTGCCACCAAAATTCTGCAGGAGCGCATTTTTGCCAACGACAAAATCGAAATGGTCTGGAACTCCGTAGTCGAAAAATTTACATCCGACAACAGCGGTCTTACCGGAGCCGTTTTGTGCGATATGAAAACCGGTTCCTGCCGTCAGGTTGAGTTAAACGGCATGTTCGTTGCCATCGGGATTACCCCTACAACCCATTTTGTCAAAGGGCTGCTTCACCTGGATGAAGATGGCTACATCCGCTGCGGCGAAGATACCATCACCAATGTTCCGGGAATCTATGCCGCCGGCGATTGCCGCACCTCGGTCCTCAAGCAGGTTTCCACTGCCGTCGGCGATGGTGCTGTCGCTGCTATCATGGCGGAAAAACTGATCTACGAACTCAATCACGCGTCCTGATTATCAATACGCTGAGCGTTTTTTTTGCAATCTGACATAAGAGCAGGAGGGGGAACATGCTCGCTAAAGTCACATCCGGTGCCCTGATCGGCATTAATGCCTATCCGGTTACCGTGGAAGTCGATATTGCCCAGGGGTTGCCGCAATTTGCCACGGTCGGCCTGCCTGAGGGTGCCGTCAAAGAGAGCAAGGACCGGGTTAAGTCAGCCATCAAGAATTCCGGTTACGAGTTTCCCGCGCGGCGCATCACCATCAATCTTGCTCCCGCCGATATCCGCAAGGACGGTGCTGCTTTTGATCTCCCCATTGCCATCGGTCTGCTGGCCGCCACCGGCATTGTCGATGCCGAACGTCTGAAAAAATTCATCCTTCTGGGCGAACTGTCCCTCGATGGTCAGGTCAAGCCGGTGCGCGGCGTTCTGCCGATTGCCGTCGTCGCCCGCGACTGGGGCGATCAGGCGCTGATCCTGGCACTGGAGAATGCCGAAGAAGGAGCCATCGTCGCTGGGCCTGCTATCTATCCGGTGCGCGATCTGGCCGAGGCTGTCGGCCTGATCAACGGTGAAAAAGAGTTCGCCCCCTTTGCCATGTCCCCGGCCACCGATACCGTTCCCCAGACTACCGACTGTGAAGATTTTGCCGAAGTGCGTGGCCAGGAGCACGTCAAACGCGCCCTCGAAGTTGCTGCGGCCGGCTCCCACAACATCCTGATGAGTGGGCCACCGGGATCCGGCAAGACCATGCTGGCACGGCGCTTGCCGACCATCCTCCCCGATTTCTCTTTCGAGGAGGCCCTGGAAACCACCAAGATTCATTCCGTTGCTGGTCTACTGTCGCGTAACAATGCCCTGGTGCGCCAACGGCCGTTCCGTTCCCCTCATCATACCATTTCCGATGCCGGACTGATCGGCGGTGGCGCTTACCCGCGCCCCGGCGAGGTTTCCCTGGCTCATCGGGGGATTTTGTTCCTCGATGAATTCCCGGAGTTCAAAAAAAACGTGCTGGAGATGTTGCGCCAACCGTTGGAAGATGGGCAGGTCAGCATCAGCCGCGCCGCCTTGAGCCTGACCTATCCGGCGGACTTTATGCTGGTCGCCGCCATGAATCCCTGCCCCTGCGGCTTTTTGGGAGACACGGTGCATGACTGCACCTGCACCCCGCCGCTCCTGCAGCGCTACCGCAGCAAACTCTCCGGTCCCCTGCTCGATCGCATTGACCTCCATGTCGAGGTGCCCCGCGTTACCCACAAAGACCTCACCGATGTCGCCGCCGGCGAAACAAGTG
>JAHYIY010000025.1 GCA_019429255.1 Desulfuromonadales bacterium | reverse complement strand
GCTTTTGTTTCAGCCGGTGCGTTGCGGTTATGGTTGTGGTTCTGTGTGTTCATGCCCCCCCCTTCGCCAAGAGGGATGTTAACCTTTCAGGGAAGCAGGGGCAAGAAAGCAATTCAAACGCCACCGCCCTTTGCATCATATAGACGCAAAGGGCGGCAATAGCACTCTGAGCAGTTTTCCCCTCAGCCAATCACGACCATAGCAATAATATAACCGACGATACAGGCGGTGGGGACGGCGATCAGGCCGGGCACCATGAAGCTGTGGTTGAAGTACCATTTGCCGATTTTTGTGGTGCCGGAACTGTCGAAGTTGACCGTGGCGATATCCGACGGATAGTTGGGGATAAAGAAATAGCCGTAGGATGATGGCATAATCGCGATCAAAAGTGCCGGCGGCAGGCCCAGGGACAGACCGACGGGGAGCATCATCCGGCAGGTTGCGGCCTGGCTGTTAACTACGACAGAAACGATGAACATGGCAAAGGCGAAGGTCCAGGGGTGGTTGGTGACAATTTCAGTGATACCGCCCTGAAAGCTGGGCAGGGCAAACTTGAAGTAAGTGTCACTCATCCAGGCGATACCAAAGATGGCGATGGCGGCAACCATGCCGGATTTAAATACGACCCCTTCCGGCACCAGAGAGGCCTTGGTTTTGGTAACGATCAGAATCAGACCACCGAAAGCCAGCATCATCATCTGAATGATAACGGCCATACCGATCGGCTTATCTCCCACATTGAGAGTACGCAACTCGGGAATCATGGCGACGACAACAATGGAGGCCAGGGCCAGGAGAAAGATCAACACCGCAGTGCGCGCCGAGGTCGGCAGGGTTTCACCAAGGGTTGTCGAGGTGGTTTCTTCAATCCGCTTTTTCCACAAGGGATCTTGCAGACGACGCTGATATTCAGGGTCTTTCTCCAGATCCACACCACGACGCATACTGTAAAGGGACATGAGCAGTACTCCGGCCAGGGTGCCCGGTATCGTGACCATGAGAATCGACAGCAGGGTCAGGTTGGGAACCAGATCGGTCATCTGCGACAGGTAGTAAACAACAGCGGCTGAGATCGGGCTGGCGGTAATGCCCATTTGTGATGCGACCGAGGCGGAAGCCATGGGGCGTTCCGGGCGGATGCCATTTTTCAGGGCAACGTCGCCGATGATCGGCATGATAGTATAAACGGCATGGCCGGTGCCGAGCATGAAGGTCATGGTGTAGGTAACCAACGGACCCAGGATGGTCACCATTTTCGGTTTGGAGCGCAGCAACCGCTCAGCGATCTGCAGCATGTACTTGAGACCACCGGCTGCTTCCAGAATGGCGGCACAGGTGACAACGGCAATAATGATCAGCATGACGGTGATCGGTGGGCTGGTGGGTGGCATTTTAAAGATGAAAACCTGAATGCACAGACCGATGCCGGAAACGACGCCGAGACCGACCCCGCCATAGCGGCTGCCGACATAGAGAATCAGCAGCAAGAAAAAAAACTGGATATACAACATGGCAGACTCCTTGAGGAAACAGGTGAACACTAATCCGGAAGCAGAAACCCCGGGACCTTGTTGTCACCAGACTAGGAGTCGTTGATCAAACTGTAAATATTGTGGAATTAAAAAGAGTTTATTCTTTTGCGGGGATTATGATGATTGTGTTCACGACCAAAATAACAGATGCCCGTTTAGCGATTGCGCACATAGCGCCGTTCCGGGCGACCGACAACACCGTAGAGCAGGTCGGCGGTTAAATACCCTTCCGTGGTTAAATATTCCAGATAACGGCGCGCGGTGGAGCGACTGGCACCGATGGTCTTACCGACATCTTCGGCACTCAAATCAACTACCCGTGGATCAGCAAAAGCCTGCCGCACCTTGTTCAGGGTTAAGGGGTCGATCCCTTTGGGCACCGGCATGGAACCTGCGTCCGCCGTCACCGGAATCTGCGCATGCAGGAGCCGATCGATATCTTTTTGCTCCAGGGAGGAACCACTGCGGGAGGCCAGATGAAGGGTACGGAAATTCTGCAGCGACTCCTGAAACCGCGGGAAAAATACCGGTTTGACGATATAGTCGAACACGCCGCCGCGCAGGGCATTTTGCAGGGTGGCCATTTCACGCGCGGCGGTAATCAGAATCACATCGCAGGGCTGATCACCGGCACGGATATGACGCAACAGATCCATGCCGTTGCCTTCAGGGAAGAACAGATCGAGCAGTACCAGATCGGGCTGCAGCACCTCAATCATTTCCAGCGCATCGTCAATCCGCACGGCGATACCGACAACCTCGAACCCCTCCAGCTTAGCGACAAAGCGCTGATGCAGATCGGCAATGCGCAGATCATCCTCGACCACCAGGACTCTGATCTTTTCTACGGTCATGCGTTGGCCCTTTGCTGTTTGGGAATCATCACGGTAAATAAAGCCCCACCAAGCTCCCCCTGGCTGTAGGTAATTTCCCCTTGCAGTCGGGTAACCGCATGCTTGACCAGAGGCAGTCCGGTGCCGCGCCCCTTCCCTTGTTTGGTTGTCACGCCCAGATCAAACAGATTCTCAGCAATGGCAGGAGCAACGCCAACGCCGGAATCTTCCACCTCAATCACCAGGTCGGGTCCCAGATCGGTCAGATACAATCGAACCAGCATCGTCTCGCCCCGCTCGCGCACCGCTTCAAAGGCATTGTTCAGCAGATTTCCAAGGATGGTTACCAGCGCGTCACGATCCAGATGGGAGGGCAGATCAACGAAGGAATTCTGCGGATCAAATTCCATCGTGATCTTCAGCTCGCAGGCGCGGTTGTATTTACCCAGGATCAATCCGGCAATCACCGGATCAGGAACCGCCTCAGCCAGGGTGCGCACCAGTTCCTGATAGCCGCTGGACTCGTTAATCACCAGATCAAGGGCTTCCTGATAGGCTTCGAGCTGGAGCAATCCGGCGATGGTGTGCATCTTATTAGAATACTCATGGGTCTGGGTGCGCAGCAGTTCGGAATACTCCTGGACGTGGGTGAGTTCCCGGGTCAAACGGTCGAGCTCATCCTTGGGGCGGAAACTGACCACCATGCCACCATCCGCATGCTGCAGTGGAACAATGTTGACCAGCATCACCCGTCCGGCCAGGAGCATTTCCTGGTCGAGAACCTGCTTACCGGCTTTGAGAGCTTCTGCCAGATCCGGGCAGGGACAGATTTCGGCCAGAGGCTCCCCGCGCAGATCATCCATATCGCTACGCTCAAGGTATTTCAGTGCGGCGGTATTGACAAAGGTCAGATATCCACGTCCGTCAACCGCGATAATCCCTTCACGTACCGCTCCGATAATCGCACTGCGCTCTTTGAACAGGGCTCCGATCTCATGAACTTCAAGACCCATGATCGCTGCCTTCAGGCCACGGGCAATGAGGGTTGCACCGAAGACACCAAACAGCAGGACAATCGCAACATAACCGATAATTTGATTGCGTTGTGACCGGATCTGATCATTGATCTGACTGGTCAGATAACCAACCGCGACAAAACCGATAACGTGCCCATCACCATTCACGACCGGAACAATACCTCGTAATGACGGGCCGAGGGTGCCGACCGCTGCTGAAACGTACGATCGTCCTTCGCTCAGGGCCGGGCCAAGATCTCCACCAACAAAAGCCCTGCCAATCCGATCCGGTTCCGGGTGGGACAGACGAATTCCTTCGCGGTCACCAACGACGACATATTCCGCTCCGGTAACGGCGCGCAGCTTCTCGGCAAAAAGTTGAACAGATGCCACATCCCGGTTTTTTATCCCCTCTATAATCACCGGATTCATCGCCAGCGACTGGGCAATGTTCAGTGCTTCACGTCCGAGTTGCTCGCGCAGGGTGCGCTCGGAAAAATCGGAAAACAGTGCTCCGATCAAACTGACCAGCATCATCAGCAGAATCGTCACGAGCAGACTGAGTTTGACCTGCAGGCGCCGGGGCAAAAGGCGATCAATTAACTGGAACAGTGCATCCATCCGGTGTTTCCGCCCTGTTGGCAACAACTGATTAGTTCGCAAAACCGGTCAACTTGTACAAGCAGTCTCTGGTAGCCGCCGGATCACGATGGACAAAACCCTGCCATCCACAGGCGATGGCACCACGAATATTTTCCGGTTTGTCATCAATAAACAAGGTGTATGCGGGCTCAAGGGCAAAGCGCTGTTGTGCAGCGTGGTAAATGGTGGCGGCTGGTTTCATGGCGCCGGCCTCAAAAGAGGCCAGGCGGTCGTGACAATAAGCATCCAGTGCGTAGGTTGCTGACAGAAAATCCCAGTGGAGCTTGCCAATATTGGAGAGCAGATACACCGGATAATGGTTTTTAAGCTCAGCCGCTAATTCAAGCATTTCAGGTATCGGAGCAAAGAGACCGTTCCAGGCTTGCCTCAACTGTTCTTGAGCAAGGGGCCGGGCGAGCAGGCTATTCATCCCGGCGAGAAAATCGTCACAGGCTAAATAGCCGTGTTCGTAGTCATGCAATCCGGCCTGCAGCAAAAAATCTTCCACCTTGGCCGCTTGCACGCCGTGCTCACGTAACAGGGCAAAGAAATCGACATAGCTGTAATCAATCAGCACCTTGCCCAGATCGAAGACAATATAGTTGACTGCTGCCGCCCCTGGTTTCATGCTTTGTCAGCCGTAATCCGCCGACTCTCCAGGTAAAAACGTTTTTCGTCCGCCTCGCCCATAGAGAAGGTTTTGCGCGGCAGGGCGCCGTCAAGCACTATGGTGCGGAACAAGTCATGTTTGGAGATGGAAGGCAGATAAAATCCGGCGTTGTGCTCTTTGCTGCCGAGTTCGGCCACTTCATGATCTCCATGGATATAGTCAATGCGAACCTGCGGGTTAGTGCTTAAAAATTCGTCAAGGAAAGCCTGCAAAGAAGCAACCTCAAGGGTGTACTCCGGATCAGCGATATCGCAGGCAAAATATTGACTCTCCACAACCATCACGAAAGTGTGCTCCCCCTGAATTTCATCGAGGCAGGCTTTGGCTCCTTTCAAATCACTGCAGGAGGAGATGGTCAGAGGCGTGCCGCGCTGGGCAAAAAAAGTCTCCATCTGTTGCTTGAGTCCCTCGCCATCAACATCAAATAATACCCGGTGAATCGCTTCGAATTCCAACCCCGGATCATGCACATTGACCAGTTCCACCAGGGCAAAGCGTGCCGGATGATCCATCACCTGCTGGGGATCACCAGCCTCTTCTTTAAGCTTTTCCCAGATCGCCTTGGCGGTGGCGAAAGAATGGTTGCCGTCCCCCATGGCGTAGAGCATGACCTCCCCTTCGACATTGTAACGATTGCGATAGGATTGCGGATCGGCGAGTTTTTCCAACGCATTAGCGACCTGGTTAAGCAATGCCGGTTGATCAACGCGATACCCCGTCAGATGCCCCCCCTGGCACAGCAGCTCGATGTCATAAACCTTCTCAAGCTTTTCTTCGAACAGCGGTTCGATGACGGTACGCTGCGGATCATCGATCAACACCATGATGTGGGGTAGTTCAATTGCTGCATTTTGTCGTACCCGAATGCGCGGCGGCAGCCGTTCGATGATAGTTCCTTCGGTAGCACGGATCAGACTCTGGGAACCGGGGCGATAATCATAACGCTCCAGATCAAGAGCTACCATCAGACCCTTGCGTGACGGCACGGCAGAAGTACGCCGATTGACCAGAATCAGCCCCGGCGGCTGTTCTTCCAAAATCCCTTGCACCAGATAGCTTTCCATGGTGCGGTTGATCGCCTGGATGCGCTCCTCAACGTCCGTATCTTCAAGGTAGACTTCCGGCAGGGTCAACCGTAAGGTTGAGGGCGCCAGGCCGACCTGCTCGTCCAGATGCCGCCAGTAGTTACGGTCGGAGGTGTACTGATCGCAGGCAATCACTGCCCAGCGCTGCATGTCGACCCCTTTTTTCGGTAGCAGAATGTTAGGCACCTGCAAGCCGATATGTTCATAAATCATGATTCGATTCCTTTCCTTCCAACATGATTGAATGATAGGTAGAGCAATTGTAACTAGTTACTACCGTCCTTGCGCAGGATCGAGGTTCCTGTGGCAAGGGTGTTTGTCGCCAGGGACGGCGACAACAAGCGGTCATGGATGACCCGGCGGGAAACAATCGCGTCCCTTGACATAGGCTCCCCGAGCCGGTGCTGAACATATACGAACAAACTAACATTTTTACATGTTTCAACCACCCTTGAAAACACCTACCGGAGGATTAATTCTTGACATCTTCCCGCTTCAGTCCCTATAACGATCCACAATCGAACGTTTCGCCGGTGCCGCAAGGCTTGTTACTCTACCCTGGGTAGGACAACAACGGGAAGTGAGGTGAAAATCCTCCACGGACCCGCCGCTGTAAGCGAGTTAGATCTTGTACAACCATGCCACTGGTTTTTTCAACTGGGAAGGCCGTACGAGATACCGGTTATTATAAGCCGAGCGCTCGCAAGTCAGAAGACCTGCCGGTGAAACATCCACTTTGATCTCCCCGGGCCAGGGAGCGTGGGCACGCGCGGCTTTAAATTCGGAAACCCGCCCCTGTCTTTTCAGGGTGCGGGTTTTTTATTGCGCCTCTTGCGTTTCAAAAATGGGAGACAGGAGAGAAAAAATGCACATCATGGAAGGGTTTCTCCCGGCTGGTCACGCAATCGGCTGGAGCCTGGTGTCGGCTCCCATTGTTGCCTACGGCGTCTATTCCCTTGGTAAAAAAGTCAAAAAACATCCGGAGTATCGTATGCTCCTCGGCGTTGCAGCGGCCTTTACCTTTATTCTTTCGGCGCTCAAAATTCCATCGGTTACCGGGAGCAGCTCCCACCCAACCGGAACGGGATTTGGCGCTCTGTTGTTCGGTCCCACGGCGATGGCACCGATTGGACTCGTGGTTCTGCTTTTTCAAGCGCTCTTACTGGCCCATGGTGGCATCACAACGCTGGGTGCCAACGTTTTTTCCATGGCAATTGTCGGGCCTTTTGTTGCCTACGGTGTATTCCGGCTGGCGCGCATGGTCCGTTCACCCTTTGGAATGGCCATATTTCTTGCTACCTGCAGTGCTAACCTGATGACCTATCTCACGACGTCGGCGCAACTGGCACTGGCGTTTCCCGATCCGGCGGGCGGCTTCGTGGCTTCTTTCGTCAAGTTTGCTGCCATTTTCGCTTTGACGCAGCTCCCGCTGGCCATCATCGAAGGGTTGCTGTCGGTGTTGATATTTAATGCCCTGGCACGCTTTAACCCACAGGAACTGCGGCAGATGAACCTGCTGCAAGCGCGCGAGGCACAACCATGAAAAAGCACCAGAACCTGCTGTTAATACTGGCAGTCATTCTGCTGGCGCTACTGCCGCTAGGGGTGGTGCAAACGGATAAGGATGTGGAGACATTCACCGGCGCAGACGGCGAGGCCATGGTGGCCATTAACCAAATTGCGCCGGACTACGAACCCTGGTTCAACCCGTTCTGGGAGCCCCCTAGTGGAGAGATTGAATCCCTTCTGTTTGCCTTGCAGGCCGCTCTTGGCGGCGGCTTCATCGGTTACTATCTGGGCGTCTCCATCACCCGCGTGCGAATGCGACGTGCATGGCAGCAAGGGCAGCCATGCACATAGAGCGCTTCAGTCACCAGAGTGCCTGGCGGCATGTTGCGCCGAGTGCCAAGGGGATTTTTACCCTGAGCGGTTTGTGCGCGGCCTTTCTGGCCGCCAGCGTGGCGGCAGCCGCCGGCGTAGCGCTGATGTTTGCGTTCCTGACGCTGGGCGTGGCGCGGGTTGCATGGCGCTCTTATCTGCTCATTCTCGCTCCGGCGCTGTTTTTTCTGGTATTGAGTGCATTTTCCATCGCCCTGTCCATCACCTGGGGGGAATCATGGCGTGATGTATCCTTATCTTTTCCGGCGGAGCAGCTCAAGCAGGCGGCGCTGGTGTGCACCCGCTCCCTCGCCTGCCTTTGCTCCTTGCTGTTTCTGGCGTTGACCACCCCGTTAAGGGATTTGATGGCACTGTTGCGGCGCTTGCGTACCCCTGAGTTGCTGATCGATATCATGGTGCTGGGTTATCGTTCGCTTTTTGTTTTCGCGCAAGTCGTAAGCGCTACCCGTACGGCGCAAATAGCACGCCTGGGATATATCAGCACCCAGCGCGCCCTGCGCTCCCTGGGAATACTGATCGCCCATACCACCCTGCAACTCTGGCAACGGGCGGAACAGTTGCATGCCGCTGCTCAAGCACGATCAGGCGAGGGCCCTCTGCGTTTTGCCGATCAGACTTTTCCCCATGCCGGGCGCGACGGCCTGATTGCCCTGCTGGCGGGAGCGAGCCTGAATATCGTCGTGGTGATCGCTGGATGACAGGCGCTATTCTCGAATTTCAGGCGGTACACTACCGCTATCCCGACGGCAGCAAAGGCCTTGATGATTGCACCTTGATGATTGCAGAAGGGGAGCGGACCGCCATCCTGGGGGCTAACGGTGCCGGCAAAACCACCTTGTTGCTGCATACCAACGGTCTGCTGCGGCCCCAGCAGGGAGAGGTGCGCTATGATGATCGGCTCCTGAGCTACCGCCGCGCTGAACTCATCCGCCTGCGTACCGATATTGGCATGGTGTTCCAGAATCCTGACAGTCAGCTTTTTTCCGCCAGTGTGCGCGAAGATGTTGCTTTCGGGCCCCTTAACCTGGGACTGGCAGCAGATGAAGTCGGACACCGGGTTGACCGGGCGCTGGCTGCCGTTCACCTGAACGATTGCGCCCACAAACCGGTGCAACACTTGAGTTTCGGGCAGAAAAAACGGGTCTGTCTGGCCGGCGTGCTGGCCATGCATCCCCGCGTGCTGATTCTGGATGAACCGATGGCCGGACTCGACCCTGCCATGCAACGTGAATTTCTGAGCCTGCTCGACGAACTCCACGTGAGCGGATTGAGTGTTGTGCTGGCTACCCATGATCTCGATTTTGCCTATCAGTGGAGTGACACGATGGTCATTATGGACGCCGGCAAGTGCGTAGCGCACATTGCGACTGACACACTGGCGGCACAGCAGGAGGTGCTTACCCGCTTTGGACTCGGGCTTCCCCAGGTGATGCAGGTGTGGAATGCGCTGGGCTCTGCCGAGGGCACCCCGCCCCGCAGTGTCGAGGAACTGTGTCGTTATATTGTTGACAACGGAAACAAATAATAAAGGAGCCGTGATGTTAAAGACCATCATTGAGACCATCGAACCCGTCAGCGCCGCAATCCGTGCCGCCGCCCAGACGCACATCGACAGTCTGGTCAAACCCCCCGGCAGTCTGGGAAAACTGGAAGAAATTGCTGCGCAGGTGGCCGCCATCAGCGGCACCATCACCCCTGCACCCCGCAAAAAATGCACGATCGTCATGGCCGCCGATCACGGGGTTGTCGCAGAGGGGATTGCCTGCGCCCCCCAGGAAGTGACCGCTATCCAGTCCATCAATATGCTCAAGAACATCACCGGTATCTGCGTCATCAGCGCCGCTAACGGCGCCGACCTGCGCGTGGTCGATATCGGCATTAAGCCGACCATCTCTCATCCTGGCCTGATCGAACGCAAAATCCGTCCCGGCACCGCCAATTTCGCCAAGGAACCCGCCATGGAGCGCCGCGAAGCGGAGCAGGCCCTGCTGGTCGGTATCGAGATGGTCAAAAGTCTGGTCGCCGAAGGCTATAATCTGATCGGCACCGGCGAAATGGGAATCGGCAACACCAGTTGCAGCAGCGCCGTCTACATGGCCTTTACCGGCGCCCATGCTGATGTCGCCGTCGGCAAGGGCGGCGGCATCAGTGACGAAGCCCTGGCGCGCAAAAAACAGGTGATCAGCGCAGCCCTGGCGCTCCACCAGCCCGACCCGAACGATCCGCTGGACGTCCTGGCCAAAGTCGGTGGCCTGGACGTGGCGGGCATGGCCGGCTGCTTTTTGGGTGCCGCCTATTGCAAGGTGCCGGTGGTCATCGATGGCTTTATCTCTGCCGCCGCCGCGTTGGTGGCATACCGCCTCAATCCGCTGGTCCGGGAGTACATGATCCCCTCCCACCTGTCGGCGGAACCCGGCTACGTTCATATCATGCGCGAACTGGATCTGGAACCGCTGCTGCATCTGAACATGCGCCTGGGTGAAGGCAGCGGTTGCCCGCTGGCCTTCGGCATTATCGATGCTGCACTGGGCATGTTAACCGGCATGGCAACCTTCGACGAAGCCATGATTAACGGCGACTATCTGGTGGATATACGATCATGAAGCAGTGCGAACAGGAGACTCTTACAGCCATCGTCCTGGCAGCCTTCGGTACCACCTATCCGACAACCCTGGAACCGATTCTGGCCATGCTGCACGATGTCAAAGAGCGTTATCCCGACGTTCCTGTCCGCCTGGCTTTCACATCCAACATCATTCGGCGCAAATGGCATGAGCGGGCTGGAGACGAAAACTACCGCCGTGAACATCCGGCCATTCCCAAACAGATTTATACCGTCAAAAACGTGCTGGGCGCCATGGCCGACCTGCAGAATGAGGGCTATCGGCGGATCGTCGTCCAGCCGGTACTGATCGTTGACGGCGAGGAGTACCGTGACCTGGCTGCGTATGTAGAAGCTCTGGGCGCGATCAGAACCAGCAAACCGCAATGGCAACCCTTCGAAAAAGTCGCCCTCGGCAAGCCCCTGCTGGGCGCTTTTGATCATCGCGACCAGCTCAATGGCCTGGTGCGGGCGCTGAAGCCCGATATCGATGCGGCACGGGCCGCTGATGCCACCCTGGTCTACATGGGTCACGGTAATGAGCACATGGCCCAGGGCGCCTATTACGAACTGGAAATCCTGCTGCGGCGTGAATATGGCATTCCCGTGTGCATCGGCCTGGTGGAAGGGCTGCCCGACTTTGAAACCGTGCGGGAAAAACTGGCCGCCGCCGAAACCCGCAAGGTGCTGTTAAAGCCGCTGATGTACGTAGCCGGGGATCATGCCCGCAATGACATGGCCGGGGACGAGGAGGACTCGTGGCTGACCCTGCTTGAGAAGGATGGCTATCAGGTAACCCCTGTCTTCGAAGGTCTCGGACAGAACCCTGCCGTACGGGCGATTTTTCTGAAGTTACTGAAACAAGCCGCACAGCAAGCGGCCATCGACTTGTGAGATAAGATGAGCGAACTTATTATCGTCGGCGCCGGTTTGGGCGCACAATCCATCACCCTTGCAGGGATCGAAGCGATCCGCCGTGCCGAGGTCGTCCTCTACGACCGCTTGATTCATCCCGCCATCCGCGCGCAGATCAGCTGTGAGGCCTTGGACGTCGGCAAGCGCCCCTACGACGCTCATTGCCGGACCCAGGTCCAGATCAATGCGTTAATTATCGAGCAACTGCAACGGGGCAAGCGCGTCGTCCGCCTCAAAGGGGGTGACACCTCGGTCTTTGCCCGCACCGTGGAGGAAGTAGAAGCCGCCCGCTCCGTCGGTGCCCGCGTCACCCTCATCCCTGGTGTTACCTCGGCCTCATCCCTGGTCGCCAGGGTCCAGGGTGCCCTGACCGATCGCCGCTCTGCGGCAGGAGTGGTCTTTATCACCGGTCACACCAAGGCTGATAACCTGGAAACCAGCTACCGCTGGGACGCCCTGGTAAACCTCGGCTTTACCATTGTCATCTACATGGGGGTCAGAAACATGCCCGTCATCCGCCATCAGTTGCTCATGCACGGCATGGCGGCCACCACGCCGGTGCTGATCGGTCAAAGTCTGGAAACCGAGCAGGAGCGAATTTTCTCGACCACCCTGGACGAGGTACTGTCCTGCATCGCCAACCGGCAGATCAGTCACCCTGCCACCATCATCATCGGTAAAGTCGCGATGCTCGCAGAGGTTTAGATGCCTGGGCGAGGGTATGTACAGATTTACACCGGCAACGGCAAAGGCAAGACTACGGCAGCGCTAGGACTGGCGGTACGCTGCGCCGGAGCCGGAGGGAAAGTCTTCTTCTGTCAGTTTCTAAAAAAGGGGGATTCGTCGGAATGGACCGCCCTGCAGCACCTGCAGGAGCGCATCATCCACCGTGCCTTCGGCACCGGGGAATTCATCCGCAGCACGCCTTCAGCTGAAGATCGGCAGCTTGCAGAGTGCGGCATAGCGGAGGCACAAGCGGCATTGGCATCCGGCGCCTACGACCTGATCGTGCTGGATGAACTGCTCGGCCTCCTGACCAAAGGGCTGGTCAACATTGACGAGATATTTGATCTGTTGCACTTGCGCCCGCCACGCACCGAACTGGTACTGACCGGACGCAACGCCCCGGCCGAACTGATAGAGAAAGCCGACCTGGTAACGGAAATGTGCGAGATAAAGCACTATTATCAGCAGGGCGTCGCCGCGCGAACAGGAATAGAGAAATAGGGGGTGGGGTTTCTCCACCCTGGAACGCGCGGTTCCCACAAGGAGCACGAAGATGTCATACACAACCCTGATCACCGGCGGTGTCGGCAGCGGCAAAACCCATCATGCCCTTGGCCTGGCGGCTCCAGCGTTGCGCAAGGCGTACATCGCCACCGCACCGACCAGCCTCGACGCAGAAATGGATCGCAAAATCCGTGTCCACCAGGGGGAACGGGATGCCTCCTACACCACCATTGAGGAACAGCTGCAGCTCGCCGACGCCTATCAGCGCGCCCTGGATCTCCCCTGTGACACCATTCTCATCGATTGCCTGACCCTCTGGGCGAGCAACCTGATTTTCACAGAGACAGCACAAGAGGAACCTCTGGAACAATTTCTGGCGCTCCTCGCCACCTCGACGCGGCGCACCATCATCGTCACCAACGAGGTATCACTGGGGGTGATTCCGGCCAACCCCATGACCCGCCGCTACTGCGCTCTGCTGGCACTCATCAACCGCCGCGTCGCCGCGCTGACCGATGAGGTGCTGTTGATGGTCAGCGGTATTGCCGTCCCCGTCAAGGCACAGCGATGAAGGGCTTTCTCAGCGCTCTGAACTTTCTCACCATTATCCGCCTGGGCTCCGCACCCTTCGACGGCGCCAGGGCAACCGCCGCCTTTGCCTGGGTCGGGCTGCTCATCGGTGCCGGGCTGGCGCTGCTGCACTGGCTCACCCCGGTTACCATCGCGCCTTTTGTCCTGGTGCTCTATCTGGTGGTGATCAGCGGCGCTCTGCATCTGGACGGTCTGTGCGACAGTGCCGACGCCCTCTTCTCCCACCGCGACCGTGAAAAAAAACTGGCTATCATGAAGGATGTCCACGCGGGCACCATGGGCGTGGTAGCACTTATCCTGGTGCTTGGGGCCAAGGGGGTAGCTTTTGCCCATCTCAGCAGCATCGCCCTGCTGGTGCTGATTCCGGCGCTGTCGCGCTTTGCCATGGCCATTGCCATGCACCGCCTGCCCTACGCCCGCCAGGACGGGCTGGCCAAACCATTCTTCACCGGTGAACGCTCCGGGCTGATCGTCCCCGGCCTGATCTTGCCGGCGCTGGCCTTTTTTGCGCTCCCCTTCGGGCTGTTTATCGGCATTCTTGGTGTCTATCTGGCGTTTCTTGCCCTGATCCTGTGGTGGTATCGGCGGATGATCGGCGGCGTCACCGGTGACATGCTCGGCGCCCTCTGCGAAGTGTGCGAGGCAGTATTGTTGCTGGCGGCGGTTGTGCTTGGAGGGTAAATTGATCGTGCACCAGGAACATCACGGCGGCAACATCTACCGGGCAGCGGCCATACTGGGTTGCAGCCCCGATGCCATTCGCGATTACAGCTCGAATGTCGCCGACAGCCAGCCGGCAGTTGTCAAAGACCTTGATCTTCCGCGTCTGCTTGGCCGCCTGCCGGAACCACACAGCCACACCCTGCGGGCGGCCCTGGCTGCTCACTACCAAATTGCGCCTGAAAACATCTGTGTTAGCGCCGGCACCACGGAGGCCATCGAACGGCTCTGCGCTCTTTTTGCCGGCAAGCGGGTCACTATTTTTACGCCGACCTACAGTGACTACCAGCACTTTGCCCACGCCGCTGCTCTTGACATCACATCGATTGTCGCGCCCGCGCCCGATTATGCCTTTACCCTGGACGATATGCGCATCGACAGCGAACTCTGTTTTTTGTGCCATCCCAACAACCCCACCGGCACAAGCGTGGCGCGCGCCGACCTTGTAGCGCTGATCGCCCGGCATCCCGCCACCCTGTTTGTCGTCGACGAATCCTACCTGCCATTTCACCTGGAAGAAGAAGCCCTCAGTTTGACAACCCAGCTCAGCGCGAATCTGCTGGTGTTGCGCTCCTTCTCCAAGATTCACGGTCTGCCGGGACTGCGACTGGGATTCACCCTGAGCGGCAACCGGGAATTAACGGCGCAACTGGAGCAGCGCTGCTCCCCCTGGAACGTCAACTGCCCGGCCCAGGAACTCGGCCTGCGGCTGATCGATATCGACAACCGGCCGATGGCACAACGCATTGCCGCCCAGCGACGACAGCTGCTCAATGAGCTGGACAGCTTCCCCTGGCTGCAGGCCCTGCCGTCAACGGTAAATTTCATCCTCTGCCGGCTGCAGGGACGACGGGCAGCGGAACTATTCGAGCATTGCCTGGCGCGCCGGGTGTTGATCCGTGACTGCGGCAACTTCAAGGGACTTGTCGGCGAGCACATCCGCTTCAGCATAAAAAACGATATGACACCGCTGCTGAACGCCTTTCGGGAACTGGCATGACAACCTTCATCGCCCTCAACCTGTTGTGCGTGATTGTCGCCCTGCTGCTTGATCATGTCATTGGCGATCCGCGTACATCCTGGCACCCGGTCTGCCTGCTGGGACGTCTGAACCGCCGACTGGAACACCGGTTATATCCCCTTGGCTTCAGCGGCGGCGCGCTGCTGACATTACTGTCAACAACGGTCGCCGTCGCCATGACCCTGGTTCTGCTGTGGGCGGCAATCCGCATCCATGTTGCCCTCTATCTTGTTGTCAATACGCTGATTATCTTTTTTGCTGTCAGTGCCCGCTCCATGGTGCAACACGCCCTGGCGGTTCATGCCCCGCTGGTTGCCGGTGACCTTGAGGGTGCCCGCCAGGCACTGTCCATGATCGTCAGCCGCGATACCGCCGGGATGGATCAGGCAATGGTGATTCGCTCCACCGTCGAATCGGTGGCGGAAAACTTTACCGACGGCGTGTTGTCGCCGGTTGTGTTCGCCGCACTAGGCGGCGCGGCCGGGGCGATGCTGTTCAAGGCCGTCAGTACCCTGGATTCAATGGTCGGCTATCGCAATGCGCGCTACGAGCAGTTCGGCAAATTTGCCGCCCGTGCCGATGATGTCCTCAACTTCATTCCGGCGCGGCTGGCCTTGCTGCTGATTCCTGCCGCAGCGTTCGGCAGTCGCCTGAACCCGGGCAATGCCTGGCGTATCGGTCGCCGTTTCCGCCTGGCCCACGCCAGCCCCAATTCAGCCCATAGTATGGCCGCCTTTGCCGGCGCCCTTGACACCCGCCTCGGCGGCACAGCAACCTATTTCGGCCTCCGCAAGGAGAAGCCCTGTATCGGTGACGGAGCCCGGATCGACGAGACGGCACTGATCACCGACGCGACCGGACTGTTCATCAGGGCAACCACCCTGCTGGCTCTGTTTACCGCAATCTTGTACCTCTCCCTGCACATTGCAATGAGGTACCCATGCGCATAGCGGCCCCTTCCTTTATTATTCCGGCAGAACGTCTGGCGAATGTGCAATATGTGCGCGGCCTGGTTGATGAAATCGAGTTACTCTATTTTTGCAGCCGGCAGCCGGAAGACTTGCCCGACGAACAGGAAGTGACCCAACTGGCGCTGGAGCCGCTGCGCTATAACGTCCACCTGCCCTACGACCGCGACCTGACCCTGGTGGAATCATGGTCGACGCTGCAAACCTTCGTCGATCGGTTGCGACCGCTTGGAGCGCAGACACATACCCTCCACCTGCAACCACAGCGCGAATTTTTTCGTCAGCTGGAGACTTTTGCCGCCTCAAATGCAGGGATCATCAGTGTCGAAAACAGTGGTGACGACGCCCAACTGTTTGACCAGGCGGCAGCCTTACCCGTCGATTTTTGTGTCGATGTCGGTCACATGATTCATTTTAGGCAGGATGTGGAGGCGGTTCTGTCCAGGCATCGGGAACAGATCACCCTGCTCCATCTGCACGGCAGCGACGGCCGGCGCGACCACCGCAGTCTCAAATGGATCGACCCCGGCCTGCTGCGGACCATCAAACAATTTGCTCTGGAAAAAGAGCTGACCATCTGTCTGGAGATTTTTCAGGAAGCGGGACTACGCGAATCAATCGCTCTGTTGCGCGACCTCTGATGGGGGAAACAGGGCGTCACCCCTCTTTCGGCTTTCCCTGGACAATGGCGGTGGACAGATAACCGGCAGCTTCCGGCGGATCCTGGGTCAGCAGGTCGTACACCTGCTCGTCGCGCAGGCTGATACGCTGAAACAACCAGGCCTGCGCCAGGTCGGCCTGACGCACGAACGCACACAGGGCGGGGAGTCGCTTATGCACCTTCATCAGCACAACCGAGGTAAAGCGCTCAAGCAAGGCGGAGAGTTCAGCCACTGATTCAGGCATTTCGATGACACAGAAGGAGCCGTCCTTTTCGCACAGGGGCAAGCTCCGGGCGTTGGCTGCCGCCGAAAAGGCCGAAATTCCCGGCACCATCTGCGTGACGATCCCCTGCTCCAGCAGCTTGTCACGCAGATAGTTAAAGGTGCTGTAAACCGGGGTATCACCAATGGTCACGTAGCATATGCGCTTTCCTTCATTGGCCCAGCGAGCCATTTCACCCGCCAGTGCGCTGTAGCGGATATCCAGATCAGCCCTGTTGCCGGTCATGGGAAAGTGATACATATGGATTTTTTCGGCGGGAACATAGTGGGCGACGATATCGGCGGCAATACTGCGCCCGGTCACATCGGACTGGGGCACGACCACGAGATCGGCCTGTTCCATGGCACGTACGGCTTTCATGGTGACCAGTTCCGGGTCACCGGGACCCAGACCGACACCGCAGATCATTGTTGACGTCATTGGCTAGCACCTCATGTCAATAGGAGTGAAAAAGGTTTTGCAGAATACCTCAAACAAACGCAAAGTGCCATCCATCATGTTTCAGGGCACCGGATCGGGCGTGGGCAAGAGTCTGATCACGGCCGGCTTCTGCCGTCTACTGCAGCAACGCGGGGTGCGGGTGGCGCCCTTTAAGTCTCAGAACATGGCCCTGAATGCCGGGGTGACCGCCGATGGGCTGGAGATGGGGCGCGCCCAGATTCTTCAGGCTGAGGCAGCGTGCCTGGCGCCCGACGTGCGCATGAATCCGATCCTCCTCAAACCCCAGGGGCAATCCCGCTCGCAACTGGTACGCCTGGGGCGCGTGACGGGAACATACAGTGCCCGCGAATATTACACCCTCTCCAGTGAAAATCTTGCTATCGCCAGCGCTGCCTACGATTCCCTGAGCAGCGAATATGACTTCATCGTTCTGGAAGGAGCGGGGAGCCCGGCGGAAATCAATCTGCAGGGCACCGATATCGTCAACATGCGGATGGCACAATACGCCGGGTCGCGGGTATTTGTGGTGGGGGACATCGATCGGGGCGGTGTTTTTGCCTGGCTCAAGGGCACCTACGACCTGGTGCCCGACGCTGCCAGATCGCTGATCCACGGTTTTCTCATCAACAAGTTCCGGGGCGATGTCAGCCTGCTGCAACCGGGAATCGAGATGTTTGCCGACCTGGTGCCGGTGCCGGTACAGGGAGTGATCCCCTGGCTGCGCCTGAGTCTGGAGGAGGAGGACTCCCAGGATCTGGCGTCGGACACCGACAAAATGAATACCAGGTTGCGCGTTGGGGTCGTACGTCTACCCCACATCAGCAACTTCTCCGACTTCGCTGCGTTAAAAGCCATGGAAGAAGTTCACCTTACCTATCTACACAACCCCGCAGAACTGTCACATTGCGATTTGGTCATCCTGCCCGGTAGCAAATACAGCCTCCACGATCTGGACTTCCTGCAGCGCTCCGGCTTTGCCACGTCCCTGCACGCTGTGGCAGGACGCATCCCCATCATGGGTATCTGCGGCGGCTTGCAGATGCTGGGTGAACGGCTGGAAGACCCTCATGGCGTTGAGGGGCAGCCGGGGGCGGTCCAGGGCCTGGGACTGCTGCCTTTGACCACGATCATGGCGCGGAACAAAACCCTGCGCAAGGGAAGCTGGGCGGGCATGGGCCGCTGGGCAGGGCAAACCCTCAGCGGTTACGAGATGCATGTGGGGCGTTCCTGTGTCGCCAGCGGCGTGGAACATCTCAGTGCCGATGGCCTGTGCCTGTGGGATGGCTCCCGGCGCATTTTCGGCACCTATCTGCACGGACTTTTTGACAGCGCCGCCAATCTGCGGATTCTGGCCGAACTGCTGCGCCTCCCCCTGCCGGTCGTGGACTATCAGAACGAAAAGGAGCGTCAGCTGAACTTGCTGGCTCAAACCCTGGAAGAACACTGCGACATTGACGCCATGTTGGAAGGACTGCTGTGAAACTTGTCTACTATCCCTTTTTGATCCATATCAGCGGCAAACGGCTGCTCTTTGTCGGCGGCGGCAAGGTGGCCGCCCGCAAGATCGGTGCCCTGCTGCCCATGGAGCCAGCTATCCGGGTGATCGCCCCGCGCATCGACGACGAGCTACGCGCCCTGGCAGCCGCCGGAACCATTGAGGCCATTGAGCGCGAAGCCCGTGAGGATGATCTCAATCACTGCGATTACGCTTTTTTGTGTACCGACAAGCGCGAGCGCAACGCCGCCCTGGCGGCGTGGGCCAAAGAACTGCGCGTGCCGGTCAATGTGGCCGACGACCCCTGGCTGTGCGATTTCCACCTGCCCGCCGTGCATATGGACGAAGACGCCGGGTTGGTGATCTCCGTCTCCACCCAGGGGAAAAGTCCCTCCCTGGCGCGACGACTGCGGGATCGTATCGGCGAACTGCTGGACAAAGGGGATTTGCCGTGAAAGGTGTGTTGATTGGAGCCGAGCGCAGCGGCTCCGGCAAAACCACCATCACCACCGGTATTGCCCGCGCCCTGAGCCGTCAGGGGCTGCGGGTGGCCCCCTTCAAGTGCGGCCCCGATTACATCGACAGCCGCCATCTGGCTCGGGCCGCCGGCAACCCGGTGGAAAATCTGGATTCCATCATGCTCGGCGAAGCGACTCTGCGTCAGATCTTCGCCCGGGGCTGCCAAGGTTGTGACATGGCTCTGGTGGAAGGAGTGATGGGCCTTTTTGACGGCATTGAACCACGCCGTTTCGGTGGCAGCTCCTATGACGTGGCTGTGCAACTGGGGCTACCCGTGGTGGCAGTAATGAATGCTGCCTCCTGTTCCTACACCATCGTCGCTCTGCTGCGAGGGTTACAGAGCCTTTGCCGATCCACGCCTCTGGTGGGAGTCATCATCAATCAGCTGGCATCAAACAACCATGAACGGCTGATCCGCAGCGCTCTGGAGCAGCATACCGACATCCCGCTACTTGGCTGTGTGCCGCGCCAGGCAACGCCCCTGGCACCCACCCGGCACCTGGGTATCGCCACGTCGGCCGAAATGGATGAAAACTACTACGAAACCTGCGCCGATCTGGTGCAGGAGCATATCGACCTGGCGGCGCTGGCTGCCATCGAGCTGACCATGCCCCCGGCAAGCCGGTGCCAAGAAACCATGCCGGAAAGGTCACGCATCTGTGCCGTAGCGCGTGACCAGGCCTTCAGCTTTTACTACGAGGCCAATTTGCGGGAGATAGAGCGCCGCGGGTACGCTTTGCGTTTCTTTTCCCCCTTGGCCGGGGAAACCGTTCCCGACGCCGACTTTATCTACATCGGCGGCGGCTACCCTGAGCTGTACGCCGAAACTCTATCCACCCGCCAGGAGCTGCACCAGTGGTTGCGCCGCCACAGCGCCGCCGGACGTCCCCTGCTGGCCGAATGCGGAGGGATGATGCTGTTGACACAAGGCATTGTTGACGGTGAAGGCCGGCACCACCCGATGACCGGAATCTTTGACGCTCGCTGCCATATGACCGGCAAACGCCAGGCGTTGGGCTATGTGCGGGTGAAGGAACCAGTCGCGCTGAAGGGACTGGTAGGACACGAATTTCGCTACTCCACCCTGGAGGACGTCAATGAACCTTATGTCTTTTCCCTGGAGAAAGTGACCAATGGCGCGCGCAGCCGCGACGGCTTCAGCAAGGGAAAAACCCTGGCGGGCTATGTACACTTTCACTTTTTATCCCAACCCTCGCTGCTGGACTGGTTGCTGGAGCGATAAATATTGGCAGATAATGCGTAACTGTTCAGCATCTTGAGAAACAACTCAGCAATGAGCCTGCAATTGGTATGTTTGAACGCTGCGGAAATTTGTTTAAGCGAAGCGAGTTCATTTTCGCAAGTGAAAATATGCCAATTGATAGGCTCTCGCTACGAAGCTGAATAGTTACGATAATCGCATCCACCAAAAAACATAGAACATGGAGCATGCAATGGACAAAGGCCTACAGATAGAGCAAGACAGCTTCGCCATCATCGACTCTGCAACCGACCTCAGCCGCTTTAACAGCGCTGAGCAAGTCATCGCCCGCAAACTGATTCACACCACCGGCGATACGGCATTCGCCGAGTTGACCTGCATCCTGCCCGGCGCTATAGAAGCGGGCGTTGCGGCCCTGCGTCGTGGCGCACCCATCATCTGTGATGTGGAAATGGTGCGGGTCGGGATTACCCGCCGCTACCTGCAGAGCTATGGCAATCAGGTGCACTGCTTCATCAGCCAGCCGGACGTGCTGACCCGCGCCGCTGCCGACAACCTGACCCGCGCCGAAACCGCCATGCTCTACGCCGCCGAACGCTACCCCGACGCCATCTTCGCCATCGGCAACGCCCCCACCGCGCTCTTGAAACTGCTGGAACTCACCGCCACCGGCAGAATGCAGCCCGCCTTTGTTGCCGGACTGCCGGTGGGGTTCGTCAAGGCCGAAGAATCCAAGGATCTGCTGCGCCAAACCACTATCCCCCACGTCACCAATCGCGGTCCCAAGGGCGGCAGCCCCTGCGCCGCCACAGTGATCAACGGGCTGCTGGTGGTGCTGAATGATCTCTTGTCAGCTGAATAATCCCGGCATATCCACCATTCCCCATTAACCACCAGCAAATCTGACTTCAGGAATGAATCGATCATGGATAAAATCAAATCCCATCTGCAAGCCGAAGACGTATTTTCTGCCAAAGAAAAAAAAGGCCTGTTCAAGGCGATTTTCAGCCGCAGGGATGTGCGCGGTCAATTCAAACCGGATGACGTACCTGATGAGGTATTGGGCCGGATTCTGAACGCCGCCCATCATGCTCCGTCGGTGGGCTTCATGCAGCCGTGGAATTTTGTCGTCATCAAAGATCCCGACATCAAACAGTCGGTATACAATGACTTCGCGCAAGCGAACCGCGAAGCGGCAGAGATGTTTGATCCGCTTCGCCGCAGTGCCTATCAGGGATTCAAGTTGGAAGGTATTCGTGAAGCGCCGATCAATATCTGCGTTACCTGTGATCGTGAGCGCACCGGGCCGGTGGTAATCGGTCGCACGCATGTGGAAACGATGGATCTCTACAGCTGCGTCTGTGCCGTCCAGAATCTGTGGCTGGCGGCGCGGGCTGAAAATATCGGTGTCGGCTGGGTCAGCATCCTGCATGAGCAACGCCTCAAGGAGATCCTGGATATCCCGGCAAGGATCGTCCCCGTCGCCTATTTATGCCTTGGCTATACCGATTTCTTTTTTAACAAACCCGAATTGGAAACAGCCGGTTGGCAACCCCGCCTGCCGCTGGAAGAGCTTGTTTTTACTGATCGCTGGGGACAGTCTATCGATCCGGCAGGGGGAGGATTTGCTTGACGCGGCAAAGGGAGGGGCATAGGTTGTGATTTGTTTAACGATATTGTTATCAGTTATCAGGGCGAGATTCCTTTGAAACTGAAGAATTCGATCACCGTGCGAATGACAATCGCCACAGCGGCTCTTCTTGTGGCGGTGCTCGCAGTTGTCAACGTGTGGCGCGATACCGGCATCGTGGCACGATGGCAAGCGGAACTGCAATCCAAATCGGCGTTGACGGCCAACCTTGTCCTCCGCAGTTTCGAAGCGGTCGATCCGGACAAGTTCCCGGTTCACGAGGACTACCTGGCGCGGAATCTTGTCGAGCTTCCGGATATCCATGACATCCTGGTCGTCGCAGCCAACGGGCGGGTCGCTTTTTCTCATCACCCGGAGGAGATCGGAAAGCTCTTCGACCCGACGACTGAGCAGGTATGCGGAGGTTGCCACACGGCGGGTGGAATCCACTCTGAAAGCCGAGAGTACACATCGAGGAATGGTCAGCCGGTTTATCACGAGGGATTTCCGATCACGAACGGGAGCGCATGCCGGCGTTGCCACGATTCGCGCCAGGAGATCCTTGGGATGCTGCTCATGTCTCTCGAACTCACCCCCTTCTATGCTGAACTCACTCGCAGGCATATCTCCTTCGTCTGGTTGGCGGTGGCAGTGGTGCTCGCTTCTCTTTTGTCCTTCTGGGGGCTCTTCCGAGTGCTGGTTCGCCAGCCGCTGGCGCGGCTCGAGTCGGACATCCGGAGTCTGGAAGGGGGCGACTTCCAACATCTTCACGGGCCGCGGGGGGAGAACGAGATTGCGATCCTTCACGCCTCATTCATCACTATGGCCGGTCGGCTGCGCGAAGCCCGTGCAGAACTCGAAAATCGGGTACGTGAGGGGACGCAAAGGATCGATTCCCTGAGTGGTGAACTCGACCTGGTCTACTCGAATCTCATGCATTTGGAACACCTCTCGGCCATGGGGACCGTCTCGGTCGAAATCGCGCACGAGATTCGGACGCCCTTGAACGCCATGGCCTTGCACCTGCAGCTGCTGGGGCGCAGTCTACGGCGCGGTGGCGGCGATGACGAAGAGATTGGCGAACTGTTCGGCGACATGAACCGGGAGGTGCAGCGGATCGTGGAGACGCTGAATCAATTTATGGCGCGCGTTCGGCGACCCATGCCAAAGCCGGATCCCGAGCCGCTCGGACCGGTCGTCGAATCTGCGATTTTTCTGATGGGGGCCGAAGCCAGGCACGCGGGGGTGGTAATCGAGAAGCAAATCGCGCCTGAGGTTCGTTTGCTTCCCGCCCACGCAAACCACATCCGCCAGATCCTGACCAATCTCGTGAGTAACGCCGTGAAGGTCACTCCGCACGGAGGTCGTGTGCGCGTCCGGGCCTTTCTTGACTCGGAACGGGTCCGGATTTTCGTCGAGGACTCCGGACCCGGTGTTCCGCAGGCGATGCGCCAACGGATACGGGAACCCTTTTTTACGACGCACCCGGATGGCACTGGTATGGGGCTTGCAATTGTGGAACACATTCTTCAGGACTGCGGTGGTTCTCTCGATGTTGGGGATGCGCAAGATCTGGGCGGTGCGGCCTTCATGGTTACCCTCCGGGATTGCGCCCCGGCAGCGGGTTGCGATACGGCTTAGGTATCAGGTTTTATCTATGGAGGATTCAGAAATGGCCGGTGTTCGAGGGCGAGTTCTCTTTGTTGATGACGATGCTTCAACGCGCAAGGCGATGACGCGCGGACTTCGTCAGGACGGCTTCGAGGTGACGACAGCTGCATCCGCCGAGGAGGCCCTCACCCTGACGTTGGGTGCACCGCTTGACGTGCTGGTGACCGATGTTCTCATGGGGGGCATGAGCGGCATCGGCCTTCTTCGCAAGGTGCGCCAGATCCGTCCCGGGCTACCGGTTGTCGTCATCACTGGATACGGGAGCGTCAATGTCGCGGTCGAGGCCATGCGTGAAGGGGCTGCAGACTACTTTGCGAAGCCCGTTAGTTTCGACCATCTCGCTCGCACTCTCGATCGAGTCATCGGCAACTGTCGCCGCCACGGCGAGATCGTTTCCCCGGTCCCGCCGGCAGAATCGCCCCTTATCGGCCAGTCGGACCCGATCCGCAAAGTTCTGCAGCGCGTCGCGGTAGTGGCCGGAACGGACGCGACGGTTCTGGTTCGAGGGGAGTCCGGAACCGGCAAGGAACTCGTTTCACGGCAACTTCACCGCGCCAGCCGGCGCCGAACCGGTCCCCTCGTCATCGTCAACTGCGCTGCAATCACTGAGTCGCTCGCGGAAAGCGAGCTTTTCGGGCACGAGAAGGGGGCCTTTACCGGCGCGGTACGCCCTCGTGCCGGCAAAATAGAGCAGGCGAACGGCGGCACCCTGTTTCTCGATGAGATCGGCGACCTCTCACCGATTATTCAGACCAAGATCCTGCGCGTACTGCAGGACCAGATAGTGGAACGGGTCGGCGGGTCGACCTCTCTCAAGGTGGATGTGCGACTTGTGGCGGCGACAAACCGCGACCTCGAGCGGATGATCCAGGAGGGAGGATTCCGCGAGGACCTGTATTACCGCCTTAAGGTCGTCACCATTGACATCCCCCCTCTCCGGGACAGGATCGACGACATTTCGCCTCTCGTGAACCACTTCCTGGAGGAGCTTGCGCATCGTTATGAACTTCCGGCAGCTCCGGCACTCGGCAGAGGGGTTATGGATGCGCTGCGCGCCCATCCCTGGCCCGGCAATGTCCGTGAACTCCGCAACCTGATCGAGGAACTGGTGATCACCGGTGCCGGCGAGCGAATCCTGCTGGTGGACCTGCCCCACCATGTGCGCGGACCTAGCGTCCCCAGCAGCGATGAGCCGTTGCTCGACGGTACTCACGGACTCGACGAGATCGAGCGGGCCGCGATCCAGCGAACACTGACCCGAACCGGCGGCAACAAGACAGAGACGGCACGCATCCTCGGAATCGGGCTCAAAACCCTCTACCGCAAGCTCGGAGCAGAGTAGAACCGCCCACTTTACTGACATTTTCCCATCTGAACCTCAAATTTTTGTCAAAATGACATAGCTAATTGTCCAGATCAGACATTTTTTCTCAGAACGACAGGGTATCCGTGCTGCTTCTTCCGATGAAACATCAAAACAGACCTTCGCCCAATCACGTAGTGTCCTCAATTTCAATCTCCCGGCCGCTTCTCCTTATTTAGAACCCCCCGCACAAAGTCTGTCCCGTTCCCGGTTGAATAGAGCTGATCGGCGCGCAAGATCGAAGAGTCACGTCACAGAAAAGGACGGCACGGCTCTTGCTGTAAGCTTAATCCGATTACACGGTTCCTGAATGAACCTGACCAGGGACTGCACAACAAGTCAAAGAGATACGACCCCGGAGCTTAATCCGACCGAAAGCAGAGACATTCGGCCACAACCGAGAAGGAGGTTTTATGCAGGTTTTTTACAAAAAGTGGAGATCGTTGCCGGCACTGGCCGTAGCGCTGACTCTGGCAGGAGGACTGGTCGCTTGCGGTTCTTCGCGCTTGTTCACTCCGGTCGCTACGCCAGATCCGGAAACTCCTGTTCTTGCGGCCTATGTGGGTGCCGATACCTGCCAGGCATGTCACCCCGAAGCCTACGCTGGATGGCGGGAAACCCTGCATCCTGAGGCATTTAATGGCTTTAACGATCTGTACAGTTTCGGCCTCAAGACAAATGACCTGTTTGGTCTCTGGATTGAACGATTCGGCGACACTCCAGGCAATCCGGTTTGCTATGATAAAAACGAGGATACCGGGATATCCGGGACCAAAGACTTCTCTTTGAGCGACGGTACGAAGCTCACGGATGTTGACGGTGTTTATGTCAAGTACGAGGAAGGGAAGTTCCTCGCCCGTTTTCTCAACGAAAGTGGAACGGCAGTTCACACAACGGATGTGATGGTTTTCGGCCACGGCAAAACGAACCGGCAGACCTATGTCGTAAATGTCGGTGACGGGTCAGGCAACCGCCTTCTCAAGTGGCAGTTCAGAAAAGACCGTGCCAATGAAAAAAATCCGCTGGGAAGGTGGATAGACCGTAATGACGACCGCATCTGGCAGAATAACTGCGTCGGCTGCCACGCCACCGGCTATGACATCGAGAAGTGGGAAGCCGACCCGAGCCTGACAGCCGGCGAGATTATTGCCGACATCGGTGTCGGCTGTGAATCGTGCCACGGACCAGGCAGTGATCATATTGCAAACCCGCTGGTGAGCAATATCGTCAATCCCGATGACCTCACCAAGACGCAGCAATTCGACGTATGCGCCCAGTGCCATACCCGCACGGCTACCCATAAAGATTTTGATCCGGAATACCGTTGGGGGGACGCCCTGGGCTTCCGTCCCGGTGACAAGGTGGAAGATTTCGTGGAGACAATCGTCCCGACATGGGGTAAAGCGTGGAGGAGGGTTTCCGCAGACGGCAAGGGGCGTGGAGACCATCAGATGTCCTTTGATCTGAAGCTCGGACCCAAAGCCGATTGGTCCTGCACACAGTGTCACAGTCTTCACAGCGTAAACGGCGAAGGGCTCATGCTCAAAGAATCGCTGGTGGATACCTGTGTTACCTGCCACAGCGACTATGACACCCCGCAGAAAATTTCCGCCGTCATGGACGGCACCCGCGGATGGGATGGAGACGACGCCGGATTTGCAGGGAAAAAGAATCAGCACACCTTCCGTCTGGACGCCGAAGGGCGGGTGATCGGTTTGCCTGAATCCGAGTGGCCGGCGGAAAACAAGTGGCCCTGGCAGGTAGCAGAGACGGGTGTGAATAAAACTGACAAGATGTTCGCAAAATCTCCGAAAAAAACTGATGACACTAAAGTTATTGCAAAAAATTTAATGGGGAACGAAGTTGCCGCAGGCTCAAATAAATAAATGCTTGGGCTGCCATGCAAAATTCAGGGACTGGGCAAACACTCCCCATACAGTTAAGCCTTACGGCGAAGGAGTGCCTAAGGAAATGTGACGTTCAGACGGAAAATGGCCGTGGGAGAAGACAGGAGTTTGACCTTCGCCTGAACATACCGGGGGTATAATATCAATTTTGACATTGATTGGTATTATGCCCCCGGATTTCTACGCTTTCTTTGGGCCTGACGGGATAGGACCAGGCCAACCCACCGATATCAGGTCACGACCTTTCCTGCACATTCCGAGCATCTGCTGAAAACCTGTTACTCTAATTTTTTGCACAACTGGCATTGCTATGTTTACCTTCCACTACCCCCAGACGAACCTCCACCACCGGGGGCACCACATCCTCCCGGCCTTTCAAGCTGGTCCGGACGCTCAATCCTCTCTGGTTTCCCAGCAGGAATCTCGCCTTTGGCCTTGACACATTTCAACACCAGCGGTTTGCGTTTGCGTAGCACTTCGGCAACTTTTTTATCGGTTCCAGATCAGTTTGCAGCGTTCTGGTCGCCCAGTTATCTGATCCTGGGGACATTCTTAAATGGTTGACCCCCTACCCGATCACCACCAGCTCGATCCCCAACTCCCGACAGGCCTGCCGCTTCTGTTCAAAGCCACTTCCCTCCCCGCTGTTCTTGGTCACCATGCAGTCAATGCGGTACTCGCGACAGAGGGCCAGGTTAAAGTCGGTGGAAAACGGCCCCTGCAGGGCGATGATGCGCGAGCGAGGAAATCCGGCGGCGACGCATTTGGCGATGGAGTCTTCAAAGGGAAGAACGCGGGCGTAACCCCGTGAAGAAAGAAGAGCGAAGCGGTCAATGCTGTTGCTGCCGGTGGTGAAGAGGATGCGTTGATGGGGGGAGTTCTGCAGATAGGCGGCGGCCTCGTCGGCGCTGGTGCAGGTCACGATTCCCGGTTCTACTTCGAGTTCGGCGACCGGGCGTACCCGGTCTTCGCAGGCAATCGCACACTCTTCGGCAACCTGACGAGCGATGGCGCTGATTTCCCTGGCGTGAGGGTGGGTGGTGTCGATGATCCGGGTGATGCCCTGTTCAGCGATAAAGCGTGCCAAACTCTCCAAACTGAAACGGGTGTGGATGACCCGTCCCGGATAGCGGATGCCGAATTCCCGCAGACCGTAGTTGGTGGCAACGCTGATGATCAGGGGCTGCTCCTCCGCTTCGTCCAGTTCAGCTACCACCTGATGGGTGGTGGAGGTGCCGCCCAGCACGAGGATCATGGGCGCTCTCCGTATTTGGCGGTGTAGCCGCGCGGTGTTACCAGCTTGCCGTTTTTAAGGATGGTGCGGGTACTGCCGACCATGACCAGGGTGCTCATGTCGATACTTTCCAGATCAAGCTGACTTAAGTAGCCGGTCCAGGTGCGTTCCCCCTCCCGGTAACAGTGGCGCACGAAGCCGCAGGCAAGGTCACCGCGCTCGGCCATGAAGCGCTGCACCGTGTAGGCGAGCTGGCTGGTGCGCTTTTTACTGCGCGGGTTATAGATGGCGCAGACGAAGTCGCCGCTGTTGACCGCCTCGATGCGCTTCCGGATCAGTTCCCAGGGGGTAAGCAGGTCGGACATGGAGATGATGGCCAGATCGTCAGCGATGGGGGCACCGAGGCGCGCCGAGGCGGCCATGGCGGCGGTAATGCCGGGGATCACTTCGATGGCATCGGTGGCGTGGGCCAACTCAAAAACCAGCGAGGCCAGGGAGTACAGCGACGCATCTCCGCCACAAACCAGAGCAACGCGCTGCCCCTGCTCCATGGCGGCCAGAGCCTTCTCCACCCGCTCCTTCTCGCCGGTCATGCCGTTGCTGAAGACCTGGGCGGTTGCGGGGATCAGATGCTCTATCTGCTCCAGATAGGGTTTATAACCACAGACGTAGTCGGCGCTTGAGATGGCGTGACCGGCGGCGGGAGCCATGTAGGCCTCCGATCCGGGGCCGGTTCCAACCACAAACAGAATTCCATCAGGCATGAATGAGTCCTTCCCGGGCGATGGCGATGGTGACAGAGTCGATAACGGTGCGCGGCAACAACAGGCGCGGGTTGACGGCTGCCAGCAGGGCCGAGGGCTCGGCCACGCCGGGAATCCCCAGATGGCGCATGGGGCCGTCGTGAACAGTAAAATGATAGAGGGAGTTCTCATAGGCGCTGCGGGGCAGAAAGCGCAGATAAAGCCCCAGCTCGACGATCGCATCCAGCAGACCCGCTTCATCCTTCTTGAGCCAGGCCGAAGTTATCAGCCGCAGTTGATCAGTCGTAATCCCCGCCTGTTCACAGCCACAACGGATAGCGTGCAGAATCGCCGCTTTGGAGGTGCCGCGACGGCAGCCGATCCCCAGCACATGACAGCGGTTGGCCTCGGTAGCGGTGGTGATGACCGGGGTTGCACCGGTGATAGACGCCACAGCGTGGGCAAGATGGTTGGCACCCCCTTCGTGACCGGAAAGGGTACTGATGGCGAAGCGTCCCACCTCGTCACAGGTGACCACGGCAGGGTCCTGGTATTTGGACTGCAGGTGGGGGGCGATCATACGGGTGACGATCCCCTGGGCCATGACTGCGACAATCCCGCGCTTGCTGCCGCCCATCAACATGGCGAACTGGTCGGCGAGGGAATCGTAGGGGCCGGCATCATATGCCGTGGCCATTCTTCGAGGCAGATGGAGACGACCGCCCAGTCCGACGCTGATTTCGGCCGCCAGCCGCGCCCCGGCCCCGGTGACAGCGATCACTGCAACTTCAGGGGCGGGTGCCATGGCTGAATTCCCGGTCATAGAGTTTTGAATAAGCGCCGATGGCACCCAAAGGCTTGCCGATAATCACCACAGCGTGTTTGTTGACACCACTCTCGGCAATCTGTCCGGCCATGTCTGCCAGGGTACCGCGCCGCATCAGCTCATCGGGCCAGCTGGCGCGATAGACCATGGCTACGGGGGTTTGCGGACTCCAGCCCTGATCGAGAAACTTTCGGGCAATCTCGCCGAAGCGATCCACCGAAAGGTAGAAACAGAAGGTGCCGCCATGGCAGGCCAGGCGCGCCACCTCTTCATCCTCGGGCACCGGCGTGCGTCCGGCCATGCGACTGATGACCAGGGTCTGGGACTGTTCCGGAGCAGTCAGCTCGGTGCGCAGGGCGGCGGCCGCCGCAAACACCGCCGTGACGCCGGGAATGACCGAATAGAAAATATCCCGTTGGTCGAGCTCGGCCATCTGCTCCTGAATAGCGCCGTAAAGGGAGGGATCGCCGGTGTGCAGACGCGCCACGCTGTGACCCTCGCCGGTGGCCGCGACCATGACGGCGATGATCTGCTCCAGATTCATGGAGGCAGAGTTGTGAATAGCCGCACCGGCAACGCAGTGATCAAGGATTTCCGGAGCCACTAGACTGCCGGCGTAGATGACCGTCCGACAGCGCTTGATGGCGTTAATCCCTTTGAGGGTGATCAGCTCCGGATCGCCGGGTCCGGCACCGATAAAATAGACCTGAGGACGCTGACTGTTATCCATCATATTAATGTTCCTTCTCTTTTTTGATGGCGTCGCAAAAATTCACCAACTGCGGTGTTGCTGCAATCGTCTCGCTTCCTCGACGTACGTAAGTACGCCTCCTAGCTCGAAAATTGCGCGCCTTGCATTTGGTGTTTTTTGCCTAGCCATCTCAGTAGACACTTTTTGCAAAAGCATCTTTTTTTACTCCCACCACACAACTCAAGGGATCTACAGGGATGACCGTTTTCCTGGTTACGGGGACGATCATTTGATTATCAAGGCTGAGGTTACTCATGACCCAGAGGTCAAAGTGCTCAAGAAGTAGACTGTAGCGCTCCAGAATCGTGCGGGGATGGTGGCTGTGATCGCAGAGCAGCAAAAAACGTGCGCTTGCCATGATAGCCGCAATGTCCAGCTCCTGCCGTCCGTGAGCAGAAAAGAATCGGGCCTCCTGCCAGGGTTCGGCAATAGCGGCAAAAGCGGCCTGAACGACGCTGACGCCGGGAATAACAGTCACTGATTCCCGGCCGAATACCTGCACAACGGCGCGGCTGAGGCTGTAGAACCCGGCATCACCGCTGACCAGCACACCGATGCATTGGTCCGGATGGTTACGGATATACTCGATCGTCCCGCTGACCAGCGGCACCGGCTCATGACAGGGGATCGTCAGCCCCCCGGTCAGGCGCGGCGCGCCGACGGCCAGGTCGATGGTTTCCAGCGCCTGACGGGCGCGTACCGTCAGCAGCTCGGGGCTACCGGGACCCATGGAGATGATAAAAATGCGGGGTTGTTGATTCACAGGTCACCTGAATTTGCTGTGGGATAACTTGCCAAAAGCATTCCCGCCATATCAAACAGCAACACGTCAACTCGAGAAAAACCGTAATCATTCTGCACCCGACCGGCTATGCGCTGCGCCACCGGAGCAAAAGCCGCCGGATAGCGCTGACAAATTTCCTCGACGGTATTGAAGGCCCCGGTCAGCCCCAGCATAGCGGCGACAAAACCCTGCGCCTGGGGGGAGGCGTTGGAGTGGGTGTTATAGCAGCCCATGGCTAATTTAGCCAGCTTGCCGGGATGCCCGGCGAGGGTCAGTTTGTCTACCTGTCGCCGGCGCAGATAAGCCAGGGCCTCGGCAAAAGCGTTGCTCACCAGCACGGCACTGGTGCCGGGGTGCAGCGCTTGCAGGTATTTTTCACCGATCTTGCCGGGCACCAGGGTGATGGGATGGCCTTCAGCCAGTTGTACGTCAATTTCACAGCGGATGGTGTCCACCAGCGCCTGAACGCTCATGGGTTCGACGATTCCCGTGGTGCCGATGATGGAGATCCCCCCCTCAATACCCAGACGCGCATTGAAGGTCCGCCCTGCCAGCCGCTTGCCGTCCGGCACCCAGATGGTCACGACAGCGCCGCGAGCCGCACCGATCTCCGCCCGCACATTGGCTTCGATCATGGCGCGGGGAACCGGATTGATGGCGGCCTGCCCGACGGGAATCTGCAAACCGGGGCGCGTGACCAGGCCAACCCCTTCGCCGCCGACGATATGGATGGCGGTGTCGTCCTCACGCAACTCCACCCCCGCCCATATCGCTGCGCCGTGGGTGACATCGGGATCGTCACCGGCGTCCTTGGTGACCATGGCACCATGGGACCGGCAGACAACAGGGACACCCAGCCTCCCTCCGTCAGGGAGCATGACGTCGACATAATCGCCGTTCAGCTGATGAATGATGAACCGGGCATGGGCTCTGGCAGCAGCCGCTGCAGCGGTTCCGGTGGTAAATCCTTTTCGCATGGTGGACGATGGTCTGACGAAAGGCAGTGGCTGTCAAGCCTTTTGCACCGAGATAGTTCAGAACCTGACTTTATTTGGCAACAGCTTCCCTGAACAGACCATATTTTAAGATATCTGTGTCATTGCAACCAACTGGTGGGGGGAGGGAAACCTGAGCTGTCTGGATCTGGCACTGGAAGCGCAAACATTGGGCAAACCCGTCTACCTGATTGATCCGCAGCAAGTAACTATTCAGCTGCTGTCCTTCGCACCGGGTTGGGGATCCTGTGGCAAGGGTGTTTGTCGCCATGGACGGCGACAACAAGCGGTCATGGATGACGAAAAGCGTCCCTTGACATAGGATTCAAAGGCCCGGTGCTGAACAGATACCGCAGCAAAAAAATAACTTTACCGACGGGCGCTCCTGGCGCAAAATTGAGCAGTTGCAGCAACAGGGGTCTGTCTCTTTACGCAACGAGGATCATTTGTTCGAGCATCTGCAGGTTGGGACATAGTTTTTGATTATAAATAAAGGTCGCTGCTGAAAAAACCGTTAAGGGAGATCATCTCATGCCCACCACTGACCGCTGCCGCATCCTGATCGCCGATGCCGACCTGATGGGTGTAGCCAGCCTGATCGGAACCTTGAAGGATCGTTATCATGTCGTTACCGCCAACTCCAGCGATCAGCTGTTAACACTGCTCCATCAGCAGTCCATCGACTTGCTGTTGCTGGATACGCGCCTGCCGGGAGAAGACCCGTTCCAGCTTTGTGAGAGATTACGGCAGGACGAAAAAACCAGCCACCTCCCCGTCATCTTTATTGCACCACAATCTTCGCCGCAGCAGGAGGAAAGAGCTTTTGAGTGCGGCGCCTCTGACTACATCGCCCGCCCATTTACTGCTCCATCGGTTAAGGCGCGGGTCAAAAATCAGTTAAAACTTAAGACCGCTCTGGTTGAGCTCAAACGTCTCAACACCCTCGCCCTCGACGCTAACCCCAATACCGGTCTGCCGGGCAATAACAGCATACATCAGGAATTGGAGCGGGTACTGAACAGCAATGAAGAGTACTGCGTTATCTATGCCGATCTTGATCATTTCAAACCTTACAACGATGTCTACGGCTTCGCCCGTGGCGATGACATGATCATCTTTACGGCAAACGTGATCCGCGTTGCCCTCCACGCTGCCGGTTGCGGCAATGCCTTTCTTGGCCATATTGGCGGCGATGATTTCATGTTTACCCTGCCCTCAAGTGTCGCCGCCCAAGTCACTGATGACATCTTGCGCCGTATCGATCTGGGAATCCCTGAATTTTACTCCACCGATGATCGTCAACGTGGCCACATCGTGGCGGCTAACCGTGAGGGAGTTGAACAGTTTTTTCCTTTGGTCAACTTAAGTTTGGGGGGGATTGATCTGGCGGTGCGACGCTTTAGCAGTGTCCTGGAGATGATCGACGCCTGCACCGAGATGAAAAAACTGGCCAAACAGTCGAGTGGAAGCAGCGTCAAAATGTGTCGCCGGCGAGGGTGACTGTTTTGTACCTGTTCAGCACCGGGTCGGGAGGCCTGTGTCAAGGGACTCTTTCGCTGTCCATGGCGACAGACGCCCTTGTCATGGCAGCCCCGATCCGATGCAAATTGGGTGCTGAGTAATTACCAATATTTTTTCAAAAACGTTCCGGATGACGGAAGGAAAGGCCGAAGCGCCCGAGAAAATTCTGCAGCAGGCGATAGGTGATCCCCCACAGCGGGCGATTGCTCCACTCAGGCAATTCAATAACCGGATGGCAGCGCCCGGCGCCGCGATAGTGAAACTCGTGCAGGCAATTGCGCGCCGGATCAAGCAAGGTGCGAAACGGTACCCAGAATAGATCGACCACTTCACCATTGAGGCAAAAGTTCGCCTCGTTTTCCAGCTGATAGACAAAACAGGCAATGTGAATCGATAAATAAGCCCCGGCCAGATCATCACTGCGGCCAAGATACAGGTGTGGAGCAAGCTCCAGCCCGATTTCCTCGAAGGTTTCCCGTTCGGCAGCGGCCCGTGGACTGAGGTCTGTCGGATCAACGCCGCCCCCCGGAAAAGCCAGATCCCCCGACCAGGGATCCAGCTCGTGCTCGGCGCGCCGGATAAACAGAACTTCCGTGTCACCGGCCTGCTCGCGCAGCAGCATGGCGACCGCTGCCCGGCGAAAATCCTGCTGCGTCAACAGTTGTGGCTGATGTTGGATCAGCCCCGATCTGATCTGTTCCAGATCTATCATGGGCATCAGGCCCTGGAGACGAAGCGGCACTCCCGGGTATCAACCTTGATTTTTTCCCCGCTCTCAAGGTAACCCGGAACCTGAACGCTGATGCCGGTTTCAAGCACGGCCTCTTTGCTTTGAGCGGTGGCAGTAGCGTTACGAATCGCCGGAGCGGTTTCGGTCACCGTCAATTCAACCACCTGCGGCAGATCAATAGTGACGACCTGATCGTTATACACGCCGAGGGTGACTTCGGCTCCTTCAAGCAGGTAACCGCGAATGTCCTCATAGATATCGCCGCCCAGCTCATACTGTTCGAAACTTTCATTGTCCATAAACACGCCATGGTCATCGGCAGCGTATAAAAACTGCCCTTTGCGGCGGGAAAAATCAGCCTCATCAAAGCGATCGCCCGACTTGAAAGATCCACTTAACACCTGGCCGGTCAGCAGATTGCGATATTTGGTTTTGACCAGGGTGTTACCACCGCGCGCTGTCGGCGACTGGAAACTGACATCCACCACCAGACAGGGAGCGGCATCATGCTGAAAAATGACACCACGGCGAAAATCACTTGCTTCGATCATAAATTGGGATACTCCTTGGAATGAAATTACGACGGACAAAAAATATACTTTTCTTATTGTATCTGGTCAGCTCTATCCTTGCGCAGGGCCTTTGGATCCTGTGGCAAGGGTTTTTGTCGCCATGGACGGCGACAAAAAGCGGTCATGGATGACCCAACGGGAAACAATCGCGTCCCTTGACATAGGATTCAAAGGCCCGGTGCT
>JAHYIY010000006.1 GCA_019429255.1 Desulfuromonadales bacterium | reverse complement strand
CGCAGGGCCTTTGGATCCTGTGGCAAGGGTTTTTGTCGCCATGGACGGCGACAAAAAGCGGTCATGGATGACCCAACGGGAAACAATCGCGTCCCTTGACATAGGATTCAAAGGCCCGGTGCTGAACCACTACCCTTCCTCAACCTCCGACAGCAGCGACTCGTTTTTGCGATACGCCGTTCCCTGAAACTGGGCAATCAATTGCCCCTGTTCATCATGAATATCAACCTGGTACACGCCGAGCCGCCGATTGCAGGAAACCTCCCGTGCCGTAGCGATAAGGGTTCCAGCAAAAGCGGCGTTAATAAACGCCATGCTGGTATTGATTGCCAGTGCCAGTTGCCCGCGGCTGTTCACCGCCGCCGCAAAAACAAAATCGGCCAGGGCAAACAGAGCACCACCGTGAACGGTATTAGCGCCATTAAAGTGAAATGGCTGGATCAGCATCTTCGCGGTGGCAAAACCGGGCTTTACTTCGAGCAGTTCAAACCCGCAATGCCGGGCAAAATGATCGTTAGCGCGAAAAAAATCAAGATATTCCTGCACCATCACCCCCATAAATTGTCGGAAAACTTTTTTGCCATGGGGCGCGGGTTATGCAGATGCTCTGCCTCATTGGCTTTGGCACCGCATTTACCACAGACAACCGTCGGTTTATTTGAGCGGCGATCGATCTCTTCCATCAGACCCTTGGCCTTTAGTTCACACATTTTTAATTGCGCCCATTCATCTTCCATAAAAACTCCTGTTGAGATTTGGTCATTTTAGAAGGGAATCATAGCCGCATTGGGGGCTGGAGCGCAAATCGAGGCGGCGGATTGACGTGAAAGGAAACTAAGCAGGTGGTTTCTTGCGCGGTACTTTGCGAAAAACTCCATCGCTGCCGCGGCGATATTGGGGTTTTTCTTTTTCCAGAGCACGGTGATAGAAAAAATTAAACGAGGGGGTTTTATTCGGTTTGGCAACTACCGGACGAACTGGTGTTGGTGCCACCGGAACCGCGTCCGGAGCAAAGATAGCATCAAGCAGCGAATTGACAAAGCGGCTGAACTTTTGTGCCGGATCAAGGCTCGACGCTGGTTTAACCGCAGTGGCAGCGGCTTGACGCTGGTTGCGTTTGGCCAGTTCTTCATCGTAACGCACCCGCCGCGCCGGGTCGGAAAGAATCCGATAGGCGTTGTTGACCTGACGGAAGAGTTCAGCTGCCGCTTCCGAGCCGCGATTGGTATCAGGGTGACAACGCTTGGCCAGACTGCGGTAGGCACTTCTGATCCGCTGCTGATCCGCGTCAGGCGGAATCCCCAGTAATCTGTAATAGTCTAATGCCATAACAATGCCCTGAGCCCTGCCCAATGAACCATACAAACCGACAAGCCAGGGTCAAAACCCGGTCGTCCTTGTACTTGTCGGCTGCATCGCGCAAAAACTTTAACCGGCAGCAAAGCTCACGCTGACATCCTGACGATGTTCGGGATCAATAATCCACAGAGTGCGCGGTTGAAACTTGAACATGTTGGCAACCACCAGATCGGGAAATTGTCCGAGCCGGGTGTTGTAGATGGTTACCGAGGCATTGTAGAGTTCGCGCCGGTCAGCGATCTGATCTTCGATTTCGGTGATCCGGTAGCTAAGCTGGCGAAAACCCGCATCGGCCTTGAGCTCGGGGTAGCGTTCCACCACCATGAACAGGGATTTCAGGGTATCGGTCAGCATGTTCTGCGCCTGCAGCTGCTGCTCGTCGGTGCGTGCCGAATTGACCATGGAGCGCGCCTTGACCACCGCTTCAAGGGTTCGCTGCTCGTGCTGCATATAGCCTTCACAGACCTTGATCAACTTGGGCAATTCATCGTAGCGCTGTTTTAACAGCACGTCGATATTGCTCCAATCCTGGCTGATGGTGTTTTTCAGGGCGATAAAGCCATTGTAGATGATGATGGTGTAAACAATCACTGCAACCAACAGCAGCAACAACACCCCCAATGTAATCCAACCAGTCATAACTAAACTCCTTTTTCAGGTAAGATGGGAAGATTATTGTATGTAATTTAGCAGTAAATAGATGGATCCCCCGGTCAAGAGGGTGCTTAACAATAATAAACCAATTGCCGTGTTGCGATATTTTCCAGTCAAATGGGTCTCGCAGTGGGTTTCAGCGATAATCAGCGGCCGCCCGGGCTGGCGCCCGATGACGATATGATCTTCCTGGCGGCGGCGCTGCTGACTGTGCTGGATCAACCGCTGATGGTAGATCTCTTCTTCCATCTGGGCCCGCGCCGCATCCCATTCATCAACACAGATTTTTCCGTCACCGTCAAGATCAAACTGCTTTAAACGTGATGGATCCTGTTTGAGATCACGGAGCGATTTCTGCACCTCTTCACGCAAAGATTCACCTTCTGCAGGCTTGTTAGATGCGAAACCGAGGACATAGAGCAGGGTCCCTTCAACAATAATCTCTTCTTGCCATTTTTCCGTCTGATCGGAATCAAAACGGGTCAGGCCGACCTGACCGGGGAAACCTTCCTGCCGGGTTCCGGCACGTACCCGACCACCGGCAGGATTGATTTCGATGCGACCGGTGCCATCTTCAAGAAAAAAACAAGCGCTATCGCTGGAGGTGACACTGATCGCCTGCCACCGGTTATTTTTGTCCTTGCGATAGCGGGTCAGGCGATAGTACACACAGGGCGTATGCGACATGGGGGCCACCAGGGCATACTTGCGCAGGGCTTTGCCCTTGACCTCTACCATTCCCATGGCAACGGAGCGGATCCGGCTGGTGGGGGTATTCTCGATCTTGCGTTTGATGCGCAGATGGTAAAATCCATAACCAGAAGACAAAACAGCCAGAACAAAGGGCACCGCACCGGAAGCAATACTGTGGTAAGCGATCTGGTCAATCAGATCACTGCGATCAGCCAGTAGCAGCAGGAAGAAGACAATAAAACCACCAGCAACTAAGATCAGTGTCCAGATGCGTTGTGCGGTCCAGGCCACGGGGGAATTTGGCGGAGGCGCCGGCAACATCGGGATCGTTGACCGCCGCGCAAGGTTCTGCCGGTTGTTCGATCCGGTTTTGTCAGGATCACCCGTAGCGGCGGTAATGTCATCCCTCAATTCATCCATCAGGGGATGCGCCCCCACAGTTGCTTCCCGGTCTATTTCTCCGCTGGCCATTAGTGGGGCCGCCAGCAGGGTTCCCAACCCGCCTGGTCCTACATTTTGATTCAGGTTGCCGCCGGTCCGGCGCGGCAGTGAACCATGGCGCCACAGATCGGCCATCAACCAGCCATAGCGGGTCATGCGATTGAGGTTATGGCGCAGGGCATCCTGATCATTTTTATCCGCGCGGCGCAACTGACAACCCGGCAACAGGGCCACCCCGAGATCGACATGGAGTTGAAAAGCGGCGGATTGTTCCTCCATCAATGTAAGCAGCGCTTCAAGATTTTTGCGACTGCTCAAGGTGGCGGCTTCGCCCAGCCCCTGGGGGTTGAAGCGCCCGGGGAAGACCCGCACCGCTGCAGTTATTTTTTTGTTTTCGTCGAGGCGATAGAAATCAAGAACAGGTTGTCCCTGGAGAATCATGCTGAACAGTTGCTGCGGGCCTTCAGCTTGCATCGCCTCACGTCCACGGTAGGCGTTGCCGGCCAGTATACGTGCCATGAGCTTGTCCGCCAGCCCCCCAGAGACATCAGCCAGCACCGCCAGAACACTTGTACCTTGAGCAAACTCGATCTCTTCATCCCGGCAGGCAAACACCACCCCGCTGCTGGAGGTTTCGAGTCCATAGATTCGTCGGGGGGCAAAAGCAGGCGGTACCGGGTCTATCAGCCAATGAACATGACCTGCTTCGGACAGGGATGCCGAGATCTGTTCCAGCTCGTTGCGCGCCCCCTGTGCCAGCTGGGCCAGGCTGTGGCCAAGCAGCCGCTGACGACCCTGAAACATGTCGAGCTGGTGACGTTCGAACAGCAGACGCAGAAAATCCTCAAACCGCTCCGGCGGCTGCGGATATTGCTTAACAATAAGAAATGAATCCTGGGACATACGACCCGACCACAACATTAGTTTAGTTTTATAAGTATAGCCACGCTACCCATGGCACGGCAAGCATTAAGTGACTACAATAAATATTTGGAGTTGCGTTAAACAGATGCTAGTATGCGAAAAATCGTTTTATATAAAAAGTTTGCGCACCATAAACCACGCCGGGGGCTTTTGCATGAAGTGTTGGCTCGAGGGATCCATCGGCAGAAATCTTGCTCTATTGCTGATTATCGCATTGATTCCCGCCTTCAGCATTTTGCTCTTTAGCGGTTTTGAACAACGGCAAATCGCCATTAAAGCTGCTGAAAAAAACGTTCAACTCCTCACCCACAGTATGGCACAAGCACAGCTGGATCTTGTCAATACCAGCCGTAGCATCCTTTCTACCCTCGCGCTGCTGCCGGAAATCCAGGCCTTTGACCTCGCTGCCGGCGAAAAGATATTTCAATCTCTGATCAAACAGAATCCCGATTTTCAGAACTTCACCCTGACTGACTTAAGCGGTGATGTGTTAGCTGCTGCCTTTCCCTTTGAAAGCATCAACCTGGCGGATCGCAAGCACTTTAACGAAGCCATTGCCGGCAATGATTTTGCTGTTGGTGAATACATCATCGCACGAGTCGGTATCATTGAACCCGCTTTAGCATTTGCTTACCCGGTCAGAACTGTCGACGGGAAAGTCCGTGGAGTATTAACCGCCGCCGTTAATCTCTCACGCTTTTCGACTTTGCAGGATATTCCTCAACTCTCCGATCAATCCCTAATTGCGATTACAGATCATCAGGGTATCCGGCTTTTTTATGCCCCCACACGCCCGGACACTAACCCGATCGGACAACCCGTTTCACAAGAAGCCTGGAATAAGGCCCAAGCGGCGATGGAAACAGGATTATTCAAAAGCCGCGGGTCGGATGGCACGCAACGTGTCATCGCTTTTGAACCCATCAGTCTGAATCCAGACACACCTGCCTATGCCTACGTATGGGCAGGCATCTCCGAGCAGGAAATTCTCCAATCCGCCAACTCCATTCTGACACGCAATCTGTTGCTCTTGGCCGCCGCCATGATTGCAACCTTGTTCCTGGCCTGGCGCATGAGCCGTGTCACCCTGGTCAAGCCGATAACAACCCTTGCCGAGTTCAGCCGCGATCTAGCATCCGGAGCCCTCCCCGAGCGGCCATCTATTCGTGTTGCCCCAAGGGAAATAGCAACACTGACCGATGTCTTTTACGAAATGGCAACCAAGATCAAGGCCAACCACAACAACTTAAGGGAGAGTGAAGCGCGCGTTCGCCTGATTATGGACAGCCTTGATGCGCTGGTCTACGTCGCCGACATGCAGACCTACGAAGTTCTTTTTATTAACCGCCATGGCAGAAAGATTTTTGGTGATGTCACCGGCCAGGTCTGCTGGCGGGCAATTCAATCGGATCAATCAGGGCCATGCCCTTTTTGTACGAACCATTTATTGATTGACGCGCAAGGACAACCTGCCGGCATCCATACCTGGGAATTTCATAACACCAGAAACCAGCTTTGGTACTACATCATAGATCGAGCCATCAATTGGGTCGACGGGCGAACGGTACGGCTTGAAATAGCGACCGACATCACTGACAAAAAAGAAGCCGAGCGGGCCCTTGCCGCCGAAAAAGAGCAACTCGCCGTCACCCTCGACAGCATTGGGGACGCGGTCATCACCACCGACACCAATGGTCGAGTAATGCGGATGAATCCAATTGCCGAACAACTCACCGGCTGGAACAACAACGAAGCAACAGGTCGTTCCCTTGATGAGATTTTCAACATCATCAATGAGCTGAGCGGCGCACCCTGCGAAAATCCGGTGAAAAAAGTGCTTGCCTCGGGGCAGACAGTTGGCCTGGCGAACCATACTGCGCTTATATCCCGCGATGGAGAAAAGCGCAGTATCGCTGACAGTGGTGCACCCATTATCACCAGTAGTGGGGAAACCATCGGCGTGGTACTGGTATTCCGTGATGTCACCGATCAATATCGCCTCGAACGTGAACTCGAGAAGGTCAGAAAAATTGAGTCCCTCGGTTTATTGGCCGGCGGTATAGCCCACGATTTCAACAATATGCTTTCCGCGATTCTTGGTAATATCGATCTGTCTTTACTGGATTCCAATCTCGCGGAAAAAACCCGTAAACGCCTCGAAGATGCGACCAAAGCGTCCCTGCGTGCCCGCGATCTGACCAGACAACTCCTGACTTTCGCCAAGGGGGGGCAACCGATCAGACAAACAGCCTCTCTGCTGGAAATTATCAAGGATTCAACAGATTTCATTCTCCATGGGGCAGAAGTATCCTGCCGATACGATTTTGCCGATGCACTGCCGCTGGTGGATGTCGATATCAATCAGATCAGTCAGGTGATTCAGAACCTGATCCTTAATGCCGTACAGTCAATGCCGAAAGGAGGGGTTGTTGCCGTCTCCTGCGCTGTTGCTGATGCGGATGAAATAGTCGGCACACCTCTTGATCCCGCCAGACAATACATACGGGTGAGCATCAGCGATCAGGGTGAGGGGATCCCCGCTGAAATCATCGACAAGGTCTTTGACCCCTACTTTTCCACCAAACCTCAGGGCAGCGGCCTGGGGTTGTCTATCGTTCACTCAATTATCAGTAAACATGAAGGCCACATTCAGGTTGACTCATCACCTGGACAAGGCACCAGCTTCGGCATTTTCCTGCCAGCCTCAGCGAAAAAACGACAGGAGCTCAAAGTCCAAGCTGAAAAGCTTGCGAACAACAGACTTCAGGGCAAGGTGCTGGTGATGGATGATGAGGAACCGGTGTGCCAGACCATCTGTCTGATGCTCGAGGAATTCGGTTTGGAATCGCTGGCGGCGGCTGACGGAGAAGAGGCCGTTCGTCTGTATCGGGAATATCTAGACAAAGAACCTCCCATCTGTTTGACAATTCTTGACCTCACCGTCCCCGGTGGCAAAGGCGGCAAAGAAGCAGCACAGGAAATTCTTGCCCTAGACCCTGACGCCCGCATTGTTGTGTCAAGCGGTTACTCTCAGGATCCGATTATGGCTAATTATCGGCAACACGGATTTTGTGCGGTGCTGGCTAAACCTTTTGATCTCAACGAACTCAGCGCGGCATTAACCCTGCGTTCATCGTAATTATTCAGCGCCACCCCGACCCGACGCCGAGCAAATACCCTTTATCAGCCCCATAAAAATCCTGTCACAAGGTGGCGATAAAACCCTGAAGGGTTGAAAAATACTCGCGGGTGTTAACGGACATGATGTCGTTATGATTACCGTGGGGGAAAATCTTCAATTCCTTGCGTCCGGGAGCCCACTGATAAAGCTTTTCAGCGTGCCGGGCACTTACCAGCCCGTCGTTGCGCGTATGCATCACCAACAGCGGGCCCGGGTAAACAGCGATTTTGCGCTGATGATTGAGATGAGCATCGACGGCTCGATCAAATTCCGGCAAACTGACTCCCAGCTCCTGCGGGTGCACCCGTAACAGCAGACGTTCGCGCACATCGGCGATACCACTCTCGATCACCAGTCCGGCCACATCCGGAAAGAGTCGGACCGCCTCCAGAGCGAAAATAGCACCGACGCTGCGTCCGAAAATAAGCAACTGCTCGGGCGGAAGCGGCAAAGCGGCAATTGTTGCCTTGACATCCTCCAGCATCTTTCCCAGCTGCGGTTCGCCGGTTGACCTACCGTAACCACGGTACTCTGCCAGAAAGCAGTTAAGTCCCGCATGAGCGATGGCCTCGACGAAGCCATCCAGCCAGTCATCGACAATTTCGCCATTACCGTGAAAATGCACCAGGGTTTTGGCCTGCGGATCAACCTCATGGTAATAACAGCCGAGTTGTGCCCCTTCGACCTCCACCATAAAAGGCTCAGACAAAAATCCCCGGCGCGGAAAAAAATAACGTTGCGAGATTAACGGATGGTTGAGCAGATCATGCATGATGAACCTCCCGGGTAAGACGTTGCAGCAACAGGCTGTCGCAACCGGCGGTTTTTTGTTATGATTCCGGCACAATGAAAATGTATTGTAACTATTCAGCTCTGCCCTTGCGCAGGGTCGGGGATCCTGTGGCAAGGGTGTTTGTCGCCATGGACGGCGACAGCAAGCGGTCATGGATGACCCGGCGGGAAACAATCGCGTCCCTTGACATAGGATTCCCAATCCGGTGTAAGAACAGACACACTCAATTAACAGTATCTCAATCCGATAGCGCCGCCGTCAATGAAACCATTATTTTCTCTGCCTGATATCCTTGACCTTGAATTTCTGTTCAAGCGTGATGAACCACGTCTTGAACAGGGCGATGATACTGAACTGCGCCGGCGCGACCGTGCCATTTATATTGCCACCGGGCTTGATGTGAGCGCTGAACCTTCCACGCCCACGCTGGCCGGCCATTGGCTTTGTGCCCGTCGTCAGGAATATCAGCGGCAGCAACTGCCTCTACCGGGGCAGATCTGGCAGGAAGCCACCTCCCTGAGTGCTGGACTGCTGTTGTTGCTCAGTCTGCTGGCGGGTAGCGGCCTGGCGGCATCCTTTCTCCGTTATGACGGCACCACGCCGGTCAATGTATCCGGTTTTTTTGCCATCTTTATCCTCGTGCAACTGCTGCTGGTCATCCTCAACCTCGGGCTCTTCGGTTATCGCTTGCTGCGCCAGGGGAAAGGCCCAAAATCCGTCCTCTATACCCTGCTCACCCGCGCCCTGGCCAGACTCTTTACCTCTCTTTTCAGACGTTCACAGAAACACCTGCCCGCTACGCGACGACTTGACCTGCAGGCCGCATCAGGTAGTTTGCAGCAACTCCGCCAGATCTACGGCAATCTGTTGTTGTGGCCGGCCTTTATCCTGCTACAGCTGGCCGGCAGCGGCTTTAATCTTGGGGTGCTGCTGACTCTGCTGGCCAAAATCAGTTTCACTGATATCGCCTTCGGTTGGCAGTCGACCCTGCCGTTGACCGATCTTTTTCTCGCCGAACTGGTACGCTGGATCGCCCTGCCCTGGGCCTGGCTGCTGCCGGCAGAGTGGGCCTATCCCGGGCTTGAGCAGATTATCGGCAGCAAGATTGTCCTGATTGAAGGCTATTGGCGCCTTACCAGCGCGGGGCTTACCTCCTGGTGGCCGTTTCTGTTGTGTGGCGTACTGATTTACGGGCTACTGCCGCGCTTGTTGCTGCTGGGTTGGGGGAGTTACCGGCTGCGCGCCGGACTGAAACAGCTTCCCTGCGACAGCGCCGCCTTCCGCCAGTTGCGCCGGCGCATGCTGACGCCGCTGGTACAAACAGAAGCGCAGCAGCAGATCCCTCCGCCGGCGGCGCGCCAACAGCCGACTCCGGCGCCAGGGCTGCGACAGACAGCACTGACCGGTAGCGGGCATCTGCTGATCATCCCTGACGAGTTGTGGGACCTTTGTCCTGTTGATCTTCTGGCTCCCCATCTGGCTGAACTTGACAAAAACAGCCCGCTGATACCGCTCCGTCACGGTGCCATCATGGAATCTTCCGGGGCTTTTCTCGATCAGGTCAGCAACACACTAAAAGCACACGACCTCGCCGGCATTGTTGTATTGCAGGAAGCCTGGCAACCACCGATCCGTGAGATCACCACCCTGCTCAGGCACCTGCGCTGGATTATTGGCAGTTCATCGCCCCTTTCGATCGCGTTGATCGGCAAGCCGGCTGCGGACAAACCATTGACCCCGGTTCAATCACAGGACCTGACTATCTGGCTGAAGACCACTAAAGCCCTGGCAGATCCCTATCTGGATGTTTTCCCCCTGGTGCGTAACTGATGACAACCGCTATTCCCATATTCGCCGTTATCGGCCACCCTAACGAGGGAAAATCCTCCGTTCTATCCACCCTGGCCGAAGATGATTCGGTCAGGATCAGTCCTGTTCCCGGTGAAACCACCGACATTCAAAGTTTTCCGGTGATCATTGATGGGCAGGAGCTTATCCGCTTTGTCGATACGCCGGGTTTTCAGAACCCGCGCCAGACCCTGACCTGGATGCAGTCCTATCAGGGGCCGACCGACCAACTGCTGCCAACCTTTATTGATGCGCATCGTGAAAACCCCGAATTTCATGATGACTGCGCTCTGCTGGCCCCGGTGGCAGCTGGAGCCGGGGTCATTTTTGTGGTTGACGGTTCACGGCCGTTGCGCAACATGGATAAAGCGGAGATGGAGATTCTGCGCCTGACCGGGGCGCCACGTTTGGCGGTGATCAACAGCAAGGGAGAGGACAGCAGCTATCTTGACAGTTGGCATGCCGAGTTTCGCAAGCACTTCAATGCCATCCGGGTTTTTAATTCATGTCGCGCCAACTACGTCCAGCGGATTGAGCTGTTGGAAAGTCTCAAAGCCATCGATCAGCAACTGGAACCGCTGCTGAAAAAAGTCATCACCACCTTTCAAAGGGACTGGCAAGCACGCAATCAGCGTAGCGCCGAGCTGATTGTTGAACTGCTGCGTGATGTCCTTGATTACCGTACCACGGCAACCTGCGGTACAAAGGACGATGAAACCTCGATCAAAAAGAAACTGACACAAGATTATCGGGACTACGTCAGTCGCAAAGAGCAACAGACCCGCAAGGCCATCCGCACCCTTTATAAACACAACATCTTTGATCTTGAGTTGCCTCCGCATTCGATCCTCCAGGAGGACCTGTTCAGCGACAAAACCTGGGAATTTCTGGGATTGACCAACAAACAGCTGGTTCTCGCCGGCGCCATCAGTGGCGCGACTATCGGTGCCGGTATCGACTTGGCCGCCGCCGGCGTCAGCTTCGGGGTGTTTTCAGCATTGGGAGGATTTCTCGGTGCCGCCGGCACCCTGTTTAAGGGGAAGGATCTGATTGACGGTTTTGAGTTACTTGGCTTCAAGGTTGGAGGCGAATCGATCCAGGTTGGTCCGGCGCGCAACATCCAGCTGCTGTTCATTCTGCTGGATCGCTGTCTGCTGTTCACCTCTCATGTCATCAACTGGGCCCATGGGCGCCGCGACTACGACCAGGCCGTCCTGCTTAGAGAGCAGGATGACGACAAAAAAGGCTTTACCAGCAACTGGAGCAATGACGATCGCAAGGTCTGCAGCCAGCTTTTTCATGCTCTGCAAAAACAGGATGCCGACATTCTGGGAAAAACCAGTGCTCGTCTTTATGAAATGATCGTCCGGCAACTGCAACAGCTGTCTGAAGATAGGCAATTCCAGAAATATTAGATAGATGCACTTTTCTCACACAAAGTCACGAAGGCACAAAGAGGGTTGATCAGTAAAAAAACTTCCTCAGATTTTCTCTGTGATCTTCGTGGCTTCGTGTGAGGTTGGTTTTTACAGGTACATATTAACCACTGTGGCGCATCTGCTGATAAGCGTCCAGCGCCCGCTGCCGTGACGCTTTCAGGTCGACTAGCGGCAGCGGATAATCCCGCCCCAGTACAATATTCGCCTGTTCCAGCAGCGCGATGGGGGCAGTCCAGGGGGCATGCAGGTATTTGTCAGGCAGTGCGGCAATCTCCGGAATATAGCGCCGGACATAGTCGCCGTGCGAATCAAACTTTTGCCCCTGGGTTACCGGATTAAAAATGCGGAAATAGGGGGCGGCATCGGCACCGCAACCGGCAACCCATTGCCAGCTCGCCGCATTGCTGGCCAGGTCGGCATCCACCAGACAGTCCCAGAACCAGCTTTCCCCCTGCTGCCAGGGGAGCATCAGGTTTTTCACCAGAAAAGAACCCACCACCATCCGTACCCGGTTGTGCATAAAGCCGGTCTGCCACAGCTCGCGCATCCCCGCGTCGACCAGCGGATAACCGGTCAGCCCACCCTGCCAGGAGCGTAAACCCCCTTCATCCTTAAGCCAGGGAAAGCGCTGGAACTCGGCACGCAACGGCGATTCCGGCAGGTGCGGGTTATGGTAAAGCTGATAATAGGAAAATTCACGCCATGCCAGTTCACTGAAAAAATGGTCCAGATCAGCCTCCGGAATATTTTCCGTGGCTGCCGCCGTCAATAGAGCCTGACGGATCTGATGGGGGGAAATTTCACCAAAGTGCAGATGGGGCGATAACCTTGAAGTCTGCTCCAACGCTGGAAAGTCACGCCCCTGACGATAACCGTCGAGTCCGCCGGCGATAAAGTCATTGAGCCGCTGGTGCGCTCCTTTTTCCCCTGGTTGCCAGTGTTGCTCCAGTTTTTTATGCCAAGGCTGAGAAGGCAACAATGCCAACGCAGCAAGAGGGCAGCCGCCTGATATATTTGTTGCGGAATAAAAATGCAGCGCCGGTGCCTGCTCGAGAGGTGGTCTCGGAACAGTGCGACCGAGACAGCCTTTACGGTAGTAAGGGGTAAAGACCTTGTAGGGAGTAGCGTCCCCTTTGAGCACTTCCCAGGGTTCCCATAATAAGGATGCATTAAAACTCTGAACGCCAATGCCCGTTTGGTTCAGGGTCTCCTTGATCCGCCGATCGCGTGCAATCCGCCAGGGTTCATAGCAGCGATTCCAGAAAACCTTTTCTGCGCCGACCGCCCTGGTCAACCGCTGCAGGATGTCCTCGGCCTTCCCGGAAAAAAAAAGCAGGCGCCCCTGTAACTGCTGTTCAAGCTGGTGCAACGAACGGTGTGCCCACCAACGACTGGCACTACCCATGCGCCAATGACCTGATTCTTCGTCGTCAAGAATATAGACCGGTATGACCGCACCCTGCTGAGCGGCTGCTGTCAGACCCGGATTATCAGCCAGACGCAAATCCTGACGGAACCAGAAAATCACCGGGGTATCAATCATTTATGATTCCAGTACCTCAACAAAGCGGCTGTCATTCAACTGCTTGAATATCAAGATGTTCGAATAACAAACATAAAACAAAATTTCTCCACACGCAACCATTCACCTGTCGTCCTCACCCCAGGATCGGGGGTTGAACAGATACGAAATTTTTTACCACCACCAGACCGGCTAATATGTGCCGGCCTGGTGGTGGTCTAGCTGTCGCTACTTGGCGGCGTTACGTGCTTCGGCCAGCCACCCGTCCCACTGTGAGCGATTCTTTTCGATCCACTCCTGGGCGTGACGCTCAACATCACGCTGACTGTTCTCGCCTTCATTCATTTTGGTATTCTGCTCGTTGATGTCGATCAGCGGCAAATTGAACACCTCGAAAAACCTTTTGGCAGCCGGATTTTTCTCAAGGAATTTCTTATTGGCAACAACCTGAATATCACTGACGACAAAACCGGCTTTTAGCGGATCGGTCACGGCTCCTTCAACACCACTGACGGTCATGCGATCGACGCCTGTCATCTGGACTTCACGAGGAATAATTTCCGGAACGTTGATCCACATGACATCGACACCCGGCTTCAACTTGAAAATGGTCCAGTTGGGAGCCCAGGTATAAAAGAAAACCGGCTTGCCGGCCTGATAGCGGGCCAGAACATCTGCCATGCTGGCAGAGTAACCGGCCTTGATCGGATTGATATGATCGTCCAGATCGTATACGTCAAAGTGGTGAGTAATGACCTGTTCACATCCCCAGCCGGGAGGACAGGCCGTCAGATCAGCCTTGCCGTCACCATTGTCATCAAAGGCTTTCTTTACTTCAGGGCGCTTGAAATCATCCAGGGACTTAATGTTGAATTGCTCTACGTGCTTCTTGGACACCAGGTAACCCTGCAGGCCACCAGCCTTGGCTACGTAACCGACAATTTCGACATTACGCTCCCATCCGGCCGGCATCTGACCGACATGGTTGGGGAACCAGCCGTTAGTCCAGTAATCGACATCCCCGAGGAACACCGACTGATAAAATAGCGGATTGGTTAATTCCGTCGGTTGCCTGACATTATAACCCAATTCCGTCAGCCCGGCGCGCACCAGAGCCTCTTGAAAATAACCGGTATCCCAGGTTGCCCGGGAGGGTTTAACCGTGACTCCCTGCCCCGGCTTGTGCCCTCCGGCAAAAACCGGCGCTGCAAGCAGCACCATCAGCAAAAACAACAATAATTTCTTCATTCTTTTCTCCTTTTTGATGTGATTTAACGGGGATCATCTATTAGCCATCCCCTGGGTAATTCGATCCAGCACCATCGCCAGCAGCACGATAGCCAAACCGCCAATGGATGCCAGACCAATTTGTAATGAATTCAACCCCTGCACAACCGGGTTGCCGAGACCACCGGCACCGATCAAAGCGGCGATAACCACCATCGACAAGGCCATCATCAGGGTCTGATTCAAACCGGCCATAATCGATGGCATCGCCAGGGGGACCTGGACCTTGCGCAGCACCTGACCGGACGTAGCGCCAAAAGCCAGTGCCGCTTCGATCAGCTCGGGGTGCACCTGACGAATGCCGAGACTGGTCAGTCGCACGATGGGCGGCAAGGCAAAAACAATCGTCGCCAGAATTCCGGAAACGGTGCCGATACTGAACAGCATAACCACCGGCACCAAATAGACAAAGGACGGGACTGTCTGCATGGCGTCGAGACAGGGGCGTAAAAATGTCTGGAAGCGATCACTGCGACCCGACATGATCCCCAATGGAATTCCGATCAGGGCGCAGAAAAACACCGAGCTGATGACCATCGAAATAGTAATCATGGTGTCACGCCACAAGCCCAGATAGCCCACCAGGAAAAAGGACAATACCGTGAAAAGTGCCACCCGTTTACCGCCAAAACGCCAGGCAGCAACGGTGAACAGGAGGATAATGACCACCGGGGGCAAGGTGGTAAAAAACCATTCAAGTCCTTGCAGACTCAGCTCGATCGGGATCTTGATTCCCTGGAAAAAATCGCGATAATTCATGACCAGCCAGGTGACAAAAGTCTGGATCCAGCTATCAAGAGGAATCAACTGTTCTTCAAAAGTAAAAAATTTCATCGGTTAAACCCCTTCTATTGCTGCCTGATCCGTATCCGCCGTTTCTTCCGGTTGATTACGGTGCAGGGTTTTCAAAAACAGGTTTTTGGAAATGGCCCCCAGATACTTGCCGTTCTCATCGATAATCGGCAAAGCTGACGGATGGGCAGCAACTTCCGGAAGAATATCCTGCATTGAGGCGGTAGCCGGCGCTGGGACAACCTCCTTGATATAGGCATCTGTCAGTCGGGGTTCGCGATCAGATTGATCAATCAGGTCACGCAATCCATCGGCCGACACCAGCCCGAGATATTTACGTTCACTATCGATAACGTAACCGTATTCCCGGTCATTTTTGATCAGACGCTGCAAGGCAGCGCGGGGGTTTTTGCCATCGGTAGCGATAATGGTCACCTGACTATCGGTGGCGATATCACCGGCAGTGAGGATATTGGTAGGGTCAACGCCGCGAAAGAAGGCCCGGACATAGTCATCGGCAGGGTTCTGCAGTATTTCTTCCGGGGTGCCGACCTGCACGACGCGCCCACCTTCCATGATGGCAATCCGGTCACCAATCCGCATCGCCTCGTCAAGATCGTGGGAGATAAAAACCACGGTTCTTTTAACCTTGGCCTGGAGCTTAAGCAATTCATCCTGCATTTCGGTACGAATCAACGGATCAAGGGCAGAAAAGGCCTCATCCATCAATAAAATGTCAGGATCAACTGCCAATCCCCGTGCCAGGCCGACACGCTGCTGCATACCGCCTGATAGTTCCTTGGGAAATGATTGGGCGTAGGGGGCCAGACCTACCTGGTCAAGGGCTTCGAGGGCGCGCTCTTCACGAGCTTTTTTATCCGCGCCGTCCAGCTCCAGACCAAATGCGGCATTCTGCAATACCGTCAGATGCGGCATCAGGGCAAATGACTGGAAGACCATGCTCATTTTCTTACGCCGCATCTTGACCAGCTGATCGTCACTCATGGCGGTGATATCCTCGCCGTCAATAAGAACCTGCCCGGAAGTCGGTTCAATCAGGCGGTTCAGCATGCGCACCATGGTCGACTTGCCGGAACCGGATAACCCCATGATGACAAATATCTCTCCGGTACGAATGTCAAAGCCGGCAGACTGGACACCAACTGTTGCCCCTGTTTTTTCGTGGATATGTTCCTTCTCGTGCCCTTCATCAAGCATTTTCATCGCCTGCTTGATGTTGGTACCAAACACCTTGTACAAATTGTTAACACTGATTTTGATGTCCTGATCCATCTGTGCTCCTGTCATGGGAATGCAATGTCTACAGGACGTTTCCCTTGAAAAAAGGGGACGTCCGTAACAATTCCTGACGAAACAGAAATTTCTGACGGAATTTTTTTGCGGGTATAACAGACCCCGAAAAGAAATCGCCTGCAGCGGCAGGAACTAACTTATTTGTTTTGTATCTGTTCAGCACCGGATCTTCGGATCCTATGTCAAGAGACGCGATTGTTTCCTGTTGGGTCATCCCTGACCGCTTGTTGTCGCCGTCCATGGCGACAAACACCCTTGCCACAGGAGCCAAAGGCCCTGCGCAAGGATAGTGCTGAATAGTTACTTTGTTTTTTTATAAAGAGGTAGAGCAACCCGCGACCCGGTTTGATCGAACGACACAAACCAGGCGCTACTCTTATTTGGGATGAAAATCTTCGGAAATACCACGCGGGGCAGCATCCTCAACGATTTTCATGCGGGATCAGGCGAAACACCCTGGCGAGGCGCTGCCTGTAAACCATGTACTATAATGGAATATCGTTGAAAAATCAAATAGCTGTTGATTTTTAATTAGTTGGCTGTGGCGATAAGACAAGTGAAGGACAAGTGTTAATGAAACACTTAAAGGCCGGCATCAGTTAAAACAATCGCTGCGGTACATCATCGCCAGACGGCCACGACCGGCAAGGCAAACAGGACAAACCCTGCCGGCATCACCATACTCCTGCCTTGCCAGGTGCAGCCCGGCGATTTCGGCCGGCTCAGTCAAGGGCTGATCGGGATCAAACAGGTGATTGCACAAAAGGCATTGTTGCTGTTTCATGCGCGGCTAGACTGAACCAATGCGGCCATGGCATCGAGGAAATCATCATTGTCATTCAGGGAAGGAGCACGGCAGAAGTTGACGACACCGGCGCTGACCGCCAGTTCACGGTACTCCATGTCGATCTCTTCGAGGGTTTCGATATGGTCGGAGACAAAAGAAATGGGCACCATCAACAGGGACTGATGACCGGCGGCAGCAATACGGGTGATTTCCTCCTCGGTGCCCGGCTCCATCCATTTAACCGGGCCGCTGCGGCTCTGGTAGGCGATGGACCAGGCGTAATTGCCGACCCGCTCCATCACTCCCTTTGCCGTTTCCTCCACCTGTTGCTGGTAGGGATCACCACGATCAATAAATTTCTGCGGCAGGGCGTGGGCGGAAAAAAGAATCTGCACATCGTCACGCATCAGCTCGTGAAAGGTCTCCAGCCCCTCGCGTACGCGATTGGCCAGGGAATCAAGATACAACGGCCAGTCGTGCCACTGTTCAATGACCCGATATTCCAGCTCCGGATATATTTGGGCAACGGTACGCTTGAAATCGTTAACGCTGCTACCGGTGGTGGCACCGGTATAGTGAGGATACATGGAAAGCACGGTAGCGCGGGTGACACCCTCAGCTTTGAGCTGCGCAAGGACCTCTGTAGCGAAGGGGTGCCAGTAACGCATCACCACGTAAGGGACAACCTCTTCTCCCAGCCTTTCGGCAATTCCCCTGGCCTGTTTCTGCGTCCACTCGAGCAATGGTGATTTGCCGCCGATGGCACGGTAGTTTTCCACCACTTTTTTCGCCCGAAAGTAGGAAATCAGCCGCGCAAAAGGCTTCTGCAGTACAGCACCGGCAGGCAACTGGATCAGTTCACGATCACAGAACAGATTGTAGAGAAACGGCCGCACCGCCTCCAGAGAATCGGGGCCGCCCATGTTGAGCAGGATCAGGGCATGTTTCGATTCCACAGACATTCGAATCTCCAATGATCTATTTCTGACTCAACCGATGCACACACTCGACCAGATGAATCGCGTTCTCCGCTGGTACCGTCGGCAGAATACCGTGACCCAGGTTAAAGATAAAACCGGGGCGACCAGCATTTTCATTCAAAATCCGCTGGACTTCTTGCTCGATATAATCTTTCGGTGCATAGAGTACGGTCGGATCAAGGTTACCCTGCACCGCCACGTCGTCACCGAGGATCGCCCGAGCTTTATCAAGGTTAACATGCCAGTCAAGGCCGATGACATCACTACCGGCAGCCTTGACCAGTTCGAGCATGGTACCGCCGTTTTTGACGAAGTAGATAATCGGAATGTCCTTACGATCAAGTCCGTCAATCAAATTCTTCACGTAGGGCAGATTGTAACGCTCAAAATCATGGGGAGCCAGCAGGCCACCCCAGGTATCAAAAATCTGTATCGCCTGGGCACCGGCGGCAATCTGCATATTCAGATAGCGGCGATCCATCTCCGTAACCTTTTTCATCAGCTCGTCATAGAGGGGAAAGTCGCTGTACATCATCTGCTTGAGGCTGGCGAAATCTTTACTTCCCTGTCCTTCAACCATGTAGCATGCCAGGGTAAAAGGGGCACCACCAAAACCGATGAGGGGAACGCGCCCGGCAAAAGCAACACGCAAACGCTGGAGGATCTCGGGCACATAGGGCACCGCCGTGGCCATATCCTCCGGCACCACCAGGGCATCGACATCTGCTTTGGTACGCACCGGGTTGGCAAACACCGGGCCCGGCACAAAATCAAGTTTCAGGCCCATTGGCTCCAGCGGTGTCAGGATGTCGGAAAATAGGATAGCGGCATCGGCATCAAGAATATCGATCGGCTGAATGGACACTTCCGCGGCCCGCGCCGGATCTTTGCACAGATCAAGGAAGGTACCACCCCCTTGCGCGCGCACTTCCTTGTACTGGGATAAATAACGCCCGGCCTGGCGCATCAGCCAGACCGGTACCCGGTCAACCGGCTGACGCCGGCAGGCTTTGATAAAATTGTAGTCGCTGGTCATAGAGCGTTCTCCTTATAATTTCGCTAGCTGAATATTGAAGTTTTTGTAGTAAGGGCCCCTCTTGTCGGGACCCGAGCAGAAAACACCGGGCGGGCACACGACCCGCCACTACGTCTTTATTTCACTCGTGTTTGCTTCTTCCGCCAGCCGTTTGCGGGTTTTTGGCGGGATGTAATTGCAGAAGGGTTCTTCGGCCATATAATCACCGTAGACAGCATCGGCGCGGGCGCGGCAACCGCCACAGACATTGACATATTCACACTCGCCGCACTTGCCGGTGTATTTACTGGAATCACGCAGATCGTTAAAAACCTTGGAGTTGAACCACAGCTCCTTGAAGGGAATCTGCTTGACATTGCCGACGGACGAATGGAAATAGGAGCAGGGCTTGAGGTTGCCGAAGCAATCGATCAGGCAGATTGACTGGGCAGCGATACACCCCTTCCCGCCTCCGGTCGAAAAGGTCAGGCTCCGGCGTTTGAAGTCGATCCCCTCTTCCTTGGCTTTTTGTGGAACAATGCGATAGTAGTGCGGCGCACAGGTCGGCCGCATCAAAATATCTTCCTCGTTCTTCTCCTGCTCATAGTGCCAGGTGAGGATTTCCTCGTAGTCTTCCGGGGAAATCAGCTCGCTCATAATCTCTTCGCCGCGCCCGGTCGGCACAATCATGAACATATACCAGGCGGTTGCTCCCAGCTCCTTGGCCACCCGGAAGGTGGCAGCGATATCATGTTGGTTGCGCTTGGTAAAGGAAGAATTGATCAGAAAAGGGATGCCGTTACGCTTTAAGGTTTCTGCTCCGCGCACAACGCCTGCGAAGGCGCCGGGAGAGCTACGGAAGTTATCGTGAATTGCCACCGTCGAACCGTCCAGCGAAAGAGAGACCATCTTGATATCGGCACTCTTCATCTCAGCACACACCGCATCGGTAATCAGGGTGCCATTGGTCGCCATGCACATGCGTAAGCCTTTGGATGTGCCGTAGCGGGCGATCTCGAAGATATCGTCACGCATCAGCGGCTCACCACCGGACAACACCATCACCGGCTTACTCACCTCACAAATATCATCAATCAGCTTGAACGCTTCCTGGGTAGTAAAGTCACCAGCTGAGGATGTTAATTCGGAGGAACAGCGACAATGAACGCAACTTAAATTGCAGCGTTGGGTGCTCTCCCAGGCAATCCATTTGGGAATATATTCTTTGTGTTTTGCCATATCGTCTCCTTGAAGTTGATTCGGACGCATGACTTTACTACCGAATGTCTTCCAGTTCAATCATTCTCGTGCAGATCCGTACAGATCATTTCGCATTGAACTCGGCAAAGGAGTGGTGGAACTCACTGCGAGGAAAGTCAATCCGTCTGGTTCGGTGGAAACAGTTCGGCAAAAACTTCTTTCACCGTTGAAATGCGATCAGCTTTCCAGGCGTTGGTACCACAGAATATCAACCCCGTTTCGCGATCCCCTTTTTGTGCCCGATCCAGGGCCTGGACAATACAGAAACGTTCCTGATGATCACGGTAGGCACATTTTTTCAGACAGCCCACCGGACAGTGAAGATCTTCATCCAGATCGCGCTGCCGAATCGCCGCGACATTGCCGATCAGGGCACGTCCCGGCAGGCCGGCGGGGCTCATCATCAGGCCAATATCGGAAGGGGTGCAGTCAAGATAAGCCTGCTTAAAGGCATCATCGGCGTCACACTCTTGCGTGACAACAAAGCGCGAAGCCATCTGCACGGCATCCGCCCCTTCAGCAAGAGCATGTTCGAGATCTTCACGATCCCAGACACCCCCGGCAGCAATAATCGGGATATGCAGATTCCACTCGCTGCTGAAGTACTCCTTGACGGCACGCACCGTGGCATACTGGTCGTACTCGCCCGAGCCGATTTTTTCCGGTTTTTCGCCCAGATGACCCCCGGCGGTATCGGGATCTTCCACCACAACAGCATCGGGCAATCGTCCGTAACCTTTGTGCCATTTGCGTGCGATCAGCTGCGCTGCCTTCAATGAGGAAACGATAGGAACCAGCGCCACATCGGGATAATCAACGGTCAACCCGGGCAGACTCAAGGGCAAACCAGCACCACTGATGATCAGCTTCGCCCCCCCTTCACACGACGCCCTGACCGCATCATCATAGTTGCTCACCGCCACCATACAATTAACCCCGATAACACCATTGGGAGCTATCTCGTAGGCCTTGCGCAGTTCGTCGAGCAACGCCTGGCGATCATCGGCAAAATAGTTTTCACCGGTCGCCGTGTCACTCCCCAAGGCCAGGCCGGGAGTTGCGATGACGCCAATGCCGCCATTCAGGGCAACATGACCGGCCAAACGATAACCGGATACCCGCACTCCCATGCCGCCCTGTATCAGAGGATATGGTACGCTGTGTTTACCGATAGTCAATCCTTTAACCATAGAGTTTGTTACTCCCTGTGCTAGTATAGATCCTTATCGACCCGCGCTGAGGATAGTATCGCAAACACCTCGCAATAAATGTAATACTTGTGTAAAAACTGATGGATAGGTCGTCATTGTGTAACAGGACAAAGGTTCGGATAATTCCATGAAGCTGTTTCGCCGCTTGTTTCATCCACTTTTCACCTTCATCGGTATTCAGATTCTCTGGATCATGGTGCTGGTTTTCTGGATCTACTGGTTTCTCGGACGGCATCGTCAACTAAAAGAACTGGCTGCCGAGTTTCAGGCCGAGTGGTTATCGCAAAAGACCGACTGGCTGATTCTGGCCGAAGGGATTGCGCTGCTGGTCGCTATTCTGGTTGGTATTTATGTTATTTTTATCTACTGGCGCAAGCAGAGCGCCCTTTACAAGGCGCAACAACGCTTTATCAGTCAGGTGACTCACGAACTCAAATCACCCCTGGCATCGCTGCAACTTCACCTCGATACGATCCAGATGCGCCCCCCCACCCATGACCAGCTCAACCAGTTTGTCACGTTGATGAAAAAAGACTGCATCCGGCTCGAAGGCATGGTCAACAACCTGCTTAACGCCAACAGTATCCAGCACAAGGATTCACTGCTCAACCTTCAGCGCGGCAACCTATCAAGCATGATCGAAACCTATCTGCGCAGTAAACGCTCGCTGCTTCCCGCCGGCACCGATATTGACTGGACAATTGAACCGGGGCTGGTTGCCCGCTTTGATGCCGATGCCCTGGAAACCGTATTGCGCAACCTGATTGAAAATGCTGTTCTCTATAGCGAAGGGCCGGCACGCATTCGCGTTGAAATGAGACGTAACGCCAGCATGGCTCATCTGATTTTCAGTGATTCCGGCTATGGAATCCCACATCCGTTGCGCAAGAAGGTTTTCAAGATGTTTTATCGAATTCGCTATCCGGGGAAAAGCATTCACGGCAGCGGTCTTGGGCTTTTCATTGTTTATAATATCGTCAAACTGCATAATGGCCGCATCTGGCTGGACACCTCGACACCACAACAGGGGAGCACCTTTCATCTGCTATTCCCCCTTATCTGCACAAGGCAACCGGAATGACCGATTCTATCCCTGTGCTCCTCGTCGAAGATGAACCCCATCTGGCCCATGGACTGATCTACAACCTCGAAGCTGAAGGGTATCTGGTGACCCATGTAACGACCGGAGAGGAAGCACTCAACATCCTGCAGCACACACCCTATGCCCTGGTGATTCTCGACCTGACATTGCCGGGAATGGACGGGCTGAAGGTATGTGATCAGTTACGTGAAGAAGGGAATACAATACCAATCTTGATGCTGACAGCTCGCGATTCACAGCAGGACCGCATTGCCGGGCTGAGCACCGGTGCCGATGATTACTTGACCAAGCCGTTCAATCTCAAAGAATTTCTGCTGCGGGTTGCCAGTCTGTTGCGTCGTGGGCAATGGCCGCCGGCAGAAAAGCAGTTGCCCCGCTATTCCTTTGGTGACAACCTCATCGACCTGGATACGCACCAGGCAACAACAGGGCAAGGAACCATCGATCTGACCGAGCTGGAGCTGAAAATGCTGCGCTTGTTTATTAACAACGAGGGAAAGGTGTTGACGCGGGCGGAACTGCTCAAGCAGGTGTGGGGTTTTTCGCCAACAACCGAAACCCGGACGCTGGACAACTTTGTGGTGCGCTTGCGTAAATATTTTGAAACCGACCCGGCCAATCCGCGCTACTTTAAAACCGTGCGCGGGCGCGGTTACCGTTTTGTCAAAAATCCGCGCTGACCACGAAACCGTCAGCGCATCAACGGGCGCGCTACCGTGCCGCCAATTTGCAGGGTGTAGCTGCCATCGGCGCCGGGACGTATGCCGGTCAGCATCAGCAGATCACGAATATTCTCCGGTGTCTGACGCGTCGGATGCAAGCGCACATTGAGATTGATTCGTGTCTGTTCCGGCGTTGCGCCAATGAGCAGGGTGCCGCCTCCACTCAGCTCAAGAACCCCACCGCTAGCTACCAACTGTTCAACACTCACCCGCGACTCACTGAAGTGCCCATTGATCTGCAGCTGCCCCAGGGAAACATCGGCCGGCAGACCAATGCGCTCAAGACCAAGCACCAGGGCATCGCGGATGTCGGCATTAAAACGTCCTCCACCCTGCGCCCCCGGTGATAATAGTTCTTCCCCGATCAAGCGCAAGTTGAGCGCGCCACCGAGACGGTAGGACAGATCCGACTCCTGTAGATCGAGCAGGCTCAGATCCTGCAAACTGACATTAACGTTACCGTTACGCCACACGCGGGCACTGACATCACCTTGAGCTATAAAGCCTTTCAAGTGAACCGCCTGATTCAGTGTCAGCAGCGATGTCCACAGCGGAGTCAGGCGCAAATCATCAACTACCAGCGGGATCATCCCGGGCTGATCCGGGTAGATAGTCAAGTCAAATTTGATGCCCAACGGCATCAGCATCGTCGCCTGCTCGCCATGCATGCGCAGTCCGGTTTCCCGGGATATTTGCTGCACCAGTCGCTGCTGCAGCACCTCTGCCGGAAAAAACACCCAGAAGGAGAAAAAGCTGCTAACACAGAACAGCACCAGACAGATACCAAACAGCCTTAAGCTACTGTTCGGCCCGCGCCCTGATAACAAGTTGCCAAGAGTATTTTTCATGCCCGCTCCAGAGACATCAGCACCAGATTGACATCCAGCCGCGAACGATCATCAAAACGTGGGCGCACCCGCAAGGAACGTACCTGGATTCCGTGGCTGCGGTGTTCTGCCGCATGCAGAAAGCCAACCAGTTGACTTAAAGTGACCCGTTCAAGACGAATCTCCACCGTCTGCTGGCGAAAACCACCCTGTACCACATCAGGTTGCGGACGCATGGAGAGCAACTGTTCGCGCACCCCGATCTGTTTGGTCAGATTTTCAACCTGGGAAAAAAGGGGACGGCCAGAGCGCTGCTGCGACTCGATGCCCGCCAGTTGTTGGCGCAACTGGTCTATTTCCTGGCCCAGGATTGCCACCCGCTCAAGATTGCGTCGCTGCCCGTCAATGCGCCGATCAAGGCTCTGCATGGCATTCATGTAGGGATTAAGCAGCACCAACCAGATCAGGATGACAGCCAGAATAACCATCCCTGCCAGGACGATGATGCGTTCACGTTCGTCGAGTCTGACGATCATCACGGCCTCCCTGTTGCGATAGCCAGGCGCATTTCAAAATCAACACGAACATTGTCTGTTGCCAGTCGTGCATTGGTAATAGTCACCTCACGAAACAAGGGTCGGGCACCCAATACTTCAGCAATCTGATTGACCGCATCAAAAGATTCAGCTGATCCGGCAATCCGTGTTTCGTCGGCACTGTAATTGAAATCCTGCAGCTCAATGCGTAAATCAGCGTTGATAGCATCAGACAATTCGCGCAACACCGCAACGGCACCTCGGCCATCGAGTCCAAGCATCTGCACATCGGTGAGCAATTGCTGGCGTAGACTCTCCATCTGCAAGGGAATATCAACAATGGCGCCGGAAGGCACCACCTGCCTGAAGATGCGATTGAGTTGCGCCGCCAGTTCCGCCTCTTCGGCTGATCTCTGCAGATAACTCAAATGCATGGTTAGCGCTCCGCCAAGCATTACCAGGATCAGCAACACCGCCGCAACGATCAACTTCGGCCGCAACATCTGCAGTTGCCCGCGGGCGGCAAATTCGCCCTGGCGAAAGTTAAGCTGGCCGCTTTTTTTGCTGCGCAGCTCTGCCAGCGCCAGGAGCGCGGCTGGAGCCATTTCTCGCGGCAGGTCGGTTCCGAATACCTCAGCTGCTGGTGCCAGAATCTCCCGTCCGGAGGCTTGAAGATACTGATATAATTGATCAGTTACACCGGCGCCCATAATCCAAAGTGGAAGTTCTTCCTGCTCCAGGGCATATTCAAGCTGACTGACCTGCTGGCTGATAAAGTCATAAAGCTCTTCATCAGCCAGCTCAGTTGTGCCGGGTAGCAGACGATAATCTTCCAACCTGCCACCGACAATCAGGGCAACAACCACCTCAACCCGACGACAGTAAATCAGCACCCCATCCTGCTCTGCCAACGCCGGCAACAGAGCAAAGGGAAACATATCTACACGCCCGGGATTTTGCTCAGGATCGGGAAAATGATCGAGGAGATCGGTAATTTCCAGTTTATTGACAACCACCGCATCCACTTCATAATCGTTATCACCGGGACGCGGCGGCAGGTAGGAAACCAGCTTTTCTTCCAATGAAACCGGCAACTGCGCCGACAAAGCCAGAGGCAATGCTGCTTCTATCTTACGTTTTTCACGGAAAGGGAAGCGCAGGCGCCGAAACAGACCAACCCGTGCCGGCAGGGCGGTAACCACCCGATCGGTCAGGGCGGTCTTGCCGGCAAGAATCTCCGCGAGTGCCGCCCGGGATTCTTCAGGTGAGCTGTATGCACGCCGTTCAAGATCTATCTTGATCTTACCCGCAGTCATCTGCAGCAGGGCAACCCGCACTTCAACCCCCTCCAGATCAATACCGATAAAGCGTTTTGACATAGTCTATTCCATCTTCAAACTCAGCAGGATATTTCCCTGTTTAGCGACAACGGCCTGAGCGCGCCGACTGCCCTGATTAACCCGCCCCAGACTTTCAATCTGATAAACCGCGCCCTGAACGGTTACCGACCCCTGGCTCCAGGCCGTTGACCAGCGCGGGCCTATTCCTTCAACCAGTGCCAGATCTGCCAGCTCTTTAAAAGCTGTAGTTTCACGGTATTGGACCAGTACATCCATGTCCGGCCGGTCAAAAATAATCGCCACATTACCCGCTGCTGCCGAGTGCTGCCAGGCCAGCAACACTTCCACCGGTGCCGTATTGACATTGATCGGCTCAGCGCCAACAACCCGGATAAAGGGGCGCAGGGCGGTGAGCACCTCCTCATCGAAGCCGCGTACCAGATGAAGCTCATCAAGAGCCGTCAACTTGGCACCACGGCGACTATAGGGTGGCGTTTGGCGGTTGTAATAGGCATCGTCTGCCGTCATCACCGCCAGATCAGCATGAAACCAGTTCACCAAGGCATCGGCCAGAGCGCGCGCTGCCACCGAATCGACCTGCAGAACCTCTTCACACAGGGCGACGAAGCGATGATAACCGGGTAATGGATTGCCGCGCGCGTCACCAACAAAATTAATATTCAGCCGCCCGCTCAAGTCCTCAATCTTGAGACTGACATCACCTTCACCCACCGGGATGCCGGCAAGAAGTTCCCCCCAAAACTCGGACGGATGATCGAACTGATTACGATCTTCCTGCAGAATAATGCGCGCCGCTTCAACCCCGCCCCGGGCAATATAGTAGGCCTTCGAGCGATCTCTGAAGGTTTCGACCGAACGCAAATCCACCAGCGTCGAAAAAGAAAACTCAATCAACAGTGAACTGAGCAGTGCCACGACGGCCAGGACAATGAGCAGGGCCATTCCTTTTTCATTTGTCAACGGACTCATCCGCGCCCTCCGGTCAGCACGAAGCTGCTGCGAAAAGGGACTGAACCATCGTGGGCGGAATCAACCTCAAACTGGAATTCAACCATCTGCGGTGGCTGGTTGCTTGTCCAACTGGTGTGCCATTGACCCGCCGCATAATAACGGATGCCGAAGGTCTTCAATCCGGAGATGAAGACCAGGGGTTCGGAAGCAGCCAGATTAGCCAGCAGCATTTCCTCGCTGCGATAAAGAGTAAGACTCCCCTCCTCCTGGCGCAATTCGTAACGCACCCGTGACAATCCGCCCCGTTGACGTTGCAGTGGAGACACCAGTTCGGTATTGAACTCAAGATAAACCGTACCCTGAACAGTAGTTCCACCCTCAAGTACCGACCGATCGCCCAATGCGGTCATCCGCATGCTGCTGAGCTCACCACCGACCCGGTCGAAAAAAATCCGCGCCTGATGGTAGAGAATTCCCTCATCCTCGAGACGATCTCGCGCCGCACTAACGGCACCGAAGACGCCGTAAATACTGCTGAGCAACAACCCGCCGATCAAAACCGCAAGCATCACCTCGATGAGGGTAAAACCGCCAGACCTCCGCATCGTCAGCGTCCCCCGGCAGCGACAAAGGAGATCAACTCAACCTGTTCGTTATGTTGTGCGCGCCCCCAATTGACCTGGACATGGATCTGTCGCACCTGGGGGATCATGGTATGTTCGTAGAAAATCCGCCAGCTGAAATCGGCAAAGGGTTCCTCAAAAACCCCTTCCCGCTCTTCATCAACAACGCCGACACCGGCGAGCTGAACTTCCTGCTCGGCCATCAACTGTTGTGCCAACAAGGTTGCCCGAGTCAGCTTCTGAATCCGCTCATGTACCAGAACGGTTCGATTTGACAGACCAAGCAGGGTGACCAGGGCAATGGCCACAATCGCCAGGGCGATCATCACCTCAAGCAGGGTAAATCCGTCAACGCATTGTGTTCTGTGCTTCTTCAATCCGTGTCGTTCCCGTCAAAGGCGAAAAAATCACCTGTATATCACTACCGTCGGCGTGACGTACATGCAAACGGGTCTGCTCCATCCAGCCTAACGGAAAAATCCGCACAGTGACCTGACCGGAACGGAAACTCCCCTGCCCCTCCACCTCAATCTGCTGCAAGGTTAAAGGTGCTAAAACGATCTCGTGGCGAAATGGCTCCTTTTCCACCCGATCAGCAGCAACGCTGCGCAACCGAAAGGCTTTGATGGTATGGCGATCCAGATCAAACTCCAGCTGATGTTCGTCCCTGGTCAAGGTCGCTTCGTTATACAGCTCCTTTACCGTACCAACAATGCGGCGCAGGGTAGTGCGCTCATCGCTGCCGAGACGATTAAACAACAGCGGGACACTGATCATCCCGATCAGCGCCAGAATAACAATGACGACGATCAGCTCGACCAGGGTAAAGCCCTGGTGCCTACTCGAGATTCCAGTTCGCAATATCGGCATTGTCGCCCTCTCCGCCTGGTTGCCCATCGGCTCCATAAGAGAGCAGGTCATAATCGCCGTGAACGCCGGGAGCCAGGTACACGTAAGGATTGCCCCAGGGATCATTGGGAATCCGGCGGATATAGCCACCGTCCTTATAGCGGGTCGGAATACGGCCGATGGTCGGCTGATTCACCAGGGCTTGCAGTCCCTGTTCCGTCGATGGGTAAAAACCGTTATCGAGGCGGAACATTCCCAACGCTTCTTCAAAACTGCGAATCTGGGTTGCCGCCGATGTGCGTCGTGCCCGCTCCGGTTCGTCCAGCAAACGTGGTACAACAATGGCCGCGAGGATGCCGAGGATAACCACTACGACCATAATTTCAATCAGGGTAAAACCCCGCTGACTGTGCCGGTAATCTTTCATTTTTCTCTCCTTATTAACCCATTCCCTGGCTGGCCTGAAAAATCGGCAACAACACGGCCAGGACGATAAAACCGACAACACTTCCCATAAAAATAATCATCAAGGGTTCAAGTAATGCCATCAGACCGTTCAGCTTGGTCTGAACCTGATGTTCGTAGATATCGGCGACGCGAAACAGCAGCCCTTCCAGCTCGCCACTGCGTTCCCCGACTGCTGCCATTTGTGCCAGCATCGGCGGAAACGCTCCGGTCTCCCGCAACGGTGTCGCCAGGCCGGCACCTTCGGTCACCTTTACGCGCACCTCGGCCACCGCCTGCTGTAAAAAGTTGTTCCCCAGCAAACGCTCGACAATCTGCAGTGTCGTCAGCAAAGGAACGCCGCTTTGCAATAATGTGGCCGTTGTCCGCGCAAACCGGGCAGTGGCCTTATGCAGCGCCAGAGAACCGATTAGTGGCAAATCAAATTTTTTACGACCAAACCACAGGCGCCCTCGGTTGGTCAGGGAATAACGGTGGCCAACCAAGACAATCAACGCGATACCAAGGAGCAGCATCCACCAGTAGCCGGTTAAAAATTCGGTAAACCCCATCAGCAGCCGCGTTGGTAGGGGGAGCACCTGTTCCAGATCTTCGAGCATGCGGGTGATTTTCGGCACCACAAAAGTCATCAAAAAAACCAGCACCCCGGTACCAACCAGAAACATCAGGATCGGATAGGTCATGGCCGCCTTGAGCTGCGAATTAAAACGCGACTGCTCATCCATAAAGTCGGCCAGTTGCATCAGCACCTTGTCAAGGGTGCCGCTCGCCTCCCCGACCTGGACCATACTGACATACAACGGCCGAAAAATCTGGGGATGGGTCCCGAGAGCATGATGCAACGAGCCACCCTGGAGCACATCATCGCGCACCCGCGACAGCACCGAACCCAGCTCTCCTCGCCCCTGCTGTTCGGCCACCGCAGCCATGGCATCGGCCAGGGGCATGCCGGCGCTGAGCATAACCGACAACTGACGGGTGGCGACACCAAGATCAAGGACCGTCACACGCCGAAACAAACTTCTACGGGCATCGCCGGCAGTAACCTCACGGACCCCCTTGAGTTTGGTTGGGAACAACCCCTGTTCGCGCAGCTTGCGACTGGCGGCATTGGCGCTCAAGGCCTCAACAACGCCGCGCCTGGTTTTGCCATTGGCATCGAGAGCATTGTATTCAAAGAGCGCCACGACCTACACCTCCTCCTGGGTAACACGCAGCACCTCTTCGATGGTTGTCTGACCGGCCAGGACCTTATCCATCCCGGCCAGGCGTAAGGGGCGCATCCCCTCTCTTTGCGCCTGTTTGCGGATGGTGACAGCGTCAGCATTGGTGGTCACCAGCCCGCGGATGGCGTCCGATACTTCGAGCAGCTCATAAAGCCCGGTGCGCCCCAAATAACCAATCTGCATACAGTGACTGCAGCCGCGCCCGTGGAAGAACACAGCATCTTTGGGAACCGGTTGCCCTTCAAAGAGTTGCGCCAGAACTTTTTCATCAGGGCGATAACTTACCCGGCAGTGGGGGCAGATAGATCGCACCAGTCGCTGCGCCATCACCCCCAACAGAGCCGAAGCCGCCAGAAACGGCTCAACCCCCATCTCCACCAAGCGCGCGAGAGCGCCGGCGGAATCGTTGGTGTGCAGGGTCGAAAACACCAGGTGTCCGGTAAGTGCTGCCTGAACGGCAATCTTGGCCGTTTCACTGTCACGGATCTCGCCAACCATAATGACATCGGGATCCTGACGCAGAATCGAGCGCAACCCTTGCGCAAAGGTCAGGTTGATCTTGGGATTAACCTGAAGCTGTCCAACCCCGGGCAACTGGTACTCGATCGGATCTTCAACGGTAATAATATTCTGTTCGCGCGAGTTGATGGACGACAGAGCCGAATAAAGGGTCGTGGTTTTACCGGCACCGGTCGGACCGGTAACCAGAAAAATGCCGTGACTTTTATGAATCATCTTCTGAATTTGCGGCAACATCCGGGCATCAATACCGATCTGCTCAAGCCCCAGCACCCCTGAACTTTTGTCAAGGAGACGCAACACCACCCGCTCGCCAAAGGCGGTCGGCAAGGTTGAAACACGAATATCCACATCTTTACCGGCAATGCGCACAGACAAACGACCATCCTGAGGCAGCCGTTTTTCGGCAATGTCCAGGTTCGCCATGATCTTTATCCGCGACACAATATTCGCCAAAGCACGATGAGGCGGGCGCTGTGACTCGTAGAGAATACCGTCAATGCGGGTGCGGATCACCGCTTCGAACTCAAAGGGCTCAATGTGGATATCACTGGCGCGCTGGCGATAGGCCTGGGTCAGCAGCCCATTCACAAAGCGAATCACCGGCGCCTCATCGCTGGTATCCAGCAGGTCGTCAACCTGCAGCTTGTCTTCTACGGCAATATCCCCGTGGCTGATGTCATCCATCATGCCGCTACCGCCGGACAGGGCTTCGTACCCCTGGTTGATGGCGTACATGATCCGCTCAGCAGAAGCGATCACTGGAACAATCCGGCAACCGGTCATTACCGACAGATCATTCAGCACCCGGTTGTTACTCGGGTCAGCTACTGCCAGACGGATCGTTTGGCCTTGAATATCAAGGGGAACAACCAGATGTTCTTTGGCGTAACCGATGGGAATGCTGGTCAAGAGTTCAAGGGCAGTGGCGGTAATGTTCGGCTCGACAACAAAGTCAACACCACTTTGGCTGGCCAGTGCCTCCGCCAGCGTGGCATCGGTCATCTCACCCTTGGCTTTAAGAATTTCCCCCAGGCGCGCGTGACTGACCTCCTGCTCCTGCAGCGCCTTGCGCACAATTTCTTCGGGAATCCCCTGATCATTGATGAGGATTTCACCAAGTTTGCGCCACTTCATTGCTCGCATGGGTTTAGTTCTCCAGAGGTACGGCAAAATCCCCGATAGTTTTCATCCGTTGCTGTTCAAAAAACTCCTGGGTACCACCTTCGGAACGAAAGAGCTGCAGATCCCTGTGTGTATCGGTAGTCAGTCGACTTAAATCTTCCGTATCAGCTATGACACGCGGAGTTATAAATATCAGCAGACTGCGCTTTTCGTCACGATCTGTGGTCGACTTGAACAGCCAGCCAAGAATTGGAATGTCACCAAGCAATGGCACCTTGCTGACAGTTTTAGTTACCTGATTTCTAAACAATCCACCAAGCACTACGGTCTCGCCATCACGAGCAACAATGGAATTGCGCAGCAGCGTTTTGGTCAAAGTTGGACCAATATCATTTTCGTCGCCAACTCCACCCTCCTGTTTCACTCCACTGATTTCCTGATGGATTTTCATACGCACCAAACCACCGGCTGTGATTTGAGGAGTAAAACGTAAAATCAACGCCGCATCCTGACGCTCAACAGCACTTATAATATTATCTCCACCACCGGAAGCTGTTGCACGCGAAGTAATTATCGGCACATTTTCACCGACAATTATTTCAGCTTCTTCATTATCGGAGGTCAACAGGCGCGGTGCGGAAAGAATATTAACGTCAGAATCACTTTCTGAAAGATTAATCAATGCCGAAACTGCAGGAACTGTGAAATCGACACCTCCTACTGAATAAGAGATAGGATTAAACAATCCACCAAGTAAAATTCCTTCAACTGCACGCTTAAGAACGCCGGGGTCATCACCACTAGGAATAATATTGGGGCCACCCAAAGGCATGCCACCTGTCGATGCACTGATTATACTGTCACTGCCCAGATCGACAGCTCCCTGCAATGAAGTCCCCAACTCCAACACCGCCCTCATCGACAAATCCATAATCAGCGCCTCGACAAACACCTGCTTGCGCTTGATATCGAGCTGGCCGATCAACGCCATGACATTTCTGAGTTCATCCTGGGAAGCGTTGATAATCAGGGAGTTGGTCGGCTTGTCGGCAGTGACCTTGACATCCTTGAACAGTACGGCTGTCGGCTGCCCCTCTGCCGTACGTGGCACCGATGGCGTTCTGGCCGCCCCGGCGACAATCTGGTTGATGGTTTCGGCCAGCGGTACCGCTTCAGCATGCTCAAGATAATAGACATGCACCCCGGAAAAACTGGTGGTCACATCGACATCAAGCTGGGCAATCAGCTTTTTGGCCTGGGCGATAAAAGCCGGCTCCCCTTGCACGGCCAGGGTATTGGTACGCTCGTAGGGGATGATCTGGCCGGCAACACGTTTTCCGCCTGACTGGGCCTGACGTGCGGCACGGGTCGCCGGCGCGGCACCACCGCCCCCTTCAAGAATCTGCATCGCCAGAGCAGCTGTGTCAGCGGCTTCAGCGTACTGCAGGGGCAGGAGTTCGACGCTTTCACGATCCCAGCTTTTATCCAGGGTGTTCAGCAGCCGGTTCAAACGCTCGATGTTCTGAGCCGTATCGGTAATCACAATGGTGTTGGTGGCCTGATGGGCGACAACGTGACTGGTTTTTGGCATCAACGGTCGCAGAATGGTTTCCACCGCGACGGTAGCGTCAAGCTGGCGCAATTCGAGGATCCGGGTGACATGCTGATCGCCCAGTCCGCGCTGGGCAGTAAATGGGAGGGTTTCTTCTTTGGCAGAAGCCAGAGTAACAATCTTGTTGACCTGTCCGGCGGGAACGACAGTAAAACCCCTCACCCGCAGCACCGTCAAAAACAGCCGATAAGCTTCATCAAGGGATACCGGCTGCGGTGACAGGATACTGACCTTGCCGCGCACGGTTTCATCATAGAGAAAGTTTTTGCCAGTCAGTTCACTGATCGTGCTGATCATGTCCACCAGCTCGACATTCTGAAAGTCGAGGGTGATCAGCATCTCCTCAGCAGCCGTGGCAATGATGCGCCCGGGCACACAAAACAGCAGGATCACCAGCCAGAGAACCAGCAATTTTGCCGGAAAATATCTTTTGTTCTCCACGTATCAGCTCCTAATCAAGGCTGTATGCAAATGTCTGCGGCTGTCCGTTGCGGATCAGTCCCAGGCTGATATTGTTCGCTTCCCGTACCTGTTGAAACACCTGCAGCGCCTTCTCCGGACTGTCGAGCCGAACCTGATTGATTTCGACAACAACATCGCCAAGACGCAAACCCAGTTGCTCGAGTAGGGATCCGCGCTGCATACCGACCAGACGAAAGCCGGTGGTCTGACCGTTTTCCATATGGGGGATCATCCGCGCCGATTGCAGCAGGGCGCCCATATTGGCGCGGGCACTGTCAACCATTCCGCGGTCAACGCGAAAACGCCCTTCGCCCAAGTCGACAACACCACCCTGAGCGGCTGTTGGCGTTGCCGGCGCTGCGGTTGCGGCCCGTCGGGTTGCCGGCAGTGATGCCGCCACCTGATCTTCAAGCAGAAGCAATTCACGACGCTCGCCGCGCTCAAGCACGACAACCTTTCTGCGTTCAATGACATCGACGGTCACGCCGGCGGCGATTTCGCTGCCGAGACCAAAAACCTCCACCTTACTGCCTGTATTGATCAGCGCCAGAGAATATTCACCAGCAACAACAGTTCCGATCAACGTCAGATTTTCGATCCGGGCAGAAGCCTGAAGGGTTTCACTGTCCAGCGACATATCAGCAACATCAGGCCTGACAAAAGCCGCGCCGATGGAAGCCACGTCAAAGAGGCTGCGATTGATAATCACCTGCAGATCGTCCTGGTCCAGCTGACGCACGGCCAGCGGCTGCACTACAGCCCCAGGCTGAAAGGTCTGCTCGCCACTGAACGACAAATGAATCACACGACCCGCCAGCATCCCGGCAACCAGGCCACCGACCAGCACCAAAAACACCAGGACATAATTGAGATATATCTGCAAATTAAACTGCACTTTTTAGCTCACTTGAAGGCTGACGTTCCCACCCACCAGGGCAGGAGTGGAAAAAAAATTGAGGGGTGGGATTCTACAATCATTTCCTCAAATAAAAAATATTTATTTTTTAATCTTGCCACGCCCCTCATCTTTTTCTTCCTTTCGCCTGGCCGAAACCAGCACCCCGCCATAGTGGCCAACAAGGGTAACACAAATCAGCATCAGCAGATGGAGCAGTGAGTAAATCCACATCGCTCCGGTGCCACCGGCCAGGGGGTCGGGATTGAACCAGCGCCATCCCAGGGTCGCCAGGGCAAGCAGTAACAGAACCACGGCCAGGCTGATTTTTTTCACAAAAAGGGGACTCAATGATTGCTGATAGTTTTTCTGCCAAATGAAAAGGCCGGTCAACATCGTCAGCGGGACACTGATCACAATCATCACCAGTAGAGCAAATGCGGCAAATTCCAGGGGAGGATAAACGCAGATCACAGCGAGCAGCAAAAATAAGGTACAAGTAGGGATCAATGCTGCCGGAAAATGCGCTGAAACCGCGTGCGGAGCAAAGGTCTTTTGCATCTGGCGCAACTCATCCCTGAGCTTGTGAACCAGGGAACTGCCGGCAGGAACAGTCGCGATCAGTTCAAACTTATCGGAACCGGCATGACACAAAGGACAAAATTCCGGTGGAAAATCACCTTCATGCAAATAGCCGCAAACGGTACAGCGCCATGTTTTTGTCACAAAAATCCATTTAGGCTGAATCCAGTCTTTGCGGCGCAAACGGAAAGTTGTTTCGTGGTGACAGGAAAATCCAGGACTTGAAATCAAGGCTTACAGTTGTCCGCTTGTACGCCTCACAAACAAGGTCGCAGATTGACATCGCCACGGTGCAAAAGAACCGTATTACGGACGAAAAACCAGATTGGCAATTTGAATCCTGCAAACAATCCGACTATACTGCAGGCTCGGTCATCTGATTCGACAATCAGGGTCGCATTATGTCTGAAACCGATATTTATTGCCAATCTATTTCAATCAGCAAAGGAGAGATTCATGAAGGCAGTTGTGATAAAAGAGTTCGGCGCCCCGACAGTCATGTCCGTTGGCGAGGTGACAAAACCCCAGCCCAAAGAAAATGAAGTTCTCATCAAGGTGGCAGCCACCAGCATCAACCGTCCGGATCTGGTCCAACGCGTCGGCAATTACCCACCTCCTCCCGGTGATTCAGAAATCCTTGGCCTTGAGGTTGCCGGCACCGTTGAAGCCGTCAGCAGTGGCGTTTCCAACTGGAAGGTCGGGGATCGGGTGATGAGTCTGGTCGGTGGCGGCGGTTATGCCGAATATGCCGTGGCCTACGCCGACCACCTGATGGCGATACCCGACAGCATGAGTTTTGAAGAGGCCGCCTGCGTCTGTGAAAGCTACATTACGGCTTTTCTCAATGTCTTTATGATCGGCGGACTCGAAGATGGTCAAACAGCTATCCTTCATGGCGGCGGCGGTGGCGTTAACACGGCGGCCATCCAACTCGCCAAAGCCCTCACCCCCAATGCCAAACTGATCGTTACTGCCCATCCTTCCAAGCTGGAGCGGGTCAAGGAACTTGGTGCCGATCTGGTGATCGACTACACCACGAATCCCGACTTCACTGATGTTGTCAAAGAATTCACGGGCAAAAAGGGGGTGGATGTCATTCTCGATCACGTTGGCGCGGCCTACCTTAAACCCAACATGAACTCACTGGCCTACAAGGGCAGACTGGTCGTTATCGGGGTCATCAGCGGTATCAAAGCGGAACTCAATCTGGCTCTGATGATGGTCAAACGCCAGCAAATTATTGGTTCGGTCCTGCGCAGTCGGCCGGTAGCCGAAAAAGGCGAGATTGTCGCCGAATTCACCCGTCGCGCCCTGCCGAAGTTTGCCGACCGCAGCATTGTGCCAATCATCGAAAAGGCCTTCCCCATGGAGGAAATTGTCGCTGCCCATACCATGATGGAAGAAGACAAACACTTCGGCAAAATCGTCCTGAAGATTGCCGGATAAAAACAACAATTCCGTCGGGGCACGGCGCGCCGTGCCCCGACATCACACAAGAAACCATTATGCCATTTAACATCAGCGATTTTCATACCGCCCCTTTGAATCAAGGGCAATTCGTCAAACCGGTGCGCCTGCATTACCGCCAGAATGGCAATGATTGCACCTGGGAAGCCGTCAAATGCCACGACAGTGTCGCCATCCTCCTCTATCATCGCGATAAGGAGGCTTTTTTGCTGGTAAAGCAGTTCCGCCCGGCGGTACACATGAATCACCCGGTACATTTATGTACTTACGAACTCTGTGCCGGATTGGTCGACAAGGATGTGTCCCTGGGGCAGATTGCCCGGGAAGAAATCGATGAGGAATGCGGCTTTGCTGTTCCCGTGGAGAATATCAGCAAAATCAGCTCTTTTTTCACCAATGTCGGCGTCAGCGGCAACAGACAACATCTGTTTTACGCTGAAATCGACGATTCCATGAAAATTCACAACGGTGGCGGGATTCACTCTGAGGAAATCATCCTCGAGTACCTTCCCTGCAAGGACGCTCGCGCTTTCATCTATGACGAAAGCAAAGCCAAGACCCCGGGCTTGATGTTCGCCATGTACTGGTTCTGGGAACAGCGGTAACATTGCCGGCGCCGTAGCGAAAAATAACCTGTATCTGCATTATTGCTTCGGTGAGTAAATAACCTGTCATCCCCGAATGCTTTTGTCGGGGATCCAGTCTTTAACAGCCTAAAACCTCACTGGACTCCCGCCACCCGACACAATCATTCGAGTGCAGGCTTCGCGGGAATGACGATAAGAGTTTAACTTTTGTAACTTCTTCTGAGTAACTTAAAAAAGTTGCTTTATGACAAGACGGCGCAGCGCGGCGTGCGTTGCTATTCAGCACTATCCTTGCGCCGGGTCGGGGGTCCTGTGGCAAGGTTTTTTGTCGCCATGGACGGCGACAAAAAGCGGTCATGGATGACGAAAAGCGTCCCTTGACATAGGATTCCCGACCCGGTGCTGAACAGATACTAACTTTTAACTGTTTTGTCGCCGAAGCAATAACCCCCGATTAAGGTAGTGCCACCCCGCAGGACCCATCACAATGCGGCGGGTTGTCGGTTTTCCAGCAGGTACACAGGTACACCCGTTCCCGCTCGGTAATGGTGAAGCGAATCGGTACCTGCCCTCCCGCCTGATGGTGACCATCGCAGAATGGCAGGCTGTCAGATTTTCCGCAGGTGCAGCGAAAATAGGTGCCGGGCTCCAGGGTGATAGCAATCGGCATGGACTGATCGTCTTCTGCTCTACTCATTCAATTCCTCCTTATTTTCTTTAACCACAAACTTTGCTCATCAGCCAGGACATATTTTCACCGAGGCGGGTCATGGTATCCATACCCTCCGTGTCATTAGCAACCTCACCGGGAGCACGTCCATAGGCAATATTCCAGTAACTTGAGCCGGGGACAATCATCTCATTGATGAGAAAATAGTTCTGCAGGGTCTGCAAGGCGTGCATGGAGCCTGCGCGGCGCACGGCAACCACACCGGCAGCAACCTTGCGTCTTAAGAGATGGCCATTAGCGCGGCAGACGAAACCGCTGCGGTCGATAAAAGCTTTCATTTCCGTGGTAACGTCGGCAAAATAGGTCGGTGAACCGAGCACAACACCATCGGCAGGATAAATCTTCTGCAGGATGTCGTTGAGGGGGTCTGAGTCGATAATACAGCGCCGGTTCTTGTTTTCCACGCATTTCATACAGGCGGTGCAACCACGCAGATTGGTTCCGCTCAGCTGAATAATTTCCGTGCTGATCCCGGCCGCTTCAAGGGGCTCACAGACAGTTTTCAGCAACAGATTGGTATTCCCCTGCGGGCGGGGACTACCATTAATGGCAATCACTTTCATTGACTTTCCTTCAGGTAAAAAACGATGAACAATAATATTATTTTAATCGGCATGCCCGGTGCCGGCAAAAGCACCGTCGGCGTGATCCTCGCCAAACGCCTCGGCTTTGATTTTGTCGACACCGACCTACTGATTCAGTCACGTTGTGGTGCACGCCTGCAACAGATCATCGATACGCATGGTCTGCCGCACTTCCGCGAAATCGAAGAACAGACCCTAATCGATCTCGATGTACAAAACAGCGTCGTTGCTACCGGTGGCTCGGTGATTTACTGCCCCAGAGGGATGGAGGCCCTGGCCGGCAAGGGGGTTTTCGTTTATCTGCAGGTGCCTTTGACCAACCTTGAACAACGCCTGGCCGATATGGGTCAGCGCGGCCTGGTGATGCGCAAGGGGCAAACCCTCGCCCATCTCTACCAACAGCGCGTGCCCCTCTACGAAAAGTACGCCCAGTTGACTCAGGATTGCACCAACCTCAACGCCGAACAGGTGGCCGGAGCCCTGGAAGCAGCCCTGAATCGGTATTTTTACAGCGCCGATTAGCCGCCCGACTGGATATAGTGCGTCAACTGCTGAATCAAAAATTCCTTCTCCGAAATGGTCGCCTTCACCAGGTCGCCGATGGACACCAGCCCCACCAATTTATCATCGACCATGACCGGTAAGTGTCGGCAGCGCTTTTCGGTGACCAGCGACATACATTCATCGACCGTCCGTTCAGGGTCAACATAGAGCACTGGATAGCTCATGACGTCTTTCATCTGCAATCCCAACACCGTTTCTTTGCGGATTACCAGGTTACGGATGCAGTCGCGTTCGGAAAAAATCCCAGCCACCTTATTTGCACTATTGACTACCACCAGCGCCCCGATACCGACATTAACCAGCAAGGCCAACGCTTCCTCGATGGTTTGATCCTCACGAATCGTGACCACGCAGCTACCTTTTTCAGCCAAAATATCCTTAACGATTTTCATGCTATTCCTCCAGGCTAAAGGCAAATATCTGGTCATTTTAATGGCTTGCCAAGGAAAATCAAAGAGCAATCCGCCGCATACAAACATCAGATAGCTGATGGTACCAGGCTATCATAAAGAATGGTATCAACGAACAGATTCAGTTAGTATGATCGTTTATGGACGAATGACAACATCGTTAAAAAGAGGAACTCTGTAACCGATGCAACCGAATGAGCTCAATGATCTGCTCAACAAAGGCAGGGAAGCGGTGGAAAAGGGGTACATCCCTTCCGCCCAGGTGTTCTTCAGCCAGGTTGCAGAGCAGCACAACATCCCGGAAGTACGCAGCTATCTTGCTTATTGTCTGGCCAAAAGCCAGGGGCGAACCCAGGTTGCAGCTAAAACCTGCATCGAATCAATCCGCCGTGAGCCTGACAATCCCACCCATTATCTGCTGCTTGGGCGCATCCATCTACTCACTGACGACAAGGACAAGGCCGTACAGGTTCTCCGCCAGGGGGCCAAAATCAATAAAGATCCACGTCTTCTCAACGAAATAAACAAGATGGGGCTGCGCAAACCCCCGGTGATGACTGGTCTCAAACGCAACCACCCCCTCAACCGCTTTCTGGGAAAACTCCTTGCTCGGCTCGGACTGCGCTAGCCGTCAGGTATCTGTTCAGCACCGGGTCAAATCATCTGAATCCCAGGCGACTGAACAATTTCCCCAGGTAAACATTCAACGGATGATTGCGATCCAGCTTCTCAAAAACCGCCGTCTTGCGCATCCCGATGCGTTTTATCTCAGCGATAATTTTAGGGTTCGGCGCAACCTTAAGTCCTGCCTGGAAGACCCTGATGGCATTTTTGCGATCCCCCATCAACAGCAGAATCCGCCCCTGCAGCAGATAGTGAACCGAGTTAGCAGAATCAGCCCTTATCGATTCCTGACAGAGGATCACGGCTTCGCGCTGTTGCCGGCGCTCACGCGTGAGCCCAGCCAGACAATAGGCCCGATAGCTTTGCAGCAACGGACTGTTGGCATATTCCCCAGCCTGACTCAAGAAGGTTATGGCAAGTTGAAATGAGCCGTTTTCCGCCGCGTCAACCACCTGCTCCAAAATGTCATCAAAGTTATCAGTCTTCATATAAGCTATCCTAACAGGTTTTGTGAGGAATCGCATTCAATCACCACCAATGTTCCCGGGTCATCCAAAAAAAACTGATAATTTTTACCGGTCGCTGAAGACAAAGACCCAAAACATAACTATAATAGTCATAAATAAGCCCTGTCCCCAAAAGGAGATTCTCATGTTTAAAATATTCATATTGATTCCTGCAATATTCTTGTTTTTTGCCATCAACAGTGTTGCGGCCACCACCTACATGGTTGATGCCACCCACAGCCAGATCCATTTCAGCGTTAACCACCTGATGTTTTTCAAGGTGCGCGGAACATTCAACGAGTTTTCCGGCAGTGTGGATGTTGATCCTGTGGCCAAAACACTCACTGCGGCAGCAGCCACGATCAACACTGCAACTGTCAACACTCGTGATGAAAAACGCGACGAACACTTGCGCAGCGATGACTTTTTTGATGTTGCCAACCACCCAACTATCAGCTTTACCAGCAAGACGGTCTCGGGCGCCGGTGACAACATCAGGGTTGTCGGTGATATCACCATTCGCGGCGTGACCAAAGAAATCACCCTGAACGGATCTTTTGTTGGAGCAATGACGGATCATATGGGCAACGAACGCGCCGGTTTTGTTGCTACAGGAGAGGTAAACCGTAAGGATTTTGGTCTTAACTGGAACCGCGCACTGGAAACCGGTGGGGTTGTTGTTGGTGATACGGTAGAAATCGGCCTGGAAATCGCAGCAGTAAAACAATAAAAAGGCACATAACAAAGGGTCGGCACCGGTGCTGACCCTTTGTTATCCGTCGAGGTGCAATGTATTGCGCCCTGAATTTTGCACCTCAGCAGTTGGCGAGTTTTTGCACCGCCGCGTTAAAAATCATCCCAACCATCGAGCACCGACGACTGATTGTAGGCCGAGACGGTTGATTCAAAAAAGTTGCTCTTGACGCTCCCTTCCCCTTCCGTGTCGGCCAGTTTTTCCAGATGGAGATAGGGGTTTTTGTCGTACCCTTCATATAGCGTGCCGCTGAACCCAAGCTTGGTCCAACGTTCGTTCGCCAGCCACTTGGTATAAAGCTCGGTAGTCTCCTCGCTGATGCCGAGGATACCATCGCCGATGATGTGACGAGTCCAGCCTATTTCCTGCTCAACAGCGGTACGGAACATGGTTTCAACCTCGGCGGCAGGGAAAAACTCCGGTTCCAGTTCGCGGATCTCACGCACAATCAACTCAAATAAAACACAGTGGGTCAATTCATCACGATTGATGTAACGGATGATTTCCGAGGTGCCGAGCATCAGGTGGCGGCTGGCCAGATTGTAGAAGAAATTGAAGCCGTTATAAAAGTAGAGCCCCTCAAGCAGGTAATTGGCGATAATCGCCCGATAAAAGTGCTCCTGCGTCGGTTCATCGATAAAATCCTGGTAGATCTGGGCAATGTATTTGTTGCGCTCAAACAGCACCTTATCGGAGCGCCACTTATCGTAAATCGAATTGCGTCGATCTGCCGGGATGATCGACTCGACCGTATACTGATAACTCTGACTGTGAATCGCCTCCTGGTATTGCTGGATAGCGAGCAGCAGGTTGATCTCCGGGGCGGTGATAAAATCATTAATATTGGAGAGATTGTTGGTCTGGATACTATCGAGGAAGATCAGAAAGGACAGTATCCCGTCATAAGCCTGACGCTCTTCGACGGTCAAATGCTTGTAAGGTTCAAGATCACTTGAGAGGTCGGTTTTTTCCGGAATCCAGAAATTGGCCATCATGTTGCGGTACATGCGGTTGGCCCACTGGTAGCGGACATTATTGAGATTGAAGATATTGGTGCTGTTACCGCCGATGATGCGCCGGGTCTCCAGGGAATCATCCCCGGTCGGGTTAAACAGTTTTTTCGCTTGCATACATTTTCTCCTTGGATATAACTTTTTTACCCCGCGCAGGAGGCACACTCCTCTTTGTCTGTCATCAGATTACTGTTTTTCTGAATACTGCGCGTATAGTATATCGCCTTGCACCCTTTTTTCCAGGCCAGCAGGTGAGTCTCATAAATATCTTTCGCGGTCAGATTGTTGTTGAGGTTGAACAGCAGTTCCATGGAAATGCCCGTGTCCACCCAGGTTTGCAATTGGGCGACCAGATTGACGACATCGCGCTGATCAATATGTTTTGACTCCTGATAGTGCCAGAGTTTGTCTTTGATAAAGGGTGGAACGATAGGCACGGTACCGTTACTGTTATTATCGATATAAAACTTGCTGAAGATCGGCAACACGCTCGCGGTACAGCCCTGAACGATCGAACTGCTGGTATTGGGAGCAATGGCGGTGATATGGCTGTTGCGGATGCCGTGTTCGGCAATCCGGTCGAATAAGGCGTCCCAATCCAGCTTGCCGTGCTCTTTGAACCACTGCCGGTCGCGACAGATAATTTTTCCCTGCGCCCATTCACTCCCCTCATACAGAGGGTAAGCGCCGCGCTCTTCGGCCAGAAGGCAACTGGCCACCGTACAATGATAAGCAAATGCCTCGCCGATTTCACCCGCCTTCGCCGCCGCTGCAGTATAGGGAATATTACGCCGCGCCAGATAGTCGGCCAGCCCCATCATCCCGACGCCGACGGTGCGCAGCAGTTCATTATGCCGCTGCCCCTCGGCGACGGGCACATCGGTAATATCGATACAGTTATCCAGGATCCGCACCGAGGTTTCACAAATGGCTGACAGTTCATCGTCCTCCAGATTGGCCATATTGATCGACACCAGATTGCAGGTATGCACCAGCCCCGGCTCGACATCGCGGCACAGGGTTGTGCCGTCAAAGCGCTGTGGCCCGATGAGCGACGGCTTGACAACCGAATAGGATTCGACACACAGATTGGTACAGGGGATGATGCCGACATGCTTATTGGGGTTGGCGCGGTTGATGGTATCCTTAAAAGCAATATAGGGCATGCCGGTTTCGATCTGCACCTTCATGATCTGTTTATACAGAGATTTGGCGTTAACCTTTTCAAACAGCTCAATACGCCCGGCCTCTACCTCCAGGTACAAACGATCAAGAGCCGTCTCAAACTCTTCACCCCACAGATCAGCCAACTCAATGCTATACTTGCTGCGAATTTCATGGGGATCGAACAGATACCAGTCCTCACCGCGTTCTACCGCACGCATAAAGCGATCAGTAACTACGACCTGCGGAAAAATATCATAAGCTTTGCGCCGTTGATCACCGTTCTCAGTCTGGATTTCAAGAAAATCCTCAATATCCAGATGCCAGCTATCCAGGGCTACGGTGACGGCACCAGCCCGTTTGCCCCCCTGGTTAAAATACAGGGCGATGTCATTGACCACCCGGATATTGGGCACTACCCCACCGGCCCGTCCCAGAGAATTACGGATCCGCGCCCCGTGGGAGCGGATGCGGCTGATGCTCACCCCGACGCCGCCGCCGCCGGAACTGATTTGACCGACCTGTTCGAAGGTGTGAAAGATGCTGTTGGTATCGTCATCAAAAGCGGTGATAAAGCAACTGGACAGATTGCCGTTGGGTCGGCGCAGATTGATGAGGATCGGTGTTGCCAGAGAAATCTTGCGGCGCGCGAGCATGGTGTAGGTATCGCGCACCCGCTGTAACCGGATCGTCGAAGGCTGGTTCTGCTCGATCAGCAGGGCGATGGTCAGTAATGCCTCCTGCGGCATTTCAATCACCTGGTTATCGTATTCGAGCATATAGCGCTTGATCAGCAGGCTGATACCGGCATAGTCGTAATCGTAGTCGTATTCCTGCTTCAAAAACTGACCGGCCTTGTGCAGCTCCTTGTCGGAATATTTTTCCAGCAGCACTGGTGAATAGATCCCCTTGTCGACAAAGTTTTTTACCGTCGCACAATAGCTTGGATAGCGGTATTCGTAGGGAATGCCACGGGCAATATGAACTCGCTTGTAAAAATCCACCAGTTTCAGGCGCGCTGCCAGGATGCGCCAGTCAGGTTCCTCGATGGAGGTCAGCCGCAGGGAGGTCTCGATCACCGTTTCGTGAATTTCACCCGTGGTCATATTGTTGCGAAAATGCAGTCCGAGACTTGATTCGAGTTTGATCGGATTGATATCCAGCCCTTCGGCAGCCCACTGAATCACCTTGCGGATTTTTGCGATATCAAGGGGGGCGGATTCGCCATCCCGCTTGATGACTCGATAACGTTTTGCCATAAGCGTAGAACCTCCTGTAATGACTACAAACACAATATATTGTGGTGCTGGGTTTTGAATTATACACAATATAGACAATACTTGAAGACTAAATTTGTTATATTTCCTGAAGTCCTCCCTTGCCGGCCAAACCATAGCGCAACATGAACTCACAGACATCAACTTGCAATTGACCTCAAACCCTCTTGCCCCGTAGAGTACAGTTCGCTGTCTTTCTACCCCCATTGACCTCGCACAGAAAAAGGGTTGATCCATGTCGGTTCAGGAAATTCTCAACCAGATCCACACCAGCATTTCAGCCCGCAGCGACCGCGGTGAGGTAGCTACCTATATTCCCGAACTGGCGTCTGTTGATCCCGGCCATTTTGGCCTGGCCGTCGCTCTGGCCGATGGCAAGCACTACACTGTTGGTGATGCAGAAATTCCCTTCTCGATTCAGAGCATCTCGAAAGTCTTTACCCTGGCCCTGGCTCTGGGCATGGTTGGCGATAAATTGTGGGAACGTGTCGGCAGAGAACCTTCAGGCAACGCCTTTAACTCGATTCTGCAGCTTGAACGGGAACAGGGAATACCGCGTAATCCCTTCATCAATCCCGGCGCCATTGTTGTTACTGATGTAATTCTGGCGAGCAGCTCCCCGGCGGAAACCCTGGCTGAATTGGTCAATTTTATCAGGTACGCTGCCGATGATGGTAATATCTACATTAACGAAGCGGTAGCCCTTTCCGAAAAAACAACCGGCCACCGCAACTTTGCCCTGGCCCATTTTCTGCGCAGCTTTAATAATCTTACCCATGAGCCGGAGCTGACCCTGGGAACCTACTTTCATCAATGTGCTATTGAAATGAGTTGTCGTCAGCTGGCTTTGGCCGGGCGTTTTTTAATCAACGCTCCGGGCGTGCCGCAGCTGATTTCCCCGGATCGGGTGCGACGCATCAATGCGTTGATGATCACCTGCGGTCACTATGACGCTTCGGGGGATTTTGCCTACAAGGTCGGCTTGCCCGGAAAAAGCGGGGTCGGTGGAGGGATTCTGGTGATTGTCCCGGGAAAAGCAGCCATTGCCGTCTGGTCACCCGGGCTGACCGCACAAGGGAACTCACTGCTGGGCACCGAAGCAGTGCAGGCCCTGGCGCAACGGATGGACTGGTCGGTATTTGGTTAGACCAAAAATAACCAGGCAGCGGCTGTTCCTCAAATCCCATCCAAATTATTCAGGCAGACTCGGAGTGGCGGTGCGCCGAATTTCCAGGGTGCCACTATACACTTGCAAAAACGGCTACAGCTACGGCGCATCCGATTCCTCGTGAGGACGATGTGTTTTTCCCTGCAGCAGCAGGGTAACAATAACGCCCATGGTAAAGCCGGCGGCAGCGGTCAAAAAAAGCAGCAAAACCGTCGCCATCTGCCCCGACATCCATAAAAACTGCACCCGCACCGGCGCGGTATTCTGTAAAATCACAATAGCCAGAAACATGCCGACAACCACTAACAATACCTGCTTAACGATGCGCATCTTTGATATCTCCATAAGTTTTCAATAATGAACCACCGGACCATTAAGTATAGCCTACCCTGAAGAGTAAAAAACAAAATTCCGCAGGTTCATAGAAACCTCAACATATCATGTTACTCACGGATAGTTGATGCTCTCGCAACAAGCATCAAATAGATCTTTCTGTAAAAAAAATCACCTCTGACACAACTATAACCAACTGGAATCGCGGGTAAACAACCCGACATCTGACGATGTGATGGCAGATATCTGATGAAATTATCCGTGCCAGGTGAAAGAATTCAGTCAACACAGACCACTAAGGTCACAACAACTTTAAGGAGGAAATACCATGAAAAAACTATTTGCCCTGCTCATCGCCGTCAGTCTGGTTTCTGCCGTCGCAACCCTGGTTATTGCCGACAGCAATGCCCCCGCTGAAATCCAGTACCCCACGAAACTTGGAACGATCACCTTTAACCACCTGAGCCATGAAAGCCGGACGGATTGCGCAAGTTGTCACAGCGCCGTCCAAGGGATTGAGGACAAGCAAAGAAAAGACGCGTTTCATGGTTTGTGCATCAGTTGTCACAAAGAACAGCAACAAGGGCCAACCAGCTGCAAAGACTGTCACGTAAAATAAACGTAACTATTCACTACTGTCCTTGCGCAGGGTCGGGGTTCCTGTGGCAAGGGTGTTTGTCGCCATGGATGGCGACAACAAGCGGTCATGGATGACCCAACGGGAAACAATCGCGTCCCTTGATATAGGATCCGAAGAGCCGGTGCTGAACAGATACAAATAAACGACTTTTTATTCTGTTAACGAGATGTTCAGCAATGTATTTGAAAGAGTACAAAGGTGAGTTAAAAGGATGAAAAGGTTCATTTTCCTGATGAGCTGCCTTAGTTTCCTAACGCCGGCGCTAGGCTTCTCGTTTGAAATCAGCGTACCATCAACCACGTTTTTCTGTTCCTGCACAGCCATGCTTCCGATTCTGACGATCCGCTGAAACAGAAACCGGAGTCCTGCGGCTAAACTGACCACAGTTATAAAGCCCAACATTTAAAAAGGGTGCACTCATTGCGAGGGCACCCTTTTAAAATTGCAAAACACCTGTGTCAGCGGCCAAAGCTAGCGCAGTGACACAAAGAACCTTTGGACCATTTTTCCCGCATCTCCCGGCATCTGATAAAAATCCGGGTAACGCAGATAATCGCTATATAGACCGAGCATAAAGCTGTACAGTCCAAGTGCCAGAAGGCGCGGCTCTTCACTGGGGCTCATATGGCCATGTTGCTGCAAGCGGGCGAAAAAGCGCTCCAGATTGTGCGTCATCTCGAGTTTTGATTCACGCAAACGCTCGTTGACTAATCGAGTTTCTTCGGAATGTTCACATTTAATCAGTAAAATACTATAGACCCGCCTGATATGTTCATCCATATACAACTGGAGTAATGTATCGACGCAGTGTTTTTCCAGCTTGTCGAGGGCTTCAGAGGTGTCATCAGCCAGTATCCGTTTGAGAATTTCTTCAGCCGGCATCTGAACTTCTGCGTGAACGGCGTTGATCAGGTCAACCTTGTTGGCAAAATTCCAGTAAATGGCACCGCGCGTCACTCCGGCAGCACGGGCGATCTGTTCCAGGGTCGTACGCGCAATTCCCTGGTGAAAGAAAACCTCTTCAGCGGCTTCAATAATCTTCTTTCGCGTTTGTTGTGCATCTTCTTTCGAACGCCTCAATAGCCTTCTCCCTGAAAGTAAATCACATGTTTGGACCAAAGAAAAAAACGGTTTTTCTCTTTACAAACATCCATGTATGTATGCTAGCATTGAATTTTTTTTCGAGCAACGATTCTTTTCTCTCCGGATTCCCGTATCATCGGAGCAACACCTTTTAGCTTTTTTTGATTTGGAGATTGAGCATGCCCACTTTGAATTTTCAGCGCTTTATTTTTGTTAGTGCTGCCCTGATAGCCATGACATTTGGATTGACTGCGTGCGAATCGAGACAGAATCAGGGAGGAATGCAACGTCCGCCATCTCCCGTCACGGTCAGCAGGATTCAACCGACTGATACCAAGCAGATTCGCACATATGCCGGTCGCGTATACGGTGCCCGCGAAGTGGAGGTGCGGTCCCGCGTCCAGGGAATCCTGCAACAACGCCTGTTCAAAGAGGGGGAAGAAGTAAAACAGGGCACCATCCTCTTCCAGATCGACCCTGAGCCCTTTCAGGTGGCGCTGGATGCCGCGAAGGCCAACCATCGTACCGCTAGCGCTACGTTAAATCAGGCTGAACGCGAGTGGCGACGCACTTCACGCCTGTATGAACAGAATGCCGTCAGTCAGCGCGAATATGACAACGCACGTTCAGCCTATGAACTGACCCAGGCCAATCAGGCCCTGGCCCAATCCCAGGTGGCAAAAGCTCAACTGGAACTTAGCTATACCCGGGTCGAAGCACCGGTCAACGGCGTAACCGGTCTTGAAACGGTCTCTGAAGGCAATCTGATTGAACGCGGCACCCTGCTCACCAATCTGGTTCAACTCGACCCGGTGCATGTGCGCTTTTCCCTGCCTGAAGCCGACGCCACCCTGCGCCGTAACGCGAATCCAGGTACAAACGGCGACATCAGCAATCACCCGGTCAGTCTGCTGACCGCGGCAGGGAGTGTCTATCCCCTCGCCGGTGAAATTGACTTCACCGCCAGCAGTGTTGATCAGTTGACCGGGACAGTGGCAGCGCGCGCGATATTCCCTAATCCGGACAAGCTGCTGGTTCCCGGACAGTTTGTCCGGGTGCAGGTGCTCCTGCAATCCTTTAAGGACACCATTGTCATCCCTGAAACCGCCGTAGTGCAGGGGCCACAGGGTCCCAGCGTTTTCGTCATAGAGGATAACAGTGCCCAGTTTCGTCCGCTCAGCTTAGGGCCGGTGACTGGTGCCGGTCAGGTTGTCTTTGATGGCCTATCCGCCGGGGATCTGGTGGTCGTCAACGGTCAGGTCAGCCTCTACCCCGGTGCCCCGGTCAACATTGTCGCCGGCCTGAAGGAGTAACAGCTGATGCTCAGATTTTTTATTGATCGGCCGATCTTCAGTTCGGTTATCTCCATCATCATTGTGATCATCGGTCTGGCCGCCCTGCGCATCCTGCCGGTTGAACAGTATCCCGATGTCGTTCCGCCCCAGGTTGTGGTCAGTGCCCAATATGTCGGTGCCAGCGCCGATGTTGTTGCCGCTTCGGTTGCTGCCCCCCTTGAGCAGGAAATCAACGGCGTCGATAACATGATCTATCTGGAATCGACCGCCACCGATGCCGGCAGTTTGCAGATTACCGTATCCTTTGAACTGGGCACCGACCCTGATCAGAATGCCATCAACGTCAACAATCGCGTCCAGGCGGCACTGGCACGCTTGCCACAGCAGGTGCGGGATACCGGCGTGCGAGTGCAGTCACGCTCCACCAACCTGTTGCTGGTCGCCGTCCTCAATTCCCCCGAAGGGCGCTATGACACCCTGTTCATCAGCAATTACGCACTACTCAATGTACTGGATGAACTGGTACGGATTCCCGGAGTTGGGGGGGCTTCCCTGTTCGGCGCCCAGGATTACTCCATGCGGGTCTGGCTACGCCCGGACAAGCTCGCCCAGTATCAGTTGACCCCCACCGATGTTGCCCAGGCAATCCGCGAGCAGAATGCCCAGTTTGCTGCCGGTCGTTTGGGTGATCAACCGGCACCTGATGATCAGGCCTTTACCTTCACCGTCACAACCAAGGGACAACTGGTGTCACCCGCAGAATTTGAACAGATCATTCTGCGCTCCAACAGCGATGGCAGCACCTTACGTCTGCGCGATGTTGCCCGGATCGAACTGGGGTCCCAGAACTACGGCTTCCACGCCATCTACAACGGCCAACCGGCGGTTCCCCTGGGGGTCTATCTGCAACCGGGCGCCAATGCCCTGGAAACCGCCCAACTGGTACATCAGGCGTTTCGTGACCTGGCCGCACGCTTCCCCGCCGGGCTGGAATACCGGATCCCCTATGACACCACAGAATTCGTTGAAATTTCCATCCGCGAGGTCTTTATCACCCTGATCATTGCGGTCATCCTCGTGGTTCTGGTCACCTTTGCTTTTCTCCAACACCTGCGCGCGGCACTGATCCCCATTGCCGCCATTCCGGTCTCCCTGATCGGCACCTTTGCCGGCATGCAGGCCCTCGGCTTTTCCGTCAATCTGCTAACCCTGTTCGGCCTGGTTCTGGCCATCGGCATCGTCGTTGATAATGCCATTATCGTCATGGAGAACGTCGAGCGGCTGATGCACGAACAACAGCTCAGTGCCCGGGACGCCGCAGTGGAAACCATGAAGCAGGTTTCCGGGGCGGTGATTTCGTCAACCCTGGTGCTGGTTGCGGTCTTTGCACCGGTGGCGTTCCTCGGGGGCTTGAGTGGTGAACTCTACCGCCAGTTTGCTGTCACCATCGCCGTTTCGGTGGTGATCTCCGGGATCGTTGCCGTGACTCTAACCCCGGCCATGTGTGCCCTGCTCCTTGATCGCCAACCGCAGAAACTGGCAGCTCCTTTCCGCCTTTTCAACCGCGCCTTTGAGGCAGTCACTACGGTATTTGTTGGTGGTGTTTCCTTTTTGTTGCGCCATGTGGTGATCGGAATCAGTGCCTTTGTGGTGGTTATTGGCAGCACTTTCTGGTTGCTTGAGCAGTTGCCTACGGGCCTGGTTCCCCAGGAAGACCAGGGGGTTGCCCTGGTCGTTGCACAGCTGCCGCCAACTGCGGCATTGGGGCGTAGCGCGGACACCCTGGCTGGTCTCTCGGCTCAGGTTGTCAATCTCCCCGAGGTCGATCAGTTCACCAGTTTTGCCGGCTTTGATATTTTCTCGTCCTCGCTAAAGTCCAACAGTACCGTCGGTTTTGCCAAACTCATCGACTGGAATGAGCGTCGCGGACCTGGCCAGGACGCTGCATCAATTACCGGCAAGATCATGGGAATCGGCATGGGCATTCAGGAAGCTAATGTCTTTGCCTTTACCCCGCCACCGATCATGGGGATGTCCCTGACCGGTGGGGTTGAAGGCTACCTGCAGGTGCGGGGCGATGTCAGCGTCCAGGAAATCGACGAAATCGCCCGCGATCTGGTGGCTCAAGCCAACCAGCGACCGGAACTGACCAACGTCAGGTCTTTACTCAACACCACTATTCCCCGTTATAACGCAGTACTTGATCGCGAAAAAGCGCGCGCCGCCGGGGTACCCATCAACCAGATCTACGATGCCATGCAGAGTACCTTTGGTGGATTATACGTTAACGATTTTACCTATTTTGGTCGTTTGTGGCAGGTCCGCCTGCAGTCAGAAGGGGAATTCCGCAGCCGCGCTGAAGACTTAAATCAGGTCTTTGTCCGCTCACAACGAGGGGAAATGCTGCCGCTAAGCTCTTTGATCAACATGGAACGCATCAGCGGTGCTGATGTTGTTAATCGCTACAACCTTTATACTTCAGCCAAACTCCTGGCCGATCCGGCACCGGGTTTCACCAGTGGGCAGGCTAAAATTGCCATGGAAGAGGTTGCTGACAGTCTCGGCCGCGACAATACGGTGCTGGGCTGGATCGGCGAAGCCTATCAACTCGATGCCGCCGCCGGCACCGGAGCGGCGGCCTTTGGTTTAGGGCTGCTCATGGTGTTTCTGATTCTCGCTGCCCAATACGAACGCTGGACCTTGCCCATGGCTGTCGCCTCGGCCATCCCGTTTGGCGTTCTGGGTGCTGCCCTGGCCGCCTGGACCCGGGGTTTTCCCAGTGACATCTATTTTCAGGTCGGACTGCTGGTGCTGATTGGCCTGGCGGCGAAAAATGCGATTCTCATTGTTGAATTCGCCGCCCAGAATCGCCGCGCCGGCATGAGCTCCCTGGAAGCCGCTACCGAAGCAGCCAGACAACGTTTCCGGGCGATCATGATGACCGCCTTGACCTTCATCATCGGTACCCTCCCCCTGGTCTTTGCTAGCGGTGCCGGTGCTGCCAGTCGCCAGGAAATCGGCACGGTGGTGGTCGGTGGCATGGTCGCTGCCAGCTCACTGGCGCTGTTTTTTGTTCCCTTGTTTTACAAACTGCTTGAAGATATTGCGACCCGGCGGCGGGACCGCCTGAATAAACGAAAGGCCGCCAATCCATGAAAACTCTGATCCTGTCAGTTACCCTTTGTGCACTGCTGCTCGGTGGTTGCAGCATCGGACCCGATTATCAACGCCCGGATGTTGATCTGCCTGATCAATGGCAACAGGCTGAAACCAGTGCTGACCATCACATCTCAGAGATTGAAGACGACTGGTGGAACTATTACCAGGATCCGCTCTTGACCCAGCTGATTGAGCGCGCTCTCAGTGACAATCTCAGCCTGCGTCTGCAACTGGAGCGCATCCGTGAAAGCCATGCGCGGCTGGGATTTGCCGCCGCACAACGGATGCCGAGCCTTGATGGTCAAGCCGAAGCGGCACGCAGTCAGCAGTCCGCCGCCGTCTCTGACGGAGCGATCAACAACAGTTTTTCCCTCACCGGTATGCTCAGTTACGAGGTCGACATTTGGGGGCGGCTGGCGCGTAGCCGTGAAAGCGCCCTGGCCCAGTTTGAAGCCTCACAATACAGTCACGCTGCCGTCCAACTGCAACTGATCAGCGATCTGATCAGCACCTACACCAACCTGCGGGCAGCCCAGGAACAGCTGCGTATCACCGAACACACCCTGGGCCTGCGCCGAGACAGCCTGGAATTACAGCAAATCCGCTATGATGGCGGGATCATTGACCAACTAGGACTGCAGCAGGCCCGCTCGGAATGGGAAGCGGTGAGGGCGTTGATCCCCCTGCGTCAGGAGCAGGTAACCCGTCTGGAGAGTGCTCTGGCAGTATTAACCGGCATGAGTCCGGCAGAACTGATGGGAACCCTCGACTTTGGTGATAGCCGGCTTGATCAGTTAACCCCACAACCAGCCCTCCCGGACTTTCTCCCTTCAGAGCTGCTTGAACGCCGCCCCGATATCCGTGCGACCGAGGCCACCCTGATGGCGGCCAATGCCCAATTGGGAGTAACCATGGCTGAGCGCCTGCCACGGTTTAACCTGGCCCTGTTTCTTGGCAGTGTCGCCGGTGATATTGACGATCTGCTCAAGAGCTCGACCGAAACCTGGGGGATCAGCGGAGCGATTCTCGGACCTCTGGTCGATTTCGGCCGCAACCGTGCCCGCGTCGAAACGGTCAAAGCCTTGCGCGACCAGGCTGAGACCAGCTATCGGATCACCGTCCAGACCGCCTTTCGCGAAGTACGCGATGCACTTCTGTTGACGAGTACTATTGCTGAGCGCGAGACCGCCCTGCGCCGCCAGCAGGAAGCGGCGCAAAAGACCCTGGAGCTGGTTGAGTTACGCTATCAGGAGGGGTACAGCAGTTTTATCGAGGTTCTTGACGCCCAGCGCCAGCTGCTGGGCGCCGAGCTGGCCCTGACGGAAGCGACCCGTGACCGCCTCAATGCCGCCACCACCCTGTTCAAAACCCTGGGCGGCGGCTGGCAGACAGAGTAACCGCGGAGTATAGGTCGGAGTGTCAGCCGTTGCTAAAGAGCCTCTTCCAGACGCTGTCGAGTCAAGGCCTGTTCTTCAGCGTAGCGCTGGTGACTCCAGCCTAATTCGGCCGCCAGCAACTCAAGAACACGCGGCATGGCTGCGACAGCGGCACGGCGATCGAGCAGTGCCAGCGGAGTCCGCCGTGCGAGGACATCAATAGCCCGTACCGCAAACTCGCAGCGGGCCGCATAAACGACTTCGGCTTCAAGAGCCGGATGCCCCGCCGCCAATCGCGCAAAGCCCTGTTCCGCCGCCATTACCGCGACCTGATCGGCCTGATCACCGTAATTCCGGTGGAGATATGCTGCGATATCAGCGTCACAACCAAAGTCGGACATTAATCTATTTGCTCCCCCCTGCTCATCATAATCGGCACTGCCGATCAACGGCAAATGTTCGGTTCGACATTGTGGTTGCGGTGCCTTCAGCACAAACATCTTCAGGGCATGATCGACGGTATCCTGAGCCATTTTACGATAGGTGGTCCACTTGCCGCCGGCGATGGTTAATAAACCGGAAGAACTTTTGGCCAGAACATAATCCCGTGCGAGGTGAGCGGTGTCTACGGTTTCAGGGTCGGAAACCAGGGGGCGCAAACCGGCCCATACCGCCTTGATATCGTCACGACCGACTTTCAGGTTGAAATAACGACCGACATGGCGCAATAGATAATCGACTTCCCGATCCGTCACCGGCGGATGCTCTGACAACACGGCCGGCTCATCGGTTGTTCCCACCAGAGCATGCCCTTCCCAGGGAAGGATAAAAAGCACCCGACCGTCCTCTGTGGCCGGAATCATCAACCCGGTATCCGGCGGTGCGAAGCGCTTGTCAAGAATCAGATGAATCCCGCTGCTGACCTTGAGCATGGGTGTTGCAGCCGGATCATCGAGCTGACGGATGCTGTCAATAAAGGGCCCGGCGGCGTTGATTAGGCCACGGGCCGAGATCGTCCAGGAAGCTCCGCACAGGGTATCGGTCACCTCAGCACCGCAGATCTTGCCTTTATCTTTGACCATCCCGGTCACTCCCAGGTGGTTGGCCACCACCGCCCCCTGCCGGGCAGCAGTCAATGCCAGGGATAATGCCATCCGCGCATCATGAAACTGGCCGTCATAATAAAGGACGCCGGCTTTCAGCCCCTCGGCCTTAAGAGCGGGGAACCGCCGCAGAGCCTCCTTGCGACTGAGCAGACGGCTGTGACCAATATTCTGTCGCCCCGCAAGTATGTCATACAGTTTCAGCCCGCTGAAAATATAGGGAATGTCGATCCAGCGATATAAGGGGGTCACCAATGCCAGGCGGTTGGACAGATGACGGGCGTTTTTCAATAGCAGCCCCCGCTCACGCAGACCATCACGGACCAGGTTGTATTGCACGCGATCAAGTTTTTTGACCGCCATCTCCAGATAGCGCACCCCCCCATGAACCAGCTTGGTACTGCGACTGCTGGTTCCTTCAGAGAAATCGTTCTTTTCCACCAGGGCAACGTTCAAACCCCGGCAAGCGGCATCCAGAGCAATACCGGTACCAGTGGCGCCACCGCCGATCACCAGCAGGTCAAACTGCCGGCCACTTCGCAGAATCTCGATCTGACTTGTCCGATTCACAGCGACCTCCAGGGTGGGAACAAGAACGCGACCCATGGTCTGCAGGTGGGTGCGGGCATTCTGCTGTCTGCCGCTTGCTACCGCCGCCTGGCAAAGCTTGAAGGGTCGGAACTGCCGCGTCGGGCGGCGCAGATATTTGCCGCCGATGCCGGACGCATTGCTGCTATCTGGGGCAGTTACCGGGCTGAAATTGAGCAGCAATTCAACAACAAGCGCAAAGCCCTGCTGCAGTTCGATGATTTACTCCCCCAACAGTGGCCGGCGTTACAACAACTCTTTGCCGGAGTACGTTCACCGGAGTTTTTTGTCGACCTGTTCCGACGCGTAGGCGCCGGATTTACCTTGACGGAACTGCGCCTGACGGAAGAAGAATTTCTTCTGGCCGCCCGTAATGCCCGCACCATCCGCGAACGGATTACCGTTCTCGACTTTGCGGCTCACGCTCAGGTCCTTGAAGCTGCCGCCCAGGAAACCCTGAGTCTGCTCACAAGCTGACTCCCATCATTTCGCCTGCTAGCGGGAAGCCGATTCCCCCTTAAACAGCATCCTCGCTGCATCATAGAGCGTTTCTGACAGGGTCGGATGAGGGTGAATGGTCTTGCGCAGATCTTCCGAAAGCGCCGCCATCTCCATCGCCAGCACCCCTTCAGCGATCAGCTCGCCGGCACCCGGTCCGGCAACAGCGACACCTAAAATACGATCAGTATCAGGATCAACGATCAGCTTGGTCAGCCCGTCATCACGCCCCAGGGTCAGGCAACGGCCGTTTCCCCGCCATGGCAGCTTGGCGGTTTTGACCTTGATCTTCTGCTCGCGCGCTTGCGTTTCGGTCAACCCGCACCAGGCGATTTCCGGATCGGTAAATACCACCGCCGGAATTGCCCGCGGCTCGTAAACTGCCATGCCACCGGCGGCAACCGCTGCAGCAACCTCGGCTTCAGCATAGGCTTTATGGGCAAGCATCGGTTCACCGGCGATATCGCCGATGGCAAAAATATGGGATTCAGCAGTGCGCTGCTGACCATCAACGTCAATAAAACCTTTTTCATTCTTTTTAATCTGAGTCTTTTCCAAACCCAGCTGTTCGGTGTTGGGTTTACGCCCAATGGCGATCAGGACCTTGTCGAAGCGCCGGCTAGTCGACTGCCCTTTTTTATCCTCCAGGGTAACAGCGACCGCATTTTTCTGTTCTTTCAATTCAACAACCTTGGTTTTCAGCAGAATCTCTTCGAACGTTTTATCCAACCGCCGTTTCAACAAGGACACCAGATCGCGATCACAACCGGGGAGCAGACCATCGGTCATCTCCACTACGGTGACCTTGCTCCCCAGCGCCGCATAGGCACTGCCAAGCTCAAGACCGATGTAACCACCACCAACCACCAGGAGGGAACCAGGGACATCGACCAGATTCAAGGCTCCGGTCGAATCGATAATCCGTTGACTGCCTGCGGCAATACCGGGGAGCATGATCGGCCGCGACCCGGTCGCCAGAAGCGCCTGAGAAAATTCAAGCTCGCTGGTTTTGCCGTTCATATCCGTTACTTCGAGATGGTGAGCATCCTGGAATCGTGCCGTCCCTCTGATATAGGTCAATTTCTGCTTCTCGACCTTTGCCCCCAGACCACCGGTCAGCTTTTCGACCACTTCATTTTTCCATGCGCGGACCCGGTCGACATCGATCTTCGGTCTGGAAAATGTGATGCCGATAGCTGCTGACTCCTGTGTTTCGGTAATCAGTTTGGCAACATGCAACAGTGCTTTAGAAGGGATGCAGCCGCGGTGCAGACAGACCCCGCCGGGATTTTCCTCGGGATCGATCAAGGTTACCGAGAGCCCTAACTCCGCCGCCTTAAAAGCTGCATGGTAACCACCGGGACCGGCACCGATAACGACCAGGTCCTTGCCCGGCACTTTTGAATGTGCGGCAGGCTTCGCGCCAGATGGTTGCTTTTCTGCTTCATCGCGGTCAGTCTCTTCAAGCTTTTCGTCCGCAGCAGCCTCTTGTGATTTATCAGTTTTAACTGCTGAAATGCCCGCTGCTGATTCCTCCAGCACGGCAATTACCGCCCCCACCTCCACCGTATCTCCTTGCGCGACCTTGAGATCACGGACACGACCTGCTGATGGCGAAGGAATTGCCACCACCGCCTTGTCTGTTTCCAGCTCGATCAGGGTCTGATCCGCTTCAACCTGATCACCAACACTGACCGCCACGGAAATTACCGTACCCGATGTCACACCATCCGAAACCTGCGGCACTACTACATCAATACTCATAAAAAACTCTCTATCTTTCCAGGAATGTCAGCTTAATGGATCTTCCACCACTTTGCCTCGGTGTGGTGTCGGGGCTCCCGTGCCAAGGGTATCTGTCGCCATGGACGGCGACAGTCAAGCGGTCATGGACGACCCTACGGGGAACAATCGCGTCCCTTGGCATGGGAGTCCCGATGCCACACCCGCCCACCAACAATTTCCTCACATCACCAGGTTAAGCGGCTGTTCCAGTGCCTCGCAAATCCAGCGCAGAAAACGTGCGCCATCAGCACCATCGATCACCCGGTGATCGTAACTCAAGCTCAAGGGCATCATCTGCTGCGGTACAAACTCCTGACCGTTCCAGACCGGCCGGGTTTCGGTACGCGACACGCCGAGGATCGCCACCTGGGGTGCGTAGACAATCGGGGTAAAGGCGCTACCTCCTATTCCGCCGAGGTTACTGATGGTAAAGGTGCCCCCTTCCAGCTCCACCGGACTGATTTTGCGCTCACGGGTTTTTTCCGCCAGTTCGTTAAGCTCGGCCGCCAGAGCAACAATCCCCTTGCTGTCCGCATCACGCACAACCGGTACCAGCAAGCCACCGGGGGTATCAACCGCGACACCGATGTGCACATAGTCTTTGTAGATCAATTCGCGCGCTGCCAGGTCGAGGCTGCTGTTAAATTGTGGAAAGCGCTTTAACGCCACCGCACAGATTTTCAGCAGGATAGCGGTCATGGTCAATTTTTGATCGGGATGGGTCTTGTTGTACTCCTGCCGATAGGATTCCAGCGCACCCACAGCCGCCCGGTCATACTGGGTCACCATCGGAATAGTCGACCAGGCATAGCCCATGGCATCAGCGGTCACCTGGCGCACCCGTGACAGGGGTTTGCGTTCTATTTTGCCCCATTGACTGAAATCGGGCAGCAGGCGCTGGGCATGAAGACCACGGAATTCACCGGTACTGACCGCAACCCCACCAGTCACCCGCTCCATGGTTGTGCGGACAAACTCGCGCACATCCTTTTCACTGACCCGCCCACCGGGACCGGAGCCCTGCACCTGATAAATATCAACCCCCAGTTCGCGCGCAATGCGTCGCACCGAGGGTGCCGCCGGGGCCACCAGATCGGCGCTACGCCGCGTTGTCAGATCGAGAGGGGGCTGGTCGGCTGATTGTTCTTCTTCATCAGTGGAAGAAGACGGTTTCGGACGCTGCGCAGTTGCTGGTTGTGCAGCGACGTCTTTCTGCGGCTCATCATTTTCACGATCAACCTCAGGCGTTTTTTCTTCTTTACCGGCAGCTTCCAACAACATGATCACCGCACCGACCTCGGCCTGGTCGCCTTCCGCAACCCGGATCTCGCTGATTTTTCCGGCCTGTGGCGACGGGATCGCCACGACCGCTTTATCGGTTTCAAGTTCCAGCAGGGTCTGATCTTCCGTCACCTCATCACCGACCGCCACCGCCAGAGAAATTACCGTTCCGGAGGTAACACCATCGGAGACTTGCGGGACAACTATTTCAATCGCCATAACCTATCCTCTAGTCCTGATGCGGGTTTAATTTATCGGGATCAATATTGAAATCCTTGAGAGCCTGCTGCACCGTTTTCATCGAGCCGCCTTCCTGTTCCGCCAACTGGTACAGCGCCGCCAGGGCGATATAACGCTGATCAACCTCAAAGAAGTCACGCAGGCGCTCACGACTGTCACTGCGACCGAATCCGTCGGTCCCAAGACAATGGATAGGTCCGGGCAGCCACTTGGCCAGAACGGCCGGCAGCACCTTCATATAATCGGAGGCAGCAACAAAGATCCCCTCCTCTTTCTCCAGCACCTGGGCAAGGTAGGGTTTACGCGGTTTCTTGCCTGGATGCAGCAGATTCCAGCGTTCAACCTCGATGGCATCCTGATACAACTCTTTGTAGCTGGTCACACTCCAGACATCGGCAGCCACATCGTAGTTTTCCTCCAGCAATGTCTGCGCCTTGATCACCTCGTTCAGAATCGCGCCGCTACCGAACAGGTGAACCCGGGCCTGTTGTCCTTTGAGTCCGGTCCCACGGAACCGGTAGAGCCCCTTGAGCACTCCCTCGCGCACCCCCTTTTCCTTTGGCATGGCAGGCATCTGGTAGGTTTCGTTGGTGACCGTCAGGTAGTAGATCAGATCCTCCTGATGGCAATACATGCGGGTCAGGCCATCCTGAATTATCAGGGCCAGTTCGTAGGCAAAGGCCGGATCATAGGCCTTGATCTTGGTCGGCGTCAGGGCCAGCACCTGGCTGTGACCATCCTGATGCTGCAGCCCCTCGCCGGCCAGGGTAGTACGGCCAGCGGTCGCACCGATCAGAAAACCGCGGGCCCGGCTATCACAGGCTTGCCAGATCAGGTCGCCAACGCGTTGGAACCCGAACATGGAGTAGAAGGTATAGAAGGGGATGGTCTGCACCTGATTATTGGAATAAGCGCTACCGGCGGCGATAAAGCTAGCCATGGAACCGGCTTCACTTAACCCCTCTTCAAGAATGGAGCCGGTCTTTTTTTCGTTGTAGAACAGCAAACTACCCTTGTCGATCGGCTCATAGAGCTGGCCGGCATGACTGTAAATCCCCGCCTGCCGGAACAGCCCCTCCATGCCGAAGGTCCGTGCCTCGTCCGGCACGATAGGAACAATCAACTTGCCGATCTCATCATCCCGCAACAATTTGGCCAGCAGATGGACAAATGCCATGGTGGTTGCCAACTCACGCTCACCTGAACCGCCGAGGTACTCCTGTACCAGCCAGTCAGTCTGACAGGCCATCGGCTGACTGCCGGAAAAACGCTTCGGCAGGGATCCACCAAGTTCTTTACGCCGTTGTTTAAGATACTGCATCTCCGGGCTGTCATCCGCCGGTTTGTAGAAGGGCGCAGCGGCGATCTGATCATCACTGATCGGGATATTGAACCGGGTACGAAATTCCTTGAGCTCATCCTCGTTGAGTTTTTTCTGGGAATGGGTGATGTTCTTCCCTTCTCCTGCCTCACCCAAACCATAGCCCTTAATCGTTTGAGCGAGAATCACTGTTGGCGAACCCTTGTGCTCCACCGCCGCCTTGTAGGCTGCATGCACCTTGACCGGATCGTGGCCTCCCCTTCTTAAAGCACCGAGCTGCTCGTCGGTGAAATCCTTCACCAGCTCCAGCAGCTCGGGGTAACGACCAAAGAAATCGTTGCGTACATGGGCGCCGTTGGTGGCTGTATAGCGCTGCATCTCGCCATCAAGAACTTCGTCCATACGTTTGACCAGCTTACCGGAGCGGTCTGCCTCCAGCAAAGGATCCCAATCTCCCCCCCAGACCACCTTGAGAACGTTCCAGCCGGCACCGCGGAAGGCCGCTTCCAGTTCCTGCATGATCTTGCCGTTGCCACGTACCGGCCCATCAAGACGCTGCAGATTGCAGTTGACGACAAAGATCAGATTGTCGAGCTTTTCCCGTGACGCCAGGGTGATGGCACCTAAAGATTCCGGCTCATCCATTTCACCATCACCAAGCATGGCCCAGACTTTGCGCCCGCTTGACTTGCGCAGCCCGCGGTCAACCAGATAATGATTAAAGCGCGCCTGATAGATCGCACTTAAGGCGGTCAACCCCATGGAAACGGTAGGGAACTCCCAAAAATCAGGCATCAGAAAAGGATGAGGATAAGACGACAGACCACCCTTCGGGTCCAGCTCCCGACGGAAATTCTTCAGGTCATCTTCACTTAAGCGCCCCTCTAAAAAGGCCCGGGCGTAGACCCCCGGTGCGGCATGCCCCTGAAAGTAAACCATGTCGCCGATAAAATCGTCGGTGCGCCCGCGCCAGAAATGGTTAAAACCCACCTCCCACAGGGTCGCCGCCGAGGCGTAGGTTGATATATGGCCACCGATGCCACTTGATTCGCGGTTGGCGCGCACCACCATGGCCATGGCATTCCAGCGCACAATCGACTTGATTCTCCGCTCCAGCTCCTGATTGCCCGGATGAATCGGCTGCTGGGCGCGGGGAATACTGTTGATATAGGGCGTGTTGGCGGTAAAAGGAACACTGACCCCCTGTTCCTGGGCACGAATCTGTAATTGGCGCAGAAGCTGCTGCACTCGCTCAGGCCCATGCTCCTTAAGCACATAATCGAGGGACTCCCGCCATTCCTGATTCTCGATTTCCTGCACATGTTGTGATGATGTCTTTGGTTTATCGTCATTCATAACCAGCTGACTCCTTTCGCAAGCCTGTCAGGTAAAGCAATCTATCAGCTCAAAACCCGATAGGGTCCCGTCGCATAGCTATGTAATCTCAGGGTGCCGGCATAAGTAAAGACTGATGCCATCCGATCGCGGTTGACCGGATGGCTCACCAGCCGTTTTGCGTCGGCATCGCTGCACCAGATGACCTCAGGGGTCTCGTCACTCGGCTGCAGGCTACCGGAAGCATAGCGGGCAACAAAACAGAAAATAACAGCGGCAGGATGACTCACCTTCGACCAGATAACCGCCAGCCGCGCATGACTCACGGTCACCCCGGTTTCTTCAAGAATTTCGCGACTCAAGGCGAAAACCAGCCCCTCCCCTTCTTCCACCCGCCCCTGGGGCAGCTCCCACCCCCGCAGACGATGCTTGACCAGCAGTAACTGACCCTCATCGTTACGGACTAATCCGCTGGTCACCAGAACATGTTTAGGTTGTTCCGTCATCAATCTGCTCCAGTCACTACGCCGGGATGGGGGTCAGGTTCCTGAGTTCAAATATTTTGACGTATCTGTTCAGCACCGGCTCGGGGATCCTATTTCAAGGGACGCTTTTCGTCATCCATGACCGCTTGTTGTCGCCATCCATGGCGACAAACACCCTTGCCACAGGAGCCCCGACCCTGCGCAAGGTCAGCAGTGAATAGTTACATTTTGACTATCATTTGACTTGAGGATTCTCCAACGTTCGCGGCAAGAGCACCCAAAGCTCTCCCGGATGACGCATCCGCCCGGCGAATTCTCCGGCTTCGTTGCCCATCCCCCAGAAGAAATCGCCACGCACCCGCCCCTTGATCGCCCCACCAGTATCCTGGGCAACCATCAGTTGGCGCAAGGGCTGATCTTCGGTGCCGGGGAAAATGGTCGACAAAAAAACCGGCGCCCCCAGCGGAATGGTACGCGGATCAACCGCCAGACTGCGTAACGGGGTCAGAGGCACCCCCATAGCACCCGGCGGAGAAATCGTGCCGGCCGGCAGTTCCCGGAAAAACACATAGCTGGGATTTTCCGCCAGCAGTTTCTGCCCCGCCTCGGGGTTGTTGGCAACCCAGCGCCTGATATTCTGCATCGACATCTGGTCACGGGTCATTTCGTTGCGATCAAGAAGCAAGCGGCCGATGGAGCGATAAGGGTGGCCATTCTGGTTGGCATAATTAACAATCACCCGCTCGCCATCGGGCAGACGTACACTGCCGGAGCCCTGAATATGCAGAAAAAACAGATCAACTGGATCTTTGACCCAGAAGAGTTCATGGCCAACCAACGGGTCTTCGCCGAAATCAATCTGTTCACGGTCAAAATAGGGAACCACGCGGTTGCCTTCCAGGCGCCCACGCAAACGGTAATTGCCAAGTTCAGGATAGACCGAATCGAGGGCGATAATCAGCATATCATCGGGTTGCCGATACAGTGGATAGCGATATTCCTCCGTCGGTACGCGACTGCCCAGCAACTCGGGCCCATAATAGCCGGTCATCAGGCCGCTGGTGCTGCCATCGAGGTTACGTACCTGATGGGGGGTAAAATATTGCTCAAAAAAATGGCGCACCGTCAGCACGTCAACCACATCGAGCTGAGCGGCCAGAGAGCAAACTTCGCGCCATTGATCACGCCATTTCAGGGACACGCAGCTGTTACGAAAGGCCTCCAGCGCCGGCAACGGATAATCATCCTGCCAACCGTCAAGATGTTCCCACTCGACCGGCGTCAGTGCCGGCACTTCAAAGACTGGGGGTTCAACGACCGGCGGTTCAATATCGACTGGCGGCCTTTTGGCACAACCGGCAATCAATACCAGGAACAGACCTGCGATCAGCAAAGCACGAAAACACATACCACAACCTCTAACTACTGTCAGGGGAGCAAACAGACAAGCACCAACAAGCTGCTATCAGAACATATCCAGGGGATCAATATCAATATGGATCGAAACCTGCCGCGGCAATTCAGTGGCGGCGCTGTCTACAGCGACCAACATGCGCCGCAAAGGGGGGCGTGAGGGGGATTTGAGCAGAATCTGGTAACGGTATTTGCCGCGCAGGCGGGTCAAGGGACATGGACTCGGCCCAAGAATTTCGACATCACCGGCAACCGACTGCAGATGACGAGCCAATTTGGTCGCGCTACTGTTGACCTGATCGCCATTATTACCGGAAAAGATCAGATTAACCAGGTGACCGCAAGGAGGGTAACCCAGTTCACGCCGAAAAGGGAGCTCCTGCAGGTAAAAGTCCTCAACATCCTGAGCGGCAGCACAGGTCAGGGAAAAATGCTCGGGGTGATAGGTCTGAATAAATACCTTGCCACCACCAACGGCCCGTCCAGCACGCCCGGCAACCTGGGTCAGCAGGGCAAAGCTGCGCTCAGCGGAACGAAAGTCGGGCAGGTTCAGCAGACTGTCGGCCCCAAGAACGCCGACCAGCGCGACATTGGGAAAGTCGTGCCCCTTGGCAATCATCTGGGTACCCACCAGGATATCGACCTCTGCTGTCATCATCCCGTTAACAATGCGCTGGTGGCTGCCCTTGGTGCGCGTGGTATCGCGATCCATGCGGGCAATTCGTGCCGCAGGGAACAACTCCGCCAGGTCCTCCTCAAGACGTTCGGTCCCTGCTCCCTGCGGGATGATCCGTTCTCCGCGACACGCCGGGCAGACTTCCGGAACCTGATCCTGATAGTCGCAATAATGACAGATCATGCGGCGCTGGCGTTGATGATAGGTCAAGGTAATTTCACAGTTGGGGCAGTGAAAACTGGTGCCACAGTCGGTACAGAGCAAAAAGGGGGCAAAGCCACGACGATTGAGCAACAGCAGCACCTGTTGGCGCTGTTCCAGTGCGGTCGTGATAGCGGCGATCAAGGATTCTGCCAGGACCCCGCGCAGCGTTTCGCTGCGCAGATCGACTAGTTCAACCGCCGGCAGGGCACCGGCATGTACCCGCTCGGGCAAAGGCAACAGGGTGCAGTTGTCCTGCTCGCAGCGATAATAGCTGGCCAATGAGGGCGTCGCGCTGCCGAGAACCACCGGGCATTGCTGTTGCTGTCCACGCACCAGCGCCAGGTCACGGGCATGATAGCGGAAACCTTCTCCCTGCTTGTAACTGGCGTCGTGTTCTTCATCAACAATGATCAGGCCAAGCTGTGGCAAGGGGGCAAAAATCGCCGACCGCGCGCCGATGACAATATTAACCTGCCCACGCGTAATGGCGCGCCAGGCATCGTAACGTTCACCGGCAGACAGACCGCTATGAAGGGTGGCAATCTGCTCCCCGAGGGGCTCAAAACGGGCACGAAAACGTGATACCAGCTGTGGGGTCAACGAAATCTCAGGCACCAGAATCAACGCCTGGCGCCCCTGTTGCAGACATTCGGCAACAGCGCGCAAGTAGACTTCGGTTTTCCCGCTGCCGGTCACGCCATGCAGCAGGAAGGGTTGGAACCGCCGGGCGCTCAACGCTGCGGTAATCTGTTCGAGGGCCTGACGCTGAAAATCATTGAGGGTCAGCTGTTTATCCTGGGGAATCGGTTCAAGCAAAAAAGGATCACGCAAACGCTCACCGGCACGCTGTTCCAGGCAACCGAGTTCCACCAGGCGTTTCAACACGGCGGTCGGGGAGGGAAATGCTGTGCGGATCTGACTGACGCCGGCACCACCCTGCTGTTCAATCCAGCTGAGAATCTGCTGTTGCCGCCGTCCCGCAGGCCGGATGTCACTATTGATCCGCCGATACCGGTGTTCAGTGGCAATTTCGGTCTGACCGCTGCTTCTCATCAAGCCACCGGGCAGGGCGTTTTTTATCACCTGACCATAGGGATAGTGATAATAGTCAGCAGCCCAGCGCAACAGGCGCAGCAGTTGGTCATCGAGTAGAGGAGACTCATCAAGGCAATCCCGCAACTCCTTGAGCTCGCTGCCATCGCCCTGATAAAGACGCACTGCAACACCGATGATGGCGCGCCGTCCGAAGGGGGCCTGCACCCGTGCTCCGACCGCCAGCTTGTCAGCCAGCGCTGGCGGCACCCGGTAGCTGAACAGGTTGCGCACCGGCGCATTAACGGCAATATCCGCCAGCAAACTTGTCATCGCCTCACATATCCGCTGCTGATGAGCAGCCCGGGTTCATCAATGGCATATCAGTTAGTCGCAAAACCAAGAAACCCGAGCAGCTTGCGGACGCTCTCCATCAGATCACAAAACTCGGGACCGGACAGACTCTGGGCACCGTCACACAGTGCCCTGGCCGGATCAGGATGAACCTCGACCATGATGCCGTCGGCACCGGCTGCCAAAGCGGCACGGGTCATGACCGCAACCAGGGAGCGCTTGCCGGTAGCATGGCTGGGGTCAACGATAATCGGCAGATGACTGAGCTCCTTGATCAGGGGAACAACCGACAAATCGAGGGTATTACGGGTAGCCCGTTCAAAGGTGCGGATACCGCGTTCGCACAGCACCACCCTGGGATTCCCTTCAGCCAGAATATACTCCGCCGCCGCCAGAAACTCCTCCAGGGTCGCGCTCATTCCACGCTTGAGCAGAACCGGGTGGCCACACTTGCCGACCTCTTTGAGCAGATCGAAATTCTGCATATTACGGGCACCGATCTGGATCATGTCGGCATGGCGCATAACCGCATCAAGCTGTTCAATGCGCATCACCTCGGTCACCACCGGCAACCCCTGCGCCTGACCGGCACGCTGCAGCAATGCCAGGCCATCCACCCCCAACCCCTGGAACGAATGGGGGCCGGTGCGGGGTTTAAAAGCGCCACCGCGCAATATCTGGCCACCGCCGGCCTTCACCGCCGCCGCCGCCGCCTGCATCTGCTCTTCACTCTCAATGGAGCAGGGGCCGGCAATCATCACCGGCCTCTGACCGTTGCCAAAGCGCACCCCGCCAACATCGACAATGGTTGCCTGGGGGTGAAAATCGCGCGAAGCAAGCTTGTAGGGCTTGCTGACATGGATGGTCTCGCGCACCCCGGACAGATTGCGGATAGAGGAATCATCAACATATCCCTGATTGCCCAGCACGCCTATGGCCGTGCGCAAGCTCCCGGGAATCGGTTCGGCAATCAATCCCATGGTCTTAACGGCAGCAACTACCGCATCGATCTGTTCTTTTGTTGCATGAGGATGCATGACAATCAGCATAACAGCTGTCCTTTCGTGTTCAGGCCGGCAGGCAACCCCGCCGCTTCAGGTACAATGCAATTCGCTCCAGAGCCTGGTCAAGGTCCTCTTGCGGGCGGGTATAGGAAAAGCGCAAGAAACCTTCGGCGCCGGCACCAAAGTCAACTCCCGGAGTCACAGCGACCCCGGTCTGTTCGAGAATATCAAGAGCCAGCCGTTGCGAATCACCATCGATGTGACGGGCATCGGCGAGCACGTAGAAAGCCCCCTGTGGCTCGAAATGCACGCCGAAGTCAAGGCGGCGTAAACCTTGAATCAGCTTGATGCGGCGCTGATTATAGACAGCACGCATCGCTGCAACCTCGGCCTGACAATCGCGGAGAGCCACGATGCCGGCGCGCTGAACGAAGTGATTGGCGCAGATCATAAAGTTCTGATGAAGGATCTGCAGGCGGCGCATAACTGCCAGTGGCGCAATCAGATACCCCAGGCGCCAACCGGTCATGGCATAGGCCTTGGAGAAGCCACCAAGGACAAAAGCCTCCTGGGTATGCTGGAGGATACTCTGCTCTTCACCAGCATAGGTCAGACCGTGATAGATCTCATCAGAAATAATCGGTATCGGTAGTTCCGCCAGTTCGGCCAGATCCCGTGGCGACAAGGTGGATCCGGCCGGATTCGAGGGGGAGTTGATGAGCAAGCCTCGGCTACGCTCCGATAACACTGATCGAACCTCGTCAACCCGTGGCTGAAAACCATTTTTCGCTGCAGTCTGTACCGCTACCGGCACCCCACCGGCAAAACGGACAAAACTTGGGTAACAGGCGTAGCCGGGATCACTGAAAATCAATTCATCCCCTTCCTCCAGCAAAACTGAAAAAAGCAGCAGCAGCAGCGGACTGGTGCCGGCCGACACCATCACCTGTTCCGGCACAATATCGACACCATAGACCTGAAGGTAGTGCCGGCAGATCTGCTCCCTTAATTCGAGCAGACCAAGGGAATGGGTGTACGAGGTTGCGTTCTCCGCCAATGCCGTAGCAGCAGCGGCAACCACAGCAGCCGGTGTCGGAAAATCGGGTTCACCGAGACACAGGTAAATCACATCGCGTCCCTGAGCCTGCAAAACATTAGCCCGTTCCATCAATTCCATGGCAAGAAAAGGCTTGATCTGGGCAGTACGTCGGGATAAGGGAATTTCCATCATAACCTCAAACTAGTTAACCGCTTCGTCGGTCTTCGCGCTAAAGATTAATCGTCACCTGCGGTGAATGCAACCTTTTACCGCCACATCGGCGTCCGCAATTCCCGTTGCATTGCCGTTACTCTACAGGTACAGTTGTCCCTAAAATGTCCAAGGACGACTCCCATGAAACATTCTTTAACCGTTTGTATACTGCTCATTGTGGGCAGCGCCCTGACCTTTGCTGCCCTGGTCAGCGCCTCCTCACCTCCAGCCGCCGATGGTTCGGCGATCCAGTTGGTCGAAGCCCTCGGCTGCCGCGGTTGCCATCGCATCCTGGGATATGGTGGATCGACGGCAACAGATCTGACCGAGGTTGGCACGCGCTTAACCACCGCGGAAATCGCAAAGTTCCTGGTGGCCCATCCCGGCAGCGATGCAAGCCGGTCAATGCTGACCTATACCACCTTGTCCGCTGAAGAAATCGATAAACTCAGCAACTATCTCTACAACCTGCGCTAACAAAGAATAGATCCCATGTCCCAGCGAATGATTCTGATCAACTCAGCGGTATTTGTAGCGGAAGCAACCCTGAAAAAGCGGGGTAGCTGTGCTGCCCTGTTTCCTCACCAGCGCCCGCTGGAACTGGAAATCGGCTGCGGCATCGGCGATTTCATTGTCCAGATAGCCGCCAAACGACCTGAACACAATTTTCTCGCCATCGATATTTTCAATCAGGGATGCCGCTCGACCTGTTCCCGTGTTGAAGATTCCGGACTGGATAACATCCGCGTCATGCGCATGGAGGCCCGCTACCTGCTGTACCATTATCTTGGTGGCAATAGCCTGCGGGCGCTTTACATCAATTGCCCCGATCCCTGGCCGAAAAAGCGCCATCGTAAACGCCGCCTGGTCAATAGCGAATTTATTGATCTCGCCCTTTATAGCCTGGAGGACAACGGCATTTTTAATTTCTCTACCGATTTCACCGACTATGGCGAAGAAGTAGCAGAGCTGCTCAATAACGACCCGCGCCTGGATAACCTGAACAGCACCCCTTACACCAACGATCTGGGAGATTATCCGGTCTCCAAATATATGCGCCGCTTCCTCGATCTGCATCAGCCCATTTACCTCAGTCGTTATATCAAAAAAGCAGGACTGACCATCGCACCGCCAACGATCAGTAAAGGGTTTCGCATCCCCTGGCCACAGGAGGACGCATGAAGTTTGCCACCGCCGATCTGCCCGGTATTGGTGGCAGCTACAAAGAAACTCCGACAGATTTTGAGGTTGAAGAAATACCCCTTTACCCTTGCTGTGGCAGCGGCGAGCATCTGTATCTGTGGATCGAAAAAAGCGGGATCAGCACCTCTGAGCTCATCAGTCGCTTAGCACGAGGGCTACAACTCAAGGAAAACGACATCGGTTATGCCGGCCTGAAAGACAGTCGCGCCCTAACTCGCCAGTGGCTCAGCATCCCGGCGACAAAACAGCCGGAACTGGAACATCTTCATCTGAACAATGCCCGTATCCTTGATGTTCAACGCCACACCAACAAACTGCGCCTCGGCCATCTGGCCGGTAACCGTTTCTCCATCCGTGTAGGCCAGGTTAAACCCAACGCGGCACCACGGGCTGAAGCCATTCTCGCGAAGCTGCATCGATGCGGAGTTCCCAATCGTTTTGGCGAGCAACGTTACGGTGTCTTGGGCAACTCTGCGATACTGGGACAGCTGCTGCTACTTGGTGACAATGAAGAATTCTGCCGGGAACTGCTCGGCGACCCACAAAAAATCAATCACCCAGGCTGGAAAAAAGCGGCATTGGCCTACCGCCACGGACTACTCGAACAGGCGCTTAAAGAGTTGCCCGGCGCTATGCGCCTCGAACAACGACTGTTACGTGACCTGCTGCGGGGGAAATCTCACAAGCAGGCTGTTTATGGGTTACCAAAGCAACGTCTGCGTTTTTTTTTATCAGCCTTGCAATCACGTTATTTTGATCAGTTGCTGGATGCACGGATTGCGACACTGGGAAAACTCAAAGACGGAGATATTGCCTACAAACACGTCAATGGCGCCTGTTTTCTGGTTGCATCAGCAGAGCTGGAACAACCGCGCGCCGACACCTTTGAGATCAGCCCGACGGCGCCACTGTTCGGCCACAAAGTGATGATCGCGACCGGCGAGCCGGGCGCAGCGGAAACAGAGCTGCTCAAAGCTGCGGACCTGACCTTGGACAGCTGGAAGCCGGCACCCGGACTGGCCATGCCGGGAGAGCGCCGTCCGCTCCGGATACCACTGGAGCTAGCAAAAATTGTCAGTGCCACAACGGACAGTCTGACCCTGGAATTTGCTCTTCCCAAGGGAAGTTATGCGACCAGCGTGCTGGCAGAATTGATGAAATCTGTCCATTAATCGCCATGAGCCAATCTTCTCTGTAGACAAAAGTAAAACACCATTCTATACTTTCGGTTCACAGCGATGGTATTTTTATGTACGATCCGATAGTCGTTGACAGGTTTCCAGTACGGGTCTAGAATCTCCGGGCCGTTTTATACAGTCATAACAGAAAAAATAGGGGTGTTGAAGCTATGGTCAAAAAGGACAAGTCAGAATATATTATCCAGGCAGTTTCCCATGCCCTGGATCTGCTTGAGCAGTTTCATGAAGACGTGGATGAACTTGGCGTAACAGAGCTGAGCAAGCGCCTTAAGCTCCACAAAAATAACGTCTTTCGCCTGCTCGCCACCCTTGAGTCGCGGGGTTATATTGAACAGAACAAGGCGACGGAAAACTATCGTCTCGGTCTCAAGGCGCTTGAACTGGGGCAGACCTTTATCAGGCAGATGGGGTTGTTGCGTCAGGCCAAACCGATTCTCGAACGGATGGTTGAGCAAAGCAACGAAACGTCCTACGTTGTCATCTATAAGGATCGTCACGTTGTCTATCTGGATGTGGTCGAGACCAACCTGACTGTTCGCGTTGTTTCTCGCGTAGGTTCGCGGCTACCGGCCTATTGTACTGCTGCCGGCAAAGTCCACCTGGCCTTTATGACCGACGAGGAACTCGACGACCTGTTACCGCAGATCGACTACGTTCAACACACTTCGACCACCATCAGCAGTCCTGAAGCCATGCGCAAAGAACTGCAGCAAATCCGCGAACAGGGCTACGCCCTTGACGATGAGGAACTTGATCAAAGTGTTCGCTGTCTGGCTGCCCCTATCCGCGATTATACCCGGCGCATCGTTGGTGCCATCAGTATCTCCGGTCCAACCATGAGGGTTTCCAACGAGCGGATTCAAAGTGAACTGACCCCGCTGGTACTTGAATCTGCCAGAGAGCTGTCGACCCGCCTCGGCTTCCCGGGCTGATTTGTTCCAGCAACAGTAGATTGAAGGCCCCTTAGCAGCAGGGGCCTTTTTTGTGAGAAAAATTTGCGGGTAAACACTATGAGCTGGATTGAGGAAGAACGGGAACGCGCCCGGACTGAAGGGGTTATTCATCCCGAGAATTTTCCCTTTCTACTGACGCCGGAACAACCCAATGGTCAAGCGGTCGTATTGATTCACGGTTTCGGCGCGACCCCGAGATCGATCTTTCCGGTCGCCACAGCACTTTATAATCACCGCTATACCGTTGCCGGAGTGCGGCTCCCCGGCCACGGCACCAGCCCTGACGATCTGAAAAAGCGCAAGGCGGCCGAGTGGGTAACAACAGCCTGCGCCGCATTTGACGAACTCGCTGACCGTGGCATGAACGTCAGCGTCGGCGGCTTAAGTACTGGCGCTCTGGTTACCCTGACCCTGGCCTCACAACGACCGCTGCACAAACTGCTGCTATTTTCCCCTTTTCTGCAATTGCGTCATCACCTTGCTCCTTTTGCCGGCTTTTTAAGCTTTTTTTTTCCTTATCAGAAGAGTGTTGTCGACCAGTCCGAGAGGGATTTTTACTACAGCCTGCGCCCGTTAAAGGCGATTAGCCAGATTAATCGTCTACTACGGGACATACCCCGCATACTGCCGCAGATCAAAACACCGACGCTGGTGCTGACTTCCACTGGCGACGCGACCATTGCTCCCGGCACCGCCCTCAAGCTCTATGAGCGCCTCGGCACCCCACATAAAATACTTCATACTTACGGCAATAATGTTCCTCATGTTCTCACCACCGCAGAAAACCCCGAACTCGATGATGTTTTGCAACGCTGCCTTGAATTCATGAATCAGGAATTCAGCAACTCCCCCATCAATAATGGCCAGAGTTCTTCAATCTGAGCAATGGTTTCTGCGCGACCGGAGGAGTTATCAACCAGGTAATCAGCGCGGGCAATTTTCTGCTCCTGCGGCATTTGGGCTGCGATTCGTTGCTGCGCACTCCTAACATCTAAACCATCCCGCTCCATCAGGCGGGCCAGTTGCACCTCAGGGTCGATGGTCACCAGCAGCACCTTATCGACCCGCGTTTCGGCACCCACCTCATAGAGCAGTGGCGCTTCATAAATAACCAGTGGGGCGCTATCACGCAGCTTTTGCAGGCGCTGCGCCGATAATGCGGCAATCGCCGGATGGATAATGGCGTTTAAGCGTTCGCGCGCTGACGGATCAGAAAAGATCAGGTCACCCAGACACTGACGATCCAGACTGCCGTCAGCCTTGAGTATATCCTCACCAAAGGCAGCAACCAGTTGCTCCAGCACCGGGCTGCCGGGCGCCACCACCTCACGCGCCAACTGATCGGCGTCCACCACTTGTGCCCCGCGACGCGCCAGTTCACGGCAGACCGAACTTTTGCCCGAGGCGATATTACCTGTAACACCAAGAATCACAACGACTCCCTTGATTCAATTTTACCAATTGACACAAATACAAATTTTATGATCAATCATATCTATGCCAACTTACCAGGATCCCTTCAGCCGCTGCAAACTGTGTGGCCAGGACGGCAGCACCCCGACCTATCGCCTGGACAAAGGGGCAATCTACCGTTGCCCCCACTGTGATTTTCATTTCCTTAACCAGCTTGACGGCAGTGCCGGCGAAGAAAGCACCAACTTAAGTTCTGCCGGACGCCGTTATATTGCATCACGCATCGATGAGGGCAAGCACCTCCACCCCCTGCGACTGCAACTGGTGGAGCAACACTGCTCCCTCGCTGGGGCCATGACCCTCGACATCGGCGCCGGTCTCGGCCAGTTTATCCTGCTGTTGCAGCAGCAGGGAGCGTCAGCGCTGGGCATTGAACCGAGCGCATTACGCCGCGCCTATGCCCGCGAAACCAACGATCTTGAACTAAGTCCACACCTGGCAGAGGATGCCTACTGGCAATCCAGCTACTCCAGAAGCTTCGACCTGATCACCCTGTGGGACGTGATTGAACACGTCGATGATCCACATTCCACCCTGGCTGCAGCAGTGGCATTGCTCAAACCCGGCGGGTTGCTCTGTCTCGACACCCCCGATCGTGAGGTATTCAGCTACCGCCTCAGCCAGGTCGTTAATCGCTTAAGCAGTGGCACTCTCCCGTTATTTTTAAGTCAGTTCTACTCGACCATCCGTTATGGCCACAAACAGATCTTCACCCACCGGCAAATCACCACACTGCTCCAGGACTGCGGCCTTGTTCCCGCCCCTATTCACCTTGATGGTCAGGCCAAACGTGCCTTCTCAAGAAAAATCGTCCTCGCCGCCCGTAAGCCCCCACTCCCCACTCCCTAAGTCCTCCCACTAGCTACCCGTGACACCGCATTCTGCCAGCCACGCAACAATTCTGCCCGTGCAGATGAATCAATCTGTGCGGCAAAGGGACTGGCACATTGCCAATACTTCGCGGCGGCGGTCAGGGATGGCAACAGTCCGAACTGCACTGCCGCCAGCCACGCAACACCCAAAGCGGTTGTTTCGGTGTTATGCGGGCGCTCCACCGGCATATCAAGGAGGTCGGCAAGAAACTGCAGAAACCAGTCATTGGCGGCCATCCCACCATCAACCCGCAACGTCCAGGAACCGGTATTAACATCTTTTTTCATCGACGTCATCAGATCGACAGTCTGATAACCCACCGATTCCAGTGTCGCCCGGGCGATTTCAGCGATTCCGGTATCGCGGGTTAACCCGAAAATCGCGCCGCGCGCATGGGGATCCCAATGAGGAGCCCCCAGTCCGGTAAAGGCCGGCACCATATAGACCCCACGGTTGGACGGCAGGGCAGCCACCAGTTCTTCAATATCTTTGGTTTTGCGGATCAGTTTAAGGCCATCGCGCAACCACTGAATCGCCGCACCGGCGACAAAGATCGACCCTTCCAGGGCGTAACTGGTTTCCCCATTGATGCGATAGGCGATGGTGGTCAGCAGGCGGTGGTGTGAGCGAAAAGCTTCCTTGCCGGTATTCAGCAACATGAAGCAGCCGGTTCCATAGGTACTCTTGATCATCCCCGCGTCGAGACATCCCTGACCAATAGCCGCCGCCTGCTGATCTCCAGCAATTCCACCAATCCTCAGCGCTGTTCCAAACAGTTCCGGATCAGTTGTGCCGAAGTCATCGGCACATTCTTTTACCTGGGGCAGTACAGCAACCGGAATCTGAAGCAATGCCAGCAACGCCGCATCCCATTGCAACTGATGAATATTGTAAAGCATGGTGCGCGAGGCATTGGTGACGTCGGTGGCATGCATGCGACCACCGGTCAGACGCCACAACAAGAAAGAGTCGATCGTTCCGAAAGCCAACTCACCGGCCTCGGCACGCTGACGTGCATCCGGCACCTGATCGAGAATCCAGTGTAATTTGGTTGCGGAAAAATAGGGGTCGAGCAATAGTCCGGTCGCCCTGGTCACCTGTTCCTCATGGCCGGCGCGGCGCAGGTCATGACAGAAATCAGCGGTGCGCCGGTCCTGCCAGACGATGGCATTATAAACCGGCTTTGATGTGGTACGATCCCAGACCACCGTGGTTTCACGCTGATTGGTGATACCGATTCCGGCCACCTGAATTCCTTTTTGCGCCGCCTGCGCCAGCACCTGACGACAGACATTGACCACCGCCTGCCAGATTTCCTCCGGGTCATGCTCAACCCAGCCATCGGCGGGATAATGTTGCTGCAAATCCTGCTGGGCAACAATGTCGCAGTGCCCGGTTACCGAAAAAAGCATCGCCCGGGTACTGGTTGTCCCCTGATCAATAGCAAGGATATGGCCTGCACTCATGATCACCTCCGTCATCTGCTCAACAGCTGCAGGTATGATTTGATCGATGGAAATTGTTCTGGATCCATGTAGTGTATAACATAGATTGCCATTGTGCATTATTCTTGTAGCTATCAGCAGGCAAGGGCCAAAACCCGACAGACGACCCAGGAGGAGGCCATAAAAGTGATCTATGTGGTACGTTTTAAGCTGGCGCAGCGCGTCATCGATAGGCTTGCACGGCACGGCAGGCTGCACTTGGTATCCTTGAACTGATGGCAGCAGAGCTTGACTCGAATCAACAGCGTTGTGACGAGGCAGCAGAGTGGACCATCCGCCTGCTAAACGAGGGGATTTGTGGTCGCTCAGTCCAGCTGACGAACAATGCTGTAAAGCTGTCGGGCCTGCAAATCACGGATGCGTTGATAGACCCCGCCCAACACCTGCGCCAATTGCCGCAGGACATGGCTGCCACCGGCAACAGTGCTGGTATCGATAATCACCGCCGCAATCTTCATTCCGGCCAGTTGACCTGCCAGCTGCCACAATTCATCCATGACATTGCCCCCCGCCTTCAGGGGAATGTTGGCTTCGCCATCCGAGATAATGATCAGAGTAGGTACCAGCAAAGGCTGACGCCGCTGGGCGGCTGCTATCAAGCGGTGCGCCCGCTGCAAGCCATCACTGAAGGGGGTAGCACCACCGATGGCAAGGTGACGCAAACGTTCGCGGGCCAGAGCAATGCTACCGGTCGGCTGCAACAGGACTTCGGCCTTCTCTCCCCGGAACGCAACCAGGGCTACCTGGTCGCGGCGCTGATAGGCGCCGGTCAACAACCCGAAAATGGCGTCGCGCGCCGCCAGCATCCGCTGCCTTGCGCCGGTCGCCATCGATTCCGACGCATCGACGACAAAAATAACCAATGACTGTTGCTGCCGCCGGCACACTTTGCGCTGCAGATCTGCTAACTCCAGCCGCAGCGGTTGTCGGGTCAGCGCCGCCCGCAACAACGCCGCCCGCACCGTCGCTGAAGGGTCCAGCAGCACTCCCGGATGCTTACCGGTCAAGGGCTCACTGCGCAGATGTCGGCCATTACGACTGGCGATGGATTGACGGCGACATTTGGTGCTAGTCGCTGAAGAAAAAGCCTGGAGTTCGATCGTCAGGGGATCAACAGCTTCATCATTCAGAAAAAGGTATTGCTCCGGACTTTTTTTTTAAAGGTCTCGAACAGCATGCTGCCGGCTGCTGCCGCTCCGGGAAACTCGTAATCATTCTGCAGGCAATCCAGATCGTCCAGCGCTACCACAGCCGAAACCGCTTCAGCATCCTGTCCTTGCTGATCCTTATCAGTGAAAAACGGCAGCAGGGCTTCATCAAGCCGCCGAGTATCAGGATAAGAGGGACCGGCCAGGCGATGGGGCAACGCCAGCCAGGCCACTTCGCGCAGATCCTGCTGATCGATCTGCTTTTGCTCACGCAGTGCGGCATGGGCCCGGGCCGCCTTGAGCAGAACAATATCGGCCCGGTGTCCCTGGACGCCAAGGGACAGGGCCAGATCGGTTATCAGTGTATAGATCTGCGCGGGGATGAAGACATCCGCCAGGCGCTGCCGAGCCGCCCTGACCTGCTCCGTCAGAAAGGCGTCCTGCCCGGACCAGTCAGCGACAAAGTCGGCAGGGTTCTGTTCATAGGCCAGACGGCGCTGTAACAGTTCCCTCCGTTGCGCTGGGTCTTCGAGTCCGGAGACGGTCACACACAGACCAAAACGGTCGAGAAACTGCGGGCGCAATTCCCCCTCTTCCGGATTCATGGTGCCGATCAACATAAACCGCGCCGGGTGGGTGACGCAGAGTCCCTCACGCTCGACGCGGTTGATGCCGGAGGCAGCGGCATCCAGGAGCAGATCAACCAGATGATCTTCCAGCAGATTGACCTCATCGACATAAAGAATGCCGCGATTCGCCGCCGCCAGCAAACCCGGCTCAAGATGACGCTCACCGCTCTGCAGGGTTTTTTCCAGGTGCAGGGTGCCGACCAACCGGTCTTCTGTTGCTCCCAACGGCAGCTCAACCAAGGGCGTTGCGACAATTGCGGGGGGGAGTTCTTGCTTTAGCTGATAAGCTTCCAGGCATTCCCGGTGCATCTGTTGCGGCTGATCGGGTGGGCAATGATAGGGACAACCCGCCACCACGGAAATGGGTGGCAGTAATGTCACCAGTGCCCGCGCCGCCGTCGATTTGGCGGTGCCCTTATGGCCGCGGATCAGGACGCCGCCGATGGAGGGATCAACAGCGTTGAGCAACAGCGCCATCTTCATCCCCTGCTGGCCGACAATGGCGCTGAATGGGAAGTTGTTCACGATTGTTTGCCTCTATAGCCAAAGATGTTGTGTTGATCTATCACCAAAGCGGATTTGTTCAGCTGTAATGCTACCAGATCCGCTTGAGGATCTCCCGCCTTTTGTTATCCTTGAGCTGTGACCCTGATGGTTGGCTGGCTTCCATTCTTCATATAATAAGGAGCCTTCATGGAACGGCGCAATATCTATATCCAGAATCAACGAATCGCATATTTTTCCATGGAGATCGGCCTGAACGCCGACATCCCCACCTACAGTGGCGGTCTCGGCGTGCTCGCCGGCGATACCATCAAAAGCGCCGCCGATCTCAGTATTCCGCTGGTTGCCGTGACCCTGCTGTACCGCAAAGGGTATTTCCGCCAGGAATTTGACCACACCGGCTGGCAACACGAACACGACATCAACTGGGCACCGGAACGCTACCTGCAGCTGCTCCCCCAGAAGGCACTGATCAGTATTGAGCAGCGTGATGTCAAGATCCAGGCCTGGCTCTACCGGGTTAAGAGCCCTGCCGGTGGTGAAGTTCCGGTGCTGTTTCTTGACACCGACATTCCCGGCAATGACGATCAGGATCGGCACCTCACTGATCATCTGTATGGTGGTGATCAGGCGCTGCGCCTCAAGCAGGAAATTATCCTCGGGATTGGTGGTGCCCGCATCCTGCAGGCGATGAATTTTTCGATCAAAAAGTACCACATGAACGAGGGTCATGCGAGTTTGCTGACGCTGGAACTGCTCAACCAGACCCGCCTGAACCTGGGCGACCATTCAGATGATTTCAGCGCCAGCAGTATCGGCGAGGTCGCTGAACAGTGTGTTTTTACCACTCACACCCCGGTTCCCGCCGGCCACGACCGCTTCCCCTATGATCTGGTGGAAAAGATTCTGCCGGGGGATATTCCCCTGGCCACGCTCAAGAAGTTTGCCGGCGAGGACGAGCTCAATATGACCATGCTGGGGATGAACTTAAGCCGTTTCATTAATGGCGTTGCCAAACGCCATGGTCAAATCTCCCAGAACATGTTCCCCGGCTTTCAGATTCACGCCATCACCAATGGTATTCACCCCTACACCTGGTGTTCCCCCTTCATGGTCAGACTGTTCAACCGCTACCTGCCTGGCTGGGCCAACGAGCCGGAACTGCTGGTACGGGTTGACACCATCCCTGATGATGAGATCTGGGACGCCCACTTCGGTGCCAAAGCACTGTTTTTTCAGTATATCCACGAGAAGACCGGCACCCTGCTTGATCCCGATCTCTTGACCATCGGTTTTGCCCGCCGCGCTGCCACCTACAAACGCGGCGACCTGATCTTCAGCAACCTGGACCGCCTGCTCGATATGGGTGCGGGAAAACTCCAGTTTGTCTTCGGCGGCAAAGCCCACCCTCAGGACAATGAAGGGAAAAAGGTCATCCAGCACATAATCCAGCAGGCCGAACAGATGCGTGGCTCCATTGCCCTGGTTTATCTGGAAAATTACAACATGGAAACAGCGGCCCAGTTTATCCCCGGCGTCGACTTATGGCTCAACAACCCCATGCGGCCCCTTGAAGCCTCGGGCACCAGCGGCATGAAAGCCGCCCTGAATGGCGTTCCCAACTTCAGCGTTCTCGATGGCTGGTGGATCGAGGGCCACATTGAAGGAGTCACCGGCTGGGCCATCGGACCGGCCCCGCAAGACATTAAAGACGGCAATAGCCATGCTGATGAAGATCTCGAAGACATGTATAACAAACTTGAGAAAATTATCATCCCGCTGTTTTTCGACGATCGTGCCGGATGGATTCAGGTGATGAAAAACGCCATCGGCAAAAACGCCTATTACTTCAACACCCATGTGATGATGCGCCGCTATGTCACCGAGGCCTATATCCATTAAATGTTACGATTCTGATAATATTAAAGCGCCGCAAGACACGGGAAACCAGAAGCGGGAGCATAAAACCACAGGGTCCCCTTTTCAGGGAACTGTTGTTGCGTTTTAGTTGCTTTTTCCGTGTTTTCCGTGGATCCACAAGTCTTTATTATTCGTATCTGTTCAGCACCGGATCTTCGCGTCCTATGTCAAGGGACGCGATTGTTTCCCGTTGGGTCATCCCTGACCGCTTGTTGTCGCCATCCATGGCGACAAACACCCTTGTCACAGCCCCCCCGACCCTGCGCAAGGACAGTGGTAAATAGTTACGGCTGTTGTCTGCAGATCGTTCCAACTGAAAATCAGGCTGACGACAACTGGCATCAGGCGCTGTCGCTGCACGACGAAGCCCATAAATATATCCGCACTATTGCGGTGAACAGGACCTGCGCAACCAGAGCCATTTTGACCATCTTAAAAGCCATGTCAGTTCTTCGTCCTGAACAGCTTTTGTGGCAGGGTACGCAGCAGGTAAAAAACAACCACAACCAGGACAATCAGCGGCAGGGCTGGAATAAAGGAACCGCTGGTGTGGGCGAGCATGATCGCCACAAACAGGGCAAGAGCCGATACCGGCAGATAGCGCCAACATAATCGATCGGGATAAGACCCTGGCGGTGGGCCGAGCAGGTTGTCATTCATCCGGTAACGCCGTGCCAACGCAGCAAAGAAAACAACCATGATCCAGTCGGACACGCCGAATACAGGCACCAGATCTGGTGCCCCCGGATAGGAAAATTTGACCAGCACCATATCGATTAAAGGCGGTGAGCCAACAGGGTCCAGGTAGTAGGCCTCTATCTCCCGGGCAAACTCAGCCGTTGGACCAATTGCCCAGCTGGAAAAATCGGCGAGCATCATTACCAGACACAAAGGAAGCACTTCCCACAGGCGCTTGACGTAACGGGCCAGTGCAACACCAACCAGGGTTCCGGTAAACAGCAGCAAACCCGAGGCCAGGGCGCTCACCAGCAACCGGGGCTCGGCAACTGACAAACGGTTGACCAACCAGATCAGCGCAACCAGAAGCAGCAGCCAGAACAGATAAAATCCGCGATTGCGCTTTTCTGGTTGCAACTGGATGGCCGGCAGAATAATCTGCGCCGCCAGATACAGCTGCACCAGCACAAAGACCTCAGACCACCCGATGGCTGTCATTTGCAGGAATTCAATAGCTAACCAGAGCCCCACCAGCGTGCCACTCCACAAAAGGCAAATGCCTGCTGTTATAAGCAGTAGACGCTTGTTATGGGCACTGAAGATAAAAAGCTGTCGCAACATGGCGGGCAACGATGCCCCCTTTAAAGATTGTGGTAAAGAGGAATATCTAAACAGTTGATTATCTGACTTTTTTTAATTTTTAAGTAATTTTTCCAGGTACGGGTTCATCGCCCGGACGACTGAAAGTTTTCCCTTCATACGACCGATCAAGATAATGTAACGCCGCCTTGTGCAGATCCTCTGGGCGCAGGTAGCTATATTCACGCGCAGGCAACCAGGTATCCCTGGGCAACAGTGCAAACCCATTGGTCTCTTCAGGCGAGATACCGCCATGGGAGCCATTCTCTTCCGCAAAAGACAGGGCAGTTACTCCGTCACACCAGCCCAGCAATATAAAGTCACCGGCATCCGGATGTTCACACAGACGCAGCAGATCATCACCAAGAGCATCTATAAATGGATGATTTGCACCAAACAGGGCGATGATATCCTCCGGCAGCTGGAATTCAGCCGTTGCGGTGCAGGCGCGAAACCTGCCAGGCGCGATCTGTCTAATGACGACGGGAACCTGGTGAGTCTGTACCAGTTCAGCAGCGATGCTCGCTTTTTCTGTCTGCGCAATTTCTTTTTCCATGTAGAGGTGCGCGACTGGCCCCAAAGCGGTCATGATCGGTTGAATGTCGTACGGAATATTGCCATTTCCATCAAGGACAGAAAACAAACGTTGAATGGTGTTACCCCCCAGAAGACGAATCCGCCTGGTCTGAACGCTACTGGTACTTTCGGCATGGATATTCTCAGGGGCGATATTCAATTTTGCAAAAGTTGCCTTGACGGCCTCAACCAGTGGATACCCCTGAACCTGGTCAAAGGGGCGGACTTTGATCTGACCGTGATCGGAATAAATCCAGACCTCGTAGTCACGCCATGGGGCGTGGTTGGCCGCTCGCCACAAACGGGCGACAGCGTCGTCGATTCCCTTGAGCGTCCAGTGGGCGAAGAGCGAATTCGGCCCGCGGCGATGAGCTTGTTCGTCATAACCGAGTAAGTTGATATGGATGATCGGCAAGCCGCGGCTGATATCGATCTTGGCGCCAATCACACAGAATTCACGTAACAGAATACAGATGCCGATCCGCGTCGGGATAAAAGTCAATTCTTTGATAAAATCCTGACCGCGAACCAGTCCACGGGCGAAATCAAACAGCGCCAATCCCAGCTCCAGCGGCAGCAAAACTGCAGCCCGGAGCAAACTGTAGAGATTGGCAAACAGAAACGCCAGCATCACCAGGGGATTGGCTGCCCGGAGGGTTGCACCCCAACCCATTGATGAGGGACAGAAGTGCGATTCTGCGGCACCACCGGTAAAGATGTCGGAATAGGCGCTGCCCTCCTGAAGCAATGGACTGTTACCGGTTTTGGTGTGATGTTCTTCAAGCTTTGCAGCCGCTTCCGGCTCATACATGCGAACAATGTGACCTGATTCATGATCCCTGAAAGAGAACGCCGGCACCGCACCTTTGACACCATAAAAGAGTTCTGATTGAACCGCCGGCGTGGTCGATGGCAGCCCTGAATAGTGCGCGTGGGACTGATACTCCTCGCGCTGGATCAAACGGCGTAAGAGGGGCATTTCCCCGCGCGCAACAGCCTGTTCAAACTGGCATTGCGAGAGCCCGTCAATCTGAACCATGATTAACCCGGGACGGGTTGATGATCCTTCTGAAGCCGGAAGGCGTAAAAGCCGCGCCAACCAGACACTGCGGCTGAAAACACGACGGAGGTGCCTGAGCATGTTTTCCATACGACCTGTCATATCAATCTTTTTCTGAAAAAAGGTGGGTATCGATGGCAGAATCGCCTGCTCTTGCAAAGCTTTTAAGGATGTCCCACTCGGTTTTGATATAGGTCAAAATCTCATCCAGATTGCTTACATCAGCATCAGCATCAGCTTTAACCTGTAGCTGTTCGCTGAGGGTTGCATAGCAGGTCAGAGCCGTATCTGCGGAAATAGGCATGGAAAAATCGTAGGCCGTGGCAAGTGCTGACTGTTGCAGAGCACGACGTTGCTGGGTAGTCCGTTCGTACACCCACTGCAAGGCGGCACTGAAAGCTGCCACTGAGGTATCGTGCAACAACCTGCCGTTGTCTTTGTCCTTCACCACTTCGCGCACACCTGGAGCATCAAGGGCGACCACCGGCAAACCGGCCGCCATGGCTTCGGTCAACACCATACCCTGGGTCTCGCTGGTTGAAGCGAAGGCAAACAGATCCATCGCATGTAATGCATCTGCTAGCTGTTGCTGCTGCAGAATACCGGCGAAGTGTAACCTTTGTGCCAATTTGGATCGGGTAAATATCTCTCGAATAGCATCTATGGAGGGGCCGGTTCCGACCACCAGAAAATGTGTTGGTGGATGACGACTGACAAAATCTGCGACCGCTCGCGCCAGAAACGCCAGGTTCTTTTCCTGCGCCAGTCGGCCCAGGTGACCAACAACGAAGGCGTCCTGCGGAATATTCAACTGCTTGCGAAATGCGGCGCCTTCACCGCTGGCGAAACTGTCCAAACGCACCCCGGTCGGCACCACAGTGATGGGTGCCGTGACGCCACGCTTGCCCAACAGGTCACAGATGCTCTCGCTGGGAGCAAAAACCTGATCGCAGAGATTGGCATAGCTGGTAGCAAGCTCAATGACAAAGCGTTTCATCCTAGGGGAATTACCCGGCACATAGTGGGTATATTGCTCATACAGGGTGTGGTGAGTGAACACCAACGGCAGCCCGCGATGACGTGCCAGGCGCAATGCGGTGAGCCCCAGCAGGAAAGGATGCTGTGAATGAACGATATCGGGATTAAAATCATCAATAGCTTTAGTCAGATGCGGGTGAATCGGCAACGCGACGGAAAAATCACTGGCGTTAAAGTGTTGAATGGCATTGATCCGCACGACGTCAATTTCGTCCTGCGGCATGTCAGGAAAGTCAGGAGCCACGACCAGCACCCGATGGTCACGCTTGCGGTATTCCGCAACGAACGCTTCCACCGAGCGAGCCACACCGCCGACGTGCGGGGTGAAGGTATTGGTGATAATAAGTATATTCATGCATCATGATTCCTTTCTGCTCAGGATAACCGATCCGCTGCCGGCGGCAACAGATGTCGTCTCGAAACCGGGCAGTCGGATTTCAATCGGGGGCTCGTTGTGATGCCAGTCACCCCGCCATTCGATTCGTGGCGAATGACCGGAATCCAGCGTGATACTCAGGGATACCGGGCCAAAGGTTGTTGGAGCCGGACCAAAATGGATCGGCGCACTGTGTGCAAGCCAGCGCTCAGGCACCCCAGCCGCCAGGATCAGCTGTTCACCTTCTTCGCGGACAAAACAGTTACGCACCATCAAGACCCATTCAGCCGCCGCCCAGACATGGTGACCATCACCCATACAGCCGCCCCCAGTGTGCGGGTGGATCGCCTCCGGCCATTGTCCGGTCGCAGTTGCCAGGGCGGCAACGGCATCCATCAGTTCAAGGTAGCGCGCATCGCCGACACGCAACATTATTTGCGCCACGTGCAGGGTCAGGTAGGCGTTAAGGCCGGAATGAATCATATCCTGATAAAAGGCACCATTGACGAAGCAGTGATCGAACAGAAACTCGACGCAGTCGAGGAGACGGGGATCATCTGCGGCACAGAGCTGGGTTGGATAACCGAAGGCCAGTGAACCGATCGCGCCGGCATCCAGACGGCGATAGGGAGACGCCGGCATGGCCGGACGCTTCAGGCGCACGGCACAACCAGCCAGGCTGCGTTCAACCGCCGCCGCGAAAGCGTCGGCGTCTTTAGCAAACTCCCGCCCATGGTCGAGGTCCAGTTCCTGAACCATGGTCGCTGCCGCGCGCAGGCCGGCGATCCCCCAGAAATCATCCCAATAATAATAGTCATTAAGGCCCAGATGTTCAGCACTGAAACCGGCCGGCAACAGTCCGGCATGTGGGGGGCCTTGATCGTCGGCAAGCCGCTTGCGCATAATCCAGCGCGCCCCGCTCTTAACCGATTTTAGCCAGATCGGGTCAAACGGCTGTCCGGTCAAATCAAAATAGCGCTTGAGAATCCATAGCACCTGCCCATTGGAATCCCACTCTCCGTCTTGGGAACGGAAATATCCCAGCACCGTTTGACGTTTCGGAAAACGCGCCAGTGCACGTTCGGCGCGACTGGTCAGACCAACGCAGAGGAGCGCGTGAATAATAAAAGCTGAATCACGGAACCAGAAACGCTTGTAGGTAAAGGGGCCGGGATAGACATCATCAGGCGAATGCAGAATCAACGAGGTGACTGCAGCGTCGTAGAGAAACTGGTAGCGCGGTTCCGGGCAGGTGAGTTTACACAGCCCTTGCTTCTCCTTGTGCCACGCATCTGGAACAAGATGTTCACCTGCTGGACCAGCAGGCGTGAGTGGTATAGTGACGGTCACATCAGCTGTAGCACCTGCTTTAACCGGGAACAGTGCCACCGCCGTCGCCATACCGACGGCGCAGCGACCCGCAGTTTGTTCCATCGGATCGCTCAGGTGAATGAAAACGTCACCCTTGTGATAATCGGAAACCTGGTGGTGTTTGACGGGACTGCTGAATTTGACCCGGTGGGTCTGATCGATCATCCAGGCGGTGCGCTCATCTGACAGACTAATTTCGTGAATGAAGCTGATTCCCTCGGGGTTATAAGGGCGCAGTGCCAATACCAACCGGGCATCGCTGTCGGTGCAGGCCTGCAACCGCAATTTGCATACCGGCAACCCCTCTTCGAGCTGTACCCAGGCTTTGCTGGTCAGCTGTAACCCTGAACCTTGTGTTTCCGTGGTGATGCAAACATCAGGGACAAGATCCTGTCGTTGCCGGCACTCGGGGGCACGTGACGGCAGCAGAGATCGCCCATCTTCGCAGATCAGCCAGGAATCGATTGACCAGCCATCATGGAAGGGGGTAAGCAGGCCCCGGGGGTCGACAATCGGCAATTCCGTGCAATCGGGATAACCTACAGCTGTCCAGTTGCGGTGAGTCAAATTGATGTGGGTCAGGGAAAAAGCCCGTGGAATGAATGACACATCATGGGGATCAAACTGCCGCTCGATCCAATAAGGCCAGACCCAGTCAAGATTATGCTGAATAACCCGGCTGTTAATCAGGCCGCGGGCATGAAATACGACTCCGGCACGCAACAGTTCGATCGGTTCAGCAACTTCCGATGGCTGGGCAAAGCTGTGCAGCCGAGCCAGCAGAGCGAACGGGTCGAGAAACCCCTTGCTCCGGGCAATGCGGCGAACAAAAAAACGCCATGGCAACCACCTGAACACACTCAAAATGATTTCTCCTCACCGCTGCCATGACTCATATATTTTTTCAATGCACGACGAGCGAGGTGGTTAAAGTAAATAACTGCGATGACGGTGGCTAGAAAACCAGCCGCGTACACAACCCATCCCAGAGGTGAACGATCCAGACTTCCGACGGCTTGCGCGCTGATATCAACAGCAATGGAACCGAGATAGACATTATGAATAGAAAAAGGGACAAAACCGAGCAGCGAACCGGCAACAAATCCGGGCAACGAAAATGACGTCAAGCCGAAAAAATAGTTGGAAAGCTTGCCCGGAAAAAAAGGGATCAAGCGCGTCAGTAGCACGATCTTCCACCCCTGCGGTGTGAGCTCGTCACTTAACAGGCGTAATTTAGCTCGGGATATGACAAAAGATCGTGCTCTCTGTCCGAAAAGATAGCGAGCAATCAAAAACGCAAAGGTTGCACCGAGGGTTGTCCCAATAACGACATAGATGGAACCTTCGACTACGCCGAAAACAAAACCAGCACCGGTGGTCAGCAGCACCCCCGGCAGCACCAGCACAACCACAGCTGCCATAATCAGGATGAACAGCAACGCCGACCACGCCCCTTTGGTATCGACCCAGCGTAGCAACTGCAGCAGCTGTTCATGAACATCGAAATAGACCATCACTGCCAGCAGCAGCGCGACGAAAAGCACACTGGCAGAAATGGCCAATAACGGTGATTGTTTGCGCATGCGGTCATGTCTGAATGGACCCTGATTCATATAATTCCTGAGTTTGTGATTATCAGGAAAGTCTATCACCGGCTGTATATATATCAATGTCCACTGCGCCACGCTCCAGTGTTCATTGAAGCGGATTCGACAGCGGCAACGGGTGTGTATTTTTACAGAAAAAGACAGGAGTGAACTTAAGCATTGGCTTCGATAAATCAGGAGGTTAGCTATTTTGCATTTATAAACCAGTCAATCACACAGCTCCGCGACCAGCGGTAAGTGGTCTGATGCCCGGCGGATCAGAGGACTGCGTGGCACACTCAATCGCACTAATTTTCTCCGCGGTTTGACCCAGATTCGGTCGAGGGCAAACAACGGCCAGCGCGCAGGGAAGGTGCGCGGAGCAGGCGTAGCTGAAAAATTCCGTTGTAACCACCGCAGCGGCCGCCCCCATAGAAACCACTCGTTCAGATCCCCGAGCAACACCTTGGTATGCTCTCCCGGAGATGCCTGTAGCCGCTGCAGTAACGCCTGAATCTGCGCGCGCCGTTCAGCGGGCCGTAAGCCCAGATGGGTTGCCATCACCTCAACTTTTTTCCCATGATTATCCAAAATAACATGCAGCGCGCCCCGTGGTTCTCTGCCGGCAACGCTGAGATCGTGACGCTCTATGGAGAGTATCGGTAAAGAGGTTAACAATGCGTTACCGTAGTGACCGCTGGTGCGGTTCATGGTGATATCGTGCAGGGCCTGCCAGGGTTTGCCGACACAGAGAAAGTCGAGCAGACCAGGGTCGCGATGCAGCAGTTCCACCTCCTGCAGAGCGATAATGTGAGCATCAAGGGTGTCAAGAACTGCCTTGATACTTTCCGGATCGTAGAACCCGGCACGTCCGTAACAACGGTGAATGTTGTAACTGGCCAAACGTAGGGGCATCTCTGATCTCAGATCCTCTCCTCAAAAAAATGATATTGGTCACCTGATGCGTGCAGGAAAATTAAAAGCGCAACCTTAATAGGCTGCGCTTTATAGTTTACACTTTTATTTGGTTCACCTTCGACTAAAATGGAATTTCGTCGTCGGGGTTAAATGCCGGTTCTTCAAACTCCTCCCCGCGCGAACTGCCCGCCGACTTCTGCTGGCCACCGCGCGCAGACGAGCCGCTGTCCTGCTGGGCTCCGTAACCGCCGCCACCCTGTTGTCCGTCATCCTTGCTGCCAAGCATCTGCATTTGGTCCATCACAATCTCGGTAATATAGCGCTTGTTACCATCACGATCGTCATAGGAACGAGTCTGGATTTTCCCCTCAATGTAGACCTGTTTCCCCTTGTGGAGAAACTTGCCACAGATTTCCGCCAGTTGCCGCCAGGCGACAATATTATGCCACTCGGTCTTTTCCTGCCTTTGACCTTCACGATCCTTGTAGCGCTCTGTGGTCGCCAGCGAGAATGTCGCCACTGCCGTGCCGGACGGGGTATAACGAAGTTCCGGGTCTTTCCCCAGATTGCCTACCAGAATGACCTTATTAACCGACATGAAAACCTCCTTATGTTATACATAATAATCACACTCTTAGAATGTCATGAGCTTGGCATACTACACTGTTGAGGGACAGACTAAAAGCCTATTCACAAAACCAACGACAGAGGCGAAAGATTTTTGCCCCTACGCATTCCAGAATTCCCGTAACAAAAATTCCTTATTGGCCTCGGTAAATTGGCAATTAAAGCGTTTGGTATTGCTGCTGGCCTGATCAATTTCTTCGGTGAACATGCCGATGTAAAATCCCATCGGCTTCAGGCCTGCAAGTAACTGGTAAACCTGGGCATTGACCTCATAGGGGGTTAAATGCCGATTGTCAGATTCGGCTTGCATGTTTTTTTCGTACAATGAAGACTCTGAGGGGTTAATCGAGAGCAGGGTCAGATATTTAATGTCCATATTGTGCAACAGTTTCTGGGTTCCCTCAATATGCTGTTGCGAAAACTTCAGGCCACCCACCCCCGGCATCAACATCGCAGACACCTCGATGCCCACTGCGGCCAATTTTTTCGACGCTTCGATCATGTCATCGCGGGTGCAATCCTTGTGGATATAATGCAGAATCTCATCAGAACCGCTTTCCAGCCCCCAGTAAATAAGGGACAACCCGGCTTGCTTGAGTCGGTTCAACTGGTCAGCGGACTTTTCCAGGATTGACGTTGTCCGGCCATACAGGGAAATTTTCTCGGGCTTAAAAACGTCGGTTGCGTAACCCAGGCATCGCACCAGCAACCCGGTATCCACCCCCAGGGAATTGCCGCTGCCGATAAACAGCCGCTGGATCCGAGATTTTTCTGAACCAATAATATCAGCCACCCGGTCGACATGGTCCTTGAATTGATCGAAAGATTTAGTCACTGCCGGCAGGTCAGTATATTCAGAACAGAAGGTGCAACGATTATAATCACAGCCGGTGGTTAACTCCAAACGCAAGACGTGGGCTTTGCGCTCGGATGGCGGACAGGACAAGGTTGGAGAACTGAACAGGCTCGGATCCTGGTAGGCTCGATCAAAGCCGGGGGCAAGCACGGGGAAAATCCGGTCCGGAACACCGACAAGTTCGTCACCATCAACCTTCAGGAAACCCGCATCAAGCAGGAATTGAACAGCGAGGTTGGAGCTAAAAGAATAGACGGCGGGATCAAGACTGGATTTCATCGCCCTTAAAAAGGAATCGTTATAGAAATACTGTGCCACGCCCGGAACATCGCCGTGCCGCGCAATAAGTTTTTCAACCGTCAACAGCTGAAGCTCCTGATCAGCAATCTCGATTGATAAGGTATCAGTACCATAGGGCCCGGCCGCAAAGTAAAACCGGATCCTCGAGGAACCATTGCATTTTTCGGTGATAAAACCTTCGCTGCCGGGTCTGACATAACGACTGTCACTATCCAGCCGCACGCTGACCCGCGCCCCTTTTTCCAAGGCAGAAGAATCCTCATCCTCGATAGAACGGATAAGGGTCGGCAGCAATTGATCTTGCAAATCAGCAAAGGCTATTGTGGTTGGAAAAAGATCAGAATCAATCTCCCGGTTGATCCTGGCGGCTAAAGCACGAACCGCTTTGTTTAGAACGTCCGTCTTATCATCATGATGATTGTAGAGTGATTCGATTCCAGCAACATATGGCAATAAACTGGACATGCCACGGTTGCTGAATCTACGGATCAGTTCTTCCTGTCTGAATCTTTGACCGTAGACTTGTCTTAACATCCACAGTAGATCATCATGACTTACAAACATAGATTCACGGCCTGACAGAATTTGCAGATTTCTCCCATAGCGATCGCCTTATCATAACCCTCAAAATCGCCAATTCAAGGCGCTGTGGAACACTACATCAGCGGCGCTACCAACGACAACATCCTCGATGACCGCCAGATCCAGGCTGACTTGCTCGGAAAAATGCAATGAACCGCCGATCCCCAGCTGCAACGAAGATGCGTTGATCTCGGATAAATTGCTGTTGTCGTAAAAGGAGGTATGACCATCAAGCTGCAGCTTGAAATCGACCCAGGATAACGGCATCCAGCCGACACCAATCGAGCCAAAGCCGACCCAGCGGCGCTGCTGATCTTCCAGAACATCCCCCTTGCCCAGCCACAAGACCCCGCCACTGGCGAACAGAGTGGTGTTCCACTCACCCAAGGTCTCGGCATCACTGGCGGTTAACCGTAAATGGGCATCCATTGCGCCGCTACTACGTAGACGGCTGCTGTTGCCGGTCGGTAATTTGATGCCGGTGCGCAGGGCGACACCGCGGCGCGCAGCCGGTTCAGCAGCGAGCAACTGGTAGGAAGCAAACAGGGCGAGATCACCAACACCGCCGTTACTGCCCGAATAATCGAGGGCGGCCGAATCGTTGCGCTGGTAATAGTACCGCAATTGATCGCGACTGGCACGGTCTCGTCCCCCTTGCGGCAGACCGAAGAAATCGTGCCAACCTTCAATGAAACTGTCGAGCATACCACCATCATGGGAGATCATCGGCACATCAACGCCAACCTCCCACCTCTCGGCTAAACCATAACGCATGGAGACAATGGCGCGGCTGGTTTCTCCATCGAAAAGAACCGATTCGGCGCCCTTATCATCTTTCGTGTAATGGCTCGCCACTTCAGCAACAACCCGTAATGACAGTTCCCCTACGGCAGTGAGATCGCCGGCTTCAGCCGCCGGCAGACCATAAATCTGGATAATCGGTGACATGTTTGTGGTGTACAAGGGTTTAACCTGAATCAACTCCTGCGCTGAAGCCGACACTGTGCCTGAAAACAACAGGATAAACATGATCAGAAATATCCGCATGGGCTCTCCATTTTAACCGTTAAACGTTGTGTGTCGTGATTCTCAAAAACAGGTCCATTGGGCACCGCTTCAGCCTGCTTAGCCGCCCCGTTATATAAGTGCCTTCATCATCACCGGCAACTCACGGATATCGCCAATCTTCAGGGTCGCTGCCGAGAGATCGTGGCTGGCGGTGAAGTCATTATGTACGACAATACAGTCAACCCCCGCCGCCACAGCGGATTTGAGCCCGCGGGCGGAATCCTCAACCACGATAGCTTGATCGGCTGCCACTTGGAACCGGCGCAAAGCACTCAGATAAGGGTCAGGATGGGGTTTGGCACGGGGATAATCTTCAACCGTCAGGATAAAGTCCATATAGTCGATCATCCGCCGGTCGCGATGGACCCTGGACATAAGGATACGCGGCTCATCAATCCCACCGGCCTGCGCCAGGGTCCAGACCTTGGTTCCGTCCGCCGGCTAAATCCTAACTCCTTGGCACGCGCAGGCCAAATGAGGCACCGGATACTAACCCGGTGGCATCAGCTTCAAACCAATCAACCCGGCAATAATCAACCACAGGCTGATCAGCCGGACGGCGACGACAGGCTCAGCGCCCAACCGATTTCAAACAGTCCGGCGGCACACAGTACCGCCCAGTTCATAGGCTCATTCCTTCAAATCCACTCAGTGGGTGGAATCTCTTCTAACGCCGGAGGATGTGCCGGTGGCACAAATTCGTCGCCATCGTGCAGATAGCCAAGGGCTTCCAGCACCCTGCGTTCGACAACAATCGGCACCCCCTGTTTCAATGCCACGGCAATGGCATCGCTGGGACGGGCGTCGATGTGGATGATCTTGTCGTCGACGCGGACCACCAGCAGCGCCAAATAGGTACTGTCACGAAAGTCGCTGACGATAACCCGCTCGAGTTGCCCATCGAACACATCCAGCAGATTGCTGATCAGATCATGGGTCATCGGCCGCGGTGTGCGTACCCCATCCAGATAGCGGCTGATGGCACCGGCTTCGGTGCTGCCGATAAAAATCGGCAAGACCAGATTCTCCGCCTCGGCATAAAGCAACACCGCCGCTGAACGGGTCAGCGGATTCGTTCCTACGCCACCGACCTTGACCGCAATCGGATCGGACTCCTGCGCCGTGAGCGGACCAGCGCTCGTGAAAATACCGAACACGACCAGAATGGTCAGGATCAGGCTATTTTGTTTTTTCATCGTGCTTCTCCCACGCTAAAACGATAATAATCGCCGAGTAGAGGTGTCCGACCAAGGTTACTCAATGTCAGGATGGTCTCCGCTGGAGCGTTTGCGATAAAAGGAAAACAATGCAACCAGCACGCCGCACCCCATGGCGACAGCCCCCACCAGGGCCAGATTGGCACCAGGATCATAGTTGACGGTCATTAAACTGTAGGTGCGCAACCGCCCCCCCATCATGACCTGACCGGCATCGGTCGGAATCACCACCAGCCCACGCCAGGTCAGGGGATGGTTAACCCGCGCCTCGACCTGTTTAAGCAATGAGTCATCACGATACAGCGCCAAGGTGTTGGCCAGCTCCATGATGCGCCCCCCAGGGCCTGCCAGCGGTTTCACCTCCTCGAGCTTGAGAACAAGCCCGTAAGGGGGTAATTCAACCCTCTGACCGACAAAGATCGGTTGTCCGCCGGCGCGATAACCGGCCAGATTGCCCCACAAAAAAGCGCAGACAATCAAAAAAAATCCGAAATGGATAAGATATTCGCCACTTTTGCGCCAGCGCGAGCGGAGATGCAACAACCAGTCAATCACGCAGCACAGGGTGTTTAACCCAAGCAGCAGCACCAGCACTGCCGCCACCGGCACCCACCAGGTAAGGGCTGGCGACTGGAGGGCAATGTCAACCAGCCAGTCCTTGAGGATCTTCTCGTCAAGGGGGGCAAACACCCGCGGGTTTGCCGGCATCAATAATGACCCACCCACTGCCATCAAGGTAGCACAACTGGCCAGGACAATCGCCAGCTTCAGCGAACAGAGCAGCGACCAAAGACGCTGAAACCATGAGAGGTTTGCTGACATCCCAACCTCCATCACGTCAAGGGGTGGTTACTGCTGAGCAGCACACCAATCCCGATATAGGTAAACAGAACCAGGGCAAAACCGGCGATCGACAGGATAGCGTAACCGGTGCCCTGCCAGCGCCGCACGAACTTGGCGTGACACATGCCGCCGTAAAAGAGCCACACCAGACTTGACCAGACCCCCTTGATATTCCAGGAGAAGTAATACCCCCAGGCAACATAGGCCCAGATGCCGCCAAAGATCAGGCACAGAGTGAACAGACAAAAGCCGAGAAAAACCGCCTCCTCGTTGATTTTGCGCAGCAGCTTCAGTTCCGGTAGCAGGGAACTGCCGACCCAGCGCTGCGCCAGATACAGCACCCCCATGGAAAACGCCATGGCAAAAAAAGCGTAGCCGGCAAACGAAGTAGTCACGTGCAGGGTAAACAGGGGGGTATCCAGTGCCGGAATCAGGGGTGGAATCGCCGGATCACGGGTCAGCACACTGGCAAACAGCAGCAGACAGCAAAACATCACAAACAGGCCGGCGCCGTGAATCCGGTAACGTAATTCGACGTACAGATAGGTCGCTGCCAGACACCAGCTGAAAAAAAACTGGGTATTGAACAGATTGGTGATCGGCAGGTAGCCGGCGATAATCCAGCGCAATGCCAGGCATAATGTCTGTAGCCCAAAACCGAGGAGTACCATCACAAAAGCACTGCGCCACAACCAGGTCAGACGCCGGCGGAAATGGCACACATAAAGGAACACTGCTACGACATAGGAGAAAAACGCTCCATAGATCAGCCCGTGTTGTAGTTCAGGCATAAAAAACCCTCTTTAGGTGCAGGTTCAAAACGATCTGATGATTTATCCGTTGATCTGTTATCAATCCAGGAAACTCCAGTCGGTCATAGTCCGAAAAAACCGTATCGGGCTATTTTTAGCGTTACCTGTTGACCCTTGGCAAGTTCTATCGAACCAGTCAAAAATTAAAGTATCTGTTTTTCAGCGGATCGGGGATCCATTCTTTGACAGCCTAAAATCTCACTGGATTCCCGCTTTCGCCGGAATAACGATGTGAGTTCAACTTTTACCTGTTTTGTCGCCGAAGCAATAATATCCGTCATCGGAAAAAGATCCGCCCCCCTGCGAATCTAAAAAACCCCTGCTCTTGCCTGCCTATTACAATTCAGGCATTATCGATTTCTGTCAGTTTCTTATTTATAAGGAGGAGCCATGCAATATTTTGCCCTGACCATTATTGGCCGTGACCGTCCTGGTATTGTTGCCCAGGTAACCAAAATTCTCTTCCACCTCGGCTTCAATATCGCCGACTCAAGCTGTTCGATCTTAGGTGGTCAATTTTCCATGATCCTGATCATCTCCAACCCGCACATCACCTCCAAGGATCAATTCGAAGAGGATTTCCGTCATCTCGAAGAGACCAACCTGTCAGTTTTCATCCGCACCATGAAACCCGGTGGCGAGATTCGCCCCGATCTTGAGGGTGAACAGTGCATGATTTCAGTCTACGGTGCCGACAAACCGGGAATCGTCTATCAGGTCGCCAGGGTTCTGGGTGAGCGCCAAATCAATATTACCGACCTCAACACCAAGCTGATCGGTACGGCGGAAAGACCAGTCTACATCATGATGATTGAAGCAGTACTGCCACCACTGATTGAAATCGAAACAGTGGAAAACTGGATGACAGAGTTAAAGAAGGAATTGCAGGTGGATATTTCTGTACGCTCATTGATAGCAGTGGAGTTGTAACTGATGGCTGTAAAAACCGTTCTGGTGTATCCGGACCCACTGCTCAAAGAAGTTTCAGCGCCTGTAGAGAAATTTGATGACTCTATACACAGTCTGCTCCAGGATCTGGTTGACACTATGGTCGCGGCCGGCCATTCGGTTGGCATTGCGGCACCACAGATCGGCGATCTGCGCCGGGCTGTTGTGGTGGATGTATCAAACAGCAAACTGGGAAAAAAACAGGAAAATCATGGCTTGATGCAGATGGTCAACCCGGAAATCATTGAGCGCGAAGGGTCGTGCGAAGCCCGTGAAGGCTGTATGTCAGTTCCAGACTATACCGGCAACGTCACCCGGGCTGAAGCCATTGTTGTCCAGTATCAGGATGAAAAAAACACCCGCTGCGTTATTCGCGCCGAAGGGTTTGAGGCAATTGCCATCCAACACGAAATCGATCATCTGAACGGCCTGCTCTTTCTTGATCGGGTTTCGAGTTTAAAAACCGGACTGTTCCGGCGTAAAAAAGCGTCCTGAACCCTGCTGAACTCAGCAAATTTCCCGTTTTTCAGGAAGACTTATATGCGCTCCATTGAAAAAGTCGTTATTGTCGGGGCCGGTGCCCTTGGTGCTTTTTATGCCAGTCGCTTTATCAGTGCAGGCACATTTTCCGTTGCGGTGACTGCCGAAGGAGCCAGAGGGAAAGCCTTACGCGAGGAGGGCTTGCGGGTCAACGGCCAACACTTCCGCGTGGACGTTATCACCCCGTCCCAATGCCGGGGCCCTGCTGATCTGGTCATCGTCGCCCTCAAGGATTATCAGCTAGCCGATGCCATGCCGCTGATTCGCTCTCAGGTCGCCCCGGAAACAGCCGTTCTTGCGGTGATGAACGGGCTTGACAGCGAAGAACAGATCGCCGCCGGATGCGGTTTCGGCCAGGTGCTTTACTGCGTTGCCGTCGGCATTGACGCGGTCCGTGACAAAGGTCAGGTGACCGTTACCAATGTCGGCCGGTTAATCTTCGGCAGAGCCTGGAATGAAGGGGAAGATCTCCTGGTCAGCGCAGTCCAGCAAGCCCTCGACCAGGCCGACCTGTCCTGGGAAACGCCAACGGACATGCTACGGATGTTGTGGTGGAAATTCATGGTCAATGTCGGCATCAACCAGGCCTCGGCCATATTGCGGGCCCCTTACGGGGTTTTTCAGCAATCCGCCAGTGCCCGCGCCGTGGTAGATACCCTGATGCGGGAAGTCATTACCCTGGCACAAGCGGAAGGAATCAATCTCACCGAGCAGGATCTTGAGGTCTGGCCGCCGGTACTTAATGCCTTGTCACCGGTGGGCAAAACCTCCATGCTTCAGGATGTGGAAGCAGGGCGCCGTACCGAGGTCGACATGTTTGCCGGCAAGGTGGTCAGGCTCGGTGAGAAATACGGTATCCCTGTTCCAGCAAACCGGATAATGCTTGACCTCCTCCATGCGCTGGAAGGACGTTGAACTTGGTATGATTCTGACCGGTTTCACCCCGTACGGCTGGTAATTTCAATCAGATGATAACCAAATTGGGTTTTGACCGGGCCCAGAACCTTGCCGATGTCGCCGGAAAAAACCACCTCGTCAAACTCCCTGACCATCTGTCCGGGAAAAAATTCTCCCAGTGCGCCACCCTGTTTGCCGGAGGGGCATTTTGAATGTTGCTTCGCCACAGCGGCAAAATCCTCACCGGCTTCAATCATTTTTTTCAAGGTATTACAATCTGCCTCTGACGGCACCAGAATATGCCGCGCGCTTGCTTTTGCCATATAGTCCTATCTCCTTACGCATTTAAGTATGAGGATGACCCGACAGCCTGGAGTTAATGCTCCTGTGGATCGGGTTCCGGTGATTCGAGGTGAATCGTCTGGGTCGGGAAGGCGATTTCGGCACCGTTATTTTCAATGATTCCCATAATCTTAAGCATCACATCCTCCTTGATACCATGGAATTCCACCCAGTTGGTGGTTTTGGTAAAAGTGTAAACCATAAAATCGATGGAAGAAGCGGCAAAGCGATTAACATTGACAATCATTGTCAGATCGGCGGCGATGTCCGGATGCGCGCACAGCATCTCTTTGACCTGTTTGACGATCGTGGCGACTTTGTTGCCATCGGCATAACGTACCCCGATGTTTTCAAAAATACGCCGGTTAGTCATCCGCGACGGATTTTCCACAGAAATTGTAGCGAACGTTGCATTGGGAACATATAAAGGGCGTTTGTCAAAGGTACGGATACAAGTCAAACGCCAGCCGATGTTTTCAACTGTCCCCTCAATCTCCTTATCAGGAGAACGCACCCAATCGCCGACCCTGAATGGTTGATCCAGATAGATCATCAAGCCACCGAAAAAATTGGCGAGCAGATCCTTGGCGGCAAAACCGACAGCGATACCACCAATACCGCCAAAGGCTAAAACACCTGAGATACTGAAGCCCAATGTCTGCAGGACAACCAGTGCAGTTGTTATCAGCACCGATAATCGTAATAATTTGCCCAGAGCCGATGCGGTTGTTGCATCAAGGGGCTTTTCCACGCGTTTTGGGCTTTGAATTGTCGCTTCACCCTTATTGATCAAGCCGGTCATAAACCAGGCAAAGATCACAATAAAGGAAACTTCACGGATCGGATCGATAAAATTAAAAATCGGCTCATTCGAAACCTGACGAACAACTTCAGTCGCCCATAACAGGCCATTGAGCCAGATAAAAATTCTTACCGGTTTGCGTGCTGAGCTGATAAGCAAATCATCCCAGAAGGTTTTGGTAGTCTGCGCCGTTTTTTCAAGACGATCAAAAATCCTTTTGACCCCATAACTGGCAAAGGATGTCAGCAGGACAATGATAAAAGCCTGGATGATCCAGGCATAATTTCCACTGAGATTAAGTGTATTCAAGAACTGAACAATGATTTTATTGACTGATTCTTCCATCGACTTCTCCAGATCGTTTTTAAAAAACGCCCGCTAGCGCTAGTGACAAACGATACCCATGGTCAGATGCCGGAACAGATTGTAACAGCCCATCAGGGCCACCAGCAAGCCGGCAGCTTTAAGCATCCAGTTGCGTTTGCGGCTGAACCACTGGGCTGCGCCGCCGACCAGAAACAGGGACGGAATGGTGCCAACCCCGAAAGCGATCATCGTCACGGCGCCGCGTAGCGGATCAGCACTACCGGCGGCGGTGATTGCCATGGCATATAACAGGCCACAGGGCAAAAACCCGAACAGCAACCCCAGAGGCAAAGCTGACAGCGCCGGCGGAAATCGACGCAACCCTTTGACCGCACGGGCGAGATACTGAACGGGGCCGGCAAACTCAAGAGCCATGAGATTGATCCGTTTGAACAACCCGGCGCTGCCAAGGCCAATAAGAATGACAAGAAGATCACTGAAAATCAACAGACCAAGGGTCACCTGCTGATAAGAGCCGCTCAGCGCCAGCGCCGCACCAAGCCAGCCAACCACCAGGCCGATCAGTCCGTAGGTGATGGTTCTGCCGACATTATAAAGCAGATGGAACAAGGGGCCGCTGTTGCGCCCATCAGCCGTCAGCGACAATGCGGTAACAATACCGCCACACATGCCAATGCAGTGGGCGGAACCGAATAATCCGGTCATCAATGCCAGGGAATAAAGGGGGTCCATCTGCTGTCATCCTTCGCTGCTGCAGCATCAGCCGGCTTGGGGCAATAATTCGCCGGGCTCTTGTCGTTAAAGCCTTTTACTGGTAAAAGGATGCGATCAGGTTTTTGTGCCTATGCTATGTCAATGACGCCTCAGCTTAAGAGGAGATTATCGTGAAAAAAACCATTCTGCTGTTTTTTTCCCTGCTACTTGTGGCCACCCTTGTTATCAGCTCTCAGAGCGACATTGTCAACCACCCGTCTTGCCCCTATTGCGGAATGGATCGTAGCAAATTCTCCTTCAGCCGCATGCTGCTTATTTATGATGACGGCAGTGAAGTTGGCACCTGCAGTGTCCGCTGTGCGGCAGTAGACATGGTTAACAATCTCGACAAGGCACCGGTACAGATGCTGGTCGGTGACTATTTCACCGATGAACTGATTGACGCTGAAACTGCTATCTGGGTGATTGGTGGTGACCGCCCCGGGGTCATGAGTCGCCGTGCCAAATGGGCCTTTGCCGACCAATCCGGCGCAGAAGACTTCTTGGCAGAAAACAATGGCGACCTGGCGAACCTTGAAGAAGCCCTGCAGGCGGCCTATACCGATCTTTACGAAGACACGCGGATGATCCGTGAACGCCGTAAAGCCCGGCGGGCACGCATGGCAGCGGAGCAAACAACAGCGAATCAGTAATTTTGTTGAGCCTTCTGCAGAAATTGTCGATTCGTCATTCCCGAAATGATATTCATCGGGAATCCGGTCCAGCAATGCTTGAACATTCTGGATCCCCGACAAAGACGTTCGCTGATGGCATTCTTTGTCAGCAACATAGTGAAACAAGGAGACACCCATGAGACGTTGTCCGTGCGGCACAAACAGGGATTATGCCGACTGCTGTGAGCCGGTAATCAAGGGGAACAGAATCGCGGCAACAGCTGAAGAATTGATGCGTGCCCGTTACAGTGCCCATGAGAAGATAGCTGTCGACTTTCTGTACAGCAGCACCCATCCCGACCACCGCAGCAATTACGACCACAAGGGAACCAAAAGCTGGGCCGAAAAATCCCAGTGGCTGGGCCTGGAAGTCGTTGCCACCAGCGCCGGAAGCGACGACGACGAAAGTGGTGAGGTCGAGTTTATTGCACGTTTTCGCGACAAAGGGGTCATTCGTAACCACCATGAGCGCGGTCATTTTACCAAAGCCGATGGTCATTGGCTGTTTACCGAAGGGGAAATGATCAAATCCCCACCGGTGACGGTTTCCAAGGTCGGGCGTAACGACCCGTGCAGCTGTGGCAGTGGTAAAAAATTCAAAAAGTGCTGCGGTCAATAACGTCTATGGTTACCGCGGTCGCGCCACAGGGAACCCTGTTTGACACCTTACTTGCCAGCTGTGAGAACTACGCTGGCCACAACGCTTTTACCTACCGCGCCGCCGGCAGCGAATTTCACGTCAGTTATGCCAAGCTCTTTGATGATGCGTTGATTCTTGCCAAAGCCTTTGCCTCCCACAAGGTTGGCAAGGGGAGCAAGGTCATGCTGCTATCGGACAACCGCTACGGCTGGATAGTCACCGACTTTGCCCTGATCTCTCTAGGAGCGATCAGCGTGCCGCGCGGCAGCGACACCCCCACCCGGGAGCTCGAATATATTCTTGGAAACGCCGACTGCGAGTTTCTGGTAATAGAAACAGAAGCGCTGCTCAAAGCCCACAGCCCGATGCTCAAAAAGACGAAGAAACTACGGTCGATTTTCGTCATCGAAGGGGGGAAAACCCACCGCTGGTTTGATACTGTCTATAGCTACAACGACATTCTTGACGACCGCACGATCTCCCCGAGCGAACGCGAGGAATTTATCGCCCGGCGCTACGCCCTGGACCTTGATGACACCTTTACCCTGATCTACACCTCGGGAACCACCGGCAACCCCAAGGGGGTCATCCTGACCCACCGCAACATTATGTACAATGTTCTCACCCTGCCGGAAATCATCGCCCTGAAAGAAACTGACAGCTTTGTCTCGATTCTGCCCAGCTGGCATATTTTTGAGCGGGCGTGCGAATATCTGGCCCTGTCACAAGGGTGCTGCACCGTTTACTCGTCGGTTAAAACCTTTGCCGCCGATCTGGAAACCTACCAGCCGACCCTGGTAGCAACGGTGCCGCGCCTGTGGGAATCGATGTACAGCAAGATCAATCAGACCCTCGAAAAGCAGAATCCGCGCAAGGCGCGCATTTTCAAAAAGCTTGTAGCTATCTCTGCCACTTACCGTTTTCACCGGCGCCGCCTGAAAAACCAGCTACCACGCTTCCACCAGCCCAATCCTCTGGTTGCTGCCGGGCAAAAACTGGTTTCCTTTGGTATCTTGCTCACCCTGTTTTTGCCTTATTGTTTTGCCCAAAAAAACCTCGCGGCAGTGCAGATGCGCTTTGGTGGACGCTTACGCATGGCGATCAGTGGCGGCGGCAGTTTGCCTGCCTATCTGGATGAGTGGATCGATGCCATCGGCATCCGTATCGTCAACGCCTACGGTATGACCGAATGCGCGCCGGCCATTGCCGGGCGCGCCCTGAATTGCGAGATTTTCGGCACCCTGGGTCCACCGACCAAAGGAACGGAGCTGCGCATTGTCGCAGATGATGGCCAAATACTGGCTGCCGGCGAAGAGGGGGAGATTCAGGTGCGCGGAGAGCAGGTGTTCCCCGGTTACTACGAAAATGATGAGGAAAACGCTGCGGCTTTTACCGCTGACGGTTTTTTTCGTACCGGTGATCTGGGCAAACTGACCTTGAGCGGTGAGTTGGTGATCACCGGCCGCTCGAAGGAGATCATTGTCCTGGCCAGCGGTGAGAATATTGATCCCAGCCGGATTGAATCGACCATTACCCAACTCCCCTTTGTTACTGACGCAGTTCTGGTCGGCCAGGATAAAAAAGGGCTGGGGGCATTGATCGTCCCCGATCTGGATCTGTTACGCGAGTTTATCGCCGACAAGGCTGAGCAACTGGCAGAAACCAAGGACCAGTTGCTTGCTGACCAAAAGGTCCTCGATCGGGTGAAGGCAGAAATCAATAAACTACTGAATACCAAAAAGGGGTTCAAGCCCTTTGAAAAGCTGCAGAACATTCATTTTCTTGATAAGGAATTTACCGCCGGCGAAGAGTTGACCAACACCCTGAAAAAAAAGCGTCACGTCATCGAAACCAAGTACCGCGAAATTATCGCTAAACTGCTTAAATGACGCTTGGTTCAGCTGGCTTGGCGGGCCCGCAATTTAGTTGGACTGTCCTTCGCCGGCAAGGATTTTCCGGCGGGTCTGCTGGTACGCATCCTGAAATTCTCCCCCGCGGAAGATGGCTTCGTCAATCACTTCCAGCGCCTGCGCGCGCTGACCTGCTTCTGCCAGAACCAAAGCCAGGTTATTCAGCGGAATGCCGTTGTCCGGTTGCACCGCCGCCGCCTGGCGAAAAGCGCTGATGGCGGTGTCCATATCTCCAGCTTGGTAACTACTGTTGCCCACTCCCATCCAGCCGACAAAACTGCTGGGCCAAGCATTAACCGCAGTAAGATAGGCCGTCTTGGCTGCCGCATAGTGCTGCGCCCGCTCCAGTCCGACCACGGCATTCAGAAAAGCGGTTTCGGTAGCGCTGGCCGGCAGTACATCCGGAGGAACAACCACCAGCCCCCAATAATCGCCCCGGCGCCAGGTGCGTTCAAACACCCCCATAGACATCCGCAATTCGGGATAGATCCCGGAGTGGAGCAGTACCGTTCCAGCACCCTGATCATAACCAATCACGACGGCATAGTGCCACTGGGGATACCAGGATAAACCGAGGTTCTGGAGTATCATCACCGGTTGCCCGCCGTTAAGCTCAGCCACCAGGGATGACCAACCGCTAAGCTGATACGCCACATAACCCTGGCGGCGGGCTGCGCTAATGATAGAGGGCTGCAGACTCCCCTTTATCGACGGTGAATAAACCTGCTCCACCAGTTGTGACAACTCCACCTCGGCGCCGTTCCAGGCTAACAGCATGGCCAACGCGGCCGGCCCACACTGATATTCTTCCTGCTCAAAGAAAGGAACTCCGGCAAGTTGCCGGCGCTCCTGCTCATGGCGCAAGACATCCCGATACTGATAGGTGCTACAGCCACTGGTAAAAAGGATAATAATAAAAAAAAGAGCGCAGGCAAGCCAAGGCCAACCTGCGCCACCATTTGTAGCTGACGGCATTTAACGGATCGGTTTGGTAAAGGGAAATACCTTGGTAAATCCTAAGACATCAGTAATCAGCAGCACGATAAAAACGAAAACCACCGCACCAATAACCGCTCCAAAAGATGCCCCCGCCGGCAAGTGCTCAATCTCATTGGCAAGCAAAGCAATTTCCGCATCGCTGAGGGTCGCCACGCGGGCAGCTACCTCATCGACCGCAACACCTTGATTGGCCATTGCCTGCTTCACTTCCTCGCGGGCAAGAAAATCCATCACCTGCTCCCGCGCAGCGTCATTTGTCTGTGCTGTCAGAACTGTATCGGTGCTGATCATTCCGGCTTGTGCGGTACGAATGCCGACATCAACGGTAAGAAAGCAAAAAGCAAGCAGCAGGCACATGGGTTTAGCAACATATTGAAGAATCCGCGGTTTCATCGATATCTCTCCTTTTTATTAGAATTGAGGTTGACCAGTTAACGGACGAGAACCTTAAAAGCTAAGCATATCATAGTTTAAAAGTTTTACGTAAAACCCTGTCACACGCTTCAGCCATCACCGGTTGCTATCTGTTCTGCTGCAAGGGTCTCAACAATCAATTGTTTAACCGCGTGTGCTGCAGGAGAGAGGGTGCGATGGCGCAATTCAGCTACGGCAACTAACAGCGATCATCAACAAGCTCACTTTTGTCTCTTTGATTAGGTTTTTTATCAGCATATTCGTGCCTGGCCAGTTGCCAATCGAAGGGCTTCATAGCGTGTCTTTTATTAGAACAATCAGGGCTCGGGGATCTGCTCGAGAATCGTCCGTACCTGTTCTGAGGTTCTGATCGACACTCGCTGCCGCTCAAGATCGGCCAGCATCCGTTGCTTACCGCTGCGGGCAGCAGCCATTTCATCCACTGCAAACTCAATCGTCCGGCGTGATTCGGCACTCCAGCGCCTGATGGCATTGCGGCGTTCCTGCTGCGCCCGATCAAACCTGTCAGCCAGCCCTTGCGCCTCTCTGATCAGTTGCTCCTCGCGCTGCTGCTGCTCCTGTTGCTGCCGCTGTTGCTCAAGCAGCTGGCGCTGATATTCTGAACGGTGATCGACTGCAGGTGCAGGAGTACGCTCCGGAACAAAATGAAGGTTATCCGGATCACTGGCCTCTACTTCATGTACATCAGCCCGGCATTCATCCGGCAGCGCTTGTAAATTATCAGTCACATGCAATCGCCCCTCACTATCGCGACAGCTATACAGCGTTGCTGCCGCCACCAGTGGAAGAGAGACAAAAACAATCATCAGAATCAGTATTCTCATTTGTAAACTCCTGCTCATAACAGTTTTCTGCTGTCAATAAGCATGGTCACCGGCCCATCATTCACCAGATCCACTGCCATGTCAGCACGAAACACCCCGGTCTGCACCTTGACCCCCGAACCTTTTAACAACGCAACAACATGATCACACAAGGGCTCGGCCAATTCCGGCGGCGCCGCATGTGAGAAACCGGGGCGCCGTCCTTTGCGACAATCAGCAAGAAGGGTAAACTGCGACACCACCAGCACCTCTCCCTGAATAGCGGCGACAGATAGATTCATCTTACCCGCCGCATCTTCAAAAATCCGCAGTCCAGCTATCTTTTCCGCGAGATAAGCGGCGTCCTTGTGGTCATCCCCCTGCTCTATCCCGATCAGCACCAGCAATCCAATGGCAATATCTGCCACTCTTTTCCCTGCTACCGTCACTCCCGCCTGAGTCACTCGCTGTACTACCGCCCGCATGATTTGTCCTCTTTTAAAGATTCAGCTCTATGGTTGCGCCAGATGTCGTAACAGGGCCAGATTTTCCAGATCGTAACAGTTGCTTTCGCCCGGCGGCGTTTCGATAATTTTGGGACAATCGGCAAAGCGCTGATCCTGCATCAGACACCGAAAGCCCTCAACGCCGATCAACCCCTGCCCGACATGTTCGTGACGATCTACCCTGGAACCCAGGGGTTTTTTACTGTCGTTCAAGTGAAAGAGCTGCACAAGATCAATACCGATCAACCGGTCAATCAGCTCCATCAGTTGTTCGTAGCCCTGAGAGGTACTGATATCGTAGCCGGCAGCAAAGGCGTGACAGGTATCCAGACAGACACCAAAACGTCCGGGATCGAGGCGTTCAAGCGCCCAGGCCAACTGATCAAGCGACGCCCCGAGGGAATGGCCCTGGCCGGCGGTATTTTCCAACAGGATGGTTACCTCATCACCGACTTGCCGGCAAATCTGCTCAAAACTTCGACACAAGGTTGTCAACCCGGCAGTAACCCCTTCCCCCTTGTGCGAGCCGGGATGAATAACCAGTGACTCGATCCCGAGCCGCCGACAGCGATCAAGTTCGTCCAGGCAGGTGAGAATCGAGCGTTGCCGTTGATCCGGATCGGGACTGGCGAGATTGAGCAGATAACTGCTGTGGGCAGCAACGTAGCGTACTGTACTTGTTTTTCGTGCCGCACGAAACGCCGCAACGGTTTCTTCGCTCAGGGGTGGAACCTGCCAGCGACTGGCATTACGGGTAAACACCTGAATGGCGGTAGCGCCGATGACGCCGGCCCGGGAAAAAGCCTGTTCCATTCCCCCGGCAATCGACACATGGGTGCCGAGCAATAATTGCGAGGTGGCAGGCTCAGCCATCAACGAAACCGGCACACCAACGACTGAGTAAAGGCGCGATGTCACCCACTGCCTGAAGATGACTGTCAACCCACGAAACATCCCTTCCAGCCTGATCTTCAGGAGCAACCAGGACGGTGGTCATACCGAATGTTTTTGCCGTTTGCAGATTCTGCAACTGATCTTCAACCATCACACAGTCTTCTCCCTGCAGAGCAAGCCGCCCCAGCACCTGCTGATAGGGGTCAGGGTTGGGTTTGGGCTGGTATCCCGCAATCCGGATATCAAAGACATCAACAAACAGGTCAGCGATACCAAGAGCACCCAGCACCCGATCAGCGTGACCACGCGAACCGTTGGTAAAGACATAGCTGGGGATGCCGGAATCCTTGAGAACAGCGCGCAGGGCAGGATCAGGCACCAGACGACTAGCAACATCGACATCATGAACGTAGTCGAGATAATCCTCCGGATCGACCTCATGATGACGAATCAGCCCCAGCAGGGTGGCCCCATAGTCGTGCCAGTAGCGACGCCGCAATCCATCGACGTCGGCCAGGGCAATACCGGCTACCTCTTCCATATAGCGGTTGATGCGTACATCAATCAAGGAAAACAGATCACAGCCCGGCGCATAAAGTGTGTTATCCAGATCAAAAAGTACCGCTTTCATCCTGTAACCTTTTTTAGCCTGGGGCATAAATCCCGCTGAATACTTCGACCGCCGGACCGGTCATCAACACCTCACCGTCATCAAGCCACTCCAGGTACAGATCTCCACCCCGCAGGTGGTTGGTAATTCTGCCCTCGGACCGCCCGGTCACCACTCCGGCAACCGTCACCGCGGCCGCGCCGGTACCGCAGGCCAGGGTTTCACCGGCACCACGCTCCCAGGTGCGCTGAATTACCTCACCAGGAGAAAGAATCTGGACAAATTCGACGTTGGTGCGCCTGGGAAACCAGGCATGATGCTCAATCAGCGGACCAATCTGGTGAACCGGAAACTGCTCCACATCGTCGACATAGATCACCGCATGGGGATTACCCATGGAAACGCAGGTCAGTTCGAGACGCCGACCGGCGATATCAACAGGAACATTCAGCACCTGTTCGCCGGCCGGGCCGATCATTGGTATCTCAGCTCTGGTCAAACGGGGTCGACCCATGGCGACACGCACCTGATCAACCCGACCGTCATGATTGACAAACAGATGAAGCGCCAGAACGCCGCTCCCGGTTTCAACGCTGATGTCGGTTTTTCGGGTGAGGCCATGATCGTAGGCATATTTGGCAACGCAGCGAATGCCATTGCCGCACATCTCTGCCTCACTCCCGTCGGCATTGAACATGCGCATCCGCAAATCGGCCTGGCCTGAGGGCAAAATCAGGATCAACCCGTCAGAACCAACGCCGAAGTTGCGATGACTGATTTCTTGAGACAAGCTCACCGGATCGTCAATCTGCTCCTCAAAACAGTTGATATAAACGTAGTCGTTACCGGCGCCATGCATTTTGGTGAATTTCATTGACTCATCGCTCCATTTTCCATGGTTGTCGCTGCCCAACCCTCTCTGCTAGTATAAGGTTTAAGTTTACACCGCTCAACCACTTACAGCCAAACACAGGAGAAACAATGGCCTTTTTTCTCAAGACCAAGATCTGGCAGACCGGCTCCCTCGACTGGTGGGGGATGATCGGCAATGAAGACGTTTATTTAGGTTCCCGTGAGTTTCCCCAACCGCCTGAAGAAGGAGATGAGTGGGTAGTACACAAAACTGGTGACCGCTTTAAAGTTGTCGCTATGGAAATCCGCCATATCGGCAAACAGGAACCGGTAACCTACCCATGGTAGCCCTCGAAATCGTCCAACTTAAAACAAGCGCTATGGAGAACTTCTCCTATCTGATCTACTGCCCTCAAACCCGCGAGGGAGCTGTAGTCGATCCGTCGATGCGACCTCAGCTTGTTCTGGCTGAGGCCGCCCGGCGCGAGGTCACCGTACACCTTTTGCTTAATACCCACGGCCATCAGGATCACATCAAGGGCAATGGCGACATTCTGGCCGCCGGGGACATCAAGCTTGCCGCCCACCCGGACGCTATTCCCGATGCCGATATCCAGCTGGCAGAGGGAATGCAACTACCTATCGGCAATTCATCCGTCACCGTCATGGACACTCCGGGACACGCCCCCGGTTCCGTGGTGTTCGTCACAACAGATGCGATTATCTCCGGTGACACCCTGTTTGTCAGCCGTTGCGGCCGCGCCGACCTGCCCGGCAGTGACGTGCGCCAGCTCTACACCAGCTTGCAGCGCCTGAAAAAACTGCCGCCGGCGACCAGGGTGTATCCCGGCCACGACTACGGTCCGCTGCCACACTCCACCATCGCCTGGGAGCTGGAGCACAATGAGTTTATCAAATGTCCCGATCTGGAATCTTTTATTGCTTTGAGAATGGGGTAACTTATTTTTTTGACGCGACCATGACAATCCGGGTACCAGCGAGGCGGTCATTCCAGCCACGACCATCGCCGCTGAACAACAACTGCAGATAACCCACACCAAGGGGGAGCAGCTGCAGCAAGCCACCGACGCTGCGCATAAAAGCCTGGGAAAAAGCCAGCGGTTCACCGCCATCGGTTTCTACGCGCAGACCGGTCAGCATTTTGCCGGGGGTCTGCCCGGCGAGGAAATGGAAGAGGGTGAAATACCCGAAAGTGAGGGAAAAGAGCACCAGAAAGTAGGGAACCGACAAATCAATCAGCCTGTCCAGTGTCGGCAGTGGCCCTGCCTGCCCGGACATGGAAACCTCGGCTGCAACCACAAAACCAACCCCGACCACGAGCAGAACGGCAGCATCATAAACAAAGGAGGCAAAACGTCCACGCAGAGAGGCCGGCAGCAGCTCTGGCGCACCCTCTTCCAGACTGAGAAATTCAGCCGCTGTTTCATCGGGGAGGACAAAACCCTGGTTGTGTTCGACAACAGAATCGTGAAACAGATCCTCTTCTTCCCCTGCCGCGAAGGGAGTCCTATCTTCCACAGCTGACTGATCATCCGGTCGTTGCCCTGTCACAACCGCGGATTCCGCCATTGCGGCAGCTCCAGTCGTTACGTTGCTAGCTGGAATCGATGGTACCGGAGCCTCCACGACAGCTGAAGACTCCGGTAAGTCAAAAGGGTCGGAGGGGCCCTCCTCTGAGCCCTTGGTCTTGCCTGGTTCTGCTTCTTCCGTTGCGACACCCTCGACATCAAAACCGAAATCGTCCTCAAGTTCGTCATCAGCTTCAGGCACATCGAAAGCAAAGTCACCGCCCCCTGCTGTTGCAGGTTCGGCATCAGCGGCACCCTTAGGGGCTTCGAGTGTCTCTTCCATATCCTCTTCTTGTGGAGCCTCTTCAAACAGTTCATCGAAGGAGAGATCTTCCTCGTCACTGCTTTCGCCCATAAAATCGAAACCAAAGTCGTCACCAGAGGAACTGTCATCAGCTGCTGCCGGAGCTTTGGCAGCCGCAGAGACATCCGCAGCACCGAGCGCGGTGGCCGCTGCACGTTCGGAAGTCTCAACTGCAAGCAGGCCTTCATCTTCAGCCAAACTCGCAGCCGTAGCCGTGGTAACACCCGGGAACAGAACACTTTTGATTCCAAAGCGCTGTTTAAACTCTACCAGATCCTTGCCGCATTTTTTGCAGCTGTCGAGATAGTCGAAGCTGTTGTAACCACACTTGGGGCACTTCATGACATGTCCTTTCCAGATGAATAGGTTCGCTTTATTGAGCCTGAACTACCGGATAAATCTCCATAAAGATATTGTAAAACAGCGATTATCGCAAGACCGGCGGTTTCCGTCCGCAAAATTCTCGGTCCCAGACTGACGGGTTGAAAACCGCTCGATACGGCGACAGCAGCCTCTGTCTCAGAGATTCCCCCTTCGGGACCTACTATCACCGAAATCCGCTGGTGTTTCTTATCGCCCAACAGATCAGCCAACGGAGCCTCACTCTGCTCCCACAGCAGCAGTTTCAGATCCGCCTCATCCGCTGCCAGAGTGGCTTCGAGGGAATCACTGCACTGCAATTGGGGTAGATGATACTGGCCACTCTGACGTGCCGCTTCCTGGATAATCTTTTCCCAGCGCAACCGTTGGCGCGATTCGCGCTTGAAACGCACGACACTGCGTTCAGTGGTAACCAGATCAAACTGGCTGACCCCCAGCTCCGTTCCTTTCTGCAGGATCAGTTCGGTTTTGTCGCCCTTGGGAATTCCTTGAATCAAACGGATCCGGCAGGGCGCCGGCAAACTGTCGTGCAACAAACGCAGCCAGGCGCGACCATCATCCTGCAACACCGCATCAGCAACCTGTCCGCGGCCATCAAAAAGCCGAAATTCAGCGCCAGGCGCGAGACGTAACACCCGCACCAGATGATGATGCAGTTCCTGCGGCAACGGGATACGATCATTAAACCGAAAATCTACATCCGCAACAAAAAAACTTCTCATGCCATTTGTTGCCGTTGATACACCAGGCAAACCCAGCCATCACGGCTGCATGGTGGCAATGCCCGAAGTTCCGCGCCGGCAAAAGCTGCCGTCACGAGGAATTCTTTTTCCTTGAGAATTCCAGATAAAATCAGCCATCCGCCAGGCCGCAGACGCTGCAGCAGCGCCGCCTTGAGGCGGATATTTTCCTCGGCAAGGATATTGGCAACTACCAGATCATAGGTGCCATCGATATTCTCCAGGGGTTCATCCGTAACGGTGACCTGGTTTTCCCGGTTGTTTCTAGCGACATTTTCCCGCGCCACGCCACAAGCGATCGGATCTATGTCATTTGCAACCACCTGATCACAGCCCAGTGCCGCTGCACCGATGGCCAATATGCCGGAACCGGTACCAACATCGAGCAAGCGCAGCGGACGCTGACCTTTATCCAGTTGCGCGGCAATGGCTTCCAGACAGAGTCGGGTGGTAGCATGGGTGCCGGTACCAAAGGCCATACCCGGATCGATTTCAATAGCGACCTGGTTTTCTGCGACAGGCGGATTTTCCCAACTTGGGTGGACAATCAGGCGATTGCCAATCTGAAAGCTGGTAAAGTTCTGTTTCCAGCTCTGCGCCCAATCAACCTTGGGCAAGGATTCACTGACCGTCAGGCTGATCGTTGCGGCGGCAAACACCGGCAACTCGGCAAAAGCCGATGTTAACTGGTCAAGTAACCTTGCAACAGGGGTTTCGGTGGCAAAATAGGCGACAAGGGTGTAGTCTTTGTCAGCCTCCAGGGGATTGTCGGGCACATCAAAAGTGTCTAATTCCAGATCCTCAATAACAATGCCACAGCTCCCCTGCTCCATCAGCACGGCGCTCGCCAGTTCAACGAATGCGCCTTTCACCCCGACATCGATGGATACGTAATTTTCTTTCATTCCCACTAATTAACAGAATCTATGCATGAAAATCAACAAAGAATCTCTCCTTGACCGGATTTGTACGACAATAGCAAGCCGCGGATGGTATCCGCGGCACCCTGACAACATTCCCTCGCGGTAAAAATTAAAGAAATCTTTTATTTGCCTTGCACTGAGCATCTGACTCTGTTAAAGTCTCCGAAAGTTTCTCATGAGCGTACACTACTCAAAAAAGATTTTTGTGGCTGTATCCTCCTAAAAAGCTGATCAGACATCCTGGTCAGCTTAACAATTTATTCTTTTACATTAAAATCAATCACAGACAGATCCCCGGCTGGTACTACGTTAAAGGAGACAGTCCCATGCGCATCCTGGTTGTTGAAGATGAAAAAAAAGTCGCCGGTTTTATCAAGCGCGGGCTTGAAGAAGAAGATTTTTCTGTCGATCTGGCAGGGGATGGCAAGGAAGGAATGTCCCTGGCCAGCAATGGAAACTACGATTTAATTCTGATGGATGTTATGCTCCCTAAAATGGATGGGCTCAGTGTCATTAAAGCCCTCCGCGAGAAAAACATCACCACTCCTATCCTTTGCCTGACCGCCAAAGACAGCATCGATGATATCATTGACGGCCTTGACAGCGGCAGCGATGACTATCTGACCAAACCCTTCGCCTTTGCCGAACTGGTTTCTCGGGCTAAAGCCCTGATTCGCCGAAACGCCAGGGATCGTGGTGCCGAACTGGCATTTGCCGACCTGCGCGTCGACCCTGTATCGCACAAGGTCTGGAGATGCGATAAGGAGATCGATCTTACCTCCAAAGAATATGCCCTGCTCGAATATTTCATGCGCAACCCGAATCAGGCCTTAACACGCACAATGATTGCCGAACAGGTGTGGGATTACACCTTTGACACCTTCACCAACATTATCGATGTCTATGTCAATTACCTGCGCAAAAAAATCGATCGCGACTTTGATCGAAAACTGATCCATACCGTCCGTGGCGTCGGCTATATGCTCAAGGAGGCGGAATAGCTTGACCTTCTTTTCAGCCTTCGGCAGACAGCTTTTCTGTGCCCCCCTGTTGGGCCTGGCAGTCATTCTGGGGATTGGCGGCTTTTTGTGGCAGTCTTCCCTCTACCAGGGAATGCTTGACCGCTTTGATGCTGAGCTGCAGCTGACCGCCGGCATACTCGATTATCTCGAGCAGACCCGGCCACCTGAAGAGACGTCGACGGGACAACCCTGTGAATGGGTCACGGCACCACTGCAACAGCTGACCGACGAGTGGCACTTTGCTCGTTATTCACCCAACGGGAACCTGATCTGCTTATCCACATCGGACAGCCATTCGCAGGTCACCCTGGTTGGCCAACTGCCAACAGACAAGGCAACCTTTTTTTTCACCGCCAGCCAGGGCGAATCCCGCCGCGCCCTGCTGTGGCCGACAAGAAAAGCAGAGAAGATTGTCGCCTATCAGCTCCTCAGTGCCGATCTGACCCCCTTTAGGGCGCAACTCCTGCGCTGGCGTCTGGCATTGCTCATTGGATCACTTCTTATTCTGGCGGCGGCGGCTCTCTATTTTCTCCACCCGCGAAGCAACCAGCAGTCCAGTGATCTGCAACGATTGCTCAAACACATTAACGACACCAGCCCTGACCACCCGCCACAGCCCTTCCCCACTGACCAGCTCAGCTCAATCCAGCTACGCCAACTCGCTGAAAACTGTTATCGTTCAAACCAGCGGATGTTTTCAGCTCTGCATCGAGCCCGGCAATTTGCCGCGCATGTGGCCCATGAACTGCGCACTCCCTTGACGATTTTGCGTGGCGAAACAGAAATTGCCCTGCGCAGTAAAAGTAAAACCACCAACATTCGACAAGTGCTTGAGTCAAATCTCGAAGAGATCACACGTATGAGCTTTCTGGTTGACGATCTGCTGACCTTGTCGAAAAGCGATTTAGGACAAATACCCTTACAGCCTGCAGAAATTAACCTGCACCAGTTGCTTGTCGACCTGCACCGCCAGGGGCAGATTCTCGCCAGAGAAAAAGAGATTCTGGTCGAGCTGCACTGCCCGGACCGTGACTTCGTTATCCACGCTGACGAACCACGCTTAAGACAGGCTCTTCTGAATCTGCTGACCAATGCCGTTCGCTACACCCCTACCCGGGGGAAGATTACCATCGCTGCTGCGACTACAGAATCTGCAGTAACCATTAGTGTCAGTGACACCGGTATCGGCATTAAGGACCATCACCTGGAGCATATCTTTGAAAGATTCTACCGGGTGGAAAAAAAGTTCCATCAATACGACGGCGGCACGGGACTGGGTCTGGCCATCGTTAAGTGGGTCGTTGACGCCCACCATGGCACCATCGCGGTCTCCTCAACCCCCGAAAAAGGGAGCAGTTTCACCATGACCTTACCCAAAAGCCAGCACAGCCGCACCAATGGACAATCCTGAACTGTTTTATTAATTTCCCAGCTATTTTTCACTTTACATTTATAAGGTTTTCGTGTAGTGTTTAAATTAGTGGAGCTCCTCCGGGAGACTCCAGCCCCGAAGACCTACCCCCCCTCCAGGTCTTCGGGGTTTTTTTTATCGTTTATTCAACACAAGGTGATGTAGTGCCCTTCCAGCCACGACCAGTCTATCTGGCAGACTCTTTCATGCTCCCGGTCGGCAAATATAACGGCCATCATCGCCCGGCAATGAGTTTCTTCGAGCTTGTCGATCAGCTCAAGCCTCTGGTGCAAAACCATAGCGTCGCCCAGCAGAAAATTGGCTGTGTTATTGTCGGCAGCCAGAATCCCTTTGCTTTTTCCGGCATCGACAATGTGGCCGCAAAAATCAGTGGCCGCCTCAGCATCAGTGGTGCCAAATCTATCCTGGTTGATACCGCCTCGTCCTCCGGCGCCAGCGCCTTCGAGGCCGCTTACCTTGAGGTTGCTTCCGGCCAGCACGACCAGGTCCTGGCCATCGGCATCCAGAAGATGACTGATGCCACAACCGCTGCGGCAACGCGCATCGTCGCCGGCGTTATTGATCGTGAAGAAGCAGAATACGGTCTGACCATGCCGGCTTGTGGAGCCCTGGTGGCGCGCAGCCTGATGGACGAGTTCAACCTGTCAGATGACGCATGGACCTCTTATTCTGCGCGCCTGACCGAACGTGCCCAGCGTTATGCCGCGAAAAATCCTGACGCTCACCTGAATTATGAAATCCCCGTTGAAACCTATTTTGCCGACATCAATAACGGCAAAAATTATCTCTATTATGATCCACTGCATTATTACGATTTCTGCCCTATGTCGGATGGCGTCGCTGCCTGTCTGTTAACAGCGACACCGGGCACCGTCCGGATCAGCGGCATCGGCTCCGGAACAGACATACCGACCATTGCTGACCGTTTGATCTTCACCAGCTTTCCAGCAACCCGGATTGCCCTTGCCCAAGCCCTGGGCAAGGCGAAACTCAATAGCCTTGATCAACTGGCTGGATCCATCCATATCAATATGCACGATCCATTCAATGGCTTTGGTCCCATCAACCTCGTCGATCTCGGTATTGTCCCCCGCCGGCAACTCCTTGACTGCCTGCTCGACGATGCTATTACCGGACCGATGGGACGTTTTCCAACCAATCTGACCGGTGGCCTGAAAGGACGCGGCCACCCCCTCGGGGCAACCGGCATGGTGCAAATTGTTGAAAACCATCGGTTTTTGACAAGTGGTCAATATCAGGCCGCCCTATCACATTCCATTGGCGGGCCGATCAACAATAATGTTGTGGTGCTACTGGAAACCGAACAAAGCTATCTCAAACGCAAACCATCAGCCAATCTGCCGAGGGACGAGATCCTCCTTGGGCGGCTCAAACCTGCAACAGTGACCCTGGAGACAATTCTCGGCGAAAAACAACGCTGTATCGCTCGGCTGCTGGCGAAAACATCGCGGCACAATTTCCGCAGTGGCGAAATTGAACGCACCCTGCTGTTAATTTCCGCCCGTCATGAAAAACACAACTACCGCTTTTTAATTGGCGTCGACCCACAGGCTGCTGCAACACTTTCAACCCTTGGCGCCGGCGAAAAAATTCTCCTGCAAAAGTTCGACAATCAACTCCATGTCAATGATGTGCCTATCCGCCGTCTCTACAAAAAAACCATTGAAGGGGTGATCGACCTTGCCGACACAGCATTTCGCCATCTCGGATTGAAAAAATAATATATTTGTATAATGTATCTGCGTATCTGCACAGTCTCAACCACCAGCGAACATGGTAGCATCCGCGAATGCGCATAACAGTTAAACAACAAATACTTCTCGCTCCAGGGATGATTCTGCTGTTGCTCTTGCTGCTCCTGGGTTTCATGCACTACACCTACTGGGATCTCAACAGCAAAAGACGCAGCATCAGGGCCGTTGAAACAACCTTTGTCGCCCTGGCCGAAGCCGACATGGCGGCGCGACGCTTACATGTCTTATTGCGTGTGATTCAGCACAGTGGCATGGCGGCACCTGAAGATCTGGCCTTGATCGTTGATCTTTATGAACGGCTACTCTCTGCCATCGACCGGATTGAGCCTTTTGGCACGGTAAAAGGCTCCGAGCAGATTGCCTATCTCGCCGATCTGGCGCGCAGCCTCAATCCCGCCGCCGGCCTCGAACCGGAGGACACGGCACCCCTCTTTGCCCAACTGCGTGCTGAACTTTCCGGTCTTTCCAACCTGACCCAGAACCATCGCAACCATTTGCGTCAGGCTCATGAACAAGACATCAACCAACTGGTTGAACGCACGGTTCTGGTTTCCATTGTCGGACTGATTGTCGCTGTCCTGCTGGTGTTGCCCATTTCCATCTATTTCAGCCGGCGAATCTTAAGCCGTATCCAGACCATCTCCACCAGTGCCGCACGCATTGCCGACGGCAGCCTCGATCTGCCCCCGGCACCCGAGCGCATTCACGATGAAATGGATGTCCTCGCGCGTTCGATTAATCGCATGGCTACCCGGCTGATCCAGGTTGTCGGCACAGAAAAACTCCTTGAAGGGGCGGAAGAAGAACGCCGCCGTATCGCCATGGATCTCCACGACCAGTCACTATCGGATCTGTCGGGCATTCTGCGCGGCCTGCAGTCTCTGGCCGGCTGCCAGGATCAGGACAATATCAACGACCGCATCATCGGCCTCGAGCACGATCTTAATAAGGCGATCACCAACCTGCGCGACATCATGAACAATCTACACCCACAAACCCTCGACATCCTTGGGCTGGGCGCTGCTATCGAAGCCCATATCGACCAGCTCGGGCAACCCGATGGCGGCCCGGCCTGCCACCTCTATATCGACCCACGGGTAGTTGATTTAAAACTTGATCGCATCAAACAGCTGGCCATTTATCGTATTGCTATTGAAGCGATCCAGAACGTTCACAAACATGCTGCGGCCAGCCGCTACGAAGTGAATCTGGAAGTGCGTGAGGCAACCCTGGTATTTTCCGTTGAGGACAACGGCTGTGGTTTTAAGAGCAATCTGATCAGGGAGCAAGGGCGCGGACTCAATAACATCCGTGAGCGGGCGCGGGCCATTGGAGCTCAGGTCCAATGGAAACCATCACGCTTCTCAACCGGTACCCGTTTTGAACTGACCCTGCTTACCGCTATTTCAAGCTGACGGAGTCAACCATGTCCACCCCTCTGGAAATCCTTATTGCAGAAGACAACCCCAAAGATCTGGAGTTTCTCGAACAGCTTTTTTCCCAATGGCCGGAACAGGTGAATGTTACCCGTGCCCCAACAGGAATGATTGCCCTGGAAATTGGCAGCGAACGCGACTGCCCCTTGATCATCAGCGATATCCAGATGCCGGAAATGAATGGCGTTGAGTTTGCCCGGCAACTGTGGAGCAAACAGCCCCAGGCACGGATCGTTTTCTGGAGCCAGTTCAAAGATGAAATGTACGTACGTTCCCTGGTAAAAATCGTTCCGCCGGAAACCGTTTACGGCTATATCCTCAAATCAGCCAGCAAAGAACAGATCAGTTCAGCCATCCGCACGGTGCTGATCGATGAACAGTGCTGGATCGCTCCTGAAGTCCGCAAAGTTCAGGGGCGAGCTGGTCACAGCCTGACAGCCTTGTCCGATATTGAATACGAGGCCCTGCTCGACATTTCCCTGGGATTGACTGACAACCTGATGGCGCAGCGCCGCTACCTGTCACGCCGTGGCATCCAAAGTCGCCTCAACTCACTTTACAACAAGCTGGGCCTCGATCAGGAACAGTTTCACAGCGAAAAGCACGGTGATTCCTTCAATCTACGCAACCGTGCCGTAGCCGTATCTCTGGCCCGGGGATTAGTTAATGCCTTTGAAATGGAACACGAAGAAAAGGAATTTCAGGAATGGTTTACGCGTTATAAGCGCAGCCAGAAGTGTCGGCAGTAAACAACGGCTGACGTCAACTGACCGCTGGCTAACTCGCATCTTGTGTTTACTTAGTGGCTGTGCTAAAAGGTCTTACCAAGCAAACTGGAGACAGCCATGACCACCGTATTCAAACCGATTCGTCCCAAAAAATTGTCTGAAGAAATTGTCGACCAGATCAAGGAACTGATCTCGCGGGGGGATCTTGGTCCAGGCCAGCGCATCCCGTCCGAGCGTGAGCTGGCAACCTTTTTGGGAGTCAGTCGCCCGTCAGTGCGAGAAGCCATCATGGTTCTCGAAGCGATGGGCTTTCTCGAGTCGCGCCAGGGCGGAGGCACCTATGTCCGCTCCCTCACCGACGTCACCCTGACTGATCCGTTGACCAGTATGGTCGAACGCCGTGACCCACGCATGCTCCACGCCCTGACTGAAGTCCGCATGGGATTGGAAACCTGGTCAGCTTACCTGGCAGCAAAACGCGCTGAAAAACCGGAACTGGACCGTTTGCGCGAAATCTATACGGTGATGGAAGAACAGGCCGAAAGCGGGGGATGGGATCCGGAAATTGACTTCCAGTTCCACTTGACCATCACCGCGGCAACCCACAACACCATCCAGGTTCATGTACTGAACACCATTCAGACCCTGTTTCAAGCGACAATCATGGTCGCTTTGGGTGAATTTTACAGCAAACAGGGATATGTCGAGTTACTCCTCAATCACCACCGAGAAATCCTCGAAGCGATTGAAGCTCACGACCCGGAGCAGGCTCGTGCGAAAATGATGGAACACCTGACCCTGGTAGAAGAAAAACTGGCCATGTTTTTAAATAAGGAGCGTCCCGACACGATCTGATCCAAGCCGCAAGGTTTTATCTGACAACCCTGCTCCTGCATGAAGAAAACGCAACAACTGCACCCATCTGACGTGGCTCAATAACCAATTAATAGCTTGATACCAGTCTTCCGACAAGGCTCGATCAATGGAAAAAATCTATCAGGCCACCATTGCCCGTTGGGGGATTGATGCCCAATATGACCAGGCAATTGAAGAATGCGCCGAGCTGATTGCCGCCCTTAAACATTTCAAACGGGGCAAGATTTCCCGGCAAGCGGTTATTGATGAGCTAGCTGATGCCAGCCTGATGTTGGGTCAATTGCGCTGGATGTTCGGCAACGACCAGGTTGAAGCAGCCATCAATAACAAACTGGAAAAACTCAACCGGCTGCTGACCCAAACAGACGAGCAGGAGAAAGGATAATCACCATGGCGATCAAGGAAGGACAGGCTGCGCCTGATTTCTGCCTGGCAGGGAGTGACGGCGGACAGCACCGGCTCACAGATTACACCGGCAGCAAACTCATCATCTACTTTTATCCCAGAGACAACACCCCGGGGTGCACCAAAGAATCCTGTGCTTTTGCTGCGATGCATGAACAACTCTTGCAGATGAATGTCAAGCTGCTCGGCATCAGCAAGGACAGTCTTGCTTCTCACGACAAATTCATCAATCAGTTCAAGCTCCCCTTTACCCTCTTGTCTGATCCGGACATAAGCATGATGGAAGAATATCAGGCCTGGGGAGAAAAAAAGATGTACGGCAAATCCGGTATTGGCTGCATCCGCTCGACGGTACTCATCGATGAGCAGGGAATCGTCATCAAACATTGGCCCAAGGTGACTAAAGCCGCCGAACATCCGCAACAGGTTCTTGATTTTTTGACCAACGGCTAACTCCAGCCCTCAAGGACAAGTCTTCTTCACAACGGCTTGAGGACACCACCACAGGGGGGATGAAGGTAACGATTGTTACAGTTCAGGCGTCGCACCCGATAGATTTCTGCGCCACAGAGCATGCAGATTGCCACCAACTTCTGCCGCCGCTGATGCAAGGCGGCCAGAGCGGCACTGCTACCGGTTGCGGTACTGGCGATCCCCAGGGCAAGGGCCCACTGACGCCAACTGGTGCCATGTCCGAGCCGGCGTCGTCCCCCTCCTCGCTGATGCAGATGATCACAGGCATGGGCGACCTCGTGCAGGAACGTCTGGCGCAGATTCTCCGGCTCCTGGGCGAACTGCAACCGGATACACACCGGCTCACTGCCGCGAAAAACGTAACTGCCAAGCCTTCTGCTGGCCCTGCTCGACTCTACCGGAATAAGC
>JAHYIY010000024.1 GCA_019429255.1 Desulfuromonadales bacterium | reverse complement strand
CAAGAGGTGCTGCCGTGGCGACGAGCGGCAGACAATAGCAACAGCACAATCCGCCCGCAGGTTATCCCTGGGGCGGATTGTGCTTATCCAGCCAAATTGATACTTTTTGCCAAAGCATTATATTTATCGGAATGCAGGGTTTGTAGTAGAGTAACCATAGCAACAATCCATGGCTTCAAATATGATGGCGTCGTAAAACTCACCAACTGCTGCGCCAGTCTGAAAACAGTCGCCCTTGTTTCACTGCTTCGACGTAGGTAAGTACGCCTCATTGTTCAACAATGGCGCGCCTTGCATGTGGCGCCTGGAGTTTAGCGGGCGACTCGCAGCCCGTTTTCCTCAGTGACGGTGACAGCCCGTCTCTGTGTAACCGTGAAAAGCTGATGACCACAAAAAGGCAAAATTGATTTTTTTGGTAAAGAACGGATTGAACTTGAATGCTTGAACCGTCAATCGGCACAAAATCCTTTGCCCGGTGTCAATTGTTAGTCGTTGAAGACCAACAAACCCAGCTTAAAAGCCTTGAGCAACTGCTGCATATCAATGGCTATACAAATGTGGTGCCGGCATCGGGCGGTGATGAAGCGATCAGCATACTACAGCACAGCACCCCTCAGTTGATCCTCCTTGACTTGCAGATGCCTGACACTAATGGACTGGATGTCATTGCGTTTCACCATCGAGCTGGTCTTGATTCTGAAATTATTGTCATCAGCGGTGAGACCAGCTTCCCCTGGGTCAAGGAAGCAATGCGGATGGGTGTTTTCGATTTTATTTGCAAGCCTTATAAACCCGAAGAACTTCTCACCACTATCGTAAAAGCGCTGGACCAATTTCAACAAAAGCAGAAGTTACAGCAAGAGCAGAAAAATATCAGTTACATGGCTTATCACGATCAGTTGACCAACCTGCCCAATCGTCAACTCTTTAATGATCGGGCCCATCAGGTTCTGGTCCATGCGCAGCGAAATGAACGAAAGTTTGCTCTATTGTTTATGGATATGGACGGCTTTAAAACGATCAATGACAGACACGGACATCTGATCGGTGATCGCGTCCTGCAACTGATGGCGACAAGAATTCTGGGATGTTTGCGTGCTGAGGACACCCTGAGCCGTTATGGAGGTGACGAGTTTGCTCTGCTTTTGCCCGATGTGGCTGATCAGCACGGCGTCACTACCGTCGCTGAAAAAATCCTCAGCGAAATACGCACGCCTTTCCATATCAACGGGTACGAACTACATGTCCGACTCAGCATTGGCGTTGCCATCTATCCGTCAGCCGGAACAGACCTGGACGTCCTGCTCCATAATGCCGACATCGCCATGTACCATGTTAAAACGCACCGCAAAAACAACTACTGTTTCTACTCTGATGATATGTCTCACAACCACAAGAACACGGAAGCCACGCGGGAGCCATTCTTTATCAGCTTACATCACACTGGATTCCCGCTTTCGCGGGAATGACGATGTGAGTTCAACTTTTGACTGTTTTGTCGCCGCAGCATACTCTGTAGCGGCAGAAGGCCAAAAGGTCATCTGCCGTTGCTGATTGTGGACGCAGAACCCCGCCCCCCCCTGATCATTGCTGTCATAATTAAATCAATCCTGTCCCACACTGCCGACAGAAAGTTCGTTGAGCCAACGAAAGTGATTTTCATCCCCCGGGCCTGATTAAGTATCTAGTATCCCGTTTGGTTAGTCCGTTTAGATCACTCTGAGGGATTGTGGTTGTCGGCACGGCGCGTCGGCATAGGCCTGGTGTGCGCTAAATTGAAAAGATGTAACACCACCATCGGCCAAAAGGGTCAGAGTGAATAGGTGAATCTGGTTATCTATTTGAATCCAGTAAATCAGAAAACAGGATATGGATTCTGCGACTACGCTTCGTTCGGCGCAGAATGACACCCGTTTTTTTCCATCAACGTCCTTCGGTGTCATCCTGCGCGAAGTCGCAGGATGCAGATTATTAGCAAGTCGCATCGGGCGCGATCTTCTAACTGTTATAGCTGGAGCGAAGTGGATAACCAAATAAGTGAAATTAATCAATCGGGGTACTTGAAAGACGCCACTTTTTTCACTGACAAATATTTTACGCACATGTTAATTTGCGCTCTATCGTTTCTCTGACGTAATGGTACCTTCGTGTGCTCTTTATTCCTTTTGACCGGGAGTTGCCGATGAAAAAATTTCTTGTTGCGGTTAGTGTGCTGGCCTTTGTCGCCGTTGTCCTGCCGGCCAGTTGTTGGAGCTATGGCCAACCATCAGTGAATCTCGGGTTTACCAGTTTTGTCGATGGTGGTCCCCCGGCCGGCCCCGGGGTTTACTTCCAGCAATACATCCAGTATTACACCACGGATAAATTCGTCGATGGTCCGCCAGCTGCTGAGATGGATGTCTGGGTCAGCCTGACGCAATTGCTCTATCAATCCAGCCAGGAGCTGCTGTTAGGAGGTAAATGGGGGATTAACGCCATGCTGCCGTTGGTGAATTACGACCTGAAAGGTGGCTCCGGATTATCTGCCGACAGCGGCATCGGTGATCTGCTTGTCGGTCCCTACCTGCAGTGGGACCCGATCATGGGGGCCAACGGCCCACTATTCATGCAGCGCATCGAACTGCAGCTGATCTTCCCGACGGGCGAGTATGACGACAAAATCGCTATTAACGCCGGTAGCAATCATTTTTCTTTTAACCCCTACTGGGCGGCAACCGCGTTCCTGACTCCACAGTGGACAGCCTCATGGCGGTTGCACTATCTGTGGAACGATGAGAATAATGATACCAAATTTAAGGCCGGTCAGGCAGTGCATGCCAACTTCTCTACAGCCTACGAAATCATCCCCCGGCAGCTGCGCCTTGGGATCAACGGCTACTGGTTCAGACAGATCACCGACAGCAAAATTAACGGCAATGACATCCCCGGACGCGAAAAAGTTCTTGCCGTCGGCCCTGGTCTGGTCTGGCATGTTAACCAGAAACAGCATCTGTTCATCAACGCCTATAAGGAATCAGGCGTCAAGCAGCGCACCAAAGGCGAACGACTGACACTGCGCTACGTGCACCACTTCTAATCCATTCCTCCATGCTGCCCGCCGATGCACGCAAAAAGGCCATCGGCGGAGCGCAGTGGATAACCCAAAAAAACTATAAAACAGGGGTATGCAGTGGTGGAGAGTGTTTCCGTCTGACATCTTGCTTCTGTTCAAAGCGCGGCTTGAAATCCCATTTTTTCGTTTTCATACCAACCAGAAGGCCCAACGGAAAGACGCAGCCATGTTTTTTTATTCTCCATTTCCTGTCAATATCATGTAAAAAAGCGAGCTATCCCTTGCCATCCAGCAACTTTTGATGGGATAATTCACGATTTGTTATCGCACTAATCTGTCGATTATTGTCACGAACAGATGGAAGCTGAAAGCTCTCGCGTGCAGGGCATGGACAGGAGTCATTGAAGCATATGAATGTCGTACGGGCAAGAAGTGCCGGCTTCTGTATGGGTGTGAGTCTGGCGTTAAGAAAGCTCGATGAGATGATTGAAAAAGAGGGAGCGGCCAGTGGTAACATTTATATCCTCGGGTCGATTATTCACAACCCGCAGGTGGTTGAAGAGTATTCTGCTAAAGGGGTGATTACTGCCGAGTCTCCCGACGATATTCCACCCGGGTCAACGGTGATTATTCGTGCTCACGGTATCCCCAAGCGCATTCAAAAGTTCCTTGTCGAGCGTGGTATCCACGTTGTTGATGCAACTTGTCCGAAAGTCAAGGATGCCTGTCTGCTGATTGAGCAGCATACGGCGGAAGATCGTATCCTCCTGCTCTACGGGGAACAAACCCACCCTGAGGTGAAATGTCTGTTGAGTTATGCTGCGTCTGATTCTTTTGTTTTTGACAATCTGGAACAGTGTCAGGCGCAGCTTCTTGATGCCGGCAAAAAATACTGTCTGGCTGCTCAGACGACCCAGGATAAGGGGATTTTTGATGAAATAAGTGCCAATCTGGCGGCGCGCCCGGATCTTGATCTGACGATACTGCATACCATCTGTGATGCGACAAAAAAGCGTCAGGGTGAAGCAATTCGCATTGCCGAACAAGTCGACTTTATGATTGTTGCCGGTGGCTTTGAAAGCAGTAATACACGGCGCCTGGCCCAGGTGGTCGAATCCCATGGAACAAAAGCGTTGCATGTGGAGGTAGCGTCACAACTCCCTTTAGATGAGTTGCGAAACTATCAAAGCATCGGCCTGACGGCCGGAGCTTCAACGCCAAAAAAAATTGTTGATGATATACAGTCGTTGCTGGAATCCTTGTAGGAGTTCTTTGTGAGATCCACTCTTTTGCCCTGCGGCAGTTACAATGCCACGCCTGCGTACCATGCAGCCGCTGACGTATCAAGCCTGTTACGCCATATTGCCCAGCCTTTGTGGCTCGTTAAATCAGAAGACCGTTTGAATCTTGTTGGACAGTTGGCCGGCACCGGCATAAAGCCGGAAGATATCCGCGGCATGGTACCAGCGTTGAAACTTGAATGCTTCGGCAGTGGCTCTTTTTGTGGCGACCATGGCTTGACATACGCCTATGTCGGCGGCTCTATGGCCAAGGGGATCAGTTCTATTGCCATGGTTAAGGCCTTCGGTGAGGCCGGCATGCTCGGTTTTTTCGGCTCAGCCGGGCTTTCTTTTGAGCTGGTAGAGGCGGCAATTGACGATCTTCAGCAGCATCGGCCGGTTATTCCATTCGGTGTCAACCTGATCCACAGTCCGACCGAGCCGGAACTGGAAAAAGCCCTGGTCGAGTTGTATCTGCGCCGTGGCGTTCAGCTGATTGAGGCGTCGGCCTTTTTAGGTTTGACCTTGCCGCTGGTGCGTTACCGCACCCATGGCATTCATCGCGATGATCACGGGAACATTGTTGTCCCCAACCGCATCATCGCCAAGGTGTCGCGCGAAGAGGTGGCGGCGCGTTTTTTTGCGCCACCGCCGGACAAGTTGCTGAAACAGCTGGTGGCTTCTGGTGATTTGACGGCAGAACAGGCGCAGCTTGCCGGGCATATTCCCATGGCTCAGGACGTCACGGCGGAGGCCGACTCCGGTGGTCATACCGATAACCGTCCGGCCCTGTCCTTGTTTCCAACCCTGCTTGCCCAGAAAGACCTGATGCAACAGCACTATGGATATCACCAGCCTTTACGTCTCGGCCTGGGCGGCGGGATAGCAACACCGGCGGCAGCGGCGGCAGCTTTCGCCATGGGTGCCGATTATCTCGTTACCGGCACAGTTAACCAGGCCTGCGTTGAGTCCGGCACCTGTGACGTGGTTCGGCAGATGCTGGCAGAAACCAGGCAGGCAGATATTACCATGGCTCCTTCCGGGGATATGTTCGAGATGGGGGTCAAGGTTCAGGTGGTCAAACGTGGTACCATGTTCGCTATCCGTGCCCACAAGCTTTACGAGCTCTACCTCGGCTATGAGAGCATCGATGCCTTGCCGCCGGCAGAACGGGAAAAGATCGAGCAGACCTTTTTCAAGATACCGCTGGAAAATGTCTGGGAACAGACAAAGAACTATTTTCAGGTCCGTGATCCACGTCAGGTTGAAAAAGCCTTGAACGATCCGAAGTACAAGATGGCGCTGGTATTTCGCTGGTATTTAGGGCAAACACCGGTGTGGGCCAACCAGGGTGTCAGCGATCGTAAAATTGATTATCAGATCTGGTGTGGTCCGGCGATGGGGGCCTTTAACGAATGGGTGAAGGGGAGTTTTTTAGAGCCGCCCGCTGCCCGCAAGGTGGTTGAGGTTGCCTATAATATTCTTTTCGGTGCTGCGGTGTTGCAGCGCGCACATTTACTTAAACAGCAGTGGGATACCGACGGTGTCGATTCAGGGATCGACGCGCCATTGCCGGTTGAGCAGATCAAGGAGTTACTCTGTTGAAAACCGATCAGCAAACGACAGATTCGACAATGACACCGCTGGCGATTGTCGGCATTGGCAGCATATTTCCTGATGCCGAGAATTCTCAGCAGTTCTGGACTAACATCAAGACCGGCGTTGACAGTATCCGCGAAGTGCCGGAAAGCCATTGGCGCCCTGATGATTATTTTGCTGCCGACCCGAAAACCGCCGACATGGTGTACGCCAAGCTGGGCGGTTTTTTATCACCCGTCAGTTTTAATCCGATGGATTTCGGGATTCTGCCGAACGCCCTGGAGGCGATTGATACCTCGCAGCTCCTCGGCTTGCTGGCGGTTGAACAGGCTCTCAATGATGCCGGTTATGGCGGCGTCAGGGAATATAACCGCGACCGCGTCAGTGTTATTCTCGGGGTGACCGGAACCCTCGAACTGGTTGTGCCCCTCAGCGCCCGGTTGGGGCATCCGCGCTGGAAGCAGGCGCTGGCAGAAGCCGGGGTGGACGACGAGACGGCCGCTGATGTGATGGCCCGGATCTCTGACTCCTATGTGCCCTGGCAGGAAAATTCCTTTCCCGGGCTGCTCGGTAATGTGGTTGCCGGGCGGATCAGCAAACATTTCAACTTTGGCGGTACCAATTGTGTCGTTGACGCTGCTTGCGGCAGTTCTCTAGGGGCTCTGAATCTAGCTGCGTTGGAACTCGCCGCCGGGCGGTCCGATATGGTGATCACCGGTGGGGTTGATACCTTTAATGATGTCTTCATGTACACCTGTTTCAGCAAAACACCGGCTCTGTCGCCATCCGGACACGCAAAGCCTTATTCTGATGATGCCGACGGCACAACCCTGGGTGAAGGCCTGGGGATTATTGTCCTTAAACGTCTGGCGGATGCCGAGCTTGATGGTGACCATATCTATGCGGTTATCAAGGGGATCGGTGCTTCCAGTGACGGTCGCGGCTCTGCCATCTACGAGCCGAGTGCCCAGGGACAAATCAAAGCGCTGCAGCGTGCCTATGAACAAGCCCGGGTGACACCTGACACCATCGAGCTGGTCGAAGGTCATGGTACCGGTACCAGGGTAGGTGATGCGATTGAGGTCAATGCCCTGCGCCAGGTCTATGGCACAGCGCAACAACCCTGGTGCGCCCTGGGTTCAATCAAATCCCAGATTGGTCACACCAAAGCTGCTGCCGGTGCTGCCGGCCTGATCAAGGCGGCACTGGCCCTTTATCACAAGGTGTTGCCGCCGACCATCAAGGTGCAACAACCGGCACCGGTGTTGCTTGAAAAGGATTCCCCCTTTTACGTCAATACCGAATGTCGTCCCTGGTTCCCGGCAGGAAATCACCCGCGTCGCGCCGCAGTGAGTGCCTTAGGCTTTGGCGGCAGTAATTTTCACTGTCTGCTGGAAGAATACAGGGAAGAAAAAAATGAGGTTGATTGGACCGGAGATGTACAGATCCTGCCATTTTCTGCTGCCGATCAGGCGACGTTGAAAAATCAGTTGCAGGCGCTTCCCCGTGATCTGCCGTGGCAACAACTGCGTCTGCTGGCAGCGCAACAGCGCCGTGATTTCGACAGTCAGGCCGCCTGTCGATTGGTGCTGGTGGTTTTGCGTAACATGATGACTGAAAAGGCGGACATCGGCACGCGTCTTGATGCTGCATTGGCATTGCTGGATCAGCGTGCTGATGGTTGGGGCGAAACAGCGGATGGCATCTATTGCTCAAACCAGGTTCCCGCCACGGATGTCGCTTTTCTGTTTCCCGGGCAGGGGGCGCAGTATCCAGGCATGCTTAAAAACCTGGCGTTGCAATTTCCGGAATTTCAACAAACCATCAGTGAAGCCGATGAGGTTTTTGCCGAAAGTGCACAGGTTGCGCGCCGGATCCTGACCGATCTCATCTATCCGCGCCCCTTTAGCACGCCCCAGCAACCAGAAGCAGCAATTAGCGCCTTGCGTGTTACCGAGGTTGCCCAGCCGGCGCTGGGTGCCGTCAGCCATGCCGGCGCTGCAGTGCTGAAACGCTTTGGTCTGGTGCCGAGCGCGGCTGCCGGGCATAGTTATGGTGAATTAGTAGCTTTGTGCAGTGCCGGCGTTTTTAGTGCTGCCGATCTGCAGCGTTTGTCGCGGCTGCGCGGCGAGTTGATGGCGGCGGGCGGTTCCGAGCTCGGCACCATGCTCGCGGTGTCAGCCCCTTTGGCTACGATCAACGATTTCATCAAAAGTGAAAGCCTTGATCTGGTGCTGGCCAACCGCAACACCCCGGATCAAGGGGTGTTATCCGGCCCACGCGCTGAAATCGAGCGCGCCCGCACGTTACTGGGTGCGCGAGGTATTTCCTCCACCCCGTTGAATGTTGCGGCGGCTTTTCACAGCCCCCTGGTAGCAGCAGCGGCCCAGCCTTTTGCCCGGGCGCTGGAAACAACTGCCCTGAGGGATCCAGAATTTCCGGTCTATGCGAACACCAGCGGAGATCGATATCCGCAGACAGCTGGCGAAATCAGATCCCTTCTTGCTCAGCAATTGGCCAGTCCCGTTGACTTCGTCAAAGAAATCGAATCTATGTACCGTGATGGGTTACGTATCTTTGTCGAGGTGGGCCCGGGTGCCCGTTTGAGCGGCATGGTCAGAACCATCCTCAAAGGGCAGGAAATACAGACGGTTGCCCTCGATTCTTCCAATGGTAAACGTTGTGCCGTGATCGACCTGGCACGTCTGCTGGCGAAACTTGCTGCCCTTGGGGTGAAGATCGATTTGGCTTGTTGGGATGAGGGTGTACTTGAGCGGGCCGCGCAGGAGCCGGTCAGGAAAAAAGGCTTAACGGTAACTCTGACCGGTGCCAACCATTTTAACAAACCACAACCGCGTCCGCCGCGCCAGCAAAAGACAGCAAGTGGCAGCCTTATTCAGGCATCTTGGCCACAAGGACAACAGAGGGAAATTTCCATGCCCGAGCAAAGTAAACAACCAGCAGCAGCGGCTACTCACAGTAAAGTCTCAGGCAGCACGGATACCGGATTGTCAACAGCGCTGCAGCTGACCCAGCAGAATATTGAAGCCTTGCAGTCGATTGCGCAACAGACGGCCAAGCTGCACCAGCAGTTTCTCGAGGGCCAACAAGCCGCAACACGCTCCTTCATGCAGCTGGTTGACCAGCAACGGCAACTGATCGGTGGAGCCCCGGTAACCTTTTCTGCGAAGCTGACCAGTGAACAGGCCGCCAACCCTCAAGTGACACAACAATCAGTGCCGCAAAGGGTGGAGAACCAACCAGTTGTTGTTCCTCAGGCCGTTCAGCAATCGGTTGTATCCGCACCAACTGTACAACCCGTCTCCCTTGCCGCGGTGACTGCTGAGACTCCGGTTGCCGACGACGCTACTCATCACATTACCGCGATGCTGTTGGAGGTGATCGCCGAGAAAACCGGCTATCCGGTGGAGATGCTGGAACTGGGCATGTCGCTGGATGCTGATTTGGGCATCGATTCGATCAAGCGCGTGGAGATCCTCTCGGCATTGCAGGAGCGCTTACCGGAGTTGCCGGCGGTCAAACCGGAAGACTTAGGGGTATTGCAGACCCTGGCACAGATCGTCGCGCATCTGCAGCAAGGATCAGGAAATTCATCGACCAGTGCAACTATGAACTCGGCACCGGTGTCCGCGAGTGGTGATACGGGTCAGGTGGCGACAGTACTGCTCGAGGTGATCGCCGAAAAAACCGGCTATCCGGTGGAAATGCTGGAACTGGGGATGTCACTGGATGCTGATTTGGGCATCGATTCGATCAAGCGCGTGGAGATTCTCTCGGCCCTGCAGGAACGCCTGCCGGAGTTGCCGGCGGTCAAGCCGGAAGATCTGGGAGTTTTGCAGACCCTGGGGCAGATCGTTGAGCATCTACAACAGGGAACGGCAGACGGTGTAAAGACTGCCGCCGCTTCAGTAACAACAGGCGTGGATGGCGCTCAGGTAACCACAGCAATACTCGAGGTAATCGCTGAGAAAACCGGTTATCCGGTGGAGATGCTGGAACTGGAAATGTCGCTTGATGCCGATCTGGGTATTGATTCGATCAAGCGCGTGGAGATTCTTTCGGCCCTGCAGGAACGCCTGCCGGAGTTGCCGGCAGTTAAACCCGAGCATCTGGGCACCTTGCAGACTATCGATCAGATTGTTGATTTTCTTACCAGTGTTTCCGGTTCGGAAAAGCCGGCTGCTGATGTTCCCGCCCAGGTACCTGAACCGGTACCGACCATCAAGCGCCAGGAGGTGCGGTTGGTCAGCCTGCCTAAGAAAAGAGAGCTTAAAAGCTTTTCTTTTGGTGCCGGGGCCCAGGTGTGGATAACCGATGACGGGTCACAACTGATTGATGCCCTGACTTCAGCCTTGACCCGGCATAACCTGATTGCACGCAAGGTCAAGCTCGCTGAGTTGAGTTCCTTGAGCGCACCCGAAAACCTCTGTGGTTTGCTCATTGTTGCGCCTCTCAAAGGCAGCGATGATCGCTTTATGGCCGATAGTTTTCAGTTGCTGCAGTTGGCCGCGCCGCACTTGAGAGAACAGGGTCGGGGCAGGGGAGCATTTTTTGCCACCATCTCACGTCTTAACGGCTGCTTTGGTCTGCCCGCCCGATCCGGCATTGCTGATGCGCTTTCCGGTGGTTTGGCTGGTTTGAGCAAAACTGCGGCACTGGAATGGCCTGATGTTCACTGTAAGGCACTGGATCTGGGGATGGGGATGGAGGTGGTCCCGGCAGCAACGACCCTGGTCGAAGAGATCTTTAGCGTTTCTCCTCTTGAGATTGGTGTGTCTTCGACCGGTTTAACAACGCTGGAACTGTTGACTGTGGATGTGCCGGCTGATACCCGGGAGTTGGCGCTGGAAGAAGGGGATCTTGTTGTTGTCAGTGGCGGCGCCCGTGGCGTCACAGCCGCCGTTTCCGTTGCTCTGGCACGCAAATATCGTCCTACCCTGGCATTGCTGGGACGCAGCCCGCTGCCCGCAGACGAGCCACCCTGGCTGAAGAACCTCGATACCGAGGCAGAGATTAAAAAAGCATTGCTTGCCCACAGCGCCATCAGCCTTGCGCCGAAAGATTTACAGCAGCACTGTGATCAAGTCCTGGCCGGACGTGAGATCCGCAGAACCCTAGACGACATTCTAAAGGCAGGTGCCACACCCCTTTATTTGCCGGTTGATTTACGCGACGAGTCAGCGGTAGCCTCCACCATCGCTAACCTGCAGGAACAGTACGGCGTGGTGAAAGGGGTAATCCATGGTGCCGGAGTGCTGGCTGACAAGTTAATCGTTGACAAAAGCCGTGAACAGTTCCAGCTGGTGTTTGACACCAAGGTCAAAGGCTGTCGCCATCTGCTGAAATCCTTTGACGCTAAAAATCTGGCATTTCTGGTCATGTTTTCTTCATCAACCGCGCGTTTTGGGCGCATTGGCCAGGCTGACTATGCTGTTGCCAATGAAGTCTTGAATAAGATGGCCCAGCAATTTGCCCAGTCGCATGCGCAGGCCAGGGTGCTGTCCCTGAACTGGGGTCCCTGGGATGGTGGCATGGTGACGGCGGCACTGAAAAAAATATTTGCGCGTGAAGGGATCGATGTTATCGATCTGCAGACCGGTGCGGCGTATCTGCTCAAGGAACTGACCGTACCGGAGAAAACTGTTGAGCTGGTGATTGCCGGCGGTCACGATCAGGGTTTCGCAGATATAGATATTGAACCACCACAAAACCTCTACGTTTCCAGGGCTTTTGACCTTGATCTGAATATTGATCAGTTTCCCGTGCTCAATTCCCACGTGATTGACGGCAAAGCCGTCGTGCCCGTGGCCTTGATGATTGAATGGCTGGCCCATGCCGCCGCCCATAATAACCCAGGCCTGAAATTTCAGGGTTTGAATGATCTCAGGGTGCTTAAAGGGATACTGCTTGAAGCAGGACAGACCTACAACCTGCAAGCAATGACCGGCAAGGCGATCAAGAGTGACGGCTTGCATGTGGTACCGGTGGAGCTTTCAGGTATTGACCGGCAAGGGCACTTGGTTGCCCATGCCCGCGCCCGGGTCGTTCTTGCCGCTGGCTATGGTGCAGCTCGCCAGCCCCGTTCCATGTTGGATTTAGCAGCCTATCCCCACGCGTCAACCAGCCTTTATCAAGATCAGAAACTTTTTCATGGCAAGGCCTTTCAGGGATTACGCAATATTCTTGGTTGTTCTGCACAGGGGATTAATGCCTTGGTAAACCCGGCACCGCAACCACAGGAATGGATTGAACAACCCTTGCGCAACAGCTGGTTTGCTGATCCACTGGCACTGGACAGCAGTTTCCAGATGCTGATCCTGTGGAGTTTTGAACAGTACCAGGCCGGTTCTTTGCCGGTTTTTGCCGGCCGTTACCGCCAATATCAGGAACGTTTTCCCGATGCAGGGGTTGAAGTGCGGGCGCGAATTATCAGCACCAGTCAACATCGCGCAACGGCGGATATCGATTTTGTTGATCTGGATGATGGTCATTTGGTTGCCCGTCTGGAAAATTACGAATGTGTGATTGATGCTTCCCTTAATGCCACTTTTCAGCGCAATAAACTAACTGGAGTTGCCTGATAATGGCTTACACACAATCGGTTGCTATTGTTGCCATAGGGGGGGAGTTCCCTGACGCAGCAACCCTTGATGAGTACTGGGAGCGAATTCTCCAAAAAAGGAACAGTGCCCGTCGTCCGCCACCTGGACGCTGGCTGCTGCCGGCGGCAGAAATTTACGACCCCCGGGTTGGTCTGGTTGACCGGGTGTACTCAGATAAGGCTTGTTTTCTGGATGAAACAGGCACTGATGCTGCGATCCCCGGGCTTGATATTGACGCCGATTTTTTGCGTCAGCTAGATCCCATGTTCCGCCTGTTGTTACGGGTCGGGCAACAGACCTTGACCAGTGCCGCCAAGCAGACCTTTGATGCGGCGCGCGCCGGGGTAATTATCGGCAACCTGGCGTTGCCCAGTGAGAAATCCTCCGCCCTGGCCAGGCAACTGTTGGGCAGAACCTTTGCTGAAAAGCTTTCCGAAAAACCTCTGACCGTTGATAACCAGCCGATGCTTGCCCAAAATCATCATGTGGCCGGCTTACCGGCGGCGTTACTGGCACGGGCGTTGGGTTTTGGTGGTACCTGTTTCACCCTTGATGCTGCCTGTGCATCTTCCTTGTATGCCATCAAGCTGGCCGGCGATGAGCTGTTGTCAGGTCGAGCTGATCTGATGCTCGCCGGTGGCTTGTCGCGCCCTGATTCCCTCTACACCCAGATGGGTTTTTCCCAGTTGCGCGCCCTGTCGGCTACGGGTCGCTGTGCGCCTTTTGACCAGAGCGGTAACGGATTGGTGGTCGGCGAAGGGTGCGGTCTGTTGTTGCTTAAGCGTACCCGTGATGCACTGCGCGATGGTGATCGGATCCTGGCAGTCATTCGCGGCATCGGACTTTCCAATGACCTGCAGGGAAATCTGCTGGCCCCTTCGTCAGAAGGACAGTTGCGGGCGATGCGCGCGGCGTACCGACAGGCCGGTTGGCAGCCGAGTGATGTGGATCTGATTGAATGTCATGCCACCGGTACCCCGGTTGGCGACGCCGTTGAATTTTCCAGTTTACAGAATCTGTGGGGCAATAGCGGGTGGCGCAGTGGTCAGTGCGTTATCGGCTCGGTCAAAGCCAATATCGGCCATCTGCTGACCGCCGCCGGTGCCGCAGCCTCGATTAAGGCGATTCTGGCTCTGGCCCATCACACCCTGCCGCCACAGGCACATTTTGAGCAGCCGGCTCCAGGTATTGATCTCGATAAAAGTCCATTTCGACTTCTTGACCAGTCCTGCAACTGGCAACCCCGTCGTCCTGAGATACCGCGGCGTGCTGCCGTCAGTGCTTTTGGTTTCGGTGGTATCAACGCGCACATGTTGCTTGAGGAATGGTTGCCGGAACGATCTGCGCGAAAGAAAGTGACCCTGCATCCCTCGGTTACAGCACGTCAGACGCCGGTCGCAGTGGTCGGGCTGGCAGCCCATTACGGCCCCTGGTCTGAACTGGAGATGTTGCAGCAGCGGTTTTTTGGTGTTGACGATACGGCGCAGCCACAATCTCCGGACCATTGGTGGGGTGCCGGGGAAAGTCGTTGGCTTCAGCAGATTTTCCCGGATGGCCTGCCGCAGGGGTTTTGTCTCGGACCCATCGGCGCTGCTGCTGGTGAGTTTCGCATCCCGCCAACCGAGATGGCAGAAATGCTGCCACGCCAGTTGCTGATGCTTAAGGTTGCCGCAGCCGCCTTAGAGGATGCCGGTGCTGCTCAAGACGATCATCTGTTTACCGGCATCTTCATCGGTTGTGGTCTCGATCTGAATGCGACAAATTTCAGCTTTCGCTGGGGTCTGGCGCAACAGGCCCGCATTTGGGCGCAAGAACTGGATCTTGAATTAAATGAGGAGGAACTTGGCGCCTGGATTGCTGAGCTGCGTGCTGCGGCCGGGCCGGCGTTGACTGCCAACCGTACCATGGGAGCACTGGGGAGTGTAACTGCCAGCCGCATTGCCCGCGAATTTGGTGTCGGTGGTCCGAGCTTCACCCTTTGCAGTGAAGAAAATTCCAGTTTGCGCGCACTGGAGGTGGCAATCCATGCCCTGCAGGAAGGTTCCATCAAGCGTGCGCTGGTTGGCGCTGTTGATCTGGCCGCCGACCTGCGCGATCTTGTCTGCCGTCAGCAAATGACCCCTTTTGCCGGTCCTGGTCAGTCTCGACCCCTTGATGCGGAAAGTCAGGGGATCCAGTTTGGGGAAGGGGCGGGAGCGCTGGTGCTCAAACGTCTGGATGATGCCCGCCAGGATGGCGATCAAATCCATGCCGTCATCAGTGGCATCGGCACCGCCATAGGTGGCACAGTTGCAGGGGTGTTGCCTTTGCCTGAGGTGCTACGCAAGGCGCTACGTGGGGCATGCAGCAGTGCCGGGGCCAAGCCCATGAATATTGGCTATCTGGAGGTTGATGGCAGTGGCGACCCTGAAGCTGATGTCCTCGAGGCAGCTGTTTTGTCTGAGTTTCTGGCGCTGGGTGACAACCTTCCCCCGTGTTGGCTCGGCAGTGTCAAAGCAGATATCGGTCATGCCGGTGGCGCTTCAGGGATGGCTGCTGTTATTAAAACGATACTTTGTTTAAAACAGCGTCTGTTGCCCCCCGTCCGTAAGCTGGCCAGATTGCGCTCTGAATGGACAACCACCACCGGGCGATTTCAGATCGCTGATGCGCCCCAGTACTGGGTAACCAACCGTGCCGCCGGGGAACGTCGCGCCATGGTTACGGCGTTGGGCAATGATGGCAGTTATTCTGCTCTGATTATCGAGGAACACCAGGGCAACGAGCCTGTATCCGGGGTCAATCGCCCCTTAGGTGATCTGGCGGCAGGGCTTTTTGTCATCAGCGCCAATACTTTTAACGCGGTGGGCGAAAAACTGACCGAGTTAACAAATCTCACCTCTCGCTATAGCGCTGAATCGGCCGATCAGCTGGCGCAGCGCTGGTATCGCCACCATCCACCTGAACCCGATGCGCCACTGTGTCTGGCGCTTGTTGTCGAAAACCCTGCGGATCTGATTGTTCAGATCGATCAGGTAACACTGCAACTTGACCGCCTTGCTGCCGATGAGACCCTTAGTTTCACTGATTTGTTATCCCCGGCGCAGCGTGAGCGGGCATTCTTTAGTCGTGAGCGCCTTGCGACCAATGGCAAGCTGGCCTTTGTTTTTCCTGGATCCGGTAATCATTTTGCCGGCATGGGACGAGATCTGGCAGCGCGCTGGCCGGAAATCTATAGTGCCCAGGAAGCCGGCAGTTCCTATCTGGCCGATCAATATCAGCCGCAGCGTTTCTGGAATGGTGCATTGAGCGACGCTGTGCTGGAAGATCACAACGCGCTGGTGATTTCCCATGTGGCCCTGTGTACCGCCTTGCATGATCTCCTCAGCCGGTTTGCTGTCCGGCCGCAGATGGTCAGTGGTTACAGTCTCGGTGAATCATCCGGACTCTTTTCTACCGGTGCCTGGCGTGAACGCGATGCCATGCTGCAACGCCTCAAGGATTCTTCCCTGTTTACCCGCGAGCTGGCTGGTGAGTGTCGTGCCGCGCGGCGTATATGGGGGTTGCCCCCCGGTCAACAGGTTGACTGGTCTCTGGGGATTGTCAATGCCTCAGCTGATCAGGTCAACAAGGTGATTGCCGGCAAAAAACAGGTCTACCTGTTGATCATCAACACCTACAAAGAGTGTGTTATCGGCGGCCAGCGCCGGCAGGTTGGAGCGACTGTCAAGGAACTGGGCGGCCATTTTATCCCCTTGCACGGGGTTACGACGGTTCATTGTGAGGTAACAAAAGCGGTGGCAGATGCTTACCGCAATCTTCATCTGTTTGATGTCAGAGTGCCTCGCGGCATCGATTTTTACAGTTGCGCCTTCGGCGCTAAATACCCCCTGACCACAACCAACGCCGCCGATGCGATTCTGGCCCAGGCTCTCGATACCATCGACTATCCACGGGTGATTGAACGTCTTTATGCTGATGGTGCCAGAATCTTCCTTGAAGTCGGCCCGGGTTCGTCCTGCTCGCGGATGATTTCCAGTATCCTCGCTGAACGTCCTCACCTGGCGCGTTCTTTCTGTGTGCCGGGACAGGATGCGGTGTTGCAGCTGTTGCGCCTGTTAGGCCACTGCCTGGTTGAAGGGGTCAAGGTAGATCTGTCACCACTGTATTCCACCAGCCATATCGAGGTAGCCGCCGGAAGCACACAGCGCCCACAGATCGCCACCAGCAGAGGTGGTCCTGCCTTTGCGCCAACGCTAGCGGTGACTGAACAATCACCAGAACAACCGGTTGTGCCGCAGGCTCCAGCAATCAATCCGATACCTTCTGCAGCAGCGACAGGGGAGCAGGTCCCCTTGACCTCAGAGATGACGACCACCAACGGGGGCACTGCGCTTGCTCAATTAACCAGCGGATTTCGTGATGCTGTCGCGGCAGGGGCTTGCGCCCATGCGGCTTTTCTGGAGCTGTCAGCCGATCTGGAACACACCCTCGCTGAGCAGATCGCTTATCAGCAGCAACTTCTGCAACACGGGGAGGGGTGCAACCTTGACCTGGCACAATTAAACATCGACTGTGAACAAGAAAGCCAGCATGCCGATCATGTTTCAGTGATACATAGTCAAACGGCTGTGTCAGAACAAAACCTCAGCAGGATTGCTCCGGTTTTTGATCGCTCTATGTGTATGGAGTTTGCCATCGGGTCGGTGGCTAAAATGCTGGGCAACGATTTTGCCGAAGTCGATACCTTCCCCACGCGCGTGCGCCTGCCCGATGAGCCCCTGATGCTGGTTGACCGGATTGTCGCTCTTGAAGGGGAACCCCGCTCCATGAGCTTTGGACGGGTGGTTACCGAGCATGATGTCACTGCTGAGCGCTGGTATCTTGATGGTGGCCGTATCCCCACCTGTGTTGCAGTGGAAGCCGGTCAGGCTGACCTGTTTCTGTCCGGGTATCTGGGCATCGATTTTATCACCAGGGGACAGGCGGTCTATCGCCTGCTTGATGCGGTTGTTACCTTTCATCGTGGCTTACCGACGATCGGCGAGACTATCCGTTACGATATCCACATCGACAAATTTTTCCGGCAGGACCAGACCTATCTGTTCCGTTTTCATTTTGAAGCGACGGTCAATGGTGAACCCCTGTTGAGTATGCGCGATGGTTGCGCCGGCTTCTTCAGTGCCGCGGAACTGGCAGCAGGCAAGGGCATTGTTCATACCCGCCTCGATCTGCTGCCGCAGCCGGGACGTTTGCCTGCTGACTGGCGGCAACTGGTGCCGCTAACGGTCGAATCCTACAGCGATGTCCAGGTTGCAGCTCTCTATGCCGGCGATCTGGCCGGTTGTTTTGGCGCCGCCTTTGCCGGCTTGCCGCTGGACGATCCTTACACCCTGCCCGGCGGCAAATTGAAACTGGTTGATCGAGTGCTTGTGCTTGACCCGGCAGGGGGACGTTATGGCCTGGGACAGATTAGGGCGGAAATGGATATCCAACCCGACGCCTGGTTTTTAACCTGCCACTTTGTTGATGATCGGGTTATGCCGGGAACCCTGATGTATGAATGCTGTATGCATACCTTGCGAATTTATCTGCTGCGCATGGGGTGGATCGGCGAGAGCGGCACTACCTGGTGTGAACCGGTACCCGGTGTCCACAGTGGTTTAAAATGTCGCGGTCAGGTCATTGAAACAACGAAAAAGGTCACCTACCAGGTGAGCATCAAGGAATTGGGCTATGGTCCGGAGCCTTTTGCCATTGTTGATGCCCTGATGTTTGCCGATGATCACCCGATTGTCGAGATTCCTGACATGTCGGTACGTTTGAGCGGTCTTGATCGTAACAAAGTCGAGGCGTTATGGCTGGGTCAGCCGCAACCGGTCACAACTGAAGACAAGCGCGTTCTTTACGACCGCGAGCGCATAACCGCTTTTGCCATCGGCAACCCATCAGCGGCCTTTGGTGAACCTTATCGAATTTTTGATCAGGAGCGTAAGATTGCGCGCCTGCCCGGACCGCCGTTCCAGTTCCTTGACCGGATAATGGATGTCAAGGGGGAGCCCTGGAAGCTGATTGAGGGAGCTACAGTCGTAGCCCAGTACGATGTGCCGCCGGATGCCTGGTACTTCGCCGCCGGGCGACAACCGGAAATACCCTTTAGTGTTTTGCTCGAGATCGGTCTTCAGCCCTGCGGCTGGCTGGCTGCCTATCTGGGTTCGGCGCTAACCAGCGATACCGATCTGTCATTCCGCAACCTGGACGGTCAGGCGATTCAACACAAGGCGGTGACAGCAACTAGCGGGACTCTCAGCATCGAGGTCGAGATTACCCGGGTTGCCAGTAGCGGCGGGATGATTATCCAGGGGTATGATTTTCATGTGCGGGACCAGGTGGGACCGGTTTATACCGGCTCCACCGTCTTTGGTTTCTTCTCTGCAGCCGCACTGGCTCAGCAGGTCGGTGTGCGCGGAGCCACAAGCTGGCAACCGTCGGCAGAGCAAATCAACCGTGCCAAATCCTTCGACTATCCCGAGCAAGCACCATTTCCCGCCACCATGCTGCGGATGGTCGATACGATCGATCTGTTCATCGCTGATGGTGGGCCGCAACAGCTGGGCTTTATCCGTGGCAGCAAAATCGTCGATCCCGACGAATGGTTTTTCAAGGCACATTTTTATCAGGATCCGGTCTGTCCCGGTTCATTAGGTCTTGAATCGTTTCTGCAACTACTCAAAGTGGTTGCCGCCGAGCGCTGGGGTGCCTCTGCCGCGACGCGCTTTGAAGCCATAGCGCTGGGGGAGGAGCATCGCTGGAATTACCGTGGCCAGATTATCCCGACCAATCAGCGCGTGGAAATCGAAGCGGTCATTACCGCAGTTGATGATCACAGTAGAACCCTTAAGGCTGATGGACTGTTGTCAGTAGATGGTAAAATCATCTACCAGATGAAGCAGTTTGCCTTGCGGCTTCACCCATAAAAGCGCTGATGCTTCACCTGTCGGGTGAATTATGTTACAAGGTGCGCTGAACCATCTACTTTCAATCAATAAAAGGGTCTGATTCCCCGCAGTTTGTTGCGTTAGCTTGAAATGAATTCAGGAGTCAGAATCCAGAAATATTTGCCGATAAGCTGATACTTTTTGTTTCGTATCTGTTCAGCAGGGAACGGGGCTACCAAGCAAAGTAATTGATGAATAATGACGTTTTTTTTCTTCCGGATTCTGTATTCAAAACTTTTAATCCCTATGCCGCGTTGCTTGCGGCGGGGGAGTCTTTTGCCATGGTGAAATTAATACCTCAATGAAATATACCCGTGTCCATATCGAATCGGTTGGTTATGAACTGGCTCCCATCGTTGTTACCTCGACCGAACTGGAAAACCGGTTAGCACCGGTCTACAAAGCGCTACATATCGCTCCGGGACAGTTGGAAGCACTGACCGGCATCCGTGAGCGCCGCTGGTGGAAACCAAACACCTCGATCTCGGACGGAGCCATCGCCGCGGCAAAAAAATCGTTACAGGAGCTCAATATCGCTGCTGAGGATATCGGCGCGGTGGTTTATGCCGGGGTTTGTCGTGAGCATTTTGAGCCGGCTACCGCCTGCCTGGTTGCTTCGGCACTTGGGGTGCGAGGTGATGTAGCAATCTACGATATTTCAAATGCTTGCCTTGGTGTTCTTAATGGAGTACTTGATATCGCTAACCGGATTGAACTGGGGCAGATTCGCGCTGGTCTGGTTGTTGCCTGCGAAAGTTCGCGGGAAATTAACGAGATTATGATTCAGAAGATGCTCGACAATCCGACCATGCCCCTGTTTACCCACTCCCTGGCAACCCTGACCGGTGGCTCCGGAGCAGCAGCGGTGTTGTTAACTGACGGTTCCTTCTCGCCGTCGCGGCGGCCAAAACTGCTGGGTGGGGTCAACGTCGCTGAACCCCAATATCATCAACTGTGTCGCTGGGGAATGCATCAGGAGTCCACCGCCTGCCAACAACCGTTCATGCAGACCGATGCGGTTGCTGTCATGAAACACGGGGTTGAACTGGGCAAACGCACCTGGGAGCTTTTCAGTCGTAAACTTGGCATCACCGCTGATAAAATCGATAAGGTCATCTGTCATCAGGTGGGAGAAGCACATCAGCGCCTGATTTTGCAGACCCTCGGTATCGATCCGGCAAAGGATTTTCAAACCTACGAATTCCTCGGTAATATGGGCACGGTATCCCTGCCGATCACCGCGGCCATCGCCAAAGAACGCGATCTGCTGCGCGCCGGTGACCTGGTCGGCTTTCTCGGCATCGGCAGTGGCCTGAACTGTCTGATGATGGCAATCCAATGGTAATTGATTCTCCGTTGTTTAAATCCGAATACCCCTTTAAAAGCAACTTTCTCGATCTGAACGGCCTGGCTTATCATTATCTTGACGAAGGCAAGGGCGATCCGGTTGTGATGCTCCACGGTAATCCAAGTTGGTCTTTCTATTATCGCAACCTGGCGCGCCAACTGAGCAAGCGTCATCGCGTCATTGTGCCTGACCATATCGGCTGCGGACTGTCAATGAAGCCGGCCGACTCCCTGTATCATTATCGCCTCAAACAGCGGGTTGATGATCTTGAGCGCTTGATTGATCATCTGCAGTTACCGGAAAAAATAACCCTGGTTCTTCATGACTGGGGGGGCATGATCGGCATGGCCTGGGCAATTCGCCACCCGCAGCGTCTGGCGCGACTGGTACTGATGAACACCGCTGCTTTTCATCTGCCGGACGGTAAAAAACTGCCACTGGCGCTAAAAATCTGTCGAGACACCCAGTTTGGAGCCTTTCTGGTGCAGGGTTTCAACCTCTTTGCCCGTGCTGCGGCCAAGGTCGGCTGCAAGCGCAATCCAATGCCCACCGAACTGCGTCAGTTTTATTGCAGCCCTTACGATAACTGGCAGCACCGGATTGCAACCTTGCGTTTTGTTCAGGACATCCCTCTGCAGCCTGAGGACCCCAGCTATGCTCTGGTGAGCGAAGTCGAGCAAGGTCTGACACAATTCGCCAAGGTGCCGGTCTGTATTCTCTGGGGGGAAAAGGATTTTGTTTTTGATCAGCATTTTTTGCGTGAGTGGGAAAAACATTTTCCCCAGGCCGATGTCCATCATTTTGCTGATTGCGGTCATTACCTCCTGGAAGATGCTACGGAAGAGGTTATCCCGATCATCCGTGATTTTCTGCGCCAACACCCACTGGATAAACAACGCAAGACATCATGATTTCTGAACCCTTCGGTAATATCGCCGCCTACCTGCCCGCGATGGCCGGCCGCCAGCCGGACACGGTTGCCGTTTATTGCCCCGTCGGACGCTTCACGCTGCAGCAGAAATATGCCAGCTATACCTACGCCGAGCTTGAGCGTCAGAGTAATTGTATCGCAGCGGTTTTGATTAACCTGGGCATTGGTCGCGGCGTTCGAACGGTGCTGATGGTGCCTCCTGGTCTGGAATTTTTTGCCCTGACCTTCGCCTTGTTCAAGGTCGGAGCTGTGCCGGTGCTGGTTGATCCCGGCATGGGGACAAAAAATCTGAAAACCTGCCTGGAAGAAGCGCAACCAACAGCCTTTATCGGTATCCCCAAGGCCCATTTGGCGCGGCGCCTGTTGGGTTGGGCACGGCGCACCCTGGCCGTGCGGCTGACCACCGGCCCACGCTTATGGTTTGATGAATATTCCCTGCCAAACCTCCTTGCCACAACAGACGAGCAGGTGACATGCCCACCGATTGACCCCGAACCTGATGAGACCGCCGCTATTCTTTTCACCAGCGGTAGCACCGGTGTCCCCAAAGGGGTGGTTTATACCCATCAGAATTTTATTGCCCAGGTACAAGCCCTTAAAAATATCTACCAGATTCAACCCGGAGAAATTGATCTGCCGACTTTTCCTCTTTTTGCCCTGTTCGCGCCGGCCCTGGGGATGACGGCAGTGATTCCGCAGATGGATTTCACTCGCCCGGGAGAAGTCGATCCACAAAAGATCATCAGCGCCATCAAGCGTTTTGAAGTGACAACCATGTTCGGTTCGCCGGCCTTGATCCGCCGGGTGGCGTTGTATGGTAACCAACATGGAATCAGCTTGCCGACCCTTAAGCGAGTGATCTCAGCCGGCGCCCCGGTAGCCGCGACGACGTTGGAGCAGTTCAGCCATTTGCTGCCTGAGAATGTGCGTATCTTTACCCCTTATGGGGCTACCGAAGCCCTGCCGGTCTGTTCGATTGATAGTGCGACCATTCTTGAGCAGACCCGCCAGCGAACTGATCAGGGGCGCGGGGTGTGCGTTGGCCGACCGGTTCCGGGGGTTGAGGTTGCTATCATTCCCATCAGTGATGAGGTGATAGATCAGTTTGACAGCAAATTATTACTTGCTGTCGACCAGATTGGCGAAATTATCGTTACCGGTCAACAGGTGACCCGTTCCTACTTCAACCAGGCAGAATCAACCCGGTTGGCGAAGATTGCCGATCCCATCAACCAGCGGTTTTTTCACCGCATGGGCGACCTTGGTTACCGTGACGATATGGGGCGAATCTGGTTCTGTGGGCGCAAGAGCCACCGCGTCATTAGTACTCAAGAGACCCTGTTTACCATCCCCTGCGAAGGGGTTTTCAATACCCATCCGCAGGTGTTTCGCACCGCTCTGGTTGGTGTAAAAATTGACGACAAGACGGTGCCGCTTATCTGTGTTGAACTCGAATCCGGAATCCCTCGCGCCCAGCACCAGCAGATTATTGACGATCTGCGCGCCATCGCCGCCAGATTCACGCATACGGCTCGGATCGAACGCTTTTTGATTCATCCTGCCTTTCCCGTTGATATTCGCCACAACGCCAAAATTTTCCGCGAAAAATTGGCGGTCTGGGCCCAGCAACAGGAGACATCATGATATTGGTCACCGGTGGCCGCGGCTTTCTTGGTGGTGCTATTGTCCGCCTGTTGAGGGAACAGGGTGAACAGGTACGCTCTTTGGCGCGGCATCCCTCAGAGGCACTGGAGGACATCGGGGTCGAACAGTTTATTGGCGATTTGACTGACCAGGTTCTTGTTGATCAGGCGGTCAGCGGTTGTGATCTGGTCTATCATGTTGCGGCCAAGGCCGGTGTCTGGGGCCGCTACGAGGATTTTTACCGCAGCAATGTCAGCGGCACGCAGAACGTCATCACTGCCTGTCGCCAGGCCGGTGTGCTGCGGTTGGTCTATACCAGCTCGCCGAGTGTTGTTTTTGATGGTAACGATATGGAAGGGGTTGATGAAACGGTTCCTTATCCTGATAAATTTCACGCCTTTTACCCGCAAACCAAGGCCCTGGCCGAGCAGCTGGTGCTGGCTGCCAACGACGAGCAGTTGGCAACAGTAGCACTGCGCCCTCATCTGATCTGGGGGCCGGGAGACAATCATCTGGTCCCCCGGATTCTTGAACGTGGGAGTAAGGGACAGTTGCGCAAAGTTGGGGCGGGCAGTAAGCTGGTTGATAGCGTCTATATTACTAACGCCGCCCGTTCTCATCTGCAGGCGGCAGCGGCCCTGTCACCCGGGTCTGCGGTTGCCGGCAAGGCCTACTTTATCGCCAATAACGAACCCCTGCCCTTATGGGATCTGATCAACCGCATCCTCGCCGCCGGTAATCTTCCTCCGGTGACACGCACCATTTCCCCCCGGCTGGCTTATGCTGCCGGAGCAATCCTTGAGTTGATTTATCGTTCTTTCAATTTGCCCGGTGAACCACCTATGACCCGCTTTGTTGCCAAAGAGCTGGCAACTGCGCACTGGTTCGATCTATCAGCAGCAAAAAATGATTTTGGCTACTGTCCGGAAATCAGTGTTGAACAAGGTCTACAGCGTTTGGAATCCTGGCTGCAACAAGGGCATTTGCGTGAAGCCTGACATTTCCCGCTGGCAGATAGCTCCGGAAAATCTTCAGCTTGATCCCCATGAACTGCATCTGTGGCGCTTTCGTATCGATATTTCAGCCACAGCTGCCGGCGGCCTGCGCCAATGCCTGTCTGCCGATGAGATTAGCCGCGCTGAGCGCTTTATAAGATGGCAGCAGCAAATCAAATTTGTTGCCGCCCGCTACGGGTTGCGACGGATTCTTGCCGGTTATCTGCAGTGTTCACCTGCGTCCATTGTGCTTGCCTACAGTGAGCAGGGGAAACCTTCCCTCAATGAGAAACATCAGTCAGATATCAAGTTTAATCTGTCTCACTCGGGTGACTGGGCAACCCTTGCTGTAACAGCAGGTTCTGACGTCGGCGTTGATGTCGAAGGGGTTATCAACCGGAACCATCTGGAGCAGCTTGGTGACTATGCTTTTGATGACGCTGAGAAGAGATTGTTTGCTGATTATTCTGCTGCCCGCCAACGGCGTGGGTTTTATCGCTTGTGGACGGCTAAAGAGGCCAGGTTAAAAATGATCGGGGTTGGGCTCAGTGATTTGAGATCATCTTATTCTCCTGGCTTTTTGCATCTTTTCCCTGTTGCAAAAAAATATCTTGCTGCCCTTGCGGCTGATACTGATGTCCACAAGATCAGTAGATACCATTGTTGGTTTGGAGAAGATCAATAGACGAAAAGCATCCCTTGCCATAGGATTCCCGACCCGCTGCTGAACAGATACCCCGTTTTTATGATAACCTTGACGCGTTGGTACACCTCATCCAGATGAGTTTGAGATGAAAAAACAGGTTCAAAGATTAACCGTTGCCATCATTCTTCTTGCGGGCTGGCTCAGTGCCTTTCTGGTGACCGGTCAATATGGGCGTTCATCACTCTATCTGTTACTGCCGGTCTTTCTGCTTGGCGCCGGAATGGGGTTGCTGCTCAAACTCACCAATATCCGCGCGACCGTATTGACTCTGGCGATAACCGCTTTAGCCTCTCTGGCGTTGCTTAATCAGTTTTTCCCCCAGCATATGCCGCGCCTCACTGCCCAAAAAACAACCAGCCCCGATCCTTATCTGATCAGCATTGAGGTTCCTGTTGCTGATCAACTGTCCGAATTCATGACTGAAAGGTTTCTGGAAAGTACAGCCCCTGTAATTATCCAACTGATTGCCCGTTTGCCGTCACCGGGCCGACAGATGCTGATCGTTGATAACCGCTTGTACGTGACCTTGTCTGATCTTGGTGCGATCTATTTAATTGATCAGATCAGCAGTGCGCACCCCACGGATAGGCCCATTCTCTATCATTCCGGTCTGGATCGTCCTTTCGGTTTGGCCGCCGGCAATGGTCGGTTATTTGTTGCTGAGCCGTATCAGGTGATTGAGCTGTTCGATCACAATCAGGATCTGCAGGTCGATGCAGAAAGGATCCTGCTTGATGGTTTGCCGGATGATGGTGGTCACTGGATGCGCGCGTTGACCAGTGACATTGATGGATTTCTTTTTCTTTCTATTGGTTCACGCTGTAATGCTTGCGAGGAGGAGGATCAGCGACGGGGGACCATTATGCGGATTGATCCCGATACCGGAGCTACGCGTGAATTGGCTCGTGGTTTGCGGAACAGCCTGGGGCTGGCTGTTGCTCCTGATACTGGCTTGTTATGGGGAACCGACATCAGTCGTGTATTGCAGGGACGAATCCCGCCAGCGGATGAGTTGAATCGCATCAGTGAGGGCGAGCATTATGGCTGGCCTTATTGCTATGGCCAACAGACTCCCGATCCACAATTAGGCTCAGCACAATTATGCCATGATAGCGTGCCGGCAACAGTTGATCTGCCTCCTTTGTGCCAACCCATGGGCTTAGCTTTCGGTAACCGATTAATGGCCCCTGTGGAGTATCAGAACAGTATCTATATATTATGCAGTGGCAGCGGTTATCGTTTATCACTTTCCGGCCCAAAAATTATTCGTTTTTCTTATCAGCAGGGAGCAATCATTGGTAACTCAAGCGATTTTCTCCGTGGTTGGAATACTGTGTGGGGGGCGCCGATTGCTTTGGCTGTGTCAGATCAGGGTGATCTGTATATCAGTGACGAAAAAACCCAAGCGATCTATCGTGTGCGCTGGCCTGAAACGGCGCATCAGGATGCGCAAACAGTTCGTTGATATGTTTCATCTTCGACTACCTTGTTTTAAACGGAAGGATTTTCTCCTTGACACTCCACGGTCTATTTGGTACTTCAATCTGCACGCCGGATCGGCACATATCGGCCCCGTCGCCAAGTGGTAAGGCAGAGGTCTGCAACACCTTTATCAGCAGTTCGAATCTGCTCGGGGCCTCCAATAATCCAGAAGTGCCAGCCTTTTTTACGGCTGGCACTTTTTTTTAGATCATTCTCCATGGAACTCCTTACTCCCCAGATCATTATCCTGACCATCACCTTCGGTGTGATCGCCGGTTTTCTTGCCGGCTTGCTGGGAATTGGTGGCGGGGTTGTTCTGGTGCCACTGTTTTTATGGCTGTTTCCGCTGGCCGGATTACCACCGGAACTGGTTGTCCACACGGCATTTGGTACCAGCCTTGCGATCATTCTGCCAACCGCTGTCATCAGCACCCTCGGGCATCGCAAACGTGGTAACATCCATGGTGAGATGGTCCTTTATCTTGCGCTAGGTGGCATCATTGGCGGTTTGCTCGGCGCCACCGTCGCGGCACTGGTGTCCGGCAGTATCCTCAAAATCTGTTTTGGTCTGTTACAGATTGTCATCAGCGTGCGTCTGCTTTTTTTCAAGCAGCCTTATCTGCCACCGGAATCTATTGATTGCGCGCGCCCCCGGCAGTTTGTTGCGGTTGGCTTTATCGGTGGGTCTTTTTCGGCTTTTTTTGGTATCGGTGGCGGGGTAATCACTGTTCCCTTGCTGCTGCTGCTATTGCATCTGCCGATGCGCCTGGCAGTTGGCAATTCAAGTGCCCTGATTGTCGTGTCATCTTTGGCAGCGGTGACAGGCTATATCTGGCATGGATTGCAACAGCCGCTTGTTGCTCCTTATTCTCTCGGTTACGTTAACTGGCTGGTGGTTCTCCTGGTGGCGCCGGTGACCATGATCTGTGCGCGCCTGGGCGTGCGCTTTGCCGGTAGAACCAGTCAGACCAGACTGATTCGGATTTTTGCCGTGGTGCTGTTGTCGATCGGGGTTAAAATCGTATTCAACCTTTAGCCGGATATTTGTTCACAGGAGGAGCCATGATTCGTCAGCCTGTTGTCGCCGGACTCTTTTATCCCGCCAGTGCCATTGAACTGACCCGTCAGTTGACATCTTTTATCGCAACTGTGGAGCAGCAACAGATAGCAACGGCGGTAGTGCTGCCCCATGCCGGTTATGTGTATTCGGGTGATGTGGCCGGCGCGGTGATTTCCCGCATCAAGGTACCGCAGCAAGTCATTCTGCTCGGCCCCAATCATCATGGCAGGGGAGAGCAAATGGCTGTCAGCGCTGTCGATGCCTGGGCGACCCCCCTGGGGGACGTCACTGTTGCGGCAGATTTACGCGCACATCTGCTTGTTGAAATACCGCAGTTGGTGCTGGATGACCGTGCCCATCAGCAGGAACATTCCCTTGAAGTGCTGCTGCCGTTTCTGCAACATGTACAACCACAACTGGAGATTGTTCCTGTCACCTTAAAGCATTCTGACTTTTCCCGGCTCTGTGATTTGGGCGCCGGAATTGCTCGGGCACTGAAAACCTGGAATCAGTCGGTGCTGCTGGTTGCCAGCAGTGATATGAATCATTTTTTACCGGCTGCAGAGAATGTCCGACTCGATTCTCTAGCTATCGATGCCATGACATCTTTTGATCCTCAGCGGCTGTATCGGGTGGTTGCTGAGCAACAAATCAGCATGTGTGGCGTTTTTGCTGTTGTTGCCGTGATGGAAGCGGCCAAAGCCCTGGGCGCACAAAACTGTGACCTGGTACGTTACAGCCATTCCGGTGAAAAAAGTGGCGATAACAGTCGGGTTGTGGGGTATGCTGGACTTTTAATAGATTAAGCTCCGGATTCTGAAGTCATTATCGTCAAGATGATGCCCTGGATTTTCTTCTGGATTCTAAATTCTGTCTTCTCAATTCAACGGCCTCGCTGCGTGCGGCGGGACAGTTTATTTAACCAAGGAGTTTCTATGTCTGAATTGCGTGTTCGTTTTGCTCCCAGTCCAACGGGATACCTGCATATCGGCGGTGCCAGAACCGCCTTGTTCAATTATCTGCTGGCTAAAAAAGAGCAGGGCACTTTTGTCTTGAGAATTGAAGATACCGATCTTGCGCGTTCAACCGAAGAATCGGTGCAGGCGATTCTCGATGCCATGGAATGGCTCGGTTTGCGCTGTGATGAAGGCCCCTATTATCAGACGGAGCGTTTTGGCCTTTATCAGCAAAAAGTCATGCAGTTGCTTAACGAAGGTAAGGCTTACCGTTGTTATTGTACCCCGGAAGAACTTGATGCCAAGCGCCAACTGGCCATGGAACAAGGGCGCAAACCCAAGTATGACGGCACCTGCCGTAAACGGATCGATCATCCTGATGCCCCCCATGTCATCCGTTTTAAATTGCCGAATCCTGAAGGTGAAACGGTTGTTGCTGATCAGATCAAAGGGGCAGTAACGTTTCGCCACGAAGAACTGGACGACCTGATCATTCAGCGCAGTGACGGTACTCCCACCTACAATTTTGTCGTGGTTGTTGATGATGCGGAAATGGGCATCACCCTGGTGATTCGTGGCGATGATCACCTCAATAACACACCGCGACAGATCCTGCTGTATCAGGCGTTAGGCTATCAGGTGCCACTGTTTGCCCATGTACCAATGATTCTCGGTTCTGACAAAAAGCGTTTATCCAAGCGCCACGGCGCTACCTCGGTCATGGCTTATAAAGAGCTTGGCTATCTACCGGAAGCGCTGGTCAACTACCTGGTGCGCCTGGGCTGGTCACTGGGGGATGAAGAGATCTTCAGCATGACCGATCTGATTGAAAAATTCAGTTTGGAAGGGGTAGGGCGCTCCGCTGGTGTGTTCAATCCGGAAAAACTGCTGTGGCTTAACAGTCATTACATCAAAACCGGCGATCCTGACCGTCTGGCTGACCTGTTGCTGCCGTTTCTGGCGGCGGCGGAGGTTAGTGTTGACGGCGGACCTGAGCTGGTTGAAGTCGTTAAAAGTCTGCAGGAACGTTCTGCCACCCTGGTCGAAATGGCTGCAGGAGCAGCTTTTTACTATCGGGATGAAGTGCTTTTTGATGAAGCGGCACAAGCTAAATTTATTACTGCAGAACACCAAAGCATGCTGATGACTGTACGGGAGGTGCTGGCGCAACAACGTGATTTTGACCATGACACAATCGAAAAAGCCTTCGCCAAGGTGATGGAAATCACCGGCCTGAAGTTTGGTAAGATTGGTCAGCCCCTGCGGGTTGTGCTGACCGGCGGTACGGCCAGTCCGGGCATCTACGACATTCTGCAGATTATCGGTAAGGAACGCGCAGTAAAAAGGCTTGAGCGGGCCATTGCGCTGATCAATAACTGTTGATTAAACTGGCGACATTTTTTACTTATCTGGTTATCTATTTGACTCCAGTAAAGCAGAAAACAGGATATAGATTCTGCGACTTCGCTTCGCTACGCGCAGAATGACGCCCGGTTCTTTTCCATCAACGTGCTTCTTTGTCATCCTGCGCGAAGTCGCAGGATCCAGATTATTAGCAGGTCGCATCGGTCCCGATCTTCTAACCGTTATAGCTGGAGCCATGTGGATAACCAAATTTACTTATTCATACCAAAGCGCCCCGTTAACTATCAGGTTAACGGGGCACTTTGGTATAGCAAACAGCAGTCTGTTTATAGCGGGGTACAGGGTACCAGGACCCAGTAACTCATAACATGTCGCAAAGATTGCGCTGGATTTTGGCGGGTCAACAAGGCATGACGAACGCTGCCTAGCCATAGCTAATCAGCGTTGGGGTCCTAGCTCTGGCTGCGAACCCAGTCATCCAGCTGCTCAGAAATTTCTACCGGCAAATCGACAAACTTCATTCCCATACCTGCTTCAAAAGGAAGATGGCTACCAAAGGGGCGCTTCCAGACGACTTCACACAAACAGCGAACAGTCCCCCGGAGGGGGGGCGGCAGCTGAAATTCCAACTCAACCTGTTGACCCGCTTCGATAGGGTTGGTGGTTGAAATATACATACCGCTACGGCTGACGTTCTTGCTGTAACCAAAAATAGTCGATCGTTCGCCATGCAGATGGACTTTTTGAATAATCAGTGGGGCACGTAGGTTACGGCGCAGATCAGCGACCGGACGTTCATTTATATCATTCATTGATTTAAACTCTCTGCAGGTTGTTGGCGCTTTTCATTTTACTTGCGCGCACTATGCCACAATTATCCTCTTATGTCTTGGCTCTTTTGTTGACCTGAAACCATTTTCAGGTAAACTCGACTGCATTCGAGATTCTTTTTGTGGAGTTGAACATGAGTGGTGTCAGGGCACAAAAAAAACAGCAAACCCGGCGCGCGATTGAGGAAGCTGCGGTCGAGCTGTTCAGTTGCAAAGGGTTTGATGCCACCAGTATGGAAGATATCGCCCACGCTGCCGGGGTCGGCAAGGCGACAATCTACGGCTACTTTCCCGCCAAGGATGATATCTTCCTGCAGTACTGTGATGACCGGTTGGTCATAGCATTCAACCAATTCAAGGAACAGCATTCAAAGGAGATTTCTTTTGTCGAATATCTGATTGCATTTTTTATGATCAAGTTTGTTTTTATCACAGAAAATCGTGAGTTTGGGCGCTTGTTGCTGCGAGAGATGTTGTTTCCTAAAGAACCAACCGACAAAGCCCGGGAACATAACCAACGCTATTTTGACATCCTTGAGGGGGTTTTTTGTGTAGCAGAAGAGCGCGGGGAGATTGCCCCGAACCAGGACCATTTCACCCTGTCCGGGCATTTTTTCTCCCTCTACGTCGGCCTGTTGGCCGGCTGGTACAGTGGCTATTTTGATTCGTTAGAAGAGGTTGAAAAGAGCATGAGAACCCTTTTTCATCAAGTCTGCCATGGGATCATCTCATGAGCTATCTGCTTGCGTGTGTATTGATCCTTGTCGGACTCGCCTGTCCACAGCTGTCCCGGTCAGCACCTTCGTCTCTCAATGAGCTGATTATCCTGGGGTTGCGCACCAATACCCAACTGCAGATCGACCAGGTAGAGATTGACAAGGCACAACAGGCGATTGTGATTGAACAAGCAGCATTTGATCCCGAGGCCTTTACCCTGGTCGGTTATGAGCAACAAAAAGCTCCTTTTGTCACTGATCAGTTCAGTGGCCGAATGACGACCCGCCAGTACCAGGGGACCATCGGTTTGCGCCAACGCTTCAGTAGCGGCATGACAGCGTCAGCTCGTCTGTTGACCGAGCGATTCAGCGGCTTTGATGCCTCCAGCACCCTTGATCCGCGCTATCGCAGTGCCTTTGTCATTGAATTGAACCAGCCGTTACTGCGCAACTATGGTCAGATCGCTAATCAAACGGCGATCGATCGCGCCGGCTATCAACTGCAACAGACAGAACTGGGATTTTTACTCCATGCTCAGCAATTAGCGCTGCAGCTTGAATACGCCCTGCGCCAACTGGCTTTGCAATACCAGATTATGGCCTTGCGTAACGAGGCGTTGGTATTGGCCGAGGGCCTGCTTGATGTTAATCACCGCCGCTTTGAAGAGGGACTGGTCGCCATTACTGAAATCCAGGGTGCCGAGGCGACCCTGGCGGAACGCCGTTTGCTGCTGGCCCAGGCGCGGCAACAGCACGACTTGCTCTTTGAACAGTTAAATCGTCAATTGGACGGACAGCTGCCGGCGGGCTTTAACCCCACACCGCTTTTTGCAGATGAACCTGAACCTTCTGCATTTTCCGATCAGTATGAGATACTGCTGGAAACCGCACGGGTAAAGCGTCTGGATCGACAGATTGCGCAATTATCGCTGGCCAGCCGGCAACGGCAGCTTGATTTTTTTAACCAGCAGCTTAAACCGCAACTTGATCTGCGCTTGCAGGCCGGCCTTAACGGTTTGGCCGGACGTCAGCAGGCCGATACCCCTTACCGTGGCAACTGGGAGGATTCGTTTGCCGGCATGAGCAGCGCTGACGGTTATCAGTGGGGCGTTGCTCTGGAATTTTCCGTCCCTTTGGGCAACCGCGCCGCCCAATCTCGTCAGCGTCAGTCCCAGATGTCTGTCCAGCAGCAGCGCTACCAGCTTAGCGACCTGGATATGGACACCCAGACACAGATTCGTGAAAGGATCGTGGAACTGAACCACACGCAGGAACAGCAGGCCATCAGCGCAGAGTTTGAGCGACTGGCAACTATTGCCCTTGAGCAGGAGCAGCGCCGTCTTGATGAAGGGCTTTCCGATACCCATCGGTTGGTAGCTTTTCAGGACAATATGATTAGTGCCCGGATTACGCGCTTGCAGGCGTTTACCGCTCACCATCTGGCCTACGCCAACCTGGCGTTTGTGGTGGGTGAAATATTTGACCGTTACCAGATTTATCCGGCTGCCGACGGGGAGGGCTTTTAAGCGTTGATTATGAGGAGATTATCTATCTGCAGCCTGTTGCTGCCTTTTGCTCTGTTGCTCATCAGTGGCTGTGATTCCGCACCACCGGCGGCAGGCGTTGCCGACCACGCTCGGCGGGTCAATGTCGTTACCCAATCCCTGGTTCCCGTTGATCTGACCGAAACCTTTACCCTGCCGGCACGGGTACAGGCGCATGACGATCTGATCCTCTCAGCTGAAATTGCCGGCACGGTAGTAAAAACCCCGGTGCGTGAGGGCATGAGTGTCGTACAGGGTCAGGCACTGATAGAAATAGACTCTGCTGTGGTACGTGCCCAGTTGGAACGTGAAACCCGAAATGTTGCAGTGTTGACCACACGTCGAGATCGGCTTCAGCGTTTGGCAGCGGAAGGACTGATCAGTAAGCAGGAGCTGGACGATGTCAATAATGGGCTGACAGCGGCACAAACACTGTTGGAACAGGCGCGGATTCAGTTAAAAAAAACAACTTTGCGCGCACCCATTAGCGGCGTGATTGACCGCCGTCTGGTGGATGCTGGTGAATATGTTGATATCGGTAAACCGCTCTTGCGACTGGTGTCGGTTGAGCAGTTGGAGGTTATTGCCGATGTTCCGGAAAAAGATGTGATTTTTTTGCACCCTGGTCAACAGGTGACTATTACCCCGGCAATTATTCATGGCGATCAGGCTGAACCACTAACGGCAGTGATCGAGCATATTGCCTTTGTCGCTGATGAAACCTCACGTACTTATCACACCAGAATGCTGATTGCGCAGCCAGGCGCTAAATTGCGGCCGGGGATGATTGCCCGTGCCACCTTTGTCCGTCAGGAGCATCAGCAGGCCTTGGTTGTACCAATGTTCTCGGTACTGGATCGGCGTAATATCAAGGTCGCTTATATTGTTGAAGATGGTTATGCGCGTGAGGTTGAAGTCATAACCGGCAGATCGGTCGGTCAGCAGCTGGTAGTGCGCAGTGGCCTTGAGGTTGGACAGCATCTGGTGATCAAAGGACAGCAGTTATTGATTGATGGCGTCGCCGTCAACGTAGAAGAGGCACGGTAATGCTGATCACCGATGCCGCAGTTGAGCGGCGCAGCACGGTTTTTTCGTTGATGCTGATTATTATCATTGCCGGCATGTACAGCTATCTAATCCTGCCGCGTGAATCGACCCCTGATGTCACCGTACCCTATGTGCTGGTCGTGACCCCCTATGAAGGGGTAGCACCGGTAGATATCGAAAGCCTGATCACCCATCCAATTGAGCGCAAACTGAAAGGACTAAAAGACGTTGAAAAGATCCGTTCGGTCAGTGCCGAAGGATCATCGATGATCATCATCGAATTTATCCCCGATGTGGATATCGACCTGGCCATGCAATGGGTGCGTGATAAGGTCGACCAGGCCAAAGGGGATCTGCCGCGCAATCTGGAAAACGATCCGATAGTGCAGGAGATCAACCTGTCGGAGTTTCCTATTCTGATGGTCTCGGTAGCGGGCAGCGCCGACGAAACAGTATTAAAGAAGGTCGGCGAGGAACTCCAGGACTGGATCCAGACCATCCCCGGCGTTCTCGAAGTGGTCTTAAGTGGTGGACGCGAGCGTGAAATACGCGTTGAGTTTGACCCTGACCGCATGTTTGCTTATCAGATTTCCCTGGCCGAAGTGATCCGCGCGGTTGCGCGCGAGAATGTCAATATCCCGGGTGGCAGTATTGATATCGGTGAAGCCAAATACCTGCTGCGAATCCCCGGCGAATTTACCGACCCCAACGAAATCGACAATCTGGTTCTGACCCGCCGCGACGGTCGCATCATCTATTTCAAAGATGTCGCTGATGTGGTTGACGCATTTGAAGATCGCAGCAGTTATTCACGACTCAATGGCGAACAGAGTGTCACCCTTGCCATCAAAAAACGTTCCGGCGCCAATATTATTGACGTCGCTGACCGGGTATTTGCCCTGCTGGCTGATGCCGAACCCATGCTGCCCCCCGGGGTGGACTTGGCGGTTACCTTCAACCAGTCCGACGATATTCGCAACATGGTGCGCGATCTCGAAAACAACATTATTACCGGCCTGATACTGGTCGTTAGCGTGCTATTTTTGTTCTTAGGTTTTCGCAATTCCTTTTTCGTTGCCCTGGCGATCCCTTTTACCATGTTGATTGCCTTTTCGGTTCTCTATCTGCTCAACATCACCCTGAATATGGTCGTGCTGTTCAGTCTGATTCTTGCCCTCGGTATGCTGGTTGATAACGCCATTGTTATCGTCGAAAATGTCTATCGTCACATGCAAGGCGGGACCAGCGGTGATCAGGCGGCAAAGATTGCCGTGTCTGAGGTCGGCTGGCCGGTTATCAGTTCTACGGTGACAACCCTCTGTGCTTTTTTCCCGCTGTTGTTCTGGCCCGGTATTATGGGGGAGTTTATGGCATTTTTGCCGAAGACCCTGATGATCACCTTGCTGGCATCGTTGTTTGTCGCATTGGTGATTAACCCGACAATTTGTGCCCACATAATGACCGTTCACCCGGATCGGCGCCTTGAAGATAAAAAGTTGCCGCTCATTCTCAGGGTCTACGCCTGGTCGCTCGAATATGCCCTGCGCCGGCGTCTGCTGGTAGCATTGGCAGCACTGATCATGCTGGTTGGCATTACCACCCTCTATGTTATTTTCGATCACGGTGTTGAGTTGTTTCCTGATACGCAACCTAACCGTGCTTTTATCGAAATTGAGGCACCGGTTGGCACCAATCTTGACACTTCAGATCTGCTGGCCCGCACTGTTGAGGCAATTTCTCTGGCTGAGCCGGATATCCAGTTTGTTATCACCGATGTCGGTACCACCAGCAGCGCTGATGGTGGCGGTGGCAGCATTCTCTCCAATCTGAGCAAGATCTCCCTTGAATTTGTCGACCGTCATGACCGTAAGGAGCCGGCCACCGATGTGCTGGATCGCATTCGTCAGGCGGTGTTACCGATTCCGGGTGCGTATTTTATTGTAGAAAAGCAAAAAGAAGGCCCTCCCACCGGACCACCGGTCAATATTGAGGTCAGCGGTGAAGATATTGATGTGATTGAGGGGTTGGTCAAGGAGATCCATAGCAGAATCGAGTCGGTACCCGGCCTGGTTGATCTGCAGGATGACCTGGCACGGGCGCAACCGGAAATTCGCATTGTCGTAGACCGTGAAAAGGCCAGTCTGCTGCAGTTGTCAACCTCGGAAATATCGGAGATGGCCAAGGCGGCCATCAGTGGTACCAAACTGGGGGTTTTTCGTGAAGGGGAGGATGAATACGATATCGTTGCGCGTTTTCCGCCGTCACGGCGGCAGCACCTGGCCGACATCGACAACCTGCTGATTCCCGCCGAAACCGGGGTGCCGATACCCTTATCGACCGTTGCTCATGTCGAAACCGGGGTGGGCTTTGGTTCGATTCGTCATCTCGATTTGAAACGGGTTGCTACCTTGTCGGCTGAGACCTACGGGCGCAACAGTAATGAAGTGTTGATGGAAATCCAGGAACGTCTTGCTGACCTGCGCCTGCCCAACGGCTACCTGGTTGCCTATTCAGGTGAGCAGGAGGAACAGAACAAGGCCACCGCCTTTTTATCCAAAGCCTTTATTGGTGCGGTGCTGTTGATCATGCTGGTGCTTGTGACCCAGTTCAATTCCCTGTTGCAGGCGTTGATTGTCATGACAACGGTTGTTCTTTCGCTGACCGGGGTCTTTCTCGGGCTGCTGATTACCGCCAAGCCATTTGGCATTATCATGACCGGGATCGGCGCCATTTCTCTGGCCGGAGTTGTTGTTAACAACGCCATCGTCCTCATCGACTACACCAATCAGCTGATGCGTAGCGGCATGGATACCTTTGCCGCCATTATGCGTGCCGGCATGGTGCGCTTTCGCCCGGTATTGCTCACTGCAGCAACGACAATCCTCGGGCTGCTGCCCATGGCTCTCGGGGTCAGTTTCGATTTTCATGCCTTCGCCTGGGAAATTGGTGGAGAATCGTCGGAATGGTGGGGCCCTATGGCTGTTGCGGTTATTTTCGGACTCGCCTTTGCCACCCTGTTGACCCTGATTGTGGTGCCGGTGCTTTATTCACTGGCCGATTCCCTGCGTAATCGTTTCTGGTCAACGAAGAATGTTTAAATCATACTAAAAACCTTCTAGCCACCAAGGCTCCAAGGGCACCAAGAGAGACAAAAAAACGGATAGAGGTTAAAACAATAAAAGCGTTTACCTGATCTTCTTGGAGTTCTTGGTGTCTTGGTGGCTGATTGATTTTGCCGTTTAAAGGTTTTCCCTTGACGCTGTAAATTATCTTTGCTAGAAAATCGTTCTTCCTTCATTGGGGCGTCGCCAAGCGGTAAGGCACCGGATTTTGATTCCGGC
>JAHYIY010000005.1 GCA_019429255.1 Desulfuromonadales bacterium | reverse complement strand
CCCTGATCATCAACTGCATTTCCGGGGGCGCTTCGGCCCTGCTCCCCTACCCCCTCGATCCGCAATCTTCCGCCGGCCGAGCTGCTGTTTCCCTGACCGACAAACAGCTAATCACCAGCCTGCTGCTGGGCTGTGGCGCTCCCATCGAAGAAATCAACTGTGTCCGCAAGCACCTGTCGGCCATCAAGGGCGGACGCTTTCTGCGCCTGGCAGCACCAGCCCGGAGCCTCAATTTTATTCTTTCCGACGTTGTCGGCGACGACCTCAGCAGCATCGCCTCCGGCCTGACCAGTGCGGATCCCACCACCTTCAGCGACGCCATCAACATCATTGATCGCTATCAGCTGCGATCGCGAACCCCGGCCAGTATCCTGGCGGCCCTGGAACTGGGTCAGTCCGGCAGATTGGCCGAAACCCCCAAGGCGGGTGACAGCTCGCTTGCCTATGCCACCAATATTCTTATCGGCACCAATCGTCACGCCCTGCTGGCGGCAGAACAGCAGGCCAGGCAGCTCGGCTACCACACCAGGGCGGGTAGCGTCATGATCAGCGGCGAAGCCCGCCACGCCGCCCGTTACCTGGCTACCATTGCCCGCGAGGTTGCCGCCAGCGACCTGTTCATGGAAAAACCGGCGTGTCTGCTGTTTGGTGGCGAAACGGTGGTCACGCTGCAAGGGAACGGTAAAGGGGGGCGCAATCAGGAACTGGCGCTGGCATTTCTGTGCGAGTTGGCAGCATGGGGAGATGATCAGAACAAAAAGGTGACCTTTCTCTCGGCCGCAACCGACGGCAACGACGGACCAACCGACGCCGCAGGCGCTTTTGCCGACGCCGAGATCCTGTCACGCGCCGAAAGCGCCGCTCTGGAGATAGATCGCTACCTTGGCGACAACGATTCCTATCATTTTTTCGAAAAAGTTGCAGGGTTGCTCATGACCGGCCCGACCAACACCAATGTTGGTGATCTGCAGATAATCCTTATTTACTGACCCCGGCGCGGCAGCAGAAAAAGGTAACTACCGCTACGCAGAATCGCTCCATTCGGGGTAATCTCCTCCACCGTCAGGTTCTCCGCTAGCTGCGCCCCTGCCCTTACCAGACGACCGTTGATCTGCACCAGACTCGCATCCGCAGCGGCGGGATTATAGGCATGCAGCGCCATCTGCAGGACCGGCAAGCGCCTGCGCACCTCCGGCGGCAGGTCGCTGATACGGTAGACGGGATCCTCTGTTTTCGCGGAAGGAGAAGAAGGAACCGCTGCCGTTGGTTCTGTGCGCTGCTCCAGCCCAGCCCCTTCGGATTCTTCAACCCCCGCTTGGCGCTGGACATCAGGCTGGGGAGCTATCGAGGGCGCCGGCGACGGCAACGGCGCAGGCATAACAACAGTATCTGCAACTGGAGCCAAGGGTTGCACCAAAACCACATCTGAATTCCGTGAAGATTGCACCACCAGGATTGCCAGCAACAGCAGAATACACAGAAACAAAAGCGCAACCGCTACCAGGATCCAACGCCGGGAAACGGCTGCTATTGGCGCCGGCGGCTCACAGATGGCCTGGGGTTCCTCACCGGCTAATGCTCTGCGCCTGCGTTCCGATTTATTCAGGGCATCAAGAATAAAAGACATATTCATTGCTCCCCATAAGCATTAAGACGCGGCTGATCGATGGCATGGCGAGAATTGATCAGCATCAGGGTGTGGGGACCAACCAATCCGTCAGGATTGAGATTGTGCTGATGTTGTAAGGTCCGCACTTCATTTACCAGTACCTGATCAAACATGAGATCCGCCATCTCACGAATTGCGCGCCCGTTTAACTTTGCCATCTGCTGCTCGAGCCAGAACATGGTAATCCCTTCGTCACCGGCCCGCAGTACCCCTTGATATCCCGGTGGTGGCTGCCAGAGCAGGGTGAAGTCACCACTCCATTGACCGTGCAGGACGTCAACCGGAACCCGCACCAGATCAGTACCGACTATCAGGGTCGCCATCGTTTCGTCAAGGGCTGACAAGGTGGCATAAAACCCATCATTGCCGTGGAGATCACGAAGCATCAACACCGCCGGATGATTCAGGGTGCGTAAACGTGAAAGATCTCCTTCTCCTTCCAGCACTACCAGTCCATGGGAATGACCAGGAGGCATTGTCGTATCCTCCGCGAAAACACCTGGATAGCCCCAGAGCGCCGACAACGTCTGCATGGCCAGGGCGCGACTTTGCACTGTTGATAACCCTGCCGGTCGGCTGATGAAAAAATCTGCGGGGTTTTCCATCATTGGCACTTCAGTCAACTGCAAATCTTCCCGGGGGGCTTCCTCCTGACTCAGATGTTCCTGGAGCGAGTGGACAGGGATGCGCACCAGGTTTTCCTGTCGCGGTGCCGGCATCAACAGAAAGATCAATGCCCCAACAACGACGACCATAACAATCAGCAAGAACGAAAAGAGCCATTTTTCACGGGATCGTTGCTGCTGGTTTCTGCCCAGTATTTCTCCGGCCGCCTGGGTCAATAACTTCGCACTGACCTGATGCTCTCCCCGCCCATAGGCGCCCAGCAGGGCGCGATCACAAATCAGATTGATTACTCGCGGCACACCACCACTCAAACGGTAGAGTCGGTCAGTCGCTGTTGACGAAAAAAGCGGGCGTTCAACGCCGGCTTTAGCAAGGCGATAGGCAAGATAGGCGGGAAGCTGAGAGCGAGAAAGGGGTTCCAGGTGATAACGGGCAGTCACGCGCTGAGCGAGTTGACGTAAATCCGGGCGCTCAAGCAGCCGGTTCAATTCCGGCTGTCCGAGCAGGATCACCTGCAACAATTTGCGCTTATCGGTCTCAAGGTTAGTCAGCAGGCGAATCTGTTCAAGAACTTCAACGCTCAAATTCTGCGCCTCATCAATGATCAGGATGACTCTTTTATCGCGACTGTGTGCATCCAGCAAAAACAGATTCAAGCGATCGACAAAAACCTTGATACTGCTGGTTTCCGGTGGATATCCAATCCCCAGCTCGTCACATATAGTAGCCAGCAGTTCGACTACTGACAACTTGGGATTGAGAATAAATGCAACCTCGGAATTTTCTGGAATATGGTTGAGCAGGCAACGACAGACAGTGGTTTTTCCGGTACCGACCGCGCCGGTGAGCAGGACAAAACCACTGTCGGCTTTCATACCGTAGAGCATATGAGCAAGAGCCTCGCGGTGTTTCTCGCTCATGTAGAGAAATTGTGGATCGGGTGCGATGGTAAAGGGATCTTCCTTGAACCCGAAATATTCTTTATACATGGTTAACAAAACCCCGGTCTGAAGCAGACAAAACAGACACCAGGAACAGGATATACCACAAACGACAAATCCAGGTCAGCTGAAACAACGGCGGGGGGCGGTGTCAGATAAAAAAATGCCCCGTGATCAGGAGGGGATCACGGGGCGACACACTAAGGAGGTAACGAGAGAGTACTGCTGAAATACCTTTTGCCTGCCACAACAAAATGTATTTGAAACAAACCTAACTGTTTTAGTCAGGATTGTCAACAGGATTTTGAAATTTTTTTTCAAAAAGCAGATGTTGGGCACAAACCAACGTAATAATTTTGTAAAACAGTAACTTCAAGTGCTGTCTGACCTTTACGTCAATGCTATACTGCAGACATGGACTTAAACGCAAAGACTGGAGCACTAGATGAATGAACTATCATCGAATCCGAAAAGATACAGCCTTGCAGAAGAGATCGCCAACAGCGTTACCCACGGCGTGGGTGTGCTGCTGTCCATCGTTGGGCTGATTGTTCTGGTTAACCTTGCCGCCACCCATGGAAATGTATGGCATATCGTCAGCAGCAGTATTTTTGGTGCCACCCTGACCCTGCTGTATCTATCTTCAACCCTCTATCACAGCATTCCGGCACCAGGCGCCAAAAAAATTCTGCGTCTGCTTGACCATATCGCTATTTACCTGCTGATTGCCGGCACCTATACCCCTTTCTTGCTGGTAAACCTGCGCGGTGCCTGGGGCTGGTCATTATTTGCTCTGGTTTGGGGGATTGCTTTGACAGGGATCGTTCTCAAGGTGACGCCGTTGGGGCACAAGCGTGGTCTGTCACTGACCCTCTACCTGGCCCTCGGCTGGATTATTCTGATAGCGATCAAACCGCTGCTGAACTACCTTGAACCTGACGGTATCCGCCTGCTGGTCGCCGGCGGGATAGCCTATACCGGCGGCGTCATTTTTTATGGCTGGAAACGCCTGCCCTATAATCACGCCATCTGGCATCTGTTTGTCCTGGCCGGGAGTTGCTTCCACTTTTTTGCGGTACTGTTCTATGTGATTCCACGAAACGCCACCTGACCCCTTGATCAGGGCTGTTCTTTATCGTGTAATCGGGGGGGTAATCGGGGACATTTAATCGGGGGACATAATACCGATTATTGCATAATCGGTATTATGTCCCCCGATTAAATAGGTATTATGTCCCCCGATTACCCAGCTATAACTTTTCCGTCGACATTTGGCACCTGGTTTCGGCTACGGGTAACAGCGCCCAGACAGATAAAAAAACACAGCCAAACAGCCACGCAAATGCAAAAAAATAGGCCTCAGCACTGTAACTTGGCGTCCCACCCAAAAGAGCACCATCCCAGTAGCGATCAAGGACAAAGCCCAGCAACGGCTGTAATAATGCCGCAAAGCCCAAAATCGACATATTGACGACCCCCCCCACAGTGCCGGCAACGGCAGGATGATTAACTTCACGCGCAAAAGCGAATCCGATAATCAACCCCCCTGAAGCAAAACCGATTGCCGCAAAGAGCGGATAGAGCAGTGGCTGGGGAATGTCAACAAAAAGGAAGATTGCCCAGAGCAGGGCAGCGCCGACATTTGCCATCAGGTACGGAGCTTTGCGGCGCTTGATGCGATCTGAGATGGCTCCCAGCGTCGGACCACCGATGGCCCAGGCCAGGAGCATGGTGGAAGTCAGTCCGGCGGCCTGAGAGCGCTCCATGCCGTACACCTGGGTCAAATAGGGAACGCCCCACAGACCGGCAAAAACCAATAACGGCGCGGAAGAGAGACCACCGGCAAAAAACAGCAGCCAGGTATCCCGTTTTTTTACAACAGCCTTCAATGCCTCTGCAGCTGTCAGTTTTTTTTCTTCATAGGTCGTGGCGTAAGCAAAAGACGTGTATCCGTATTCTTTGGGATCATCGCGCACCACGAGCCAGATCAGGACGGCACCGCCAAGTGTCACCAATCCGCTGGCAAACATGGAGGAACGCCAGCCAAACAGGGCAATCGATTCAGATAGCGGAATCCCCGCCAGGATGCCTCCCAGATTACCCAGCAGCAGGGCAACGCCGGTGATGGTGGCAAAACGATTGGTGGGAAACCAGTGCCCGGCCAGTTTCATACAGGCGACAAAGGCAACGGCAACCGATGCGCCAATCATGAAACGTCCCAGATAAGCCAGCCACAGGTAAGGCGACAGGGCAAATGCGAATATGCCGACAGAAGCGATCAAGGCAGCGTAAGTGCTCAGGCGACGGGGACCGATGGCATCAGCCAGCATTCCGCTGGGAATCTGCATGGCGGCATAGGCATAAAAATAAGCGGCAGACAGATTGCCCAGAACCGCCGCACCGATCTGAAAATCGGCCATCAGTTCATCGACCATGACGGCTGGAGCGACCCGCTGAAAAAAACCGACGAGATAAAGATTGGCAACCAATCCCCACATGAGCCAACCCAACAGCGGTGATGCATAACGTTCAGATGTCACAAAAACTCCTCCTCCTCGGGGGAATCAGGGGACGTAATAGGTATTATGTCCCCCGAGGACCCCGAGCACATTTACAAAACAACCATCCACAGAGTCAAGGTGGCAACACTGATCAATGTAGATACAATGACTACCGAGGTAACAAATTCCGGCACTACGTCGTGCTCTTTGGCGATGATGGCGACCAGAATGGCCGCCGGCATCGCGGCCTGAAGAATGCCGGCGGTTTGCTCCATTGCTCCGAAAGAAAATCCGCGCGCCACCAGGACCGCGATGATGGGTACCAGGAGCAACCGCAGCCCCGATCCGAGCAGGACATCGGCATTAAGCCGGATCTTTTTTTGTTCAAGCATCTGCAGGCCAAGGGTGAACAACATGACCGGAATCATCGCCTCGGCCAAAAGACCTACCATCCGTTGCACCATTAACGGCATCTGCAGATCTGTTGAGGAAACCAGCACGGCAGGAATCATGGCCAGCAAGGCCGGGGTCTTGACCACCTGCCACACCGCCCCGCGCTTTCCACCTTGCGCCCAGCCCGCAGCGCCGACACAGATGACAAAAGCACTGATGGTAATAGCGACATAAAAGATGGTGGCGGCAGCAATTGCTTCATCACCCAGACGAAAGCGAATCAGCGCCAGGCCATAGTTGCCGACATTGCCAAAAGAGGCGATCATGACAAAAGCGGCAATCATCTCCCGTGAGCGTTTGCCTGCCACCCCCAGAACAATAGCGATGGCTACACCGATCAGGTGGACCAGCACAATATAGCCGATCATCGATACAGCGCTGGAAAATTCTATGTGAGCCGTGCTGATCGAATGAAAGATAAAGGCCGGAACAAAGACATAGTAGGCCGCTCTGGTCAGGGTACGCGCTTCCAGTTGCAAGCGACCCCCAACCAGAGCACCAAGAATCACAATGCCGAAAACCGGCAAAGTAACATTCGCAAAAACAAAAAATAGATCCGTCATCAGCGTATCTCTTGCCGGCGGCAGGCTAACTGAGGCACTTACAAACCCGGATCCGATGGCACGGACTGATCAGAGGTGCAGGGTAAAAAAGTTTTGTAACTCTTCAGCACTATCCTTGCGCAGGGCCTTTGGATCCTGTGGCAAGGGTGTTTGTCGCCATGGACGGCGACAACTAGCGCTGATGGATGACCCAACGGGAAACAATCGCGTTTCTTGACTTAGGATACCCGATCCGGTGCTGAACAGTTACCAGAAACTTTTACTTGCCTGAAAGTACCGTATTTATCTTTCAGCCTGACAAAGGCTATCCATCAACCCCGCTATCAGACTCCGAGATAACGAGCTTTCAGATTTTCGTTGGCGACGATATCGGCTGTTTTTCCTGACCAGACGACCTGCCCTTTCTCCATCATGTAGTGTCGGTCGGCGAGCTTCATCAGGGCATCCAGATTTTTATCGATCAACAGGATAGCCTGCCCGCGTTGTTTCAGAACGCTTAACCCATACCAGATTTCCTTACGCACCAATGGCGCCAGGCCCTCGGTCGCTTCATCCAGGATCATCAGTTTGGGATTGGTCATCAGGGCGCGGATAACGGCAAGCATCTGTTGCTCACCGCCGGAAAGCTGATCGCCATAATGATTGAGGCGTTCGGCCAGGCGCGGGAAGATCTTCAGAACCTCCGCGAGGGTGTAGGGTTCTGGGCGACCGCCGCGATTAGCCGCGGCAACCAGAATGTTTTCACGCACCGTCAGATTGGGGAAGATCTGGCGCCCCTCGGGTACCAGACCGATGCCGAGGCGGGCAATGGCATAACTGGGCAACTGGTGAATATCAATGTCGTTAAAGCTCATACGACCGCTACTGACCGGAGTCATCCCCATAATCGATTTAACGGTGGTGCTTTTCCCCATTCCGTTGCGCCCAAGCAGGGTGACCACCTCACCATCGCCGATCTCAAGGCTGACGCCGAACAGTGCCTGACTGCTGCCGTAAAAGGTTTCGATTCCTTCGACCCTCAGCATGGCTCTTCTTCTCCCAGGTAGGCTTCGCGCACAGCGCTACTGGTGCGAATCTCATCGACCGTCCCGGTGGCGACAATTTCACCGTAAACGAGCACGGTAATCCGGTCAGCGAGACTGAAAATCGCCTCGACATCATGTTCCACCAGGACAATCGTCATCTGTTGCTTCAATCTGCGAATCAGCTTGCTCACCTCGACGCTGCCGCCGGGTCCCATTCCCGCCATCGGTTCGTCGAGAAACAGGATTCGCGGATTACAGGCCAACGCCATACCCACTTCCAGCTGTTTTCTCTCCCCGTGAGACAGGCTGCCGGCCCGCACCCGGGCACGCTGTTCAAGACCGACCCGTTCCAGCGCCGGTTCCAGCTCGCGGCGTAAAAGAGGATCGCTAACCGCTTTTTTCCAGAACCTGAAACTGTGGCCACTGTGGGCCTGTATCGCCAGGAGCAGGTTTTCCTCGACACTAAGTTGGGAAAAAACCGAAGTGATCTGATAAGAACGGGCCAAACCCAAATGGGCACGGTGATAGAGCGGAATCCGGGTGATATCACGGTTGTCGAGAAATATCTGACCGGCATCCGGCTTTAGATCTCCGGACAGCAGGTTAAGCAGGGTGGTTTTGCCTGCGCCGTTTGGGCCGATCAGGGCGTGAGTTTCGCCCGCACGGATCTCCAGCGACAGGTTGTGGCAGGCTTTGACCGCACCGAAATGTTTCTGCAGGCCGACAAGTTTCAGCACGGGGTCAGACATTGTTCCGCTCCCGGCCTGCCAACATGCCGTAAATACCCTGGCGGGCGAAGAGTACAACCAGGATTAACGCGGGACCCAGATAAAGCATCCAGTGTTCGGTGTAGATCGACAACACTTCTTCCAGAATCAGGAAGGTCGCAGCTCCGAGAATGGGTCCGAACAAGGTGCCACTGCCACCCAGCAGAACCATGACCAGAATCACCCCGGAGTGCGTCCAGTGCATTAATCCCGGACTGACATATTCGGTGTGATTGGCGATCAGAGCCCCCGCCAGACCAGCGGCTGCCCCGGCAATAACAAAGCAGGCCAATTTATAGCGAAAGGTTGGAAAGCCAAGGGCCTGCATCCGTTTTTCATTATCCCGGCTGCCTCGGATCACCATACCGAAACGGGATGAAACCAGGCGATAAGCGATCAGCACAAAGGCTCCGAGCAAGGCGAGGCAGAGGTAGTAAAAATGCGTGTCATTGCTCAGGTCGAAACCCGGAAGGCGATTGCGCTCAAACAGGCTGAGGCCGTCATCGCCACCGTAGGCTTCCAGAGAAACGAAAAAAAAGAACAGCATCTGGGCAAAGGCCAGGGTGATCATGATGAAGTGCATGCCGCTGGTGCGCAGACTCAAGACGCCGATCATCGCCGCCAGCAGCGCCGAAATCAGAATAGCCAACGGCCAGAGCAGCAGCACAGCGTCGGTGCCGGGAAGGATAAAAGGCCAGGAAAAAAGGGGTGTTCCGTCAAAACTGTGATGGGAAAAAACCGCAACCACATAAGCACCAATACCGAAAAATGCAGCATGACCGAGACTGACCATGCCGCCATAACCGAGCATCAGGTCGAGGCTGACAGCGACCAGAGCATAGATCAGGATACGGCTGGCCAGAGAGATCAGGTACTCTTCGCCGAGCAGTTGCAGCAGTGGAGGGAGCAGCAACAGCAGGATGATGGTGAAGATCAAAAGCAGCCATTTGCGCGAAGGTCTGAACATGGTGAATCTTTCGTTGTGTTGCACCGGGGCAATTAATCAGCTGTGCGTCGGCAACAAGCCGCGCGGGCGCCAGATCAGAATCAGCGCCATGAGGAGATAAATCAACATGGAAGCAATAGAAGCGGCAGCACCATCCGCCGTTGCGCTGGAAAACAGAAAGCGAAAAAGCAACGGCAGAAAGGCCCGTCCGAGGGTATCAACCATACCGACCAGCAGGGCCCCGACAAAAGCTCCGCGCACCGAGCCGATACCACCGATGACAATGACGACAAAGGTGAGAATAAGAATGCTTTCCCCCATACCCGCTTCGACCGCCAGGATCGGGCCGGCCATCACCCCGGCCAGTCCGGCCAGCAACGTACCCAGGCCGAACACCAGGGTGTAGAGACGCTTGATGTTGATCCCCAAGGCAGCCGCCATCTCACGGTTGCCGGCCCCGGCGCGAATCTGCATGCCGACACGGGTGTAGGCGAACAACAGATAGAGAAACAGTGCTACCAGCAGCCCGACCCCGATCACGGCAAGCCGGTAACTCGGGTACGGGATGCCGGGGATCAGTTCGACACTGCCCGACAACCAGACCGGGACATCCATAAACAGCGGCTGGCGCCCCCAGATAATCCGGGTCAGTTCGTTGAAAAACATGATCAAGCCGAACGTTGCCAGCACCTGATCGACATGCTCCTTCTGGTACAGTCGGCGCAAGATGCTCATTTCGACCAGCATACCGATCAGCGCAGTGACCGGCAGGGCGACCGCCAGCCCCAGCAGAAAAGAACCCGTAGAGGCGGTAACCGTCGCCGCGACATAGGCGCCGATCATGTAAAAGGAACCATGGGCCAGGTTGATGACCTGCATGATGCCGAAGATCAGGGTCAAACCGGCGGAGAGCAAAAACAGGGTGACGCCTAGCTGCAGACCGTTGAGCAATTGTTCAAAAACTAAAAGCATATATTCGCCAGAAGCAGATGATTCCTTCAGTCACCCATTGTGCATTCGCCGACATAGGCATTGCTGTGTTCAGTGAACACAGCTTTGAGGGTCTTGTTGGTAAAATTCCCGGCGTCATCCTGTACCACTTCGCGAATATAGAGGTTTTGAATCGGGTGCTGGTTGGTAGAGAATTTGAAATCCCCGCGCACCGATTCAAAGTCAGCCGCCCGTAATGCCGTGCGTAGCGGCGTCAATTGCTCGACATCACCGTTGACGCTTTTCAGGGCGCTGGCAATCAGGCGCGCGGCATCATAGCCCTGGCCGGCATAGAGTGTCGGGGTGCGCCCGTACGTTTCACGGAACGCGGCAACAAACTGACGATTGGCGGGGTTGTCGAGGTCATGGCTCCATTGGGAGCCGTTTTTTACCCCCAGGGCTGCCGAACCGACGGCTTGCAACAACCGCTCATCAAAAGAAAAGGCCGGGCCAAAGGCCGGAATTGTTCGGTTAAGACCTGACTGGTCATACTGCTTGAGGAAATTGATCCCCATGCCGCCCGGCAGGAAAAAAAACAGGGCATCCGGATTGCCGGCGCGCAGCGTCGCAATTTCTGCCGCATAATCAGACTGATCAAGCTTGGTGTAGACCTCGCCGGCAATTTGCCCCTGATAGTAGCGCTTAAAACCGGCAATGTGATCTTTGCCGGCAGGATAATTGGGAGCCAGAAGATAAACATTGTTAAAACCGGCTTCGTTGACATATTGACCGACCACCTCATCGAGATTGTCGTTCTGATAAGCAACGTTGAAATAATTGGGATCACACCCCTTGCCGGCCAGCAGTGATGGCCCGGCATTGGGGCTGATATAGATGACGTCGCTGCTGACGACCCTGGGTACCACGGCAATCGCCACGTTGGAGAAGATGATTCCGGTCATGATCTTGACCTTGTCGCGCCGCATAAAGCGATCGGCGATCTGTCTGGCTCGACCCGGATCAGCGCCATCATCTTCAACCATGAGCTCAACCGGAATGCCACCCAGTTTTCCACCCTCCTGGGCAATGGCGAGCCTGAAACCGTCACGCACTTCTTCCCCGAGGTATCCGGCTTTGGTGGAAAGCGTGGTCACCATGCCGATTTTAACCGGATCAAGGGACCAGGCGCTAGCCGGCATAATGATGGCGATACAGAGCAACGCAGAAAAAATCTTTTTCATGTTTATCTCCCTGGCAAAGAAATTTACCGCAATCCGGTAAAATGTTTTCAAGTTCAGCTGTTGTCCTTCGCGCAGGGCCTTTGGATCCTGTGACAAGGGTGTTTGTCGCCATGGACGGCGACAACAAGCGGTCTGCTCCAGCTGAGCGCTTCGAAAAAAAACCATCATTGACCATGCAACATATCAGGACAACAATTTTTTCGATAAATCCGAAAAAAACAGCACAAGATGACACAAAAAAGCAATTTTTTCGATGGAAAGTCCATTTTTAAAAAAATCGGGTCTGACTATTTTTGCGGCTGATCCGCGGCAACCGTGCTGACCTGACAACCTGCCAACCTGCTGCACTTGGTGTCCCTCCGCCAATATTTTTTCATAAATTGGCCTTACCACTTTACCATCGCTACCTTTTCGTTTATATTTCCTGCGCTTTGGTATTTTTGCTGCTCATGCTTTCGCCGTCACAAGATAGTTATTTAAGTGCATTGTAATTATTCAGCTGCTGTCCTTCGCCCAGGGCCTTTGGATCCTGTGGCAAGGGTTTTGGTCGCCATGGACGGCGACAAAAAGCGGTCATGGATGATGCACTCGCAAAAAGTCATAGGATGGCTAAGCAAAAATTTCGTCCTACAAGGCCTGGTGGTTTTTCAGGGGCGAAGGCATACATAGAGTATGTCAAGGTCCTGAAAAAACGCCGTAACGCCGTAGGGCGGACTTTTTGCGACGCCATCATGGATGACCCAACGGAAAACAATCGCGTCCCTTGACATAGGATTCAAAGGCCCGGTGCTGAACAGATACAGTGCATTAAACTTTTTTGCAAAAGGATATTTTATGTCATCAGCGATCCAGGCCCTACTCGCAGCCACGCCAATTATTATCGCAGCCGTACTGCTTGTTGGACTTCATTGGCCGGCGCGGCGGGCGATGCCCGTTGTTTATCTCACTGCGGCAGGCATCGCCCTGTTGTTCTGGGAGATGAGCTTCATTCGTGTTCTCGCTTCAACGATTCAAGGGATGATTGTCACCGCGGCCGTGCTCTGGATTATTTTCGGTGCGATCATGCTGCTCAATACCCTGCAGAATTCCGGTGCCATTTCAACAATACGGGCGGGGTTCACTGATATCAGTCCGGATCGACGCGTCCAGGCGATTATTCTGGCATGGCTTTTCGGTTGTTTTATCGAAGGAGCCTCCGGCTTCGGTACCCCGGCGGCCATCGCGGCACCATTGCTGGTTGCCATCGGTTTTCCCGCGCTGGGTGCCATCATGATTGGCATGATGATTCAATCGACGCCGGTCTCTTTCGGCGCTGTTGGAACCCCCATTATCATTGGTGTGACCAACGGCCTGGATCATATCGCCATCAGCAGTCAACTGGCAGAAAAAGGTTCGAGCTGGGAGATATTTCTGCAGGTTATCACCTCGGAAGTGGCTATCGGCCATGCTCTCGTCGGTACCCTGATGCCGTTGATGATGGTCATGATGCTTACCCGGTTTTTCGGCAAGAACAGAAGCTGGAAAGAGGGGTTGGCAATGACGCCCTTCGCTCTTTTTGCCGGTCTGGCCTTTACTGTCCCCTATGCCCTTACCGGCATTTTTCTCGGCCCGGAGTTTCCATCTATCGTCGGCGCCCTGGTCGGCATAGCCATCGTCATACCAGCAGTTAAGAAAGGTTTTCTGATACCAAAAAGGGTTTGGGACTTTGCTCCGCAAAATGAGTGGCCGAATTTCTGGTTTGGCACCATCACACCGCAAAAACCCAGTACCGATGAGCGAAAAATTTCCCTCCCCATGGCCTGGACCCCCTATCTGCTGGTTGCCGTGATTCTGGTCGCCAGCCGGGTGGTTGCTGACCTTAAAGCCGTGTTACTGAGCTTTTCCATCGGCTGGCGTCATATTCTCGGCGAAACGGATATCAGCGCCGGCATAGAGCCGCTCTATCTTCCCGGCGGTATTTTACTGTTCGTCTGCGTACTGACTCTGTTCCTCCACAGGATGAAATTCTCCCAGCTTACCGCTGCTGCCGGAGCGGCCGGAAAAACACTGCTCGGTGCCGGATTTGTCCTGATTTTCACCATCCCGATGGTCCGTATTCTGATCAATTCAGGGGTTAACGGTGCTGATCTGGCCTCCATGCCTGTTGCTATGGCCGGCTTTGTCGCCGAAACCTTTGGCTCCATCTACCCGTTTTTTGCCCCGATCATTGGTGGTCTTGGTGCCTTCATTGCCGGGTCCAACACGGTCAGCAACATGATGCTCAGTCAGTTCCAGTTCGAAGTGGCAACCGCCCTCAGCGTGTCAGGGGCGACGATGGTTTCCCTCCAGGCTATCGGCGCAGCCGCAGGAAATATGATCGCTATTCATAATGTGGTTGCTGCCTCGGCAACGGTCGGCCTGCTCGGGCAGGAAGGAAAAACGCTGCGCCTGACCATTATTCCAACAGTCTACTACCTGGTAGCGGCTGGAATTCTGGGGCTTGTCGCTGTCTATGTACTCGGTCTGTCAGACCCGCTGATGGGGCTTTAGCAAGGGGCGATTCGGGGGAATCGGGGGACATAATACCTATTATTCCATAATAGGTATTATGTCCCCCGATTCCCCCGATTCCCCGATTGCCGGTTACTTGGCGTGGCAACTCAGGCACAGACCGGAGGGATCGCTGCCGCTGTTGGCAGCCAGGCCCTGGCCGGCACGGTTGAGGGCGGTACCGATGGCGGTCACGCCGGGGGAGTCATGTACATCGTGGCAGGAGTGGCACTGAACCATGCCCTGTTCGAGAACCATATCAACAGTCGGAGCGCCTCTCATCTTCACCAAATTGCCGAACGTCCGGCCTTCAGGTGCATGGAGGCCACCGTTCATGCCAACCTTGGGGTTTTGCGTGAAGAAACCTTCAGCATAGGCCACCGAAATCGGGTGGTTGCCCATCAGGAAATTGTCATCGGCGACTGAGCGACCGGGTCCGATTTCGAAAGCGCTGGCATAATCCTGAATCCATACTCTATCAGCTTCAGCTACTCCGTCATTGCCAAAACCACCGGTACCCTGTTGGTCGTCGAAGGCGTTGATGGCGACGGTGCCGTCGTGGCAGGACAGACACAACTTGGATTTGCCGGCAACATTAGCGCCGATTTCACCGCGCAATGAATCACTTCCGTACATGCCATAGACGTCAGTGTTGCTGAGCGAGTGGTTCCACAGCAGGCCGGCATCTTCACCGTCCCATGAATACCAGGCGCTACCACCCTGGTCGTGAGGGACGTGGCAGACGCGGCAGGCTTCGCCATCGCCGCTATCCCAGTAGGTGCCAGCGACGCCAGTACTATTCCACTCGTTGACAGTACCGCTGGAACTTGCGTCATAGGTGAAATCGTGGGCGCTGCCGATGATACCTAGACCCCTGGCGCGGGCATCAGCTTCACTGTACAGAGCACCAATCAAAACCACCGCAAGGCATACTACGAGATAATTTATCATGGATTCCTCCTTGTGATACGCAAGGTCCATGTTAATTTTACTTCAATATCAACCACTCACAAGCAAAAATCGTACTTGAAGATAAAAACCCTGATTGCGTTTACGCAGCCGTCTGGCGCTCATACTCCTCAACCAAACGCTGGTATTTTTCTTCCAATCCCGGGGTTTGTGCTTGTGCCTTTTCATAGGCTTCAACCATACGCGCACGGACCTCCTCCGGCAGAATCCGCTCGGCCAGAGGGTAAAGAACATTGTCCTCCTTGTCGATATGCTCGCGCAGCAGGGCGATATAACCGGCAGCGTTTTCAGCAATGATCGGAATCTGCCCGGGTTCACCCGCCAGAGCCTTTTCTGCCGCTTCCGCCATAGCGCGGACAAAGGCGCGCCCCTGGTCGTGTTCGATATGCATCGCTTCAATCGGTGACTGTTTTTCCGGCATGCCGTTGCTGATCAGCTCAACAAACAGCACATCTTCTTCCTTGGCGTGATGAAAGCGGTCGGCGTAGTTGCGGATAAAATCGACCGCGTCGAGAAAAAACTGCCAGTTGCGGAAGCGCCCCTGCTCCATCAGATCAACATTTTTTTCCAGTAACGCAATCATCCGCAAAATCAGCTGATGTTCCTTGACCATGACCGCAGTAATATCTGTTTTCATCGGCTAACCCTTTCTCCGGCAACGCCGATAATGGCAATTTCAAGCGGGATATCCTTGCCTGATGCCTTGACCGCCTGCTCGGCCATGATCGCCATGCCGCGACAACAGGGAACTTCCATGATGGTGACGGTAACCGACTGGATATCGTTCTGCTGCAGGATCTCCGTCAGTTTGTTCACGTAATTGCTGGTGTCATCCAACTTCGGACAAGCGTTGACCAATACCCGCCCCTTGATGAAGTCACGGTGAAACTCAGCGTAGGCAAAAGGGGTACAGTCCGCTGCGATGAGCAGATGAGCACCCTGCAACCAGGGGGCGTGGGGTGGCACCAGGTGTAACTGGGTCGGCCACTGACGCAATTCCGACTCAATCCTTTCGGTGTTCCGGCTGATCGGAGTGACTTTTTCAACGCTGCGAACCTGGCTGCCGGGGCAACCGCATGCAAGATTTTTCATGATTTATCTCCTGTTGTCTGGGGTTTTTGTATTTTTATACCGATGTCAGGTACTCGTTAATTTCCTGTTCGATTTGCGCCTCGACCTGCTCACCAAGAGCGTGGATCGTCACCACATCCTTGAGCAGGCAGATACCGACACGACAACTGACGCAGCCGATATCGAATTTTTCGAGAATAGTTCCAATCTGTGGATGAACCGTCAACACGTCCTGAATGGCCTGACTGCCAATATCTTGATGTAATTCCATGCTGTCCTCCCTGGTTTGATGTGAGGTCAGACTAGAGGAAAATCAGCGGCAAAAACATGACCTGGATCAATTATGACTTTTTTTGTTATTTTTCCGGCGAGAATGTCAAGCGAAGATAAAGACCTTGCGAAACCTATCTCATCTATTAGACTTCAGATTAACGGGAATATCTTTTTTAACTGTGTTTACAGCCCTAAGGCATCGCTATGGAAAGGCATCTCACGCTGGTCCACAACATGCGCAAACCTTCTTTCTTCGGCCCCTCGGAACCGGGAGCCGAACTGATTGAAACCCATATTTCGTGGATTTTTTTAAGTGGTGAATATGCCTACAAGATGAAAAAACCGGTCAATTTTGGTTTTCTCGACTTTTCCAGCCATGCTAAACGCCACTTTTTCTGCACCGAAGAATTGCGCCTCAACCGCCGTTTCGCCCCGGAACTCTATCTTGCGGTCATTCCTGTCGGCGGATCCTTCGACCGACCGCAGCTGAACCAGGAACCGGCGCTGGCGTACCTGGTAAAAATGCACCGTTTTCCCCAGGAAAATCAGCTCGACCGGATGCTGGCAGCAGGCAGGTTGGGTGTTGCTGCGTTAATCGCGTTTGCCGAAAAAATTGCTGCTGTTCACCGGCAGGCAGCCCAAGCAGATCCGCGCAGCCATTTCGGCACGCCTGAGAGTGTCTTCAAGCCGATACGCCAGAATGTTGAACAGATCAGATCGGCTCTCCCCGACAGCGCAGCGCTACGTCCTGTCAGCACTATCGAACAATGGAGCGGAGCAACCTTCGCAATGCTGCAGTCTGTCCTGGTTGCGCGACGCGAGGCAGGTTTTGTCCGCGAATGCCACGGTGACATGCATCTGGCCAACATGGCCTGGTTTCATGACCAGCCGCTTTTATTCGACTGTATCGAATTCAACAAGAACCTGCGCTGGATCGACACCATCAACGACATCGCTTTTCTGGTGATGGACCTTGATAATCGCGCTCAACATCAGCACGCCTGGGCCTTTCTCAATGCCTACCTGCGCCATACTGGTGACTATGGCGGACTTAAGCTGTTGCGCTTTTATCAGGTTTATCGTGCCATGGTCAGGGCCAAAGTCCTTGCCCTGCGCCTGCGCCAGCCGGACCTGTCAACGCAGGAGCAGCAGGCTGATCTTGAACAATTTGAAACCTATCTGGGCCTTGCCGGGAGCTACACGCAAACACAGCCGCAACAACTGATGATCACCCACGGGTTGTCAGGATCGGGGAAAACAACCTTTGTCAACGAACTGGCACCGCATATCGGAGCCATTTGTATCCATTCCGATCTGGAGCGCAAGCGCCTTCATCACCTTGGGGCCAACCAGTCCGGCAAGGCCTCCATCGAGCAGGGGATTTACAGTGCGGCGGCGAACACCAAAACCTACGACCACCTCAACCAACTGGCCGATACCATCCTTGCTGCCGGATTCAGTGTCATTGTCGACGCCACCTTTATCAGGCACGCTGATCGCCGGCAGTTCGTACAACTCGCGACCAGGCGGCAATGCCCCTTCAACATCCTCGATTTTCAGATGACTGAGAAGCTGTTACGACAACGGATCCAGCAACGCTCCCGGCAGGGGAACAGTTTTTCGGATGCGGATGAACAGGTGCTGGACTTTCAATTTGCCCGTACGGAGCCGCTGACAGCGGCGGAAAGGAACATCAGTATGACCATTGATGAGCTGACAGAAGTGAAAACGGCTGGAAAACACGTCAAGGAAAACTTGACCGGTTAGAGCCCGCTGTACCAGCTTGGATGTGATAAGGCCGGCGTTCCGTCGCGCTGTCACGCATCTCCAGGGGGCTTACAACAAATATAGTAACTATTCAGCACTATCCTTGCGCAGGGCCTTTGGCTCCTGTGGCAAGGGTGTTTGTCGCCATGGACGGCGACAACAAGCGGCCATGGATGACCCAACGGGAAACAATCGCGTCCCTTGTCATAGGATCCGAAGATCCGGTGCTGAACCGTTACCAAATATATTTAGAAATAGGTATTATGTCCCCCGAAACACCACCTGACATAACGTAAAAACAGGGTATAGGCAGGAAAAAATCTCTTAAAAAAGATGTCGCGACCCTCTATGCTTTTTCAGGTGGTGGATTTGGGTCATAATGAGCGGCTTTATCGGCAACCCGGAATCAAGTACAATGGCTGCTGACCGAACATTTCAGCCCGCCGCGATTCATTGTTCATCAACCCCCACCATACTGGAGAGCGCTTATGACCCGTTACGACATCATGGAAGCCATCAAGGAACACAATGTCAACTTTTTCCGTCTGCAATTTGTCGACATCTTCGGTTTCATGAAAAACGTTGCTCTGCCGATCAGTCAGATCGAGAAGGCTCTGGATGGCATGATGATGTTTGACGGCTCGTCGATTGACGGCTTTGTCCGCATCAACGAATCAGACATGTATTTGAAACCGGACTTCAATACCTTCGTCGTTCTGCCGTGGCGCAGCAGAAACGGTGTCAACGCAGCCCGAATAATCTGCGACGTACACAAAGCTGACGGAACCCCGTTTATTGGTTGCCCCAGAGTTAATCTGAAAAGGATTCTTGCCGAAGCCAAAGACCTCGGCTACACCATGAACGTCGGTACCGAGTGTGAATTTTTTCTGTTTCAGAAGGATGAAAGCGGGATTCTTTCAACCCGTACCAATGATGTCGCCGGCTATTTTGATGTCGACCCCGATGATAGCGGTATCAATTGTCGGCGCGAGGTCATCGATACCCTCGAGGCCATGGGCTTTGAAGTTGAAGCCTCCCATCATGAGGTGGCCGAAGGACAGCATGAAATCAACTTTAAATACTCTGACGCCCTGACCGCTGCCGATAACACCCTCACCTTCAAGTGGGTGGTGCGCTCCATCGCTGCCAAACATGGCTTTCACGCGACCTTCATGCCCAAACCGGTCTACGGCATCAACGGTTCGGGGATGCACACCAACCAGTCCCTGTTCAACCTTGATGGCACCAATGCTTTTTTTGACGAAAACGGCCCAATGAAACTCAGTACCACTGCCTACCATTATATTGCCGGTATCTTAACTCACGCGCGCAGCTTTACGGCCGTCACCAACCCGCTGGTCAACTCCTACAAACGCCTGGTCCCCGGCTATGAGGCACCGGTTTATGTAGCCTGGTCCGGCTCCAACCGTTCAGCGCTGGTGCGCATCCCCTCGTCCCGCGGCTTAAGTACCCGGACCGAAGTACGCAGCCCTGATCCTTCCTGCAATCCGTATCTGGCTCTGGCAATGATGCTCAAAGCCGGCCTGGATGGAGTTGTCAACAAGCTTCCGGCACCGGATCCGGTCAACATGGATATCTATCACATGACCCAGACAGAGATGGATGCCGCCGGTGTTACCTGTCTGCCCGCCAACCTGCATGAAGCGATTGAAGCAATGAAAGATAACCCCCTGTCGCAACAGGCCCTGGGTGATCACATTTATATTAAGTATATTGAGGGGAAAGAGAAAGAATGGGATGCCTGGCGTACGGCGGTTACCGATTGGGAAATTAACACCTATATGAAAAACTTCTGACCGCCATTCGGATGGCTAGGCAAAAAGCGCAAGTACCCTGCAACTCATAAGATGTCGCAAAAATTGCGCTGGATTTTGGTGCGCTAGATTATGGGTTACAGGGTACTAAATGCAAGGCGCGCAAATGTCGGCCAATGAGGCGTACTTATGTACGTGGAAGCACGTGAGACATTTGTAGCAACACAGCAGTTGGTGAGTTTTTGCGACGCCATCAAAAAAAATGCCCCGTCAGGGAGGAGATCCTGACGAGGCCAGGCACGTGGGAGAGAGAGTCTCACGGCAAAAAACGAAGTTTTTGGGTTTTTATTTATCAACCGACAGTTGTCGGGTACCATCTGAGCTCAAAACACTCTGGTCAGACCATTTAATATAGTGACCGCCCGGTACCTGTCAATAAAATTCTTGATCATTCTACTCCTGCCACGGGCCGGGGGCACAAACAGCCCCCGCTTCATTAGCTTTGCTCCCGCAATTACCACAGATAAAACGCGGCGCAACAACCAGACGCTCGATTTCATCATACCGTCCGGCGGCCTTGAGTTCGCAGAGATGCCGCTGGTGATTTTCCGGATTTCGGCACAGGTTATCGACAAGCGCTAGACGTCCACTCATGATTTCCCCCTGTTTTTGCTACCGTGACCCGCCCCAAGAGACTCGGCCAGCAACTCCATGGTGTGCGCACAACGTACCGTCGAATCGGCCTTGCCCATACTGCCGCCGATCATGATCATACAGCCGGGGCAGTCCATGGCAACGGTTTTGACACCGGTTACCTTGATACTCTCGACCTTGTCAGCGGCAATCTGGCGGGAAATCTGCGGGTGGCTCAAAAAAGAATAGGTGCCGCCGAAACCACAGCAGCGATCGCTGTTTTTCATCTCTTCAAGCTGATACCCTGCAGCCTTCAACAGCGCGCGCGGCTCTCTCCAGACATCATTGCCACGCTTTAAATGGCATGAATCATGGTAGGTTATGCCGGCAGCAGATGCTGGATTGAGCAGGTCGGAAGCCTTGAGCACATTCCCTAAGAAGGCGGCGGCATCCATGGTTTTTTCTGAAAGGCTGACAGCCCGCTGCGACCAGATCGGATCATCGACCAGACGTTCGACAAAGTCGCGCTTCACCCCCATGGTACAGGTCGGACAGACACACAGCACATAGTCGACAGCGGCCTCATAAAACGCCTGGACGTTCTGCTTGGCAAGTTCAACCCCGGTCTCGGTATCACCGGCATAAAGGGCGGGGATACCGCAGCAGTTCTGCGCGTTCGGAAAAACCACCTCGACCCCGAGGTGGTTAAGTACCTTGACCAGGCTCACGCCCACCTGTGGATAGACAAAATCGGCTCCGCAACCAACAAAAAAACCGACCCGATAGCGCGGGTTATTAACCTTCTGGTCAATTTCGGCAAAAAGATCACGGAACGACCTGGGTGCCACCGCCGGCAGATCGCGCCACTGGGTCAGATCCTTGTCCATAAAATGCATCGGCAGATGACGGATCACCCGGGTAGCAGGTTGTCCTTCTTTTGGCTGAGTGACCGGCTTCTGCAATTTGGCTGCGGCCTTGACCATAGTGTGGAACAGGGCGCGATTGCGCATAACCGCCTTGAAGGTGATATTTTTGACCAGTCCCATGCCGTATTCTTTGGTGACCTGCTGACGCAGATGGAGAATGATTTCCTCAAGGTCGATGTTGGCCGGGCAGACGGCAGTACAGGAACGACAGCCGATACAGGCGCGGGTGATTTCCCTGGCCTTATCCAGCCCCTCGTAAAAAGCGGTAAGGATAACACCTATAGCGGAAATATAGATGCTGCCGAAGACATGACCGCCGACAGTCTGATACACCGGACAGACGTTGGCACAGGCGCCGCACTGAATGCAGCGCAGGGCATCGCGGCACACCGGTGACTCGTAAAGCGCCTCCCGACCACCATCAATCAGCACGATGTGCTGTTCTTTGTCATTGCCGGGGGTCGGTACCGCACCGCGAATCCAGGTTACATAGGAAGTCAGCAACTGACCGGTGGCATTACGCGGCAAAAGGCGGGTGATCTTGATGGCATCTTCAATACTGCGGACAAGCTTGTGGATGCCGGCAAAAACCACATGAACCTTAGGCAGGGTGGCACATAAACGCGCGTTGCCCTCATTGGTGACCAGACCGATGCCACCGGTTTCGGCCACCAGAAAATTGGCGCCGGTCAGGCCGATGTCGGCATCGAAATAGTCCTTGCGCAGTTGTTTTCTCGCTGCATCAACAAGGGTCTTGATATCCGCTTCGAGGGGTTCGCCAATCTCCTTGCTGAACAGCTCGGCAACCTCCTCCTTGAACATATGGATGGCGGGCATCACCAGGTGGGAGGGGCGCTGACCGGCCAGCTGCACAATCCATTCACCCAGGTCGGTCTCGGCGGCGCGGATCCCGGCAGCTTCAAGGGCTTTGTTGAGGTGAGCCTCTTCCGAGACCATCGATTTGGACTTGGTGATCAACCGGGCATTTTTCTCGCGCGCCAGATTCACCACGTAATCGTTAGCCTCGCGGGTGTTTTTGGCGACAAATACCCTGGAGCCTGCTGCTTCAGCATTGGTGATAAATTGAGCAAGGAGTTCTTTACGCCGCACCCTGACATCGTCCTTGATTTCCGCCAGCTCAGTGCGCATCTGATCAAAATCGAGCCCGCGAAAGGCATTCTCCCGGGCGATCAGGTAGGCATCGCCAAACAGGTGCAAAGCCTCGCTGAGCTTGGGTTTGCCCAGGGCATTTTCAACGCGTTTTTTAAAATCGGCGGTTTCGGCCATGGTTCTCTCCTCAGCAATCGTAGTCAGATCTCTTGCTGTATCAAATCAACAACGTCGGGAGCAATAAATTGCACCCCTACATCCGTATCGGTGGCACGAATATCACTCTTGTGGAGGCGCGATTTATCGCGCCCGATGGTTATCTGTCGCCTATATCTCCATCAGATCATCAGATACATCAGGGACAAGCAGAATATGGAGTTCACGTGGACCATGGCAGCCAATGGTCAGTACCCGTTCTATGTCAGCAGTACGACTGGGACCAGTGATGTAAGCAACAAAGCGCGGTTCAGAACCTGCGTACAGGGTATTCATGGGAGCAACTGCGGCCAGATTGTCAGCGAGGATTTTGGCGGGGTCGAGAATAACAAAATGGACTTCGGGGATGGTTGTTGCCAAACGGACATCTTCACTGGTGCTTTCCAGCACGACCGTACCGGTATCCGCCATGGCAAAATTGCAGAAGGTCACCCCGGCGCCCGGCAACTGCCCGGCATCACGAAAACTACCAGCGAACACTTCCCCCCCAGCCGCCGCCGTCATGGCACGCAAGCCATACTTCTCAGCCAGCGCGGTTTGTGGAATCAGGATATTGCCGACGGCATGACGCCCGACATAGTCAGCCGCATCCTGCAATGTGGCACAAGGTACAATGGCAGCCCCGACACGACCGGCAGCTTCAGCAAAACGGTAAACCAGATTTTTTTCTGCCATGGCGCATTCTCCCCATAAAACGTTGATTCCGTTCTACCGGTACAACCGGAAAAAATAAGCGTGATACGAAATTGCAATTTTGGTCTTACCACTTCCATAGTATAATCTTCTTACCTTTGTCAATAAGCATTGTTTTTCAAGTAGCAAAAATACCGCGCCCAAATCACAGCAGCACAGGAACTTGGCGATCCCTGCGCCCCTCTCCAGAGAACAACTGATTCATGCTTGTCGTGTTTTGATTCATTTTTGATTCATTTACAAATAACTGTTTTTTATGTTTTTTATCAGTTATTTTACGTTTTTGATTCTTTTTAAACTCAGCAAAGCTGGAAAATATCCCAACGCGATTGGGCAACCACATGAAATAAAACGTTTTTTGATCGTGGAACAATCCTTGCTATACTTGCCAAATCAATGCAAGGGCAACCAATCATTCACAAAGGATCAAACTATGAGCGATATCTACGTCATCTGCGCAAAACGTACAGCTTTTGGCTCCTTTGGCGGAACGCTTAGCGAGCTGACCGCCCCGGAACTGGCGGCACAAACCATCAGGCATATTCTGGATGTCACAACACTGCCACCCGAGGCAATTGACGAAGTTATTATCGGCCAGGTTCTCCAGGGGGGCGCTGCCCAGGCCCCGGCGCGTCAGGCCATGCGCCTGGCAGGCATTCCGGACAGTACCGCGGCCATGACGATCAACAAGGTCTGTGGCAGCGGCCTGAAGTCTATCATGCTGGCGGCTGATGCAATCGCCCTCGGCAACGCCCACATCGTCCTTGCCGGTGGTATGGAAAGCATGTCTCAAGCGCCTTACGCACTGCCTAAAGCGCGCTTCGGTCAGCGTCTCGGCAATGGTGAACTGGTTGATCTGATCATCTTCGACGGTCTGCGCGATCCCTATTCCGGGCGCCACATGGGGGAGATCACTGATGACTGGATTCAAACCCACGGCCTGACCCGTGAACAGCAGGATGCCTTTGCCGGACGCTCTTATGAGCGATCCCGGGCCGCTGTCAGCAACAACACCTTTGCCGACGAACTGACACCGATCGTTATCAAAACCCGTAAGGGAGAAACCACCGTTGCGGCTGACGAGGAACCTTTTCGCGGCGCAATAGACAAACTCGGTGACCTGCGTCCGGCATTCAGCAAGACCGGAACCATTACCGCCGGCAATGCTTCAACCATCAACGATGGCGCGGGAATTTCTCTACTGTCCAGCGAAGAAGCAATAAAAACCCACAACCTCAAGCCGATCGCCAGGCTGGTTGCCGGCGCAACCAACAGCATTCACCCAGACAAATTCGCTGAAGCTCCGATCGATGCGATCAGCAAATGCTGCCGTAAAGCCGGGCTCAAGTTAAGCGATATCGGCCTGTTTGAAATCAACGAAGCTTTTGCCGCTGTTCCTCTGGTAGCGATCAACCTGCTTGGACTTGATCCAGAGAAGGTCAATGTCAACGGCGGTGCGGTCTCGATCGGTCACCCCATCGGCGCCAGCGGCGCGCGCCTGACCGCCACCCTGCTCCGCGAGATGAAGGTCCGGGGCGAGAAATACGGCCTGGCGACCCTGTGTATTGGTGGCGGTGAAGCGGTAGCAGCGATCTTTGAGCTGATTTAAAAGTCCTGACAATGCAATAACTGTTCATCTGTTCGGAAGGAATGCGCCGGACACATCACACGATCCCAAGGAGGTAAACACATGTTCAAACAGGTCACCAACTTCTGCGTAAAACTGGTACAGAGATATCTTCCGGATCCGTTCCTGTTCTGTATCATCCTGACCCTGCTGGTATTTATCGGCGGAATCACCCTCACCCAGCAGGGTCCCATGGAGATGATCATCCATTGGAACAAAGGGTTCTGGAACCTGCTGGCCTTTTCAATGCAGATGGTTCTGGTACTGGTTACCGGGCACACCCTGGCCCATGCACCAATCTTCCAGAAGGGCCTTCATGCATTGGCCCGACCGGCCAATACCCCAACAAAAGCCATTCTCGCAGTCACCTTTGTTTCCCTGATTGCCTGCCTGATCAACTGGGGTTTCGGCCTGGTCATTGGAGCCCTCTATGCCCGCCAGCTCGCCAAGGAAGTCAAAGGCGTCGACTATCGACTCCTGATCGCCTCTGCCTATTCCGGTTTTATTGTCTGGCATGCAGGCATTTCCGGCTCCATCCCGCTGACTCTTGCAACGGCAGGAATCGACCTGGCCGGAATGACCAAAGGAGCGGTTGTCGCGCCAATTTCCACATCACTGACCATATTCGCCCCCTTCAACATCGCCATCGTTCTGGTTCTTGTTCTGACCCTGCCCTTTTTGTGCCGCTTTATGCATCCCGACAAGGAAGAAACTGTTGTTGTCGACAGGAAGCTCCTGGAAGATGACCAAACCCGGGATCATCCCTCCCAAAACAGCCAGACGCCCGCTGACTGGCTGGAAAACAGCCCCTTGCTTTCTATGCTCATCGGCGCCATGGGCCTGGTGTTCATTGTCTATTATTTTGCCAAGAACGGCTTTCAGCTGAACCTGAATATCGTCAATTTTATTTTTCTGTTCTGCGGCATTCTCCTGCATGGCACCCCCCGACGTTTTCTGAACGCGATTACCGTTGCCACAAAAGGATCGGCCGGCATTATTCTCCAATTCCCTTTTTACGCTGGTATCATGGGAATGATGGTGGGCGCCAACGCCGCAGGATTTTCCCTCGCCGGACTGATGTCCAACTGGTTTATTGATATATCCAATCCGACAACATTTCCGCTGTTCTCCTTCCTTAGCGCCGGCCTGGTTAACTTCTTCGTCCCCTCCGGAGGCGGGCAGTGGGCGGTACAGGCGCCTATCATGATGCCAGCCGGAGAAGCCCTCGGAGTCCCTGCGGCCAAGACCGCCATGGCCATTGCCTGGGGGGATGCCTGGACCAACATGATTCAGCCCTTCTGGGCGCTTCCTGCACTGGGAATTGCAGGCCTCGGCGCACGCGACATCATGGGCTATTGCCTGATTGTCATGTTCTATTCCGGGGTGATTATTTCACTGGGGCTGATCCTGCTGTAAGCCCACTTTTTTCTTCCAATCTGCCTTGTTAAAAAAGGAGATCCCCCCATATGAAACCGATTTACACCGATGCCGCCAGCGCCCTTGACGGGCTGACCTGCGACAACATGACCATCGCCGCCGGCGGCTTCGGCCTGTGTGGCATTCCCGAGAATCTGATCAAGGCGCTGCGCGACAGTGGCGCAACCGGACTGACCGTGGTCAGCAACAATGCCGGGGTTGATGATTTTGGTCTGGGTTGGCTATTGCAGACCCGTCAGATCAAAAAAATGATCTCCTCTTACGTTGGCGAAAATGCTCTGTTTGAACAACAGTTCTTACGTGGTGAACTGGAACTGGAACTGACCCCCCAGGGCACCCTGGCGGAAAAGTTACGGGCCGGCGGCGCCGGTATCCCGGCATTTTTCACCCGTACCGGCTTTGGTACCGTGCTGGCGGAGAACAAACCGGTTCAGACCTTTAACGGCAAGGAATACGTGCTTGAAGAGAGCATTGTCGCTGACCTGGCTATCGTCAGGGCCTGGAAAGCCGACAAGGCCGGCAACCTGATTTTTCGCTATACCGCCAACAACTTTAACGCCGCCTGCGCCAAGGCCGGTCGCATCACTGTTGCCGAAGTTGAAGAAGTGGTTGAGATCGGCGCACTGGATCCCCATCAGATCCATGTGCCCGGCAACTACATCGACCGGATTCTGCTCAGCACCAACCTCGAAAAGCCGATTGAGCAGCGCACCCTCGCCGGCAAGATGACGATCAAGGGGTTCACCCCGGCGCGCGAGTGGCAGGCTAAACGGATCAGCAAGGAATTCACCGACGGTATGTATGCCAACCTCGGTATCGGCATGCCGACCCTGGTGGCCAACTATATCCCCGACAATATCACCATCACCCTGCATGCCGAGAACGGCCTGCTCGGTGTCGGCCCCTTTCCAGAAGAAGGCAAGGAAGATGCCGATCTGATCAACGCCGGCAAGCAGACCATCACCTGGCTGCCAGGTGCCGCTTTTTTTGACAGCGCCGAATCCTTTGCTATGGTGCGCGGCGGCCATATTGATATGTCGGTCTTAGGCGCCATGCAGGTGTCCCAATACGGCGATCTGGCCAACTGGATGATCCCCGGCAGCATGGTTAAAGGACCGGGCGGTGCCATGGACCTGGTGTCCGGGGTCAAGAAGATCGTCATCATGATGGATCACTGCGCCAAGGACGGCAGCTCCAAGCTGATGACCGAATGTACTCTCCCCCTGACCGGTAAAAATGTTGTCGATATGGTGGTCACCGACCTGGCGGTCTTTGAGGTCGATGCTGAAAAGGGGCTGACGCTGATTGAGCTTGCACCGGGCGCGACCCTTGAGTTGATCAAGGAGAAAACCGCCTGTCCGTTCCATATTGCAGACAATTTGAAGTAACAATTGTATGTAGAATTATTCAGCTCCATCCTTGCACAGGGTTGGGGATCCTGTGACAAGGGTGTCTGTCGCCATGGATGGCGACAGTCAAGCGGCCATGGACGGCGAAAAGCGTCCCTTGGCACAGGATTCCCGACCCTGTGCTGAACAATTGATACAGCAAGGAGAAACAAGAGATGACCCAACGTATTGCGGTAGTAACAGGCGCTGCCAGCGGCATCGGCCTGGCCATCGCCAAAGCGCTGGCAGGCAACGGCGCCATGGTGGTCCTGGCAGATATTAATGAAGAGGCCGGAACCAGAGAAGCAAACAGCCTCGGCGCTATCTTCATCAAGGCCGATCTCAGCACAACGGCAGGCTGTCGCGCCCTCGCCGATGAGGTGCTAAAAGCATGCGGTCGCTGCGACATCCTGGTCAACAACGCCGGCATCCAGCATGTGGCTCCGATTGAAGAATTCCCCGAGGAAAAATGGTCATTCATCATCAACCTGATGCTGACCGCTCCTTTTTTACTGACCAAATATTTCTGGCCGTCGATGCGCGAGAATGGCTGGGGGCGCATCATCAACCTCAATTCCGTCCATGGCCTGCGGGCATCGGAATTCAAATCTGCCTATGTCTCGGCCAAGCACGGCATGACCGGGCTGACAAAAACCGCCGCCCTTGAAGGTGCGCCTTACGGCATCACGGTCAACAGCATCTGCCCCGGCTATGTCCGCACCCCGCTGGTCGACGGTCAAATCGATGATCAGGCCAGAACCCACGGAATCAGCCGCGAAGAAGTGCTGGAAAAGATATTACTGAAAAAACATGCCATCAAACGGATGGTTGAACCTGACGAGCTGGGCGAGGTTGTGATGTTTCTCTGCTCCGATGCGGCGCGTTGCATCACCGGCAGTACCATGACGGTTGATTGTGGTTGGACCGCCAACTAGGTTTCTGTCCGGAAACGGCCCTTTTCCGCAACCTCTGCGTCAATCTGCGGCTTTGCTTGTGCGGCGTAAAGTACTCCGCCTCCGCGCAAATCCTTGATTTCCTTGACCTTGCGAAAAATTGCTCGTTTCTGGATCAGAAACTTGCCAGTTAGCCTTCAGGATTTTCGGATGGACATTATTAAAGGGCACCATGGATAAGAAGCTTCTCGAAATCATTTTTGATAACCTCTACAACGGCATTTATGTCGTTGACGGAAAGGGTGTCACCATCGGCGTCAACAAAACCTTTGAGGAGATGTCGGGCTTTACCAACGAAGAACTGGTCGGCCGAAGTCTCTATGATCTGGTTGGCAAGGACAACTACTTTTCCGGCTCAGCCAGCCTGCTGGTACTTGAACGCAAAGCCCCGGTCACAGCAACCTACTCAACCAGCACCAAGCGTAAACTGCTGGTTAAGGGACGACCGATCTTCAACAGCAAGGGTGATATCGACTACGTCATTAATACCATCTGGGATCTGACTGTCGTGCAATACAGCAGAGAGATCGATGCCGACACGGCCAGGAATCAACTGCTCAGCGAAGATGACATCATCACCTGCAGCAACAAAATGATGGAGATCATCGACCTGGCATTGCGGGTCGCGATAACTGATTCTACCATCCTGCTGAACGGGGAATCGGGCGTCGGCAAAAGTCTGCTGGCGAGAACCATCCATCGCTCCAGTGAACGCAAAGCCAAGCCCCTGGTGCAGATCAACTGTGCCGCTATTCCGGAAAACCTGCTCGAATCGGAACTGTTCGGCTACGAAGCCGGGGCCTTTACCGGGGCTGATCACAAGGGCAAGGCGGGCCTGCTGGAAATGGCGGAAGGTGGAACAGTTTTTCTCGATGAAATCTCTGAGCTACCGCTCCATCTGCAAGCAAAATTGCTCGGAGTTATCCAGGACAAAACCTTTTTCCGGGTTGGTGGCCGCACCATCCAGCATGCTGATATTCGCTTGATAGCGGCAACCAACAAGGATCTGGTCGAACTGGTCAGCCATGGGCTGTTCCGGGAAGATCTCTACTATCGGCTCAACGTCGTGCCGATCACGATTCCGGCTCTGCGCGAGAGGCGCGAAGACATCCCCACACTGATCCACCACTTCGCTGAAAAGTACAACCGCAAATACAACAGTTATAAACGGTTTTCCCAAAGCCTGATCAATCAGCTTGTCGGCATGGCCTGGAAAGGCAACATCCGTGAACTGGAAAACCTGGTGGAACGCTGTATCGTCACCTGTGTCGGCGACCTGATTACCCCGGACAAAGCGCGGATACCGGGGATCAGCCCGGCACTTCCGAGCGGATTGGGACTGAAGGATATGCTGGCGGAACGGGAACGGGACATCCTGTTGCAGGCCCGGGAACAGTACCAGACCAGCCGGCGTGTCGCTGCGGCACTAGGAATTAGCCAGGCAAGCGCCGCGCGCAAACTTAAACAATTAAACAAGAGGAAGCATTCCTGACCCATTATTAAAACAATAAAACAAAAATAAGGCCCCTGGAAAAACAGCACTCAGAAAAAACAATGTTTTATTTGCTTGACTTCAAAAACAAAAGAAATTATTTTTTCATAAATTGGTAATGCCATTTTACCTTTTGTCCGGTATAATCTTTTACAATTACCAAGTTTTTCCCTGGCGGATTCTCCGTCAGAATATCATCAGCTGAAAAACCAAGGAGGTCACACAATGAGACAAGTTCGAATCTTGATCGGTCTGATTCTGATCCTGACCCTGGCCCTGGCGCCTAATGCCTTTGCCAAACGGGAAAAGTTCGGTGCCGACAAACGCTCCGCAGAAGTTGCACGCGAGCTGCGTACCATCAAGCCCAGTACCGAAGTTCACAACTGGCGGATGGTTATGCCCTGGAGCAAGGGCCTGCTGTTCTATGACATGGCTGTTCACTTTGCCGAGAGCGTCAAGCTGGCTTCCGGTGGTCGTTTGAACATCCGCGTCCATTCGGCCGGCGAACTGGTTGGTGCGATGGAGTCCTTTGACGCCGTCAGCCGCGGAGCTGCCGAAGTTGGTCACGACTGGCCCGGCTACTGGGCAGGCAAGAACCAGAACTTCAACTCCTTTGCTTCGGTGCCTTTTGGACTGGACAATGAAGGCTACAACATCTGGCTCTACGAGCGTGGTGGTCTGGAGCAGATGCAGGAACTCTACGGACGCTACAATCTTGTTGTCTTCCCGGCCGGCAACGGTGGCCAGGAAATGGGGCTGTTCTCCAACAAAAAAGCCAGCACCATGGAAGACTTCAAAGGCATGCGTATCCGTACCGTCGGCTGGTATCAGGACATCATGAACAACCTCGGCGCATCCGTTACCCCGTTGCCCGGCGGTGAAGTCTACCTGGCACTGGAGCGTGGCGTTATTGATGGTGCCGAGTTCAGTACCCCTGCCATCAACCTGCCCATGGGCTTTGATGATGTCACCAAGTACGTTATTTCCCCCGGCGTTCATCAACCCTCGGTTCAGACTTCAATCTTCATCAACAAGGACGCCTATAACAAGCTGGCTCCCGACTTGAAGTGGATTATTGACATCGCTGCCAAGGAAACCCAGCTCTGGGCCAACGCCTGGCAGGAAAACCTGAACATCGAGGCCGTTCGACAGTTCCAGGAAAGAGTCGAATTTGTCCAGATGAGTGATGAAGCAATCACTGACTTTGCCAAAGAAACAAAAAAGTTTCTGGACGATCTGAAATCGAAAAACCCTGACGTCAAGAAAACCCTCGACTCCCAGGAGCAGTTCAAGATCGATTTCGCCGATTGGCGTGAAATCCGCGGTGGCTTGGCACCATGGCCCCTGCAAGATTTCATCGATGGCAAACGTCTCCAATAACCGCCATTAAGACTCAGGCGGGCCCTTGTGTCCCGCCTGAGTTTCGTCTAACTGCCTACAAATAAATCAAGAGGCAATCATGCAACTGATTTCTCGTTTTATCGATGCACTGGTCGAGTTTGTCGGTCAGACATCCTCCTACCTGATTCTGCCATTGATCGGCATGATCGGCTACGAGGTTTTAGCGCGTTACGTCTTCAATGCCCCGACAACCTGGGCTTTTGAATTGAGTACCTTTGTTTACGGGGTCCATTTTATTCTGGGTCTCGCCTACGCACACAAACACAACAGTCATGTCGCCATCGATGTATTTGAAGTAAAGCTACCAAATAAACCTCGCACAGTGCTGCGCATTGCGACCAATCTGGCGTTTTTTCTGCCGATTATTGGTATCCTTGCCTACGGAACCATTGTCTATGCCGCCACATCCTGGGGCTACAGGGAGCTCTCCTGGTCTTCATGGCAACCTAAAATCTACCCCTATAAGGCCCTGATGGCGCTCGGTTTTATTCTGTTCTTTCTGCAGGGTATCGCCAAACTGATTGATGATATCCGTTCCCTGCGCAGCAATGACCAGACCTAAGACTTCCGGAGTTTTTTATGTCCCCAGAAATGCTTACTATTTTAATGTTCGGCTCCTTGATTGTCGCCATCACCCTGGGACACCCTTTAGCGGTGACCCTGGCGGCGGTAGCGACAGTATTCGGTCTGATTGAGTTCAACTGGAACCTGCCCATCCTGATCGATCTGTTCGTCAACAATATCTGGGGGCTGTTTCTCAATTACACCCTGGTGGCTATTCCGCTGTTTATCTTCATGGCGCAGATTCTCGACCGATCGAAAGTCTCGGAGGGGCTGTTCGATGCTCTCTACGTGGCCCTGGGTGGATTGCGCGGCGGCCTCGGCATGGCGGTTATTATTGTTTCAACCGTATTTGCCGCCACCACCGGTATCATCGGCGCGTCGGTTGTTGCCATGGGGCTGATGGCCGGACCGGCATTGTTGCGGCGCGGCTACAATCGTCAGATGTCTGCCGGGATTATCTGCTCCTCCGGAACCCTGGGGATTCTGATTCCACCCAGCATCATGCTGGTCATCTACGGCAGCTTGACCGGGATGCGTGAAACCTCAGTCGGCAATCTGTTTGCAGCCGCCATTGTTCCCGGACTTTTTCTGTCGGGTCTCTACCTGCTTTACGTCCTGGTACGCTGTTGGATCAATCCCAAGCTCGGACCACCCATCCCCCTTGAGGATCGCACCCACAGCCTGATGCAGAAATTCGTCATGGTGTCGAAAAACTTCGTCCCCCCTTTTGGCCTGATTCTGCTGGTCATGGGCGCCATTCTGGCAGGGGTTGCGACTCCTACTGAAGCAGCAGCCCTGGGTTGTGTCGGCGCCTTGATTCTGGCGGTCGTTTACCGCAAATTCAACTGGGAAGTCATCAAATCCGCATCCCTGTCTACGATCAAAACAACCGCCATGATCATGGCGTTGTTTGTCGGCGGCAAGATGTTCAGCGTCGTCTTTCTCGGTATGGGCGGCGGAGATGTTGTTGCCGATGTCTTGCTCGGCATGGAAGTCAATGAGTACGTCATCCTCGTCATTATGATGGCGGTGGTCTTCTTTCTCGGCATGTTTATCGACTGGGCGGCCATTCTGCTGATTGTGGTGCCGATCTTCACTCCGATTGCCATGGATCTCGGCTTTAATCCGCTGTGGTTTGCCATGTTGATCTGTATCAATCTGCAAACCTCGTTCCTGACGCCACCCTTTGGCTATGCCCTGTTCTACTTCAAAGGGGTTGCACCGCCGGAATACACCATGGGTGATGTCTATAAAGGTATCCTGCCCTTTGTCGCGATTCAGATAATCGGCCTTGTAGTCATGGTCGCCTTCCCAGAGATGATCACCTGGTTGCCTGATCTTTTCTTTGGACGCTAGTTCTTATATGAATTTGTAACTATTCAGCACTGTCCTTGCGCAGGGCCTTTGGATCCTGTGGCAAGGGTGTTTGTCGCCATGGACGGCGACAACAAGCGGTCAGGGATGACCCAATGGGAAACAATCGCGTCCCTTGACATAGGATCCGAAGATCCGATGCTGAACAGATACATGAATTTTACTCCAAGCTGAAATGGTAAATCATGTTACCAAAAATCAAAAAAATTCTGTACGCCACCGCCATGGGAGCAAGTGCGCCCTATGTCTTTCGTTACGCCCTGATGTCGGCCAAACACTACGACGCCCAGATCGTTGCCGTCGCAGCATTGGAAAAACTATCGCCCTTTGCCAGCAGCCTGGTGGAATTACACATTTCTCAATCACAGTCAAAAGAGATCCACGAAAAAGCACAGGCCCAAGCGAAAGAACGACTGCAAGAACGGATACAAAGGCTCTGCACCGCGGAGTGTGGAACTGATCCACACTCCGCCGAGCGGCTTGACGGCATCATTGTTAAAGAGGGGCCAGCCGCTCAGGTTATCCTGTCAGTCGCCAAAGAGCAGAAGGTCGACTTGATCATCATGGGTTCCCATCGGCATTCCGCTCTCCAGGATGCCGTGCTGGGAAGCACTACCAGCAAGGTGCTGCACAGTGCCACGATACCGGTGTTAGTCGTGCGGATCCCGGACGGCTATCACGAAGAAGGTTATTAATCATCAACAAACCGCCTGCAGCCTTTGAAAAACAAGACTGCAGGCGGATAAATCAGAATTTCTTCCCGCCACAACTGATCAAACACACCTTTCACATCCTTACCATTAAAAACAACGTTATATTTGCTTGACACAACAGCAATACGTAGCTTATCTTTTGGTATTACCAATTTACCAATTTACCAGAAAGACAACTCGCTCAGCGCTGTCATTTATCCTGTTGAATCTGGCAGCAGGGCGCTCATTAAGAATCCGCGAGGTCCCCGATGATTGCACAAAGCGCCATGCAACAACTTGAACAGGCTCTTGGAAAAGAAAAACTGGTGAGCGCCAAGGAGGATCTGCTCGTCCTTGGCTACGACTCAACGCCGGGGCTTCATGCCACGCCCGACCTGGTGGTTTATCCGACCAGCACCGAAGATGTTGTCAAGGTCGTTGAAGTAGCCCGCGATTACCGTATCCCGCTAACACCTCGCGGTAGCGCAACCGGCCTGTCTGGGGGGAGCATTCCCATCAATGGCGGCATCGTCATCTGCCTGAACAGGATGAACCGGATCCTGGAGATTGACGAAGAAAACCTCACAGCAACCTGTGAACCGGGCGTCGTCACCCTCGACCTGTTCAACGCGGTTGCTGAAAAGGGGCTATTCTATCCGCCCGATCCCGGCTCTCAGAAAATATCGACCCTGGCGGGCAATGTCATGGAAGACGCCGGCGGTTTACGTGGACTTAAATACGGTGTTACCCGCGATTATGTCATGGCACTGACCTGCGTGCTGGCCGATGGCAGCGTCATTGCCACCGGCGGCAAAAGCGTCAAGGATGTCGCCGGTTACGCCTTCAAGGACCTGCTGGTTGGGTCGGAAGGCACCCTGGGCATCATTACCGAGATCACCGTCAAGCTCATCCCACCACCGCAGACCAAACAGACTTTTCTGGCTTACTTTGACAATATCCGCACCGCCGGCGAAGCCGTTTCGAAAATCATCGCCGCCAAAATCATCCCCTCGACCATGGAGATCATGGACAAAGCCACCATCAATTGTGTTGAAGATTATGTCGGTATCGGCCTGCCACGGCAGATGGCGGCCCTGCTGTTGATCGAAGTTGATGGCCATCCGGCAGTGGTTGCAGAAGAAGCCGAAGCCTTAAAAACAATTCTGCAGCAAGTGGGAGCAGCTCAAGTGCAGCAGGCCAAAGACGCCCAGGATGCCATGAAACTGGCAGAGGCCCGCCGTACCGCCCTGTCGGCCCTGGCCAGGGTATCGCCCACCACCCTGCTCGAGGACGCTACCGTCCCCCGCTCGAAACTGGCGGACACCTTTACCCTGATTGAGCAACTGACGGAAAAATATCAGCTCACCGTCGGCACCTTCGGTCATGCCGGCGATGGTAACCTGCATCCGACGGTTCTTTGTGACGAACGCAATGAGGATGAAATGAAGCGCGCCCATGCCTTCTATGATGAACTCTACGAACAGGTGCTGGCCTGGGGTGGTACCGTATCAGGTGAACACGGTATCGGTATCGCCAAGAAGGGGTACCTTGCCAGGCAGATCGGCCCCGGCGGGGTGGCGGTGATGCGCCGCATCAAGTCCGCCTTTGATCCCCAGGGAATCATGAATCCCGGCAAGATTTTCGTCAGTGAACAGGAGTAAATCATGAGCAATCAGCAACCGCTGGGCAACTTTACTCACCAGGATGCCCCCGCCTACGAGGACGTCCTGCAATGTATGCGTTGCGGCTTCTGCCTGCCGACCTGTCCGACCTTTGCTTTGACCGGGCGGGAACGTTCCAGCCCGCGTGGCCGGGTGGCTCTGGCTCGAGCCGTTGCTGAAGGCAAGCTCGACTTCAATCAGGCGATGAAGGATGAGGCTTTTTTCTGCCTTGACTGCCGCGCCTGCACCACTGCCTGTCCATCCGGGGTCAAAGCCGGGGAAGTGATGGAAGTCTGCCGGGCCCAGGCCCATCAGCAACTGCCGGCACCAAAATGGCAGGGATCCTTACGCAATCTGGTATTGAAAAAGATGGTGCCGAATCCTGATCTGATGGAAACCTCTATGTTGCCGGCCCGCCTTTACCAGAAACTCGGCATTCAGTGGCTGGTGCGCAACAGTAAAATTCTCAAGCTGGGGCCAACCTGGATCGACAAAGCCGAAGGCATGCTACCGCAGCTGCACCGCCCGTTAAGGCCGCAATTACCTGATCTCAGCCCGGCCAAAGGGGAAAAGCGCGGTACCGTCGCCTTCTTTCTCGGCTGCGTTATGACCCTGCTCTACCCGGAAGTTTCACGCCAGACGGTCAAGGTGCTGAACCATCAGGGGTTTGATGTTATTACCCCCAAAGAGCAGAAGTGCTGCGGCGCCCCGCATCTGACCGAAGGGGATCGGGAAACAACCCGAGAGATTGCCGCCCTCAATCTGGATCTGTTTCTTGACCTGGAGGTCGACGCTATTGTTACTGATTGCGCCGGCTGCGGGGCTGCTCTGAAGGAATACGAGGAAATCCTGGCTGAGCGTGAAGACCATGAGCGCCTCCACCGCTTCCAGCAGAAGATCAAGGATATCAGTGAGTTTTTATGCGAACAGGGGATTCGCACGGAAGGCTTAAAACCGGTCGACAAAAGCGTCACCTATCATGAACCCTGTCACCTGTGCCACGCGCAGGGGATCAGCAAGCAACCACGGGAGCTGATCAAGGCCATTCCCGGCGTTGAATTCAGGGAAATGAAGGAAGCATCCTGGTGCTGTGGTTCAGCGGCAACCTTCAGCCTCAAGTTTACTCAGGAAAGTCAGCAGATTCTCGATCGCAAACTGGAAAACGTCAAAAAAACCGGGGCCGAGATCCTGGTAACCGGTAATCCCGGCTGTCATCTGCAGTTAGCCTGGGGATTACAGCAGGCGCAGATGCCGCAACCGGTGCTTCACATCACCGAATTGCTGGGGCTGGCGACACCGGATTAGCCAAGAGCAGGGGGGTTATAAGGTTGGCCGCCCTTTTCAGGCCCGGTCAGTGCCTGACCAGGCTGTCCCACGGAATCAGGCTCGGATGAGTACACAGCAGGGCAAAGGCTGCGTCAGCAGAGACGGCTTCACCATACAGATAGCCCTGGACTTCATGGCAACCCAGCTGTCGCAAGTGCTCCAGCTGAACTAGGTTTTCGACGCCCTTGGCCGTCAGGTTTAAATTAAGGCCGCGCGCCATCATCGCGATACCATCGACAATTCCTGCCCGTCCCGCATCCTGCGTAATGTCGCGCACAAAGGAGTGATCTATCATCAAGGTATTGACCGGAAAATCACGCAGATAGTTGAGCGAGGAATGGCCGCAACCAAAATCGTCAATGGCAACAGAGACGCCCATGCGGCTTAATGCTCGCAAGACCTTGGCTACCGCGCTGGAACCGTCCAGCATCCCCTGTTCAGTAATATGGACTTCGAACAGCTCCGCTTCGAGCCCCGCCCCCTTGATGGTAGCGGTAAATTTATCAGCGTAGTCCTCCTGCTGCAGTTGCACCACGGACAGATTCAGTGACACCCTGATCCGCGGCAATCCCTGCCGCCGCCAGCGCAACATCTCCTCACAGACCTGTTGCAGCACCCAGTCTCCAATCGGGATAATCTGCCGAGTTTTCTCGGCAACATGGATAAAATCCCCCGGGCAGAGCAAACCACGGAGCGGATGCTGCCAACGCAGCAGTGCTTCCATGCCGACGATATGACTGCTGACCGGATCCACCTTGGGTTGGAAAAATACCTGCAGCTGGTTGCATTCCAAAGCACTTCTTAATTCTTTTTCAATGTTCACGCCGCCCAGAAATTTTCCCATCTGGGGCTCGTACACACAATAGCCATCCTTGCCTGCACCCTTGGCATGATACATGGCGATATCGGCACTGTGGAGCAATGCGTCTATCGTCTCGCCCCCCTCGGGATAAAGGGCAATTCCCATGCTGGCGCTTAAACGTATGTCGTGACCATCAACAGTCCAGGGCATGCGCACCGCCGCGAGGATTTTTTCTGCCACAACGGTCGCATCTTCCAGCGATGTCATGTTGACCAGAAGCAGTGAAAATTCATCTCCACCAAAGCGACTGACCGTATCTTCAGCACGTATACACTTAAGAATACTTCCTGCCACCTGTTGCAAAATCCGGTCACCGACTGTATGGCCATAGGTGTCATTAATTTCTTTGAAAGAATCCAGGTCGATAAAAATCACCGCAATTCTGGTTTTGCTGCGAGTCGCATGGGCCAGGGCCTGGGTCATGCGATCAGCAAACAGGAGGCGGTTAGGCAACCGGGTCAACAGGTCATGATAAGCCTGATAGCTGATCTGTTCTTCTGAACGCTTTCGTTCGGTGATATCCCTGGCACTGCCCAGGGTTCCGACAAATTCCTTTTGACCGGCATTGTTCTGTGCGTATACACCCATGGCATTGAGTTCCACCAGGAGTTCCCCACCACCTTTCGCCCGCGGGCTGTTCCGATTCACCTGCAGACGAATTTCGGTACTGCGGGCCGCCCGTTCTCCGGTACGCTGTTCACTGAAAAAGCGGTGCGCAATGTCAGCATTATTAGGGTGGATCAGGCAGGAAAAATGCCGTCCGAGGATCTCGTGGCGTTTATAACCCAACAATCCCTCGACCATATCATTGGCAAAAGTGAACACCCCGCCGGCATCAAGCATATAGATGAAGTCCGGAGAATTATTGACAATAAAACGGTGCATCCGATCCGATTCCTCCAGGGCCAATTCGGTACGGCGCAACTTTAGTCGGTATTGCTGGCGTTCAAGGCCACGGTTGACGCTCAGCAGAAGATCTTCCGGACGGTACGGCTTGCGGATAAAATCATAGGCACCCAGCCGCAAGGCTTCTTTAATGGAAACAACGGAGTTATCTGAAATCAATACAATAATTTCAACATCGAGGCAGGAATGTCGAACAGATTCGATCAGGTGGCAACTATCCCGGCCGGAAATCTGCAAATCAAGCACCAGCAGAGCATAGCGCCCCTGTGCGAGTTTTTTCACTGCTTCATCACAAGAGGTTGACAGGTCGGTACGGTGCCCGTTGATACGCAACAGCGCCTGGAGACTGTAAAGCAAAGGCAACTGCTCTCCGACAATCAGAATTCCTGCTGACGGATTTTCCAGTTTAGTGGCATATTTCTGCTGCATGTTCACCCCTTATTTATCAGTAAACAGGCTGAAATCATCCACGACCGGCAGCTGCAGATAAAAACTGGTGCCCTGTTCCGGACCACTGTGGCAGCTGATCCGCCCCCCGAGATCTTCCACCATCCCCTTGACGATACTTAAACCCGATCCGGCATGTCCACCCCCCTTGGTACTCACAACCGGACGGAACAACCGATCCCTGATGGCAGGCGGTATTCCGGGCCCATTATCTGCGATATGAATTTCCACATAGCGCCCTCGGTCAGAACAAAAACCCTCACGGGTCGCCAGGGTGATATACCCACCCTTATCGAGGGCCTCTGCTGCATTTTTGATCAAATTGACCAGGATCTGCCGGATCAGAATTGCCATACTCGACAACCGCGGGAGATTCTGCTGGAATTGGTGGATCACCTCAATATTGCGCGGTGTCAATTCGGCATCCCGCAAGGTATCTACTGTCTCCTGCACCAGTTGGTTGATATCAATCTCCTGGTCAGGAAATTCATACGTATCCTGCTGATTGAGATAATAATGGACAATTTCGTCGACCCGTTGTGACTCTTTTGTGATAGCTTCAGCCAGTTCCCGGCCGGCTCTACCTTGCAAATTATGCTTCAGTACTTCGGCGTAATTGCCGATAATTGTCAAAGGGCTGCTGATTTCGTGATTGACCCGACGCAGCAGCAGAGCACCATCAGCAATTCGATTAAGTTCCCCCATCGACACTTGTGCCAGGGCTGCGCTGACAATGGGATGCAAAATTGTTACTGCCGGGCTTTGCAGTCCGGCGGCCTCATCTTCGCTATCGAAGCCAAAGGTCACCACCGCCAGCGGGTGATTATTGGCACTCAGGGGATAACAAACGAAGCCCTTTCCACCACACAGACGCATGAGCAGGTGGTCGGTCACTGTCAACGCCTGATCCGTTGCAAAGCTGCTGACAGCGCCCCCTCCGGCTAGAGCGCGGGCCGCCAGACTCGCTTCACTGACCAACGGCAGCTTCAGCTCGCGCGACAGGCGGGAGCCGTCTTTTGCGGAAATACCGATCAGTTCCTGGCGCCGCTGATCAAGCAGAAAAAAATGCACCTTTCGCACCTGACTGTTTTCCAGATAAAGACTTCTGGCAATCTCGGCAATTTCTTCCGGCGTTGTCCCGGCTGTCAGCCGGGCACGGGCTGCCTCCTGGCTGGCAACCAGAAAAATCTGCCTGGTTAAACGCCGACAGGCTTTATTGAAGGCCTCCACGGATGAGGCATCCTCATCCTTGACCTTGGCAGCCGGAGCCGACAGACTGGTTACCCAGTCGAACAGATAGGCTGTTTCTGACGGACGCAGATTAAAAAATAACTCGCCAAGGTGCCCGGCTTCAGGATTTAACTCGCTGCCGCTGCCGGCAAAAAGCTGGGCCAGTCTGGCGATCCGAAAGAGCGGATTGGCTGTTTGCAGTTGACCACTATCCACCGTCAGATAACGGATCGCGTCAGCCAGGAAGGAATCAAGCCCCCAGCTTTCAATCTTGTCCGCCGCCAGCCGGAGATGGTCGGTCAGAAAATATTGCTGCTCCAGTGCCGCCTGTTTTTCGCAACTCCAGGGAACCGGCGTCTTATCCAGGAAGAGATCGCCGTGCTGAGTTAACAGCTGATAAAGACCAAGATTCTGCAAGAGTCCACAGAGCTGCGCTTCTTCGATGTAGGGGTAGTTAACCGAGGGAGCCATACAACGGGCGGCCTGACCGGCAAAACGTGACGTGCGCCACAGTTTCTGTAAATAGGCGATTTCAGCTACCGACAGTGTGTGCTCCAGCACCTGCCGGGCTGACTGAAGCACCAGACTGACAATCATCGGGTATCCCAACGAAGACACCGCAGCAGTGACCGGTTCAGTGGCATCGAGCTTATTGTTTCCCTTCGCTGCAACATCAATCAAATGAGCAGCAAAAGGGGCATCCTGTAATATGATTTCAACAACAGCCTGGGAGCCGGCACCTTGTAAACAGGCGGAGAGCAGGTCGGCAAGGACATCGGGCATGGAAAGCAAAGACGAACCTTGCACGCCGTACAGCTTGACCGGTGGCTCCGGCAACGGTTCCTTTGTGCTGATTGAAATGAGCCCCATATATAGATCCCTGGCACATTAGCCGAACATTTGATGGCGTCGCAAAAACTCACCAACTGTTGCGCCGGTCAGAAAACCGTCGCCATCGTCTCACTGCTGCGACGCAGTTTAGTACGCCTCATTGTTCAACCATGGCGGCCTTGCATGTGGCGCTTTTTGCTTAGCCATCTAACCTGATATTGTTTTTGAGTAACTATTCAGCACTATCCTTGCGCAGGGCCTTTGGATCCTGGGGCAAGGGTGTTTGTCGCCATGGACGGCGACAACAAGCGGTCAGGGATGACCCAACGGGAAACAATCGCATCCCTTGACATAGGATTTCCAACCCGGTGCTGAACAGATAGGTTTTTGAAAACATCAGTATTGATGCACTCGCAAAAAGTCATAGGATGGCTAAGCAAAAATTTCGTCCTACAAGGCCTGGTGGTTTTTCAGGGGCGAAGGCATACATAGAGTATGTCAAGGTCCTGAAAAAACGCCGTAACGCCGTAGGGCGGACTTTTTGCGACGCCATCAGTATTTACTCGATCATTATTCATCAGTTATTGAAGATTAGCAAGAACAAAAAAAAGGAATACTCTTAACATTCAGCTATTTAGGCACAGAGACACGGGGATAAAGTCTCATAATAAAAACCTCATAACTTTATCTGTCTCTCATCTGTGCTTGGCAAGGTGTCGAAACCAAAGCTTATTTTATATTTTTTTCATGTAAAACTAATTTTAATTAACTAATATAATGAAGCAATCAATACCAGTGGTGTTACTTTGCTGCCGGTAATATTTTTTTGTAACTATTTACCACTATCCTTGCGCAGGGCCTTTGGCCCCTGGGGCAAAGGTGTTTGTCGCCATGGACGGCGACAACAAGCGGTCAGGGATGACCCAACGGGAAACAATCGCGTCCCTTGACATAGGAGCCGAAGATCCGGTGCTGAACAGTTACATTTTTTTGACAGGCGCCGGCAATCCCATTACCCTGCACGTAAGTAACAATCAACTCCCTCGGGGAACTCAATGAACACATCAGTGCAAATACAGATAGATCAGATCATCCGCAGCCTTGATGAATTCGGCAAAGAGAATCTGGTCGAGATTTTACGCCGCATCAGTCAGGGAGTGCAGCTACTGTCCGGCGGCGGGCAGTGCCGCATCTACCTTGAAGACCTGACCATGGGCTCCTTAAGCTGTGTCGCCGCCGAGAGTGATGATCTGCATGGGATCAACGCAGCCACTTTCCCGATCAATGACAGTTTTTTCCCGATTCCCCAGGCATATCAGCAAAAACGGGAAATGTCTGTCGCCAGCCTGACACGCCACGCAAAGGCCGCAGCAACAGCAGAGGAAGAACCCTATCAGCAGTCCTATTGCCTGCTACCGATCCTGCATCTTGGCCGTGCGATCGGTGTAGTCAGCCTTGATCGCAGCGGCACTCCACAACCTCCGCCGGAGTCGCTGTTGCGCCAACTACGCAAACTGCTTAGTGATGCAGCACCAAGCCTGAACCGCGCGCGCAAGTATCACCAGCAACTGCTTCTTGCGCGGCGCGTGGACGAAGCCAAAAAACGAGAAGCGGCACTGTTTATGGTAAAATCGGCAGCACAGCTGATCGACCGGGTGGCACTGGCCTCGGTACTTATCCCGATTGCATCAGGCATTGACGGTGAACGCACCATGGAAATCCTCGCCTCCTACTCCAAGGAGCGCGAAGCGCGGCGTCTTTATGAAGAGGAAAAACTGATCAACCTGGCTCCGGGAGAATCCCTTATTTCGCGTTTTATCGATCGCGCCGGAGTCATTGTCGACGATAGCCTGCTGGCACCGCTATATATCGAAGATCTGGCTGCTGAAACGCTGCAGAAGCGCTACCTGACCGAAAACCTGGGTCTGAAGTCTCTCTACATTGTTCCGCGCTACGACAAACACAACCGCCGGGTTGTCTGCCTGGTCAACTACTACACCAAGGATCGCTACCAGTTCAGCTCTTTTGAGCGTGATCTGCTTGATGCCCACGCCGAAATGGCACAGCGGGTGGTACAGGAAATTGGCGATGAGCACCTGGAGATTCAGATCCTCTCGGAAATCGGCGATCTGCTGCAACAGTCGAGCGATGGCCTGCGGCCCTTTCTACATCGGGTGCTTTCCAAGGCGACCCAATTGATTGGTGCTGACACCGGTAGCCTCGCCCTGGTGCGCGAATTTCAAGGGGAACGCCGGCTATTGGTGGAAGACGAACAGGGGAATCTGATCGGTGCAAAAAACAAGGAATGGTTGAAAAAATACATTCCTCCCATTCGCATCGGCGGCAAGGAACTCCCCCCCGAACAGCGCAGCCTGACCGGCCTCGCCGCTGCCTTGCGTCTCCCGCAGATTCTTGATGATTGTCATGAAGGCAGTGATGAAGAAAAGTTCTACCGCCCGGTTACCGAGGCTATTCGCAGTGAAATCGCGGTACCGGTGGTTTATAATGACGAGGTTCTGGCGGTTATCTGTCTTGACAGTTTGCGCCCTCACTACTTCACCGACGAACATCAGCGCATCCTGCAGATTATTGCGCGCATGATCGGTCACCATCTGTCGATCCTGCAAAAAATCGATCAACTCACCAGCGAAATAGACCGTCTGCGTCAGGATGTCGGCTACAAAGACCCGAAAATCACCTCTTATCGCCTTGGTAACATCATTGGTAATTCCAGCAAAACCCAGGAGATCATCACCACCATCCAGCGCATCAGCCCCCCCCTGTGCGAGCGCATCGTCCAGTGGCACAAGCAGGGAGTGCCCGATCAAGGCGAATTTCTCGGCCTGCCCTCTATCCTGATCACCGGCGAAACCGGTGCCGGCAAGGAGTTTCTGTTCAACAACTTCTACACCGAACTCAACCGCATCTTTCGTCAGTTGCTGCCCACCCGCAGCAGTCTCCCCTTGAAGAAGACAAATATCGCCGCTTACAGTGGTGAACTCACCTACTCGGAGTTGTTTGGTCACAAACGTGGGGCTTTTACCGGCGCCCATAATGACCGGCGCGGTATCCTTGAGGAAGCCCATGGCGGAGTGGTTTTTCTTGATGAGATCGGTGACGCTGACCCAAAAACCCAGGTCCAGCTGTTGCGTTTTCTTGACAGTGGCGAATTTATCCGTCTCGGCGAAAATATCACCCGCCACTCGCAGGTGCTGCTGGTCGCCGGTACCAATCGTGACCTGCGCCAGCTGATTGCCAATGGCGTTTTCCGTGAAGACCTCTATCACCGCCTCTCCGAGTTGATTATCGAGGTTCCCTCACTCAACCAACGCCGCGAAGACATCCCCGACCTGGCCATCCACCTGCTTGGTCGCCTGTATCAGGCCTATCACAAACAGGACGATAAAAGCGCCCAACCGGTGCTCAGCCAGAAGGCCAAGAACCTGCTGAGTCGCCACCACTATAGCGGCAACATCCGTGAGCTGCGCAGTATCCTGTTGCGCGGCATGCTGTTGCGCCGCGGAGAGGTTATCGACGCTGAAGAAATCAGCAACGCCCTGCAACCCCAGGCCTTCAGTCGCGCCGACAGTGCGGATCAGAGCAAGGCGTTGACCGAACAGCTGGCGGAAGAAACCCTGCAGAAAATACTACGGCGTGAAGGGGACTTCTGGGCGGTCCTCTATGAACCCTATGCGCGACAGGAGATCACGCGCGAACTGGTCATGAGGGTGGTAGAAAAGGCACGGAGTGAGGGGGGTACCAACATGCCAAAACTGGCGCGGGTGCTTCAGGCCTGCGACCCGTCAGCAGCGGATGAAAGCGAAAAGAAACGTTTCTACCGCTTTAAAAATTTTTTTTACAAAACCGTCAAACTGCGCTGGTAAACCGCAAACAACCGGCATGGAGCAGGCGCTCAACCTGGCGGCGATCCTTCTCGGCCCAAGGTCCTACTACGGCCAGATTCATGGTCGTTGGAGTCAGAAGCTGTTGCACCACCTGCTGCAAATACTCCGGGCTCATGCTCAACAATTCCTCGCGATCCTGCTCCAGGGTGCGCAGATAGCCGGCCTGCAGCCCCCAGCCGTAACGTACCGTCAGCGACTCACTCTGATCGCGGGAAAAGTCGAGGTCAAACAGATAGGTTTTAACTGCCGCCGCAAGCTCGGTACTGCTGAGGGGCTCATCGCGCAGGCGCTGCAATATGTCCAGCACCTCTGCGACGGCCGCAGACAGGTTGTCAGGAGCAACCGCCGTATCGATGGCCAGATAACCGGTATCGTCCAGCAACAAACAACTGACATCCACCGAATAGGTCAATCCCAACTCTTCGCGCAGGCGCAACGGCAGACGCGCACCCGCTCCCCACCCGAGAATCCGGCGCAGCAGACGGATCGCCATGGTGCGCTCATCACCACGTCCGGGCAGACGAAAAGCCAGCTGAAAACTGACCTGGGAATCGGAATCCTGCACCCAGTGACTGCGTGGCACCCACTGCTGCGAGTCCTTTACCGGGAGCACGCCAAGAAGTGGGCGCTCCTGCCAATCGCCAAATTCACGTTCAGCGGCCAGCCGCAACACCGCAGGGTCGACCGCACCACAAGCACAGATTACCAGATTGGCCGGGTGATACCAATCGCGATAATAGGCTTCGAGCTGCTGCCGGCCGATGGCATTCAAGGTTTCAGGAGAACCGATCAACGATGCCCCCAGTGGATGCCCGGGCCACAACAGTTCCACCATCAGATTATCGAGGTTGACCTGCTCGCCACATTCGTTAAAATCTTCCCGCGCTTCCTCAAGAATAATCTTCCGCTCGGTGTCAATCTCTTTAAAACAGGGGCGCCGTAGCATGGAGGCAAACAGGGCAACGCCGCGATCAAGGTAATCAGGATGAACCCGTGAGTGAAAACAGGTGGTTTCAACATCGGTTGAGGCATTCACTGCCCCGCCAATTTCCTCAAAGGCACGTTCCAACTCGGTACTGTTGGCAAATTCGGCCGTTCCGCGAAACAGCATGTGTTCAAGAAAATGGGAAATCCCCGCATGGGTCAACAGCTCACAGCGCCCGCCGACGGCCAGATAACAAACCAGCTCCACCGCGTGCTGATGGGGCATGGGGACCGTGACCAGACGGATGCCATTAGCGAGACGGTCGACAAGATATTCTTCCATAGAGGTTCTTTTCATGCCGAAGTTGATCGGCGGTTTTGCAAAAAGAACAACGGGCCACCGTTCGACGATAGCCCGTTGACAAATTATTCTTTAGCGGGGCTTGCTACCTTGCCAGCAATCGTGCCGCTTCTTTCGCATGGTAGGTGATAATCAGGTCGGCACCGGCGCGTTTCATCCCCAGCAGGGTTTCCATCATCACCCCATCGCCGTCAATCCAGCCCTTTGCGGCGGCTGCTTTGACCATGCTGTATTCACCGGACACGTTGTAAGCGACCAGGGGCAGATCAAAGTTGTTTTTCAGTTCGCGCAGCATATCCAGATAGGCCAGGGCCGGCTTGACCATAAGAAAGTCCGCCGCCTCGGCAACATCCTGGGCAGCTTCACGTAGGGCTTCCAGACGATTGGCGGGATCCATCTGGTAGCTGCGTCGGTCACCAAAGCCTGGGGTGCTTTCCGCCGCTTCGCGAAACGGCCCGTAGTAGCTGCTGGCATATTTGACCGCGTAGCTCATGATCGGGATATGATCGTAGCCGTGGTCATCGAGGATCATCCTGATTGCTGCGATGCGCCCATCCATCATGTCAGAGGGAGCAACGATGTCGGCACCGGCCTCGGCGTGGGACAGCGCCTCCTTGGCCAGCAACTCCAGGGTGGCGTCATTATCAACATCGCCGTCCTTGATCACCCCACAGTGGCCGTGATCGGTATATTCGCACAGGCAGACATCGGTAATCACCAGCAGTCCCGGCACTTCAGCCTTGATGGCACGGATGGTATTCTGAATAATACCGGTATCGTTGTAGGCATCGCTGCCGACGGCATCCTTGGTTTCCGGTATGCCGAAGAGGATGACCGCCGGAATCCCCAGATCACGAACTTCTTTGGCTTCAGCAACAATATGCTCGATGGACTGCTGATAGATTCCCGGCATCGAACTGATCTCTTTTTTGATGTTGCTGCCAAAGGCACTGAACATGGGGTAGATCAGATCATCAACACGCAGGTGGGTTTCACGTACCATGCGCCGTAACGTGGCGTTGCGGCGCAGACGACGAGGACGATAATCAGGGAAATTCATAGGTCACTCCTGTAGATGTCGTAAAAGTCAAACTTTAACATTCCCATTCAGCCCCATCCGTACAACCGGATCGGGGATCCTGTGACAAGGGTGTCTGTCGCCATGGACGGCGACAGACAAGCGGTCAGGGATGACGGAAAGCGTCCCTTGGCATAGCATCCCCGATCCGGTTGTAACCAATATACGTCCTAACGATAATAATTCACCATCCCCTGCAACAACGCCGTCATCGTCCAGGTCTCGGGTTCCAGATCAACCTCAAAACCCGCTTCACGAATGGTTTTCGATGTTTGTGGGCCGATGGAAAAAAAAGCCGTTGTGCCTTTGAGCCGCGCCAGATCTGCGCCGAGCATCTGCTGCAGATGGCGGAAGGTTGATGATGAGCTGAAGCAGATGGCGTCAAGACCACCTTCTTCAAGCAGGGTACGAATTTTCTCGGCATTCTCCTGAGGGATGACCGTCTCGTAGGCGACCGGATCAATCACCGTCGCCCCGGCCGCGCGCAACTCTCTGGCCAGCAGCGGGCGTGCCGCAGCAGCGCGCGGATAAAATATCCTCTTCCCCGCGACGCCGCGCGCCAGCAGCTCCGCCAGAATCCCTTCAGCACGATGATCGGCCGCCATCAGGGTCGGCCGCAGTTTGTATTGCTCCAGGGCTTCAGCGGTTTTTGGTCCGACAACAACCAGCTCCAACCGGCGCAGCAGGCCGAAATACTGATTATTTTCAAGCATACGCGCAAACAGTGCCTGCACCGCATTGACCGAGGTTAAAATGACAATCTGGTACGTGTCCAGATCAATCACCGCCACATCCAGGTCCTTGTAGCTGGCGGGTGGCACAATCTCGATCGTCGGGATGCAGATCGCTTCACCGCCCAGAGCATTGACCTGAGCAACAAAGGGTGCGGCCTGCGCCGCCGGTCGCGTTACCAGAAAACACCGGCCGCTCAAGGGTGGTTGGAGCGGTTGGATCATGTCAGTGATCCGCTTCCGGGAAAGTACGACAGCCATACACTTCGTTAAGGATCGCCGCAGCTCCATCTTCCAGCAGCTCTTTTGCCAGCGCTACACCAGCAGCATGGGCCTGGTCCGTGGTTACGCTGGTGGAACGTTTGAGCAGGGTCTTCCCTTCCACATCGGCCACCAGGGCGGTCAACATGAGTTGCCCATTCTTCACCTCGCCAAAAGCGGCAATCGGCACCTGACAGCCACCTTCGAGGGTCGCCAGCACCGCACGTTCAGCGCTGACGGCACAAGCGGTTTCAGCATGGTTGAAAAAATCGATCAGCGCGTTGGTGCGCTCATCATCAAGCCGGCTTTCAAGCCCCAGGGCGCCCTGGCCGATGGCCGGCAAGCACATATCGGGCTCAAGATAACAACCGATCTGCTCGGCAAAACCGAGACGCTTCATGCCGGCGGCGGCCAGCACAACCGCATCAAGATTTTCGTCAACAAGTTTACGAATGCGTGTTTCGACATTGCCACGCACGTCGATCATCTGCAGATCGGGGCGCAGGTGCAGCAATTGTGCCTTACGCCGTAATGAGGAGGTACCAATGCGCCCATGCTGCGGGATATCTTCAAGCGAGAGCCGCCCGGCGGGTAACACCAGAATGTCACGCGGATCCTCACGTGCAGTGATACACCGCAACCCGGTTCCTGGTGGAAACACGGTGGGAACATCCTTCATGGAATGCACGGCGATATCGATCTCGTTACGCAGCATCGCCTCCTGGATTTCTTTAACGAACAATCCTTTGCCGCCAACCTGGGCAAGGGGAACATCGAGAATTTTGTCACCTTGCGTCTTGATCTTGGTCAGGGTCACTTCCATATCCGGATAGCGTTGCTCAAGTTCGGCCTTGACCCAATTAGCCTGCCACAAAGCCAGGGCGCTGGCGCGGGTACCGATGCGTAGTGTGCGGTTGGACATGATGTCTCCTTCTCTAAAGGACTAATCTTCAGGCAATTCTGCCATGTCGTCAGACGGGGGTTGAATGGAAAGGTCAAATAACATCTGCACCGCGTCAAGATAACGTAGCTTGTCATCGTCGCAGTTGAGTTGCTTGAGCAGGCGGGTTGGATGATGAAGAATTTTGTTGACGATAGCACTGGTCATGGCGTCAAGCATCTTGCGCTCATGGTCGTCAAGATTACCGAGACTGGACAGGGTGCGCTGCAACTCTTTTTGGCGCACCCCTTCGAGTTGTTTACGCAAGGCGACAATGGTGGGCCTGATGGTCAGATTAGCCAGCCATTCGTGGAAGCGAAGGACCTCCTGATCAATAATCTCCTCGGCCTTGATCGCTTCCTTTTCACGCTCCTTGAGGTTCGCCTGGACCACCCCCTGCAGATCGTCAACATCATAAAGATAGACGCTGTCAATCTTGCCGACGGCCGGGTCGATGTCACGCGGCACGGCAATATCAATCAGGAACATCGGCTCATAGCGGCGCAGTTTACAGGCAGCCTTAATGTCCGCAGCATGGATGACATAATCGGGGGATCCCGTTGATGACAAGAGGATATCAACCCGATGAAGCTGTTCACGGAAGTTGGCAAAATTGACGGCGACCCCGCCAAAGCTCTCAGCCAGAGTTTCAGCGCGGCTGTAGGTACGATTGGTCACCAGCACCTTTGATACGCCGTAACGCACAAAATGTTTGGCGGCCAGTTCACACATCTCACCGGCACCAACCAACATGACCGTCTTGTTTTCAAGGGATTCAAAAATTTTGCGCGCCAATTCCACCGCAGCATAGGACACGGACACAGCGCTGCTGGCAATGGCAGTTTCGGTACGCACGCGCTTGGCCGCCGAAAATGCCTTGTGCATGAAACGATTAAGCACCAGGCCGGCGCTCTTGCAGTCACAGGCATGACCATAAGCGGTTTTTATCTGACCTAAGATCTGCGGTTCACCAACCACCATGGAGTCGAGACTGGCGGTTACCCGAAAAACATGGCGCACTGCGTCCTGACAGGCGTAGGAATAGAGATGTGGATTGAGCACCGCTGGCGTTAAGCCATGACTCTCGGCCATAAAGCGCTGGAGTTCGACACAGACCTGCTCCGGGCGCATGGTCGCGGCATAGAGCTCCACCCGGTTACACGTCGAAACAATCATTGCTTCCGACACGTACGGCAGAGCAAGAAGCTGAGCGAGCCGGTCTTCGAGGGCATCCGCTTCAAACGCCACCTTCTCGCGAATCTCGACTGGAGCTGTTTTATGACTGAGTCCGACGACAACAATATTCATAATAACAATCCAAGGCAATCTGTCATGGCATGCTAAAGACTTCAAAGGTGTGATAGCCATTAAACAGCAAACTCACCCCAAGGAAAGTAAAGAGCAGAAACATAAAGGCAACAATCGAGAAAAACGCAGCGCGCCGTCCGCGCCAACCAACCGTCAAGCGGCCGTGCAGCAAACCGGCATACAAAAACCAGGTGATCAGCGCCCAGGTTTCTTTCGGATCCCAACTCCAGTACCCCCCCCAGGCCAGATTGGCCCAGACGGCACCGGTAATAATTCCCAGGGTCATAAACGGAAAACCGACACTCAGACAAGTGTAGTTGACCTGATCCAGCACATTGATAGACGGCAACATGCGGTATAAACGATTAAACCGCTTACTTTTAAGCATCCGATCCTGGATCAGATACATTACCCCGGCACCAAAGGAAAGGGCGAAGGCGGCATTCCCCAAAAAAGCAAAGCTGATATGTAACGGGAACAGCCAACTACGCAACACCGGATTGAGGGGAACTACCACATCAGGGCTCAGGGCGCTGAAAATCATCAGACACAGGGCAGACGGGGCGGCGAAGGCGCCCATAACCGACAGACGGAAACGCAGGTCCAGCAACAAAAACAACAACACCAGACACCAGGCAAAAAATGACAGGGATTCGTGCAGGCTGGTCACCGGCGTGCCGGAAACCATGGAATGACGCACAGCAAAAACGGCAGCATGAGCAACAACCCCTACCAGCAACACCCAGCGCCCCAGGCGACCGGCATTCTCGCGTTTGCCGATCATAGCTGTCAGGTAGAGCAAACTGGCCACCAGATAGAGTGTTGTCGTTAAGGCAAAAAGCAGAGTCACTGGTTCCATGGTTTCCCTTTCTGCACAGACAATGACAATCGACAAAAGGACATTGAGGTAGCAAAGCCGGGCAAACAATTCAACATTGAAATAGCTCCGCTTCCACCAGTCCGCACAGCACATGACCAGCAAACTGCATCAATTCTATCTGCCGCGCAAGCAAGCCTGTTGCCAGATCCAGACACCATTCGAGTTCATCACAATAGAGTGGATCCTTCGTGCCGGCACCAGAGAATAAAGCAATACTCTGATCATTCTCCAGCATTTCATCACGCAAGCGTTCCAGGGATGAATTCGCGGAACCGTTGTTGAAGAGCAACAGCAGCTGCTTGTCGCCGTTCAGTGCGCGATAATGACGCAGAAACAACTGCTCGTAGTTACCGGCGGAAGCCATTGCCGCCGCCAGGGCACTATCACTTCCCAGGCAGATAGCCGGCAACGCCGGCCGATCAAAATCGAGGCGGTAGGTAAAGACCGTAGTCACCAGCTGGGCTACCGGATGGAGGACACCAACACCGACCGTCAACAGCTGCCCACCATCGGTAAAAAGGTTCGCCATCCGCCTTGCCAGGCGCTCAATCTCCATCTGCTGGGTGTCACAAAAGCGCTGGATGAGCTCCCGGTGCAGACCAGCGGATTGTACCATATGAGAATTCATAAAACCTCTGCCAGTAAAGATATGACCGGCACAACGGGTCAACCCGGCATCATAGGCAGGCACCTGATGAGTGTCAAGCCTCACATCAGTTCCTCAGTTCCTTTTACATCTTTGATTTTTTAACGGAGTTACTATATATTTACTTTTGAATGAATTGACCACCCCTTTTTTGAGCATTCGAATCAAGAATAAGGAGAAACTGATGGCAAGCGATAAGATTCTCGAAATAACCGACGACCAGTTCGATACCACCGTACTGAAATCAGACAGCCCGATTCTTGTCGATTTCTGGGCAAGCTGGTGCGCCCCCTGCAAAGCGATTGCCCCGGTGCTGGATCAACTGGCAGATGAATATGACGGCAAAGTCACGATCGGCAAGGTCAACGTCGACGACAATCCGGCAACACCCGGCCAGTATGGTGTCCGCGGCATCCCGACAATGATCCTCTTTCATCAGGGCAAGGTCGTCGACCAACTGGTTGGCGCCGTTCCCAAAAATCAAATTGAAAGTCTGATCAAAAAAGCCCTGTAATTGATCCTCTCTGCGGCTAGTCTACAAAAAAGCTCCTGCCTTGATGGCGGGAGCTTTTTTGCTGCAGTGATGAGCCATATTGCCAAAAACCATTAAAATCAGAGCGACACCCCAAAGCGTCGCACCCGACTGGCATTTAAGCGGCTCTCGCTGCCGATCTGCTGCAAGGCGGCGGTAGCCTTTTCAGCAATCAGACGCTGCTGATCACTGATCCCGCCTAAACGACCGTAACTCAGACACAGGTCAATATGGCGCGATAAATCATCGCCACATAATCCCTTGAACAAGATGATAAAATCGCTTACCGACGCCTGGGCGAGCTGATATTCCTCATCGCTGTGATCCCCTTCTTCATGCAGACGCTCGCAAATCTGTCGCAAGGTCAGTTCTTCGCGCAGCGCATGATGAATTTGGCGGAACTTTTCAATCACCTCGCTATCGCGAATTTCTTCCGCCTCGACAGCGGGCTCAACGGCAAAAAGGCTTTTTTCACCTTTGCGCTTTTCTATGTATAGATCGATGATCCGCGTGGCTAACTTGTCTTTACCCAGATAGCGCAACAAACACACGCTACTATCAAGGTTGACAGGGCTGATGTGGCGGGCGTTGTCGCGAAAACTCTCCGACAGGCAATTAATGACATCAGCGGCGTTATCATCAAACGAGTTGTAAAACTTGCGCCAGGCCTCCTGGAACGACTTTTCCGAGCGCGCTGCACGTATCTGCTCGTCATAGTCTTCAGCCACCTCACCCATGCGCTCTTCATCGAGGTAGCCATTTTCTACCAGACGACCAATCTGACGGCCAAAGTCATCCAGGCAGAAATTGTCGTAGCCGCGCAGAATGGCACACCACTGCTGCTGCTGGGTCGTCAGCTTTTCCTCGCTGTCAAGATTACCAAAGGAGGCGATACGATTCATGACAAAGGCGTACTCAGGGGCCTCCGCCGAGCGGCTGTAATAGCACCAGGCGAGCAGAGTGAGAGTCCGAATCGCTCGTTCTAATACCTGCGGGTCATAGTTTTTGAGTAGCGGTACCAGCAAGGCAGCCAGAGCTTCGGTTTTTTTGATGATACGGATATTGTTGATCTGCAGCTGGATGGCCGCCGCGCCGAGAATCTTTCCCAGAGTATCGTTACGTAACGAAATGGCGACACAATCCCTGGCGCTCGGAGCAAAACGCAGCTCACTGTCGATCACCTTCTCACGCAGGCGGTTGTAGTCAATGTGGGAATCGCCGCCAAGGCTTTCGTCATTGAGAATCAGCACCACTTTGCATTTTTTCTGCTCTTTCAGGATGGTTATCAAGCCAAGAATATCCTGGGCCTCTACTCCTTTACCTTTACGTTCAAAATCGTCAAGGCAGATCAGGGTTTTTTCCAGGGACAGAAAAGCCAGGGACTCAAACGGGGCATCGCTAAATTCTGCCGCCTTTTCAACCGAAAAAAAGGCAAATTGTTTTTTGCCGGTGGTCCGCAGCAAGCGGTTCATATTGGTACGAAAGCTCTCCACCGAAGGACGGCGGCCGATGTACTGACGCGACATCATATTTTCAAAGATGCTGTTTTTAAGTTCCTGCAGGGAATTGATACCGAAAAGCGAAACGTACGAATAGTCGTTCAACGCGATGCGTCGTCGATTCTTGGCAGCATGCAGGTAGGCATTCCAGGCGTAGGTTTTACCCACCCCCCATCCCCCTTTAATGGCAAGAACCTCCGGTGCTTCGTTGGCAAGAAAACGACCGATCTGTTGCTCAATAATTGCAATGGACATGGGGCAGTTCCTTTACTGATCGACCGCAGAATAACTATCCCGCCGCAAGTAGCGGGATAGTGGAATTCAGAAGACAGAATCCAGCTGCTTTTGGGTAAAAGAGGAAGGGTCAGCCTAAGGCCCGATGCAACTGTTCTCTGAACCTTCCCGCCCCACCATTGGCCGGATGGCGCACCTTGATTGCCGTAATATCCAGCTGGGACAACTGTAAGGCAGATTTTTCGCCAACTGCGATAACTCGGCGGAACTGCCCGAGCTCCAGCAGTTGCAACAAAACCCGGTGGCCCTCCTTAAGTTCCGGCGGATCCGGGGTACGGTTGCTGAGCAACCCTCTATCAGAACGGTATGGGTGCCAGGGAAAAGCGTTCCATAAAACCACCCGATAGGGATCAATCCCCTGCTGTACAAAAAATCCCCAGACAATGGTTGCGGTTGGCTCGGTAAATCCGTGAGGCCGTACCGCCGGCGAACTGGTGCGCCGCGGCAGCAGGCCCTTGAAGACCATCTCGGGCTTCAGCCCTTTATGAACCAGACCCCCAAGCAACAAGCGTTCCGATGTCATCGGGATACCGCTGAAATGTCCTCCCTGATAACCGATGGCTTCAGCACACAACAACGTATCTGCACGGCCGATACGTTCCTGCAGATAGCAGGTCAGTTGTTCGCAGCGGATCAACGCCCCCTGATCGTCAGCATCGTGATATTGATCCCTCTGCCCCCAGGGGTTAAATACCCCGGCGGCACGATAGGCGCGCAGGCCGGCAAAAAAATCAGTAAGCATGATCATCCTGCCTGAATCAGAATATAAGGCTGGACAATTAACATCAAAAAGGGCTTCTCCAGGGATCTTTCCCACTCTTCCAGCTCGGTGGCGGTCGGCTTGGTCAACTGGCCGGTGGCTATCCACGCCTCCACCTGTGCCCTATCATCAACAGCGACAGCAGTGGCTACCGTTACCAGATCAAGCGCGCCGGCGACGGTCACCAGCGCATCACGACGCAGATGGATGCGCAACTCACGCCAGCTGACCCGGGCAAGATCGCGTTCAAACCCCTCTTTGACAGTCGTCATGTTCGTTGTGCTCCGCAGATCGCCAATAGATTTGTGAATTTGTAACTATTCAGCTGCATTTCTGGGCGCAGGGTCATCATCTCGATTCTGCGGCGCAACAACATCAGCAGCACGGTTAACCTTGAACAGGTTGCCATCTTCTCTACACTCTGCGACACTACTGCCTGACCAACTGCTTGACCACCCGTTCGGCCACCCGATTGGCGGCATTGACGCAATCATTCAGCCCCACCCCGTAAAAAGCATTTCCGGTCAGCAACAATCCCGGTGTTGTTGCCAGGGCATCATCGAGGGCCTGCAATCTGGCGCCATGGCCGCGGGTGTATTGAGGAATGGCACGCGAATGACGAAACACCCGGGCAAAGTCGGGCGCATCGGTAATTCCCATAATCTGGCGCAAATCGGCCCTGGTCCGCGCGATCACCTCTTCATCGGCAAGATCAATCGCTGCGACATTGGTCGCTCCCCCCATCATTGAACGCAACAGCACTTTGCCTTCCGGAGCCCGATTGGGAAAGATGCTCGAATCCCAGAGGGTGCCTAATGTATGGCAGCCTTCCGCACGGGGGATCAGATAGCCAAAACCATCCAGATTGCGCGCGATCCGTTCACGTTCATAGCCAAAACAGATCACATTCATGGGCGCGTAGGGAATCTCACGCAGCAGCTTTGCCGCTTGCGGATTCAGCCCATCGATCATCGTCGCTACGGCATAGGAAGGAGAGGCAGTGACTACCAGATCAGCGTCCAGCTGACGTCCATCGGCCAGATGCACACTATAGCCACCAGAAATTGCAGCGATGCGGACCACTTCCTGACCGCTGATCAGCTCCCCCTGGAGAGCAGCTGCAGCGGCCGTCGTCAACTCCTGAATGCCGTCAACAAAGGAGGTCAGAATCCCGCCGGGCCCAGCAGCACTGGCAACCGCTTTGCCGGCCTTGACGTCGGCACGTTTTTTTCGTGCCAGACGCACCATTGCCTTGAGCAGCCCGCCGTATTCCTGTTCCAACTCATAAATCCGAGGAAAACAACTTTTCAAACTCATGGTTTCCGGATCACCGGCAAAAATACCGGACACCATAGGTGAAATCAGTTTATCCAGAGCTTCCCTGCCCAACCGCCGGCGACCGAACTCGGCGAGGGTTTCATCACTGGGGTCAGTCCGCCTGGGAACCAGCAATTCACCAGCCAGCCGCAGTTTTCCCGGCCAGGAAATCAACTTGGAAGACAGAAAGGATGGGCCATTCTCGGGCAGGCGGTGCAGCACCTTATCAGCATAGATATAACGTTTGCGGGCGTTGTCATCGGAACGCAGCAAACGTTCATCAATCTGCAGCCGCTGACAAAAGTCAAGGGTCATGGGTTTGTTGTCGAGAAAGCCGTTGGGCCCCCATTCACACAGATAGCCTTCTTCCTTGATCGACCAGATTTTGCCGCCGACGCGTTCCTGTTTTTCAATGATCAGGGTGGCCAGATCAAGCCCGGCCTGGCGGGCATGGTCTTCAATAGCACTGGCTGCCGCCAATCCGGAAATTCCTGCACCTATGATTGCGATTCGAGTCATGACAGCCCCTCTAAAAGTTCGGATTAATGAAATTTTTTCGGTATCCTAGCGGTTCACACCGGGCAGGTCAAGCAACCTGCGACACAACACCTGCAAGGCGCTTGACCTGCTGAAAAACTGCTCCTACTATGGAGCATTGCCAACCTGGATGAAAGAGGAGTTCAGCACCATGGCTAAAGATTATTACTCTGTACTCGGCGTCGAACGCAGCGCCGATGCCGCCACGCTAAAAAAAGCCTATCGTAAACTCGCGCAGAAGTATCATCCTGACAAAAACCCCGGCGACAAGGACGCTGAGGATCAGTTCAAACAGCTGACAGAGGCATATGCGGTGCTCTCAGACCCGGAAAAAAAACGCCAGTACGATCAATTCGGTGCTGCCGGTTTTCACCAGCGTTTCTCCCAGGAAGATATCTTCCGCAATGTCAACATGGGGGACATCTTCGGCAACTTTGGTGGCGACGATCTGTTCAGCCAACTCTTTGGTGGACGCACGCAGACCCGCCGACCACCCCCACGCGGTCAGGATTACTCCATGCAGCTCAGCATCCCTTTTCGTCTGGCGGTTCAAGGCGGCGAACGACGGATCGATTACCGCAGTGACGGCAAAGTGGAACAGATCAAGGTCAAGATTCCTCCCGGCATCGAGCAAGGAGCAAAGCTCCGGGTTGCCGGCAAGGGCGGCATCAACCCGGCTGGGGGAACGGCTGGTGACCTGTATCTACATATAGACATCGAACCCGATCCGGTTTTCAGCCGCGAAGGAAGCGATCTGCTGGTCAGGGCGGAAATCCCCTTCAGTGGCATCTGCCTCGGTACGACGATCGAAGTGCCGACGCTGGTCACCCCGAAGCGCGTTAAGGTCCCAGCCGGCATGCAACCTGGCCAGAAGATCCGGTTACGCGGCTTTGGTGTCGCCGCTTCCGGCAAACGGGAAGCCGGCGATCTTTACGCCATCATCGAAGTCGCTGTTCCTAAAAGCCTCAGCACGGAACAGAAAGATCTGTTGAAAAAATTGAAGGAAGTCGGACTGTAAAAAACTGTAAAAGAGGATTTTCCGTTACCAGCGACGCCATTCACCGACACTGTCACCGGCGAGCGCCTGACTTTCAGGCTATTTTTCTTGCCTTACAATCAGTTCACAGGCTATAGTACCGCGGCTCAAGTCAATCTTCAGAGCCAACAGAACACAAGCGTCACACATTACCAAGGTGGCTCACTCGATAATGACAAAACTTCTGCGTTCCCTGTTACCAGCCCTGTTGCTCCTGCTGCTGTTTGGTCTACAATCAGCCATGGGGTGCTCCTCTGCGCTGGGAACGGAACACTCCACAACGAAAATCCAGGTCAACGCCTGCCACTTTCAAATCGACCTCACTGTCGCTGCCCCCTGCTGCGACAGTGCTGCCTGCCATCGCAACTCATCGCCGGTACGCCACTTCGGCAGCCCGGAATACGCCAATCAGATCAAAGATCTGCTTCCACTGATCCTTGAATCACGCCAGCAAGTTCCGCAACCCAAAGCTGCACCTGATCTACAGGAGCATGCTGCCCCCTCCCTCATTGCACGGCAAGAACCCATCAGTTCGTTTGCCCCACGCCATGCTTTAGCGTTTTTACGCACAACTGTCCTGCTGCATTGAGATTATCCCGGCACGCACCACGATAAACAACTTCACTTGTTGATTACTAATGACCCAATCTGTCTGCATTGTGCAGACAATCTGCAACGGGAGATATTTACCTTGACTGAAACAGAAAAAAAACAGGACTTCACCGATCGCATATGGGATTTTTTCTGCTCCCTGAAGCTGACCATTATCCTGCTGCTACTGCTGTCGGTAACCTCAATTATTGGCACGATTATTCCGCAGAATTCCTCTGCGGCGGAATACATCCGCCTTTATGGCCAATCAAACTATGAACTCTTCACCAGACTTCAATTCACGGAGATGTACAGTTCCACCTGGTTTATTGCTTTGCTGGCGCTGTTCTGCGTTAACCTTATCTGCTGCTCGATCAAACATTTTCCCCGCACCTGGAAGTTCTTTAAGGAGCCGGCCCGTATTGCCACCCCCGGACTGTTGAAAAATTCCAGCAACAAGCTGGAAATCAGTATTAAAGAAAGCCCGGAAGTTGTCCTTGATCGCGTCAAAAATACCCTCGACAAAAATTTTGCCAAAGCGTTCCGTACTGATGCTGACGGCAAAATCTACCTGTTTGCCCAAAAAGGAATCTACTCCCGCCTGGGTTCCTACATGACCCACATTTCCATCATTATCGTGATGGTCGGTGCCATCATCGGCAATCTGTTTGGTTTTAAAGCCTACGTCACCATCCCTGAAGGGGGCTCAATTACCCACGTCACCACCCGTGACGGCAGCCGAAACATTGATCTCGGCTTTGAGGTACGTTGCGACAATTTTGATGTCAAATTCTACCCCAACACCAGACGTCCAATGGAATATGCCAGTGATCTGGTTGTGCTACGAGATGGTATCGAGGTCTACGAAAAAAGAATTGTCGTCAACGATCCGCTGTTTTTCGATGGCATTATCTTCTATCAGTCAAGCTACGGCCCGGCCGGAGACGCGATCATCACATTTAACGTAACCGACAACCGAAGCGGTGAAATTCGTGAATTTAGCGCTCCTCTGAATAATCGCGTTCAACTACCTGACGGCTTTAGTGCTATTGTCACTGACTATACTGACGATGACCGTAATTTCGGCCCGGCTATGCGTCTGCATGTCATCAACCCGGATGGAGCGCGCCAGAATCCAATCGTCGTCTGGCAAAACTTTCCAGAATTTGATGTCCGGCGCGGTGATAATTTCAGCTTTGCCATGCTCGGCTTCAATCAACCCTACTTCACCGGCCTGCAGGTGGCTAAAGACCCCGGTGTTAATATTGTCTGGGCCGGCTGTATTTTGATGATCATTGGTCCTTTTATTGCCTTCTTTATGTCCCACAAGCGAATCTGGGCCTGCATTGAACAGGACGGCAACACCACCAAGGTTCAATTGGCCGGCAACGCCCATCGTAATCAGCCGGGATTTGCCCTGGCTTTTGATGATCTGATGCAAAAAGTTGAAATTGCCGTTAAAAACGAATCCCCTACGAAGGAGGGATAACCTATGAATAGTGGACTGCTCTTTAATTTGACGACCATCGCGTATTTTTCCTCAATGGTTCTGTATATCGCTTTTATTGCCACCAAAAGCAACAAGGTCGCAACCACAGCAACCCTGGCGGCGCTGGCCGGCTTTATCATCCAGACCGCTGCGCTGGGAATGCGCTGGTACGAATCCTACGCGATTCTTGGCAGCGAGCATGGACGTGCACCCTTAACCAACCTCTATGAGTCAGTGGTCTTTTTTGCCTGGTCGATCGTAGGCGTCTATCTGATCATGGAATTGAAGTATTTTAAAAAACACCGCGCCGTTGGCGCCTTTGTTCTGCCCATCGCCCTGTTTTCCATGCTCTGGGGACAGATGAGCCTGAACAAATCGATTGATCCGCTGGTACCGGCACTGCAGAGCAATTGGCTGACCTATCACGTTATCACCTGCTTTATCGGTTATGCCGGTTTTGCCATCGCTTTTGGTATCTCGATCATGTACCTGCTGAAAATCGGCAAGGAAGAGAAACATCAGGGGCCTGATCCCATGGGTGGTGTTCTTGGCATGTTCCCACCCACCAGGGTGCTGGACGACATTAACTACAAAGCCATTATGATTGGCTTTCCAATGCTGACCCTCGGCATCATCACCGGCGCCGCCTGGGCTTATTATGCCTGGGGAACCTACTGGAGCTGGGACCCGAAGGAGACCTGGAGCCTGATCGTCTGGTTTATCTATGCAGCCTTTCTCCATGCCCGTTTTACCCGCGGCTGGGCCGGCCGCAAAGCGGCCTGGTTGTCGATCTTCGGCTTTGGCGCCACCGTATTCTGCTATCTGGGAGTCAACCTGGTACTGTCCGGTCTGCATTCCTACGGCGGTGGCTGATCGGCCGGCAGAATATACACTGACCAACAAGAAAGGGCGCCTCGACATGGGGCGCCCTTTTTATCTATCTCCATCCTGAAGGATAGCGGCAGCTACAATGTTGGACCGATCTACCTTTTTCGGGTCGGCATCCCAGTGGGTGGCCTTGTCATCGAAACTCATCTGCAACAGTTTTCGGCGATATACTAAGGTACCGGTAGCGCATCACAATCGGCAGAAATCCAATGCGATGTTTCTGCCATGCGCATTTCAACCCGGCCATCTTCCGGCAATTCAATCCCTGGCAGGTCAACATTTTCAAGATAGCGACCTTTGCCGACAAACACCGAACGCATGTGCTCTGCACTGAGGATCCGCAACTCCCCATCAAAATCACCACTGAATCCCTCTGCGTCATCACAACGCCCGTTAAGACGCACCATAGAACCATCCGTGCGCACTATTTCAAAACGGCACTCCGGCATTTCCTCATTGACACGCTGCAAATAGGCGTGCGGATCGGTAATAATCGCTATATCGTCGGCACTGATGCACTGATAATCCCGATGAATGTCCGCCATCGTCCCCCATGCCGCCTCCACCGCTGCCCGGTATTCCGGCGGCAACTCTTCCAGCATCTGCTGCTGTGCAGCACGCAAGGCATCCTGCATGTTTACATCATTTATTGTCGTTGTTGACTCAATCATCCACAGACCCGGTTGTGGAGATGGAATGTCTCTTTGCGCCAGAACCATGAACGGCGTCAGGATAGCGAACAGCAGCATCAGGAAAAAATGGGGAAAGGATCGATTCATGAGCTACTCCGGCAGTTATTGGACACAGATTCATGCAAAATATCTTTAATGACAGCCTAAGGCTTGAGCATCTTTAACAGACTCGACAGATACCTGCAACATCAATATAATGGCCAATTCATGTATGCTTTTTGTATCTGTTCAGCACCGGATCGGGGGTCCTATGTCAAGGGACGCGATTGTTTCCCGTTGGGTCATCCATGACCGCTTGTTGTCGCCATCCATGGCGACAAACACTCTTGTCACAGGCGCCCCGACCCTGCGCAAGGGCATAGCTGAACAGATACGCTTTTTTTGTAATCCCTTTGCCGACAGGAGTCTATCATGAACAGTCAGATTGCCACAGCGATCTCCCTTCCCCACCAGCCGGTTGCCATCCTCTGGAGCGATGAAAAACCCGAAGGAGCGCAAATGTTCAAGGATAAATCCTGGAGCTGCAGCCTGTGGCTGACGGCGGCAGCGGCCAAGGGAAAGGTTACCGCCTGCAGTCGCGATGCTTTCGGCTGTTTCGGCGGCGGCACCGGCTTTGGCTTCGGCGACCAGTATCGTAATTTCCCCGGCGGGACAGAAGGATTCTGCCGCTTCCTTTCCTCCGGCAACGCCGGCCACCCCGACGGGGAAGAGGTCGCCAGGGCGCTCAAGGCTTTTACTGATGAACATTTTATCGAGGAGTACCTGCAGGGGGAACGTTATCTGAAAAACCCGGAGGCAGTGCGAGATTTTATCGATGATCTGCCGATGCGTGATATTCCCACCCAATATGTCGTATTCAAACCCCTAAGTGAGATCGATCCGCAGCAGGAGGAACCGATTGTTGTGGTGTTCTTCTGTGATCCCGACCGGTTTTCTGCCCTTGGTGTGCTGGCCAACTACAGCTTTGAAGGCAATGACAATGTCATCTTCCCCTTTGCTGCCGGTTGTCAGGCGGTCGGCCTCTATGCTTATGATGAAGAGGAAAAAGACCGCCCCAAAGCGGTAGCCGGCCTGATGGATTTGTCGGCGCGCCTCTACCTGCGCAATCACTTCGGCGAAAATGTCATGAGCATGTCGATCCCCTGGTCCATGTTTCAAACCATGGAGGAGAATGTCATCGGGTCTTTTCTTGAGCGCAACACCTGGAACAAGCTGCTGCAGAGCAAAACAGCCTGAACACTCGAATCTTACTCAACCGGCTTGTACCAGACGTTCATACTCTCCAGCCCGCCGGAAATCTGGGTATTCTGCACCAGGGTGCCGCCGTACCGATAACCGCTTTTGGCAAAGGTGATATTCATGCCGAAGGAGGTGGCACGGGCAATAGTGTAACAGGTTTGAACCCTTGCCTGCGCCATCAGGGTTTCCAGTTTGGCTAACAGCAGATGCGCCAGCCCCTCTCCCCGGCAGGCGGGAGCGGTGGCAAAATCGGTCATTTCGGCATGGGAAGCGGCCTTGTCAACCTCGGCTGATGCCAGAGCAATCAGTTCCTCTCCCTTCCAGATACCGGCGTAGGTCACATTGTCAGCCATTGTCTCGGCCAGATAAACCGGGTCGTGAATCGGAAACGGGTAGCTGGAAAAAACCCGCTGATAGAGGTCGGCCATGGCGGTACAATCATCAGGGTCTGCCAACCGGCATTGATTGGCTGCGCCTTCCGGCAAATGGACGGGAGCAAGAGAACCAGACTTTCTCCGGGCAGCATTCAACACCTTAACTACGCGTTCGGAGTCTGGATCCTGTTGACGTTCAGCCTGAGGATAACTGGCCAGAAACAACCCATCAATTTCGCCCTGATAGAAACCCGGCACCTGTGCTTCAACACAATAACCAGCTTCAAGAAAAGGATCTTTACTGGTTGCAGGAATTTTAGCGAATACCTTGGAATAGTTGTGCTGATCGACCAGCTCATTAATGTACTCAAGCACTCCAACCACATCGTCCTGCTGCAGTTTCATCAGATAAACCCGATCATTTTCCGGACCATGCTGCAATATGGAGGATCTAAAGGATTCAACACGATCAACTGTCATCACGTCGCTCCATACGTTCGTTACCGGCCGGAGTCAAGCTGATAGTTTCATCATAATCACACAGCAACTGTTCAATCCCGGTGGCATTGTAGTTATCGTCGGCACCCTCCAGATTCAGTTGCAGATCGCAGATCCTGCACTGACGATCGCAGAACTTGGCTTTATAGCTTTCAGGTTCGGCATAGGTGGTGATCACCCCTTCGTAGTTGCGCAGCACGACCTTATTGGTTGACAAAGAAATCAGGTAGTTCGGCGTCAAGGGAATTTTACCGCCACCGCCTGGAGCATCAACCACATAGGTCGGCACGGAAAAACCACTGGTATGGCCAATCAAGCCTTCCATAATCTCGATCCCCTTACCCACCGGGGTACGGAAATGGGACAGTCCTTCAGACAGATCGCACTGATAGAGATAATAGGGACGGACGCGGTTCTCCACCAATTTGTGCACCAGCGACTTAACAATCCGCACGCAGTCATTTACCCCGGCCAGCAGCACCGTCTGATTACCCAAAGGGATACCGGCATCAGCCAGTTTTCTTAGCGCCTGCTTCGATGAACTGGTAAGCTCTCGTGGGTGATTAAAGTGGGTATTGAGCCACAGGGGGTGATGTTTTTTTAGCATGTCGACCAGATCGTCAGTAATCCGATAGGGGAGAACTACCGGCATACGTGAACCAATACGGATCACTTGAACGTGCTTGATCTGGCGCAGTTCGGTCAAAATCCAATCGAGATACTGATCAGAAAGCATCAGGGGATCGCCGCCGGAGAGCAGCACATCACGCACCTCGGTAGCACCGCGGATATAATCAAGGCCGGCACGGATCTGATTCCGATCGGGGATAGAATCAGTGTCGCCGACCTTACGTTTGCGCGTACAGTGGCGACAGTACATGGAGCAGACATTGCTGACATGGAATAACACCCGGTCGGGATAACGATGGGTGATGCCCGGTGCCGGACTGTCACGATCTTCCGCCAGCGGATCACTCATGTCGCATTTCTCAATTTCCAACTCTTTAGGATCAGGGAACGCCTGGCGAAAAATCGGATCATTGCGAAAATCATCAGCATCAATCAAGGACAGGTAGTAAGGCGTGATCGACAGGGGGAATTTTCGCAGAGTTAGGCCAATTTTGCGCCGCTCCACATCTTCAAGCTCAATCCCGAGAAGTTTCTCAAAGGTGTCGACGCGGTTGATGGAATTGCGCAGTTGCCAGTGCCAGTCAGTCCATTTGGATTGGTTGACATGATAGTCGCTTAAGTCTGCTGCGATTTTTTGTTGATTACTCGAGTAAATGCCCATAATAAAAGCCTTTTTCTCCTTTTTTTCCGTTCGAATCTAACGTTGGTAAAAATGGGATAAAGAATCACCACCTGAAGGTGAGATCCTGTGTCATACCATTAAAGTATAATTATTTAAGATGTCAGAGATAAACTAATAAAGTGGGGTAAACAGGAGTTTTTGAGTTCTGCTCAAAAGTTTCGAATGTAAAAAAATAAATACTAACCATTTATTATAATTTCCGATGATCTTGTTAGAAGCATCGATTTATTATCGAAGGAATTTACTATTCTTAAAGTCACCAACAAACCATAACAAAGAATCTTTCACGAGGCAAGGAACAATCTGTGGCATTTTTATGCAAAATCACCCTGCACTCACCCTGGTCAGCGCTGATTGTTTTATTGTAACTGTTCAGCACCGGATCGGGGCTCCTATGTCAAGGGACGCTTGTCGCCATGGACGGCGACATCCCATCTGCGCCCACCCAACCTGATCAATCCCAAGCTGATTTATTGGCCGCAGCCAATCCTTAGAGGTTTTTTATGCCTGTTATTCTGATCAGTTTTGCCTTTGCCTTCGGTTTACTTTTAGGTCGTTTGGGGCTACCTCCCATGGTGACAAGGGCAATAAAAAACCCCGAAAGCTGTCATAACAGCCCTCGGGGGAGGGGGGGTATTGCATTACCGCTGCGTAAAGCCTGTTAACGCGGAGCACCACTGGCGTGGGCTTTTGTTGCATGACCAGAACCGGTTTGGGGAGTGTACGATTTTCCCGCTAGCGGACGGCCACTGCGACGCTGGCTCTTGGCAGGCTGGCGACTGGAGGGCGCTGCCCCGCCACCGCGCACAGGACGCCGCGCTGGTGAGTCAACGGCCGAAGCGACCAGCTTCAAACCGGCCTCCTGCTCCTGCAAGGGAATCCGGCGCTGTAACAGGGTTTCAATATCGTGCAGCTGCTTGCGTTCTTCACTGCAGACAAAGGAAATAGCATTGCCGGTATTGCCGGCGCGGCCGGTGCGACCGATGCGGTGGACATAATCTTCAGGAACGTTGGGCATTTCATAGTTGACGACAAAGGGCAGTTGCTCAATATCGAGACCGCGCGCAGCAATGTCGGTAGCCACCAGCACCCGCACCCTGCCCTGCTTGAAATCGGCCAGCGCTTTGGTTCTGGCACCCTGGCTCTTGTTGCCGTGGATCGCCGTCGTCGTGATACCGTCCTTGTCAAGCTGACTAGCCAGGCGATTGGCGCCATGCTTGGTGCGGGTAAAGACCAACACCTGCTGCCAGTTACTGCCGGAAATCAGATGGGAAAGCAGAGCGCGCTTGAACCCCTTATCAATCCGGTACATCACCTGATCGACCTGCTCGGCAGCGGTGTTCCGCCGCGCCACCTCAATCATCTCCGGAGCCTTCAAAAAACCGTCAGCCAGGCGCTTGATATCATTGGAAAAGGTCGCCGAAAACAGCATATTCTGGCGATTGCGCGGCAGCAGGCCGAGAATTTTACGGATATCATGAATAAAGCCCATGTCGAGCATGCGATCAGCTTCATCCAGCACCAACATTTCAACCTGTGACAGATCGATGGTTTTCTGACCAACATGGTCAAGCAGACGTCCCGGAGTAGCCACGACAATATCAACCCCTTTACGCAAGGCATTGATCTGCGGACGAATATTGACGCCACCAAAAACCACCGTCGAGCGCAGCGGCAGATACTTGCCGTACAAGCGAAAGCTCGCTTCAACCTGGGCCGCCAGTTCGCGGGTCGGGGTCAGAATCAGAGCACGAATCGCGCTACTGCTCTGGGATGTTTTTTCACTCAAGCGGTGCAGCACCGGCAGGGCAAAACCAGCGGTTTTACCGGTTCCGGTCTGGGCGCCGGCAAGCAGATCGCCGCCTTGCAGGACCACCGGGATCGCCTTGGCCTGAATCGGTGAGGGTTGGCTGTAGCCTGCTTCAGATACAGCACGGAGGAGTTCGGCACAAAGGCCGAGGTCGTTGAACGTCATGAAATAGTATTCTCCAAAAATTGTGAACCGGCCCATCCCCAAACGCTAGCGCACAAGGAACGGTCTAAAGGCAGGACTCTTTTAAAAAGGTGTCGAAGGATAGATATGCGAGGAAAATACGCAGGAACAAACCGAAGGACACGATAACTGATGTCGACCGAAGACATCGAAGGTGCGTGACACTAACAGCTCTGATCCTGGTTGTCCAGTATAAAATCCCATATCTGTTCCGGCTGGCTGCTGAAGATCTTTCTGGAAGGGGAGTCTTTCAATATTCAGGGCACACATTTTTCCTGCTTACCTGAAAGGCAACTTGACACTACCATAACCTGCGTTTTTAACCCTTTTTCATCCCACAGATATTACCATGCGCCTTAATCCCTTACTGAAGCAGGTACAACCACCACCGATTACCGAGGTCAAAAGCTGGTTGGCGGGATGCAGCTTCGCACCGGAAAAACCTCTGATCGACCTGTGCCAGGCGGTTCCCAACTAGCCGCCTGCGCAAAGCCTGATCAAGCATCTGCAAGCCACCCTTGAGGATCCAACGACCTCCAGATACAACCCCGATGAAGGGTTGCCGGAGGTCCGTGCGGATCTGTGCGACTGGTATCAGCGCCAATACCAAAGCGCGCCCCAAGTCGATCAGGTCTGTCTGACCATCGGCGCGAGTCAGGCTTTCTGGTTGGCGATGTTGTGCCTGTGTCAACCGGGGGATGAGGTTATCATCCAGCTTCCGGCTTACTTTGATCATCTGATGGGTTTGCAGAGCTACGGTCTGACGCCGGTCTGCGCCCCTTTTGATCCAGAGAAGAACGGACTTCCCGATATCAATACCATCGAACGCCTGATCACAAAAAAACCCGCGCCCGGCGCAACTGGCGTTGCAGTTCGGTTGTCAGCATCTGGATCATTGGGTGGAGGATAATACAAAGATGATGAACCAGCGTCACGACGATTTCGTAAGCTGCTTCAAGCAGGAAAAAAGCCAGTTTGAACTGATTGCCAGTGGCTCCTTTTTGCCTGGGTCAGGTACCCCTGGCCACACTTAAGCGGACGACAGGCGGCGCACCGCATGATTGACGAGGCCAGTCTGATCTGCCTGCCGGGGGAAGCTTTCGGTTCCGGACTCGAAGCCTATCTGAGGTTTGCCTTCGGCAATATTGCCACTGAGCAGATCCCACAGGCGGTGGAACGGTTCAGTCGACAAGCTCGATAAACCCCGCGAACAGTTGAGGCCGGCATCTCTTCCAGAACAGTGCTGGAGGTCACCACAGTGTTTTTCCGCCCGTTCCGCCGACTCTGCATCGTAGTGCCTGCGCCATGCGCTCCGTCGCTGATCGCCGCCAGGATCCGGCCCGGTGAAGGCACGTCCGCAGGATCGAGCAAAAGATCGGGATTCCTAGTAACGCAGATAGCTTTTCAACCGCCTGCAAGTTTCAACTCTGCTGCGATAGTTGCCAGTTCATCACCAAAAGCCCGTATCTCTTCTTCTGTTGTTTGCCAGGAGCACATAAAGCGCGCATGCCCCGAACCAATGAAGGTATAAAAATGCCACCCCGCTTGACGCAGGCGCTCCAGCAGGAGTTCGGGCAACTGTACGAATACGGCATTGGCCTGCACCGGATGAACGAGTGTCACTCCAGGAATACGCAGCAACTGCTTTGCCAATAGTTGTGCACAGGAATTAGCGTGAAGGGCATTGGCCAGCAGACTGCCCTTTTCGAGCATGCCAACCCAGGGGGCGGCGAGATACCGCATCTTTGAGGCCAGTTGTCCCGCTTGTTTGCAACGAAATGCAAATTCCTCGGCCAATTGATGGTTGAAAAATATCACTGCTTCGCTGATCGGCATGCCGTTTTTAGTCCCTCCAAAAGTCAACACATCCACCCCGGCCCGCCAGGTTAATGTTGCCGGAGACTCCTTCAGCCCTGCCAGCGCATTGGCGAAACGAGCACCATCAACATGCAAGGCCAGCTGATGACGTCGGGCCGTTTCACCAAGATGTTCAAGTTCTGTAACCGAATAGAGGGTGCCAAGCTCCGTCGCCTGACTGATACTCAACACCTTTGGTCGCGGATAATGAATGTCACTGCGACGTGAAACCGTGTGCACAATGGCGGCAGGATCAACTTTCCCGGCAGCACCGGAAACCAGCAATATCTTGCTCCCGTTGGAAAAGAATTCGGCGGCCCCACATTCGTCCGTTTCAACGTGAGCAACTTCATGACAGACGATACTGTGATAGGAGCGACACAGGGATGCCAGCGCCAACGAATTGGCTGCGGTGCCGTTAAACACAAAGAACACATCACAATCGCACTCGAAAAATTCCCGGAGCCGATTGCAGGCTTTTTCGGTCCAGGCATCTTCCCCGTAAGAGCGCGAATAACCGGCATTGGCTTCAACAATCGCCTGCAGGGCCTCAGGACAGATTCCGCTGTAATTGTCACTGGCGAACATGGTCTTATCCATACAAGGTTCTCCTCTGGTGCAGATCAGGACGCCCTTTGGGTGATGTGGCGGTGGGAATTAAGTGCGACATGACCTTGAATGCATTCACAAATCCGGATATTCCACCAACTCCCCGGGAGAGGTGGTAATCACCGTTTTGCCATCCCGATATCTTAGTCCATCGGGGAGCAGCGGCACCTTCCCCTTGCCGCCGGGCAGGTCAACAACAAAATGAGGGCACGCCATGCCCGACACCGGGCCGCGTAGGGCACGGATAATGTCCAGACCGGTCTGTAGCGGTGTACGAAAATGGGCCGTACCTTCCACCAGATCCATCTGATGCAGATAGTAGGGGCGCACGCGGATTTTCAGCAGACCGCGCAGCAGTTCGATCATGGTTGCGACGTCATCGTTCACCCCGTGCAACAGCACCGTCTGATTACCGAGAACAATACCCTGGTCCGCAAGCAGAGCGCAGGCGGCGGCGGAAGCCGGCGTCAGCTCGCGCGGGTGATTAAAATGGGTATTGAGATAAAGCGGGGTATATTTCTTGAGGATTTGACACAGCGCCGGGGTAATACGCTCGGGCAGGGTCACCGGCACCCGACTACCAATGCGGATGATCTCGACATGGGAAATAGCACGTATCCGCACCAGCAGATCTTCAAGGACGCTGTCAGGCAGAATCAGCGGATCACCACCGGAGAGAATCACATCGCGTATACGTTCATCAGCGGCAACATAGTCGATCCCTTCACGCTGCTCACGAAAACTGACGGCATGGTCACTGCTGCCAACCTTGCGCTTGCGCGTGCAGAAGCGGCAGTACCCGGCGCAATTGTTGGACACCAGCAGAATCACCCGGTCAGGATAGCGGTGGATGATGGCCGGCACGGGAGAATAATGCGCTTCGGCCAGCGGGTCAGCATAGCCACCCGCTTGCAACTCGCGCACATCGGGAACGCACTGGCTCCAGAGCGGATCTCCAACCGCACCGATCAGATCAAAATACCCGGGGGTAATTTTCAGCGGATAGCGCGCCGCCACCTCCCGCAACGGTTCCGGATCGATCCCGAACCGTTGTGCCAGCTCATCGACCGTCGTGACACTTTCTTTGAGGCGCTGCTGCCACAACTCCAGCGCCATCAGACGGCTCCAATCGGATCATGACGAGCACACTCAGGCAGAGTCGGGGCTTTCATGACAAGGGCGTCTGTCGCCGTGGACGGCGACAGTCGAACGGCCATGGATGGCGCATAGTGTCCCCTGGAATGAAAGTTTCGACTCTGCCTACCTGAAACATCATTCATCAGGCGATGCTTCCAGCGACCCGCCAAGATTTTTCACCATATCCTGCAGTTGGCGATTCTGACGGGTCAACTGATCAATACGCAGATTGCAGTCAGTAACAACCGCATTGAGTTCTTCCAGCAGCCGATCCTGATAGCTGGCACGAATTTCCAGTTCATCCAGACGTTCATTGACATTGTGCGGCATCTTTTGCTCCTTGAGTACGAAAGTTATTGTTATAGCCTTCCGAACAAAATATGCCAACAGCCTGCTTCACTTTTATCCACACAACAAGAGCCGGTACCATTTCAATTATTGGAAAAAAATGGTACCGGCGTTGTTTACTGCTGTTTGCTGCTAGTGTCTTTTTCAGCGTTTTTGCTACTTCACTTCATACTGAAATTCAAACTGTCGCGCTTTATTATCCTGCAGCTGGGTTCCCACCTGCAGGGTATAGGTGCCTTTTTCACGCAACTCAACATCACCACCAAAAGCTCCATCCATCCCTGACAGCGAGATGGCCGGCAAGGTTTGTCCACCTGGCGCAACAATGCGCACAGCGACCCGACCGGAGTCGAGCGCCTTCATCGTAGCAGCGTCTTCAAAAGCAACCATCAGGTGATGGGTCTGCTTCATTCCGGCGGCAGCCATGGCCTCACTGGTATCACTGATGTGCGCCATGGCCTTGACCCCATCCCGAGCCTGGGTGCCGAGCATGATCATGTCATCAGTCATCTCCATCCCCATATGGCCACCACTGTGTCCAGCTTCAGATGTTTTTTTCATCTGATGGGCGTCATGCCCCGATGCCGCCGGAGCGCTGCTGCCGTGGCCACTGTGGCCGCTGTGGCGCATGGCTAGAGAGATTCCAGCGGTGAGGAACAGCAGCAGCAAAGCCAGGGCAATCGTCATTTTTGTCATTTTTTTCATGTTGTTTCTCCTTGGTTGAGAGGTTCTGGTGAATTTACCTTCACAGGTGTTGTTAATTCCTCATCCGGAACCGTCGGCACCGGACTGGGGTCCAGGGAACGGGAGCGCCAGAGGTAAAAGAATACCGGGTAGAGCAATAGTTCGAGGAGCAGGGATGTCACCGTGCCACCAATCATCGGCGCGGCGATGCGCTTCATCACATCGGAACCGATACCGCTACTCCACATAATCGGCATCAGGCCGGCGATAATAGTCACCACCGTCATCACCTTGGGACGGATACGCCGCACCGCCCCGTAGTGAATCGCCTGGATCAAATCACCGCGGGTACGCATCCGCCCCTCCTCGCTCCAGCGTTTATGCGCCAGATCAAGATAGAGCAGCATCACCACGCCGGTTTCCGCATCCAGCCCCGCCAGGGCGATGAGGCCGACCCAGACGCCGATGGACAGGTTGTAATCAAGCAGGTAGAGCAGCCAGAAGGCACCGATCAGGGAAAAGGGCACGGCGGAAAAGACGATGAAGGTGCGCACCAGGGATTTGGTGCTGATATAAATCAGGACGAAAATCACCAGAATCGTCATGGGGATGATCACCAGCAGTCGCTCGCGCGTCGATTCGATATACTCATACTGACCGCTCCAGACCACGTTGTAGCCCGGCGGCAAGGAAACATGTTCGATGACGGCATTGCGGGCAGCCGCGACATAGTTGCCGATATCGCTGGTAGCAAGATCAACATAAACCCAGACCGTACGTCGGGCGTTCTCGCTCTTGATACTGTCGGGAGCCTGACGCACCACCAGATTGGCAAGCTGCGTCAGAGGGATATGGCGCCCCCCCGGAGCGGGCACCAGGACTCGCTTCAGACTATCGGCATCATCCCGGAAATCACGATCGTAACGCACATTAATGGAATAGCGCTCCAGCCCTTCCACCGTTTCAGCAATCTTCATACCGCCGATGGCGGTCTGCACCACCTCGGTAATATCGCCGATATTGATGCCGTAACGGGCAGCGGCCGCGCGGTCAATATCAACGTCGAGAAAGAACCCACCGACGGCCCGTTCAGCAATGGCTGATCTGGTTCCGGGCAGATCACGCACCACCGCTTCGATTTCTTCTGCCAGGCGGCTTAAAATATTCAGGTCATCCCCCATGACCTTGATACCAACCGGGGTCTTGATGCCGGTGGACAGCATATCGATGCGGGTTTTGATCGGCATGGTCCAGGAGTTGGTCAAGCCGGGAAAGCGCACTGCCCGATTAAGCTCGTCGGTCAGCTGCTCGATAGTCATCTGTTTCGCTTCGGGGAACACCCGGCGCAATGGTTTTTTGATGAAAGCTAAAGCATCAGGCCAGTGGCTGTAAAACCTGTCGGTCGGCAGATAGCGCCACTCATCCCGGGGTTTGAGCATGATGGTGGTTTCAACCATCATCATCGGTGCCGGATCGGTGGCGGTCTCAGCCCGGCCGATCTTGCCGAAAACCCGCTCCACCTCAGGGAAAGAGGCGATAATTTTATCCGTCTGCTGCAACAGTTCCTTGGCCTTGGTCACCGAGATGCCGGGCAGGGTGGTAGGCATGTAGAGCAGATCCCCCTCATACAACGGCGGCATGAATTCAGTACCAAGGCGGCTTAGAGGATAGGCCGTCGACAACAGCAGCAACAACGTGACAAAGAGGACGGTCTTGCGGCGCTTAAGGACGACATCCACCAGGGGATGATAGATGCGGATCAGTCCACGATTGACGGGGTTGGCTGTCTCCCCACGAATCCGGCCACGAATGAAAAAACTCATCAGTACCGGCACCAGGGTAATCGACAGCAGGGCGGCGGCGGCCATGGCGTAGGTCTTGGTATAGGCCAGAGGCTTGAACATGCGTCCGGCCTGTTCTTGAAGAGTGAACACCGGCGCAAAAGAAACAGTAATTACCAGCAGGGCAAAAAAGATGGTCGGGCCGACCTCTTTGGCCGCCTCCACAATGATCGATTTTCGATTGGCATTGGCCGGGGCAAATTCCAGTTTTTTATGGGCATTTTCCACCATGATGATGGCCGAATCGACCATGGTTCCAAGGGCAATGGCGATACCGCCGAGACTCATGATGTTGAAACTGATCCCCTGCAGATACATGATGATGAACGACATCAGGATCGCTATCGGCAGCGCCAGGATAACGACAAAGGCGCTGGGCAGATGGAACAGGAAAAGAATAATCACCAGAGCCACAACAATGCTCTCTTCGATCAGCTTGTGCTGCAGGTTCTTGACCGCTCCGGTGATCAGTTCACTGCGATCGTAGGTCGGAACAATCTCCACCCCTTCGGGCAAGCCTTTTTTCAGTTCCTCCAGTTTCTGTTTAACCCGCTCGATGGTTTTCAGGGCATTCTCCCCCGAGCGCATGACAATAATACCGCCGGCAACCTCCCCTTCACCGTCAAGCTCAGCGATGCCGCGGCGCATCTCGGAACCGATGCGCACCTGAGCCACATCCCCCACCCTGATCGGCGCACCTCCCGGAGTCGCCATCACCACCACGTTGGCCAGATCTTCCACCGAGCGAATATAGCCACCGGTAGTGCGCACCATGAATTCCGTTTCCCCCATCTCAATGGCGCCGCCGCCGACATCCAGATTGGCGTTGCGGATGGCCATCATCAGTTCGGTCACGGGAATATTGTAGGCAAGCAGCCGGTTGGGATCGACGGCCACCTGATATTGCTTGACGAAACCACCGAGGCCGGCAACCTCTGAGACCCCTTCCACCGAAGACAGTTCATAGCGCAAAAACCAGTCCTGCAGACTGCGCAGCTCTTGGAGATCGTGACGATCGGAGGTCAGGGCATACTGATAAACCCAACCAACGCCGCTGGCATCGGGACCAAGGGTCGGATTGACTCCTCCAGGCAAGCGGCCCGAAACCGAGTTGAGATATTCCAGCACGCGCGAACGCGCCCAGTAGAGATCGGTTCCATCCTCAAAAATGACATAGACAAAGGAATAGCCAAAGAAGGAATAACCGCGCACCGTCTTGGCTCCCGGGACCGCCAGCATCTGGGTGGTCAGGGGGTAGGTGACCTGATCTTCCACCACCTGGGGGGCCTGCCCGGGGTACTCGGTAAAGACAATCACCTGGACATCGGACAGATCAGGGATGGCATCAATGGGGGTGTTGCGCAAGGCAAACAGCCCACCCGCCACCAGAAAAGCGGTGGTCAGGATCACCAGGAAACGATTGCGGAACGACCATTCAATGATGTGGGATAACATCGTAATAACCTTTCAGTACCTTAAGGGTCAATGACCACTGTGATCGTTGAACAAATCGTCAACGGAAACATCCTGGCCGGTGACCGCGCGCATCTTGTCAATGGCCTCACGCAAACGGCTTTCCGAATCAAACATGAACTGGGCGCTGACCACCACCTGCTCTCCCTCATTGAGGCCGTGAACCTCAACCAACCCGTTACTACCGCGCAAACCCACGTGGACTGGACGGGGATCAAACTTGCCCTCGCCGAGGGCGACAAACACCCGCTGCTGCTGACCGGAATCAAGCACCGCTTCACTGGGCACCAACAGGGCATCAGTGACGCTGCGTCCCTCAAGGCGCACCGTAACAAACATGTCGGGGCGCAGCTGGCGATCCGTGTTGGGCAGTTCAATACGTGCCTTAACCGTACGGGTCATGCCATCGGCGTAGGGATAAATCAGATCGACCTTGCCGGGGATGGTCTTGCCCAATTGGGGAATCTCCACCTCGGCCGCCATCCCTCCAGCAATCCAGGGCAATTCGTACTCGTAAATATCGGCATAGACCCAGATACGCGAGAGATCGACAAGCTGGTACAGTTCCATCCCGGCAGCGATAAACATCCCCTGATTGACCATTTTTTCCGTCACGACGCCACTAAACGGTGCATACAGAGGCAGGGTGCGCTGCACCTTTTTGGACTGGCGCAACCCCTCGATATCTTTCGCAGAGATATCCCAATAGCGCAGCCGGGTTTCTGCCGCAGCCAGTAATTTTTCAGCGCTGTCCGCGACGCCGGCAATGGAGCTCTGTTGCAGGCGCTCATAATTTCGCAGCGCCATGAGGTACTCTTCCTGGGCGCTGACCAGATCTGGACTATAGATGGTCAGCAGCAACTGCCCTTTTTTGACCTCCTGGCCGGCCTGATTGACATGCAACCCCTCGACCCAGCCGGAAATCTTGCTGTTGACGGATGTCCGAGCAGTCTCTTCATAACCGACGATACCAACGGTGCGGATGTTGCGACTCAGATTGCCGCGCGTGACTTGAGCCAGACGCACCCCCATGTTCTGCACTACCACCGGGTCGATTTCGATGGTGCTGCCGGTACCGCCGCTCTCGAATTGATCGTAGGGCACCAGATCCATGCCACAGATCGGGCACTGCCCCGGCTCATCGGAGGTGATAAAGGGGTGCATCGGGCTGATATATTTTGGCGTTTCAGCAGCCACATAAGCAGCGCCCAGCAATAAAATCGTCAGTAGTAACAAAAGTATTTTTTTCATCGGCCAATCCATCAATGTTAAGTTTCAGGTATCTGTTCAGCACCGGATCGGGAATCCTATGCCAAGGGACGCTTTTCGTCATCCATGACCGCTTGTTGTCGCCGTCCATGGCGACAAACACCCTTGCCACAGGACACCCGACCCTGCGCAAGGATATTGCTGAATAATTACAGTTTCAGCTAGTTAAAGAACTCATTATCAGGGAGTCGGGATGCTTGAACACAGCGGGGAACTGTTTGAGGCGTCAGCCGAGTTTTGCCCGCAAGAGAAAGCATTCCGACTCCCTGATTTTCCCGAGACCACACCATCACAGCTCCCCACCAACCAGTGTCCGCAATTGCGCCAGAGACATGTGATAATCCGCCAGCATCTTGTGATAGTCGATTTGATAGCCGAACAACCCCATCTGTTGATCCAGCACCATGGAAAACTCAAGTTTTCCCACCTGATAAGCAGAGACTGAGGCTTCCAGTGACTGTTCGGCCTGAGGGATGATCGCTTCACGGTAAAGGATCACCTGCCCGGAGCGCAGCTCCAGCTCAGCCAGGCGCTGGGTAATCCCCCCCTCGATGGCATTGTGCACAGCGCGCAGTTCGTTGGTCACCATAGCGCTCTCGCTTGCGGCCTCATGAACCATGGCACGACGCTTAGCGCGCTGAACCGGCAGATTGAAGGAAAGGGTCAGGGCGTACATATCTTCCCCCTCCACATCCCCCATGCCGGACCGCAGCCGATCACGCTGCATGTACTCAAAACTGATAGTGACATCGGGGTAAAAATCGAGCTTTGCCAGTCGTTGATTAGCCAGACTCTTTTCGTGCTGGGCCGCAAGGCTGTGCAGCAGCGGCCGCTGGGAGAGGGCCTGCTGACGCAGGGCTTCCGGTTCGAGACTGGGCTCAACCAGGGTCAGCTCCGGCATGGTGCCGACGCTTGTCACCTGGGGCCTGGCCAGCAACTCGTTGAGCAGTGCCTGCTGGATCTGGCGCTGCTGCTTTTGCACCAGGAGCATTTCCTGCATTTTTGAGCGCTGCACCTGGGCCGCCAGAATCTCCTGCATCGATCCTCGCCCCACGGCATAACGGGTTTCAGCAAGAGCGATCAGATCATCCAGTAGCTGCAAATTCTCTTCGGTCAGGCCGATGCTCTTATCCACGGCATAAATACGATAGCCGGTTTCCCGAACCATTTGTGCCAGTTCCAGCTTGCGCTCATCGATGAGCCAGCGTGCAGCTTGCGCCTCACTATATGCCGCAGCAGTTTTAGCCCCACGCTTACCCCGGTAAGGAATCATCTGGGAAATGCCGATGACCTTCTGGGTCATGGGATCCTCACGAAAATTGAAGGGGTCGCTTACCAGGGCATTTTGAATCCCGAGCATCAGCATCGGGTCTTCCAGGGAGCCGGCGGCTTCCGCTCGCTGCCGCAGCATCTGCCAGCGAGCATCAGAAACCGCAACTTCCGGATTCCTGGTCAACGCCTGGGCAACCAATGCTTCAAGGTTTTCCTCAGCCGCAACAGCATGGCCTCCCAGCAGCCACACCAAGGCAAAAAAACCAAAAAAAATAATTTTCACACGAACCTCCGACACCAGCAGAATGGATCGACAGTAACTATCTTCGAAAAGACACTTACAACTTGTGTGCCAAAACTATTTTAGCTTATTTTTCAGTTGTTTAGTTTTCTCAAGAGAAGCAAAGAAGGAGGGCTGCAGACTATTCTACAGTGGGCAGTTGAATAGTCTGCAATTAGGCGGGGGATTTCATCTCATATTTTTCTAACCGATAGAGCAAAACGTGACGCGGGATCTGCAACAACTCAGCGGCACGGGTCTGGTTGCCGCTGCTGAGTTCCAAAGCCTGACGGATGGCTGATTTTTCCAGCTCCTCCAAAGAATAACCTGTCGCCGGCAGCACGAAGCCGGCCTCATCAGCAGAACCATCGCCGGAGCGCTTTTCCTGATCTGCTTTGCCGCGCAGGTTTGCCGCCAGGTCAGCCAACTCTACCGCATCGCCGTTGCACAAAATCGCCAGGCGCTGCATTAAGTTCTTCAGCTCTCTGACGTTACCTGGCCACGAATACTGTTGCAATGCGGCGATAACATCATCCTTCATGCCCAGCTGCCGTTCTTCAGCATATTGCCGCAGAAAATGACGGGCCAACAACGGGATTTCCTCGCGGCGCTGACGCAAGGGGGGAACTTCGAGGGGAATAACCGCCAGCCGGTAGTAAAGATCCTCGCGAAACTTACCCTGACGAATCTCATCTTCCAGATTCAGGTTGGTAGCGGCCACCACCCGCACATCGACAGAGCGCGTCTGCCCGCCGACCGGTTCAATTTCTCCCAGCTGCAACGCCCTCAGCAGCTTCGGCTGTTGATCGATGGGCAATTCACCGATTTCATCAAGGAACAGGGTGCCGCCATCGGCCTGTTCGAATTTCCCCTTACGATCTTTGAGCGCTCCGGTAAAAGATCCTTTCAGATGACCGAACAATTCACTTTCGATCAACCCTTGCGGAATTGCTGCACAGTTCAGAGCAACAAAGGGCTGACCAGCCCGTGCACTTTTGTCGTGAACGCGCCGAGCCAGCAGCTCTTTGCCAGAGCCACTTTCTCCCGTCAGCAAGACCGGAACCTCAGATGTTGCCACCCGATCCAGGGTAGCAATCAGCTTTTGCATCACAGGGGCAGCAGTGATGATGTCAAAACTTTCACCCTGGGCAAGTTTTTTTCGCAGTTCTTTGTTTTCCCGCTGCAAGCCGCCGTAGGACAAGGCCCGCTCCACCGCAAGACGCAGAGCGTCACGGGAAAAGGGCTTGACCAGATAATCGTGAGCGCCAAGCTGCATAGCTTCCACCGCACTCTCGACGCTGCCGAAAGCGGTTACCATGATCACCAGAATATCGGGGTAATCCCGTCGCACATGGGTCAAGAGTTCAAACCCGCCCATCCGCTCCATCTTCAGGTCGGTGACGATCAAGCGCGGTGGTTCCTTGCGTACCGCCACCAGGGCCTCGTCACCATCGCCGGCAACGCTCACTTTGTACCCCGCCTGCTGCAGGGTATATTCCATCATCCGCCGCAAGGAATCATCGTCATCGACGACCAGAATCTTTTCAGCCATTTATGAATTCTCCTGATACAAAACTTCATTTCCTGAAGAATAACTGATTGTTCCAATTCTCTCAAACAAAGACTACTTTCTGCCAACTACTGTTGAATATTCTACAGCAAGATTTAACCAACACCTTTCCTGCCCATTGGGGACATCGTATTTGTCTGTATTTTCATCATATTAGCAACGCAAAAAATTTGGCATGACTTATGCTATTACAATAACACAAAGGATCGCAAGTTCCGACAAAGCCCCTGCGGGGCAAAAGTCTGGAATCACCAAAAACCTGGCTTATATCGCAAAGTCATTGAACCGAAAGGAGATACAACAATGAAACATTGGAGAACGTTGCTGGTAATAGGCGGAATTTTACTGACATTAGTGGTATCAGGAATGCTGGTTGCCTGTACCGGCACCCAGAAGCATCAGATGCACAACGAAACCGGGGCAATGGACCACAGTATGATGGATCGGGGTGGTATGGACCACAGTACGATGGATCAGGGTGGCATGGACCACAGTATGATGGGTAAGCAAGGAATGAATCACGACATGATGGGGCAGGAAGGAATGAATCACACCATGGATTCAGGCCCGGCCGATGACACCTACGACCTGCGCTTTATTGACGGCATGATCGTTCATCATCAAGGTGCTGTGGAGATGGCTGAAGAAGCCCGATTAAAGTCGCAACGGCGAGAAATCCTCGCTCTTGCTGATGCGATCATTGCTGCCCAGGCGGAGGAGATTGACCTGATGAACCGCTGGAGGAGTACATGGTATCCTCAAATTGGCGAGGAATTGGTGATGTACGACCATGCCACCGGCTCAGTGGTTCCCATGTCAGCAGCTCAGATTGCCGCGATGAAAATGAGTGGTGACCTCGGTGCCGGGGATGATGCCTTTGACTTGCGCTTCATCGAGGCCATGATCCCCCATCACCAGGGCGCTGTTGATATGGCCCATGATGCCCTGGCCAAATCACAGCGGCCAGAGATAAAGGCATTGGCTGACGAAATCATCCAAACCCAACAGGTGGAAATTGACCTGATGATGTCCTGGAAAGAGCGCTGGTATGGCGAAGAAGACCACGAAGCTCATCATTAGTTCACAGTTCACAGGGCTCCCGGCTGGTGCTATGATGCCGCTCACCTCATCCGCATCATTCACCAGCCGGGAGCCGCCATGGCAACATCCTTGTTTGCCCGTTATCGACGACGCTTTATCATTACGTTACTGATCAGCGCTCATCTGGTTGGCTTTGTTTCCTCCCTCGACGCCCTCATGTCCACTCGCACCGCCCCCGGCACCGTAGCCTGGATCGTTACCCTCAATACCGTCCCCTATGTGACAGTGCCGGCTTACTGGGTTTTTGGCCGGACCAAATTTCAGGGGTATGTCATCGGTCGGCGCCAAGGGGATTCCCTGCTGCATCACAAACTGGACAACAAAATGTCCAAAATTTACCCGCATCGGGTTGAACTCCCCCCCGGTGAACGCCATGTAGCCGCCATCGAACGCTTGGCCAAGATGCCCATGGTCGGCGGTAACCGGGTTGAATTGCTCATCGATGGCGACCGCACCTTTGCGAGCATTATGGAAGGGATCGCAGCAGCCCGGGATTATGTGCTGGTACAATTCTATATCGTTCGTGATGATGAGCTAGGGCGCCACCTGCAGGGGTTGTTGCAGGAAAAAGCCCGTCAGGGGGTACGGGTTTTCTTTCTCTACGATGAGATCGGCAGCTACCGTCTGCCTGCGCGTTTCCTTTCCGAGATGACGGCAGCGGGGGTTGAGGTTCACCGTTTTCACTCAACCCGCGGCTCAGGCAACCGTTTTCAGCTCAATTTTCGCAATCACCGTAAAATCGTCGTGGTTGATGGCCACCAGGGATGGGTCGGTGGGCTCAATGTCGGCGATGAATATCTTGGTCGTGACCAGCGCTTCGGTGCCTGGCGCGACACCCATCTGAAAATCGCAGGTCCGGCAACCCTGTGTCTGCAACTGTCCTTTGTCGAGGACTGGCACTGGGCGACAGAAGAAACCTTAAGCTTCAACTGGGTTCCGGAACCGGAGCCTGAGGATCTGCCGGTATTGATCCTGCCGAGTGGCCCGGCGGACAGTTTTGAAACCGCGAGTCTGATGGTACAGAACGCCATCAGCGCCGCCCGTCAGCGCCTGTGGATTTCAAGCCCCTATTTCGTTCCCGATGAAGGGGTGCTGGCGACCCTGAAACTAGCCGCCATGCGGGGTGTCGATGTGCGCATCCTGATCCCGGAGAGGCCGGACAACATCCTTACCTACTTTGCCGCCTATGCCTTTGTTGCCCCCCTGCTCGAAGCCGGAGTACAGATTCACCGCTACCAGGCGGGTTTCCTCCATGCCAAAACCATCCTTGTCGATGACCTCGCCGCGGCCGTAGGTACCGTGAATCTGGACAATCGCTCCTTCCGCCTCAATTTTGAAATTACCGCCTGGATTCTCGATGAAGATTTTGCCGGGCAGGTAGAAAGGATGTTTAACAAGGATTTCTCCCTGTCGCGGGAAATGACTGTAACAGAAGTTGCAAGCAAGCCCCTGTGGTTCAGAGCGGCATCAAGGGCAGCCTATCTGGCAGCACCGGTGCTGTAAACCAACCAGCAAAAACCGCCACTATTTCAGGGCTGTTGCCAAGGGCAAACCAATGACAAACCTGGTGCCGACTCCCGGCTGGCTGGTAACTTCCAGGGTCCCCCCCAGGCATTCCACCTGCCGCTGGGTGATGGCCAGTCCCAGTCCGGTACCATTTTCACGGGTGGTATAAAAGGGGGTAAAGATCTGCTGCAGCATTTCTTCATCGATCCCCTCGCCCGTATCCTCCACCCGCAACTGGATAGCTGTTTCCGTCCGTTGGGCCGACAGGGTCAACTGCCCTCCGGCAGACATGGCCTGGATCGCATTCTGGGCCAGATTCAGCAGCGCCTGACGCAGGGGTAGAGGCGCTATCTCCAGCCGTTCAGCGCTTGGTTCAGCGACAATGGCAACCCGGTTGGCCTTCGCCAGGGGGGTTAATTGCAGCTTCAGTTCAGCAAACAACGCGGCCAGCTCGACAACTTCTACATCTTCCACCGGGGAACGTGCCAGACCAAGGAATTCTTCAAGAACCGCATTTAACCGCTGCGCTTCTTTTTGTAGAATCTGCCCGAACTCATAGCGTTGATCGTCCTCCGTCAGTCCTTCCGTCACCACTTCTGCAGCCATGCGGATCGATCCCAGGGGGTTGCGGATTTCGTGAGCCAGTCCGGCGCTCATTTCACCCAGAGCAGAAAGCCGCTCCTTGCGGCGCAATTCCGTTTCTGCAGCAATCAGTTCATCAGCCTGATGGCGCAATTGCGCATAACTGCGTTCAAGACGTTCAGCCGCCTGCTGATACAATTTTCGCTGATGGCGTTCTCGCTGGGATAGTAGCCCGGTAATTCCGCCGACAACGTGATAGAGCAGCATTTCAAGTACTTGCTCCAGCAGGTTGCCATGGAAAGGCACCAGCTGCCACAAAACGTGCGGCAGGTAAAGTAATGACACGAACGCTGCTGCAAGCAACCCGCCGCGCAACCCGAACCAGACACCAGCAAAGACGATGGGCAGATAGTAAAGACGCCGGTAAATATCGTGAAATGGAGCATGCAGAGTGGAAGTAAGATAGTGAAATATAGTTACCAGCAGAATCAAACCGACAACCAACAGCAGCGGTAGGGACCGGCGTAAAAATGCCACGATGGAGGAACCTTTAGACAACACCTGATACTCCTTTCCAGCCCAACAATCTGCTCCGATACTAATAAACGAGGAAAATAGAACAGGCGAGTCTGGGCGCTGATTATTTTTTAACTTATTACAATCGCTGTAACTTGTCAGCAACCGGTGACGCAACATCTGCCATGATTATATAAAAAATACGGCATCCCCGGTTTTTTTCTCCGTTTTTCCTCCTGTTGTATTTACAATTGCTTACTGGTTAGGTAGACTTGTCCGCGTATCCGCAAAATCGCCGGCCCGCCAACACACCCAACATTCCGATGATCACCAAGGAGCTGCTCTTGCGTGTTGCCCTGTTGCTGTTGATTTTCTACCTGCTCAGTCTTAACACCGTACCGGCGCAGGAAAAGCGCGTCGCCCTGGAGATGCAACTGGGGGAGAAAATTCCCCTGGAGCTGACCTTTACTGACTCGAATGGCCAACAAGTGCAACTTGCCAACCTGATTGACCGGCCAACCCTGATTGTACCGGTTTTTTACAATTGCCGCACGGTCTGTAACGTATTACTCGGCGGCCTGTCGTCAACCCTGCCGAAAATGCGTCTGACCCCCGGCAAGGATTATCAGGTGATCACCTTGAGCTTTGATCCGGAAGAAACCGTCGCGATGGCGGCCCACAGTCAGCGCACCTTTCTCACCGCCACGCGCATCGACTTTCCCCCTGAGGCCTGGCATTTTCTGACCGGAGAACAGGAGAATATCCTTAAACTGACTGATTCTGCCGGTTATTTTTTTTACAAAGAGGGGGATAACTTTGTTCACCCCACGGCAGCCTTCATTGTTGGCGCTGACGGCACCATTGTGCGCTACCTCATCGGCCAGTCGATCCCGCCGATCACCCTGACCATGGCGATCCTTGAAGCTGCCGAAGGGCGCATCAGCACCCCGATCAGCAAGGCCCTTGAATTTTGTTTTACCTATGATGCCGAAAACCGCCGTTATGTCTTTAACCTGTTGCGCGTCAGCGGCACGGTGATCCTGTTAACCCTCGGCAGTTTTTTTCTGTTTCTGTTCTTCAGCGGTAGAAAGAAAAAATCATGACAAAAACCCCCTTGACCAACACCGGATTTTACAGCGAGAGCCCCCGTTCCGGCGTGCTGGGCTGGTTGCTCTCAACCGACCACAAACGCATCGGCATGATGTACCTCGGCTGCATCACCACCATGTTTATTGTTGCTGCCGCGCTCGGCCTGGCCATGCGTCTGCAACTATTTACTCCCGGCCAACACATCATGACGGCCCAGACCTATAATGCCACCTTCACGGTTCACGGCATTATTATGATTTTCCTGTTCATTATCCCCAGCATTCCCGCGGCATTCGGCAATCTGCTGCTGCCGATTCAGATCGGCGCGCGGGATGTTTTCTTCCCCAAAATCAACCTGCTCTCCTGGTATTTGTATATCATAGGCGCGATTCTGGCGGTTTTGGCTATTTTTACCGGCACCGGGGCCCCTGATACCGGCTGGACATTTTACGTCCCCTTCAGTACGCAGACCTCAACCAACGTCAGTCTCGCCGCCCTGGCCGCCTTTATGCTCGGCTTTTCGTCGATTCTTACCGGGATCAACTTTGTCACTACCATCCACCGTTTACGTGCCGAGGGAATGGGCTGGGGACGGCTCCCGCTGTTTGTCTGGACCCTCTACGCCACCGCATGGATTCAGGTGCTGGCGACCCCGATGTTAGGGATCACCCTGGTATTGGTGATGCTGGAGCGCTTCTTCGGCGCCGGCCTGTTTGACGTTGCCAGCGGAGGCGACCCGATTCTGTTTCAGCATCTGTTCTGGATCTACTCTCACCCGGCGGTGTACATCATGATTCTGCCGGCCATGGGGGTCATTTCCGAGATCATTCCGACCTTTTCGCGCAAACCGTTGTTCGGCTACTGGGCCATGGCGATCTCAAGTCTGGCAATTGCCTTTGCCGGCTCATTGGTCTGGGCCCACCACATGTATGCCAGCGGCATGAGTGATTTCGCTATTCTGGTATTCTCGCTACTAACCTTCATCGTTGCCATCCCCAGTGCAATTAAAATCTTCAACTGGATTTCGACCCTCTACAAGGGTTCCATTGAACTGGCACCACCAATGCTCTATGCCCTCGCCTTCATCCTCCAGTTTGCCATCGGTGGACTGGGCGGGCTGGCACTTGGTGCAGCGGCGGCTGATATTCATCTGCACGACACCACCTTTGTCGTCGGTCACTTTCATTACACCATGTTCGGTGGTACCGGCTTTGCTTTCTTTGCCGCCCTGCACTACTGGCTGCCGAAATTCACCGGGCGCATGTACAATCACAAAATTGCCTTTATCGCCTGGGGACTGCTGTTCGTCGGCTTTAATACAACCTATATGGCGATGCAGGCCGTCGGTATCCAGGGCATGCCACGCCGTTACTACGACTATCTTCCTGAATTTCAGACCCTCAACATGGTCTCGACTATCGGTTCCTGGGTGCTGGCAGCCGGATTGATTGTGATGTTTGTCAATCTGCTGAACGGTATGCGTAACGGTCGTCCTATCAGGATGAACCCCTGGGGTGGGGCAACCCTTGAATGGCAGGTGCCGTCACCTCCGCCGATGCTCAATTTCGGCAAGGAGGATCCGGTAGTTACCCGCGGCCCCTACGACTACAAAGGAGTCAAAGCCGATGAGTTTTGAACATCGTGATGACACCGGCGACCGTTTCGGTATGTGGCTGTTTCTCTATACCGAGGTGATCCTGTTCAGTGGCTTGTTCATTCTCTATGCCATTGCCCTGACCACCTATCCGCAAGAGTACATAACCGCCAGCAACAAGCTCAACATCTGGTTCGGTGCTGCCAATACCGTTGTCCTGCTGACCAGCAGCCTGACCATTGCGCTGGCCATTACCGCCATTCAGCGCAACCAGATCCGCCTCTGTATCAGCCTGTGTGTCGCGACCATCGGCCTGGCTTTTGTTTTTCTGATCAATAAATATTTTGAATGGTCCCACGAGATCAGCCTCGGGATTTACCCTGCGTCGGAAACCCTGCGTGACATGGGGCCGGGAGTCACCTCGTTTTTTAACCTGTATTACTTTACCGCCGGTTTGCATGGCCTGCATGTGCTGATCGGCGCCACCCTGATTACCGTTGTAGCGGTGATGGTAGCCAAGGGCAAGGTCACCAGCGACCGCTATGTATTGCTGGAAAACTCGGCCCTCTACTGGCACCTGGTTGACCTGGTATGGATTTTCCTGTTCCCCCTGTATTACCTGATTATCTGAGCCGTCGGGAGGATTGCATGTCGGAAGAAAAGCACGAACCTGTTCCGTACCAGACCTTTATCCTTATCTGGGTTGCCTTAATCATCTTAACCGGCATAACCGTCGGGGTTGCCCAATTTGATCTTGGCGCGGTGAATGTCTGGGTTGCGTTGTCTGTGGCCTCGTTGAAATCAGCCCTGGTACTGTTTGTTTTTATGCATCTGCGCCAGGAATCGCTATTGTTTAAAATCGGCCTGCTCGCCATGCTGGTCATTCTGGTTATCTTCATTGGTCTAACCTTTACCGATGTTCTCTACCGCGAGGTGCTGCTGTGACCCTGCTTCCAACTGACAACCCGACAGCTCAACTTGTTGACGGTGTCATGATCTACATCTTCGGCCTGTCTCTGCTACTGCTGCTCGGGATCACCATTGTTACTATTTATTTTGTCGTCAAGTACCGCCGTTCCAGGCATCCGGAACCGACCTCCGATGTCGATCACAATATTGTCCTGGAAGCCGTGTGGACGGTTTTGCCGACCCTGATCGTCCTGACCATGTTCTGGTATGGCTGGGTTAACTATGTCGGCCTGACGGAAGTTCCGGAGGATGCCATAGAGGTCAAGGCCACGGCGCGCATGTGGTCGTGGCAATTTGAATACGAGGATGGCCGCCGTGAAAACCGGTTGTATGTACCGGCCAATACCCCGGTGAAGGTGCGCCTCCAGTCAACTGATGTGATTCACAGTTTTTTCGTTCCGGCCTTCCGCATCAAAAAAGATATGGTACCGGGTCTGGAAACCTACGTCTGGTTTGAGGCCCCGAAACCAGGCAGTTACGATATTTTCTGTACCGAGTACTGTGGCGTCGGCCACGCTGACATGGTCACGACTATCGAGGCGCTGAGTGCAGAGGATTACGCCGCCTGGTTGGTTGCTGATGCGCCGCCGGAACATCGTGGTCTGGTGGTCATGCGTGAGCAGGGATGTATCGGCTGTCACAGCGTTGACGGCACCACCGGCATCGGCCCGTCCTTATTTGAACTGGCAGGATCACCCCGCCGGGTGGAGATTGACGGCCAAACCACTGAAATCACCATTGACGATGATTATCTGGTGCGCGCCATCCGTCATGCTGATTACGAGGTTGTTCAGGGATATCCGGCAATGATGCCGTCTTATGACGAGGCCACCTTGAATCAGGAGGATCTGCAGGCGCTGGTCGACTACATGATGGACCGACCGGACACAACAACAGCCCCGGTCTTTGACGGTGCCCGACTGATCGAAATCAACGGCTGCATTGGGTGCCACTCGACGGACGGTAGTCGCAGCATAGGTCCAACCTTTCAGGGGATTGGCAGCCGCGACATCACCTTTATTCGCGATGGACAGGAATTCACCCAAAAGGCAGATGCTGACTACCTGCTCCGCGCCCTGGTTGATCCAGGTTCCGATATGGTCAAGGGCTATCCGGACATCATGCCGCCGATGGATTATTTGAGTCCCGAGGAACTTGATGCCATCGTCGATCATCTGCTGCAACAGTAAGGATCATTGACCTTGTCTTTATCCGTTCCCCAACGCCGCCAAGAGGCAATGATCAGCCGTTGGCTAACTGGCGCGACAGCGTTGCGGCGCCTGATGCGGTTGGAACTATCAACCATGGTCGCCCTGTCAGCGTTGACCGGATATTTCTTTGCCGGCGGCGCCTGGTCGTGGTCGATTCTGCTGGTGCTGGGTGGAACCGGTTTACTTGCCGGTGGCAGTTCAGCACTCAATCAATGGCAGGAGGCCGATCTTGACCAGCGGATGCTGCGCACCTGCATGCGCCCGCTACCCTCAGGACAATTCAACGAAAAGCTTGTTCTGGTATTAGTCCTTCTGCAGATTACCGGCGGCTTCATCCTGCTGGCTCAGCTACCCGGCTATCTGCCGCTGCTCATCGGCGCCCTGGCGGTCATCTGGTACAATGCCATCTACACCTCGTTAAAACGTATCACCCCGTTTGCCGCTCTGCCCGGCGCTGTTTGCGGCGCCCTGCCACCGCTCATCGGCTGGACCGCAGCCGGTGGTGCGCTGCTGACTCTGCCGGCGATTATTCTCGCCGGCACCCTGTTTGTCTGGCAGATTCCCCATACCTGGTTGTTGTTGTGCCGCTATCGCGATGATCTGCAACGCAGCGGTCTGCCGGATCTGTTTCACACCATCCCGACCAAGAGGCTGCTGCAGATCAATAACTGCTGGATCGCCAGCCTGTTTCTCTGCTACCTGCTCTTTCCGCTGTTTGGGTTCCTCTCCCACCCCTTGATCACGACCATCTTTTTAATTGGGCTACTGGCCCTGCTCGTTGGCCTGGTCTGCATGCGCCGTGGCTCCACCGAAGAGATCGCTCTGCGACGCTTTCATCTGATCAACCTGTCGATGGCCTTATTGTTCACGGTGCTGATTGTGGATCGGATTGTGGCTTAGCCAGGACCCTGCAACCCATAATCTATCGCATCTTGCTTGTTTTTTTGACGCGTCAACTGCGTTATGATCAACGCGAGTTACAGGGTACAGGTATTAATTCACTTGATTTTCCAAACCGATGTTTCGCACACCACCATGACACTGCTTGCCGTACTTTTTCTGCTATCCTCATCAAACCCTAACAGTACGATAGTAATTATTCAAAAATTAAGAGAAAATGACAGGTCATGGAGATGCTATGGGGAAAGAACATATTCTGGTTATTGAAGATGAAGAGGATATCCTCGCGCTGCTGCACTACAACCTGATCAAAGAAGGTTTCAGGGTCAGTTGTGCCCAGAGCGGCGAAGAAGGTTTGAACGCCGCCCGTGCTGAGAAACCCGACCTGATCGTCCTTGACCTGATGTTACCTGGGATTGATGGGCTGGAGGTCTGCCGCGCCCTGAAAAACGCCAAAGCAACCGCCACTATCCCCATTGTCATGCTCACCGCTAAAGGGGAAGAACACGATATTGTCACCGGGCTCGAGCTGGGTGCCGACGACTACGTGACCAAGCCGTTCAGCCCACGGGTGTTGTCATCGCGTTTAAAGGCGGTATTGCGTCGCCACGAACGTGATAGCGACAATACTACTGATGAAAGTGAATCCTTGCACATCGGCGCTATCAGCATCCACCCCGGCCGCAATGAGGTGCTGGTCGGTGGGCAGAAGATCGATCTCACCTTTACTGAATTTCGCGTCCTCAATCTACTCGCCCGCCGCCCTGGGTGGGTCTTTACCCGTTATCAGATTGTCAATGCCGTGCGTGGCGACGATTATTCGGTCACTGATCGCGCGGTTGATGTCCAGATCGTCGGTCTGCGCAAAAAACTTGGGCCCGCCGGAAAAGTCATCGAGACGGTTCGCGGCGTCGGCTACCGCTTCAAGGATCAATAATGCGTCTGCGCTTTGTCTGGCAAATTCTGCCGGCATTTTTTTTCCTTATCCTGCTCACCCTGTTGCTGCTAACCTGGCTTTTTGCGCGCAACTTAAGCACCTTTTATCTGGAAGAAACGGCAGCCGGACTGGAAGCCCGCGCCAGACTCGTGGCTTTTCAGATTGCCGATTCCTTCGCCCTTGACCACAGCGACCGCCTCGACGAATTAAGCATCCGTCTAAGTAGAGAAACAGGAACCCGCTTTACCTTCGTTCTGCCATCCGGAGCCGTTCTCGCCGACTCACTGGAGAGCCCAGAGCACATGGAGAACCACGCCCTGCGACCGGAAGTTGCGATCGCCCTGACCGGCACAATCGGACAGGCCACCCGCTACAGCAACACCGTCCATAAAAATATGATGTATGTCGCAATTCCGGTCCAGAATCAGGACCAGCTGGTTGGCGTTGTTCGCGCCGCGTTGCCGGTGACCACCATTGATCAGACCCTTGGCATTGTTTATCGGCAGATTATCGTCAGTGGCATGGTTGTCATGCTGATTGCAACCCTGATCGGGATCTATATCAGTCGTCGCATCAGTCGTCCCTTAGAAGAGATGCGCCGGGGCGCGGAGCGCTTTGCCCGCGGCGAACTGACCGAGCGTCTGCGCATAAAAGGTTCTATTGAGATTACCGCCCTGGCAACTGCCATGAACACCACCGCCTACGAACTTGACCAGCGCATGCGCACCGTCGTGCGTCAGCACAACGAGCAGGAAGCCGTCCTGGCGAGCATGGTCGAAGGGGTGCTGGCGGTTGACACCAGCGAACGCATCATTCGTATTAACCGTGCTGCCGCCACCCTGCTCGGGGTCTCACCGGAAGAGGTCAAGGGACGCAGTATTCAGGAAGCGATCCGCAAAGCCGATCTGCAGCGCTTTGTCCGGCGCGCCCTTTCTACCCGTGACCCGGTTGAGGGCGATATCGTCCTACACGGCAACGAAGATCTCTATCTCCAGGCCCACGGTTCCCTGTTACGCGGAGAATCGGGACAGGAACTTGGCGCCCTGATCGTTCTTAACGATGTCACCCGGTTGCGACGTCTGGAAAATGTCCGCCGTGACTTTGTCGCCAATGTTTCTCACGAGCTGAAAACACCCATCACCGCCATCAAGGGCTTCGTCGAAACCCTGCAGGAAGGTGCCATTGCCGATCCGGACAGCGCCTCGCAGTTTCTTGAGATTATGATGCGTCAGGCAGATCGCCTTAATGACATCATTGACGATCTACTGATTCTTGCCCGCATTGAACAGGACAGCGACCAGCAGGAACTCCCCCTCACCACCATGAGCCTGACCACTGTTATCAACACTGCGGTGCAGGCCTGTGCCAATCTGGCGGCGGAAAAACAGGTACATATTGAGCCTATTTGCCCCTCCGATCTTCGCATCCCGATCAACGCACCGCTGCTGGAACAGGCGATGATCAATCTGCTCACCAACGCCATCAAGTACAGTCCGCAGCAAGGCAAGGTGCTGATTGAAGCAATTCATGGCGACCATAAAACCACCATCAATGTGCGTGACTGGGGGTGCGGCATCGACAAGGTTCATTTGCCACGGCTGTTTGAGCGCTTTTATCGCGCCGACAAAGCCCGTAGTCGCAAGCTCGGCGGAACCGGCCTTGGCCTGGCCATTGTTAAACATATTGCCCAGGCCCACGGTGGTGAAGTTAGCGTTACCAGCACCCCGGGAGAAGGAAGCACTTTCTCCCTGCAGATTCCCCTTAAGGCCCAGCACCATAACAGCTCGTCGCCGGCGACCACTGTGCAGGCATCACCAAAAACCCCTCCAGACCAAGAGGATTGATCCGCATGCCTTTGTATCTCGAACGCCAGATTGATGATTTGAAAAAACGTATTCTTACCCTTTCAGCGGTAGTGGAAGAGGGCTTTCATCAGGCGATTCACTCCCTCGAGGAAATGGACACCAGCCTCGCTGAGGCCGTTATTGAACGGGATGTCGAAGTCAACGAGATGGAGGTTGATCTTGAAGAGGAGTGTTTGAAGATCCTGGCGCTGCACCAACCGGTGGCCATTGATCTGCGTTTTATCGTCTCGGTACTGAAAATCAACAACGATCTTGAACGCATCTCCGACCTGTCGGTCAATATTGCGCAGCGCACCCGCGGCCTGGCAGCGCTCAAACCGGCGCCCATTCCCTTTGCCTTGTTCGAGATGGCCGACAAGGTTGAAGGTATGCTCAAGAAAAGTCTCGACTCCCTGGTCAATCTGGACATGGAACTGGCCCGCGAGGTTTGCCGGCTCGATGATGAAGTCGACGCCATGCACAAAGACAATTACGGCCTGGTAAAAGATCAGATCCGCCAACACCCCGAACAGCTCGATGCCCTGATCGAACACCTTTCCCTGTCCCGCCACCTTGAACGCATCGCTGATTTAACCACCAACATTGCCGAAGACGTACTCTATATGATTGACGGGGAGATTATTCGGCATACCTATTGATTTTTTTAGAAGAAACTGCCTTTGCAATAAACACTGGCAGACAAGCCAACAACAGAATCACTGTCATAACGAGAAAAAATCCCCATACACCAAACATAACAAGCGGCCCATATCGGCTGAAACCGTTTGATCTTCTTTTTCAAATGGGGCAGAGTTGCAAAAGCAAATGATGGAGGGGACGCTCATCATACTCACGACCACTTCTCCTGTCGTTGTTTAGAAAATCCGGAGTTCCATCAATGACCAACTCGGAAGATCGCTGGTTATCCATCCACGAAATCTGCCACCACCTTGGTATCAGCAGTAGGGGCGGACCTATGTGTCCGCCCTGGTTTGGCGCAACAACAAAATGGGCAGACACATCGGTCTGCCCCCACGACCAAAATCGACATGGGAAAACAACCGGGCGAACACGTAGGTTCGCCCCTACATCGTGTGGTGCAATGGTTCAAAACCATGTCGACCAATGAATACATTCGGGGTGTCAAACAGGATGGGTGGCAACCATTTCCCAAAAAATTGTGGCAGCGCAATTATTGGGAACACATCATCCGCTACGAAACGGAATTGAATCGCATACGGGAATACATCCTGAATAACCCTGCCCAATGGGATTTGGATAAATTAAACCCCAATTTAGGGGAGAACCTATATGTTCGCCCTGACTCGGGCAACCTGGGATCAACAGGGCAGACACATAGGTCTACCCCTACGGAAATCCGCGAAACATCCGAAATATATGTCAAGACGATCGTCCGCGTTGTCGATGAGGCATGGATGACATGAAAATGCAACCTTATCCACAGCTTCGCCACAAACTCGAATACTATCGGCGTGATCTATCAACAACAGGCTGAACGATCCGCAACGTGAGCAAGCCATGGACGTTAAAACGGATGTCATTTAGGATTGTCCAGCAGACCGGAATGGCGCTGGATATTGGATCAGCTCGACATCAATGATAGGCATGACCATTGCGCAAGCAAATTATGGAGAGTTAAGCATGATAATTGGTGAACATCCTCATTTCACACAGAGAATGATTACAAAACAAACTTGACTGGGTTATCATTTTTGTCAAAAATAAGACCATTATCTGATCCGTAAATTAGATCCCCAAAAGGCACAAAAAATGAAATCCATCCTGGCAAATTGCTCAGCAAGTATTTCCGAACTCAAAAAAAACCCCAGCGCCCTGATTGACCAGGCCAATGGGGAGCCCATTGTCATCCTTAATCACAACAAACCAACGGCTTACCTTGTCGCTGCAGAAACCTACGAAAAACTCATGGAAAGAATCGAGGATTATCAACTGGGCATGATCGTGAAAGAACGACAGAACGAAAAAATTTCCGCCGTCGATGTGGATATCGATGAGCTATAAGTACAAACTTAAATTTCTGCCGACGGCTCTCAAAGAATGGAAAAAGCTTGAGGGTTCCATTCAAGCACAATTCAAGAAGAAATTACAGGAACGCCTCGAGGAACCTCATGTTTTATCAAAGCAATTATCCGGTTTTGAGCGACATTATAAAATAAAACTTCGGGCCAGCGGCTACCGTCTTGTTTATGAGGTGATCGACACAGAAATCTGCGTCCTGGTCATTGCGATTGGCAAAAGAGACAATAACCAGGTTTACAAACAAGCACAGGACCGTACAAGAAAACCCTAGCCTCCAGCGACTGACTCACCATGGACAATGCCAATTCCCCGCCGGCACTAAAGGGGCGATTCGCTGTGGCGGACAATCTCGCCACGGGCGACATAGATCACCTCTTCGGCTAGATTGGTCGCCAGATCGCCAATTCTCTCCATGTTTCTGGAGATCACCAATTGATGAACCAATGACTCTGCTCGTTCAGGGTTTTTCTTCAGCGCCTGGCGAATGGTATTGGAGTTGGTTTTGTGCAGACGATTAAGGTTCTTTTCCAGACTGAACACATCGGCTGTGGCTTCGGCGTCAATATCGACCAGGGCCGCCATAGCCTGATGGAGCATCTGCCGGGCAATGGCCGCCATTTCAGCAAAGTCGTACACCAGTTCGGTATCATTCAGCTCTTTCAATTTGACGGTCCGCTTGGCAACATTAGCCGCCAGATCAGCGATGCGCTCCAGATCATTATTAAACTTAAGCACAGCAACCAAAAAACGCAGATCTACCGCAACCGGCTGATGCAGCGCCAGAATCTTGAAACATTCCTCCTGTAGATCAACCTCGCGCTGATCGATGGCATCATCGGCGGCAAGCACCTTTTTGGCCAAGGTTACGTCCATGCTGAGCAGGGCCTGTTTAGCCAACCTGACCTGCTCTTCCACCGCTTCACCCTGCTCTAAGAGCAGGGTTTTTAAGCGTTTTATTTCGCGGAAAAAAATCTGAGTCATAATTCTCTCATCGGCTGATGCAGCTAGGTCTAGCTAAATTACTTGGTCGCCAGATAGGCGTCGATAGTATCGAATTCGGGGGCACGGATGGTTATACCATTGGGTCCCGCACCCGGGCGCACCACATGTTTGGCGGGCTTACTTTTAGATGCAATATAGGCATCAGCCTCTTTGGTTCCTTCCTTGAATACCCACAGGCGGCCATCTTCAATGCCGGTGACAAATCCGGGTTTTGCCATTAGATAAGCGTCAATAACGTCAAATTCAGGCGCCCGAATCGTCATGCCGTTGGGTCCGGCGCCGGGGCGGACTACATGTTTAGCCGGTTTGCTCTTGGTGGCGGCATAGGCTTGTCCTTCCTTACTGCCGGCAAGGAAAACCCATAAACGTCCGTCTTCAACACCGGTAATAAAACCGGGACGATCATAATTCGACGTTGCTCCATGGTTGGCAGCACTGAGATCTTTTGCAGCACAACCGATGGTGACAACAGCCACCAGAACGAGCATTACTAGGGGCACGATATTTTTGAACCTGATCATTGTCTGTTTCTCCTTTGATTTTTTGGTGTTTGAATATCCCGACATCGGGGTCTTATCCGCTTTCACACGTGCAGACAGCCATCAACCAAAGCGGCCGGAAATATAGTCTTCCGTCTCTTTGAGCTGGGGCTTTTTAAACAGGGATGCTGTGGCACCATATTCCACCAACTGTCCCAGATACATAAAGGCGGTGTAATCACTGACTCGCGCCGCCTGTTGCATGTTGTGGGTAACAATCAGAATGGTGTATTCGCCGCGCAACTGATCGATCAGATCTTCGATTTTGCCGGTGGCGATGGGGTCAAGAGCGGAGCAGGGTTCATCCATCAGCAACATTTCCGGCTCGGAAGCAATGGCGCGAGCCACACACAGGCGCTGCTGCTGACCGCCGGACAGACCAAGGGCACTCTGATGCAGACGATCTTTGGCTTCATCCCACAGGGCAGCACCACGCAGGGAGGTTTCACAGACCTCATCAAGAATCCGACGATCACGGACGCCATCGATCCGCAAGGGATAGATGACATTTTCATAGATCGACATAGGGAAGGGGTTGGGCTTCTGAGCCACCATGCCCATGCGCTTGCGCAGTTCGATGACATCGACACCTTTGGCATAGATGGAATCTTCGTAGAGGTTCATCTCACCACTGATGCGCACCGAATCGACCAGGTCGTTCAGACGATTGACACTGCGCAGCAAGGTTGATTTGCCACAGCCGGAAGGTCCGATCAGGGCGGTGACCTTGGATTTTGGCACCTTCATCGACACATCAAACAGCGCCTGCGCATTGCCGTACCAGAGGCAGAAATTATTTACCGTCAGAACCGGCTCTTCGCGCTCCAACTGGTGATCGACAACCGGCGGAAACCATTTTCCGGCAGCGATCTCCTGCAGGCGCCCACGATTTTTGCGCTCGGCGTAGCCAGGATCGGCAGCCGTGCCATTACTACCGTTGGTTACTCGCGTTGTATCTGTTGTTACCATTAATCCAGCCTCTTCTTTGGAATAGTTAAACTTAAACCGCACTGACCACAAATTTGCGCCGCAACCGGTTACGCAACCAGATAGCCCCGACATTAAGCAAGGTGATGATCAGAATGAGCAGTAAGGTTGTGGTAAAGACCATGGGGATTGCCGCTTCACTGTTCTGGCTCTGGAACCCCAGATCATAGATATGGAAGCCCAGGTGCATGAAGCTGCGTTCCAGGTGGACAAAGGGGGCGATACTGTCGATGGGCAGTTCGGGAGCGAGCTTGACCGCACCGACCAGCATCAGCGGAGCGACCTCACCGGCACCCCGCGCCATGGCCAGAATCATCCCGGTCATGATTCCCGGCATCGCTCTTGGCAGCACAATGCGTTGGATCGTCTGCCACTTGCTCGCACCCGAGGCATAGGAGCCTTCGCGCATGGAACCGGGAACCGCCGCCAGGGCTTCTTCGGTGGCAACAATCACCACCGGCAAGGTCAACAGGGCCAGGGTCAGACTGGCCCACAAAATACCACCGGTACCAAAGGTCGGATTCGGGAGCTTTTCACTGAAAAATAACTGATCAATGGACCCGCCCACCAGATAGCAGAAGAATCCCAGACCAAAGACCCCATAAACGATACTGGGCACACCGGCCAGATTGTTCACCGCGATGCGAATGACACTGACCAACGGTCCAGCTTTGGCATATTCGCGCAGATAGAGGGCCGCCAGCACGCCGAAAGGCACGACAAATACCACCATGATCAGGGTCATCACGACAGTTCCGAAGATGGCCGGGAAAACACCACCCTCACTGTTGGCCTCACGCGGATCACCCAGCAGAAACTCTTGCCAGCGATCCAGGTAAACACCCATGCGCCCGAGCAGGGAAAGCTGATTGGCGGGATAAGCGCGCACTACTTCCGCCATCCCCATGGACTTTTCCTGACCATTCACCGTCATCAGGCGGATCTGATAGCGATCATTCTCCTGATTAAGGGCGACGATCTCTTCGCGAATGTCTGCGTAACGTCGTTCAAATTCAGCTTCGCCTTGAGCAAATCGTTGTTGTTGCTGTTCCAGGGTGCGCTGGGCCTGGTTAAACTGCTCGGAGCGGACACCGTAGTCAATCCGTGCCTGCTGGGCGGCAATTTCTGCCCCACGCAGCTCCAGTCGGGCGCGTTCCTGCTGATGATTGATCTTACCGATGTCCTTGCTTTCAAGAATGCGGCGTTGCTGCCAGCGCTTGCGAATATCGCCATGATGGCGCTCAAACTCACGCCAGACGTCGGCAGGAGTATCGGCAACCAATTCCCCATCGACGTAAAAAGCTGTCGGCACACCATAGAACCGCCCCCAGGTTAAACGCTCCATCACCACAAACCATTCCGGCTTCTCCATGCGTTCAATGGTGTAGTTACTCACCCAGGTAAAATGACTGTTATCAAGTTCATAGTTGCCGGTACGCACCAGCACCCGCTCAGCCAGCCCGTCATTGGCAGCAAGTAGTTGGCGCGCGCGCTCCTGGGCATCCTGCGGTAAAGTATCGATCAGTTCCGGCCTTGGCTCATAGGTGCTGGAACGCGTCACTTCTCCAGTGATCACCTGGCCGTTCACCGTGTGATAACTGGTGATGGCGCCGGGCCAGAAGGTCGCCATACCACGCACCACCACCAGCAGAATCAAGGCGATAATCATGACGCTGCACAAAGCCAGCATACCACCGGCAAGCCACACCATCGGCTGCCCCAATGAAGCCACTGAGGTACTGCTCCCCTGGCGGCGCCAGAGCCTTACTGTTGATTTGTTGCTGCTATTGCCAGTCAAGCCGGTATCTCCATCCATCTATTTGTCATGTTTTAAGGCCGTAACCTCTACAGCGAGAGCCTGTTACTCTGGTCACAACTGGAAGGCCCGTTTACGAAAGCGCTGCCTGATCACTTCAGCAATGGTGTTAATAGTAAAGGTCAGCAAAAAGAGGGTCAGGGCTGCCAGAAACAGGATGCGGAAATGGGTGCCATAGATAATCGCCTCCGGCAGCTCAACGGCAATATTCGCCGAAAGGGTCCTAAAGCCATTGAAAATATTCATTTCCATCACCGGCGTGTTGCCGGTCGCCATCAGCACGATCATGGTTTCCCCGACCGCCCGACCAAGACCGAGCATCACTGCCGAAAACAAGCCACTGGCGGCGGTCGGAATGATGATACGGATGGCGGTTTGCCAGGGGCTGGCACCAGCTGACAGGGAACCGGAACGCAGATGCTCCGGGACACTTGACAAAGCATCTTCGGCAATCGTGTAAACCGCCGGAATAATGGCAAAACCCATGACAAAGCCGACCACCAGGGCATTGCGCTGAACGTAGGTCCCCATGATCTGACCGGTGAAGGGGAAATCGCTGCGGATATCGATGCCGGCCGCCGTCAACAAGGAGGCCGCCAACCAGGACATCGCTGTAACAATAACGACACCGCAAGCAAACTTGACAATTTCCGTCATTCCGGTTGCAAAGCGTGTCAAGCCTGCGGTTCTGTTGCGCAACCAGGGATTGACCGTCAGTCCGTAGAACAGAGCCACGACAAAACTGCTTAAGGGGAGCAACAACAAAAACCAGCCACCGGTACCGGTCCCAACCTGACCATCGAGCCAGGCCTTGATATCACCGGCAAAGAGCAAGGCTTCAAGCACGGACCCGAGTTGTCGCGCTAACAGAATGCCGATGGGCAGGGCCAACAGGGCAATGATGTAAAAACGGAAGCGGGAAAAACGGACAAATTTGTCGATGGGCAGCAACAGAAACAGATATGCCGCCGCAACAAAAGACAAGGGCACCGTGATAAAGGCCGCCAGGACACTGGCTGTCTGCCCCTCAACGAAAACCGCAAAGACCAGCGCCGCCAGAAAACCCAGAACAACCGTCGGTAGGCTTTCCATCAACTCCACCAGCGGTTTCACCTGGGCTTTGACGCGCTTGTCTTCAAGAAATTCGCTGGTATAAACAGCCGCCAGCAGCGCCAGCGGAACACCAAAGAACATGGAAAAAAAGGTGGCCTTAAGGGTGCCGTAAATCAAGGGGATGAGACTGTATTTCGGCTCAAAATCGTCGGTTCCCCCGGTTGATTGCCAAACATAGCCCGGCTCATTCATCCCCTCATAATGGACCTTGCCAAACAGGGTGTGCCAGGTTGCGGTCGGGTGTTTGTTGTCCAGATACCAACCCATCAGACCGCTCGGCACCAGGGCGGCGAGCAGATTGTCGCGTGGCGCCAGGGCCACAGCAGCAACCGCTCCCTGGCCTGCTCTTTCTTCAACCAGCAACTGGTCACTGGTGACATGATAGGTGCGCACCGTGCCATCGGCAAAGCCGGCAGCGAGCAGGCGACTGCGCGTTGACGGGGCAAGGGCCGTAACTGCCGCCGGACCTTGACCCAGATCATGCACCAGGGTCAGCCTGCTGCCGTCGCTGGTCGCTGTCCCTTCAGGCCGGGTACGGAACCAGGCATTCAGGCGGCCTTGCGAATCACCGGCTACCAGGGTGGTACGACCAATCAGAAACGACAGGGACGTCAGGGTTGCGTTACCATCAGGGATCAGACTGAGTTCTTCAGCGACCGCCAGGGCATTGAAATTGCGACTATCGATACGCAGCAGATGGCCATCGCTCCAGGCCAGAAACGCCGTATCACCACGACCGGACAGCTCAAGCCACTGCGGCAACCCGCGCCGGTCGAGGTCGAGTTGCAGTGAGCCGCCGGTGACGGTAGTGGTCACTTGCCCGGTGAGCAGGTTGCGACGCGACACCATACGCTGGATCCGCAGCACGCCATCTTGCGTCAGATAGGTCAAGACCGGACCGCTGTTGGTATTGATCATGGAAATCAGCCGGATACCTTCATGCTCTGTCGCAACAAGAGCCTCGCTTTCCAGCTCCAGTTTCAACTGCCGCAATTGGCCAATGGGGGTGCGCTGGACAATGCCTTCATCCCAGGGTAGTGCCGAGCCGACTTCCATTTCCTGTAAAAATCCAGGCAATACCTGCTCATCAAGCAGAAATCTGGTTCTGAAACCGATTTTTTTCAACTCGATGCGGCCATCGGCAAAGGCGGCGATCAAGGTTTCCGACAGGGAGTCATAGGCCCAGGCCTGGGGCGTTTCTTCGGCAAAGACAGGTGTCTGCAGCAGGGTTTCACCATCATTGAGAACAAATGCCCGGGCACTGGCACCTGCGTCTTCCAGGGTCCAGGCGCTGAGCTGAAATTCGTCAACAATCAATAGCGGTGCCTGTTTGGTCTTAGCCTCGATGGTGGAGATCTTCTGGGCCGGGGTCATTTCGGCGGGAGCAAACAGGGGGACAACCACGGATGCCAGAAAAATAAACACCCCGGCGACCGCAATAATGGTTCCCAGGCCACCGAGGGAAATCAGCACCGTTGCTGCTACATCCATATACTTGATGCTTTTTTTGGTGGTGTAGCGACGCTGAGTGCCGGTAATTTTTTTCTTCTCTGCCATTTATTTGACCATCATTTATAAGTTTGGCGACTATTTCACCCTTATTGTCTTTCTCATCTGCCTGTCTTGATTTCCGCGGTCCCTTCTAGTCCCGACATCAGCATCAAGAGCCAGAAGGGATCGCGGAAATCTGCCCGGAAGCGCGACACTAATGTCTGCGGTTCCGGGCAGCAGGTGTTACCCGTCAAATTGTCCTATTTGACTCCCAGCTTCTGCAGTTGCTCCTGAGCAATCACATTGGACACCGGGAAATAGCCATCGCGCACGACATCTTCCTGGCCGTTACGACTGAAGATGTAGCGGGTAAATTCACGACGCAGCGGATCAATAGTGCTGCCCGGCTGGTAGTTGGTATAGACCATGAGGAAGCGGGCCAGGGGATAATTACCGGTATAGGCATTCTCTGCTGCTGCTGCATAGCACTGCTCGCCCGGGCCGCCGGCCAGAGGAACGGCGCGCACATCGGCAGTCATATAACCGATACCGGAGTAGCCGATACCGGCGAGCTCGCTGGCAACACCCTGTACGACAGAGGAACTACCCGGCTGTTCTTTCACTTCATCTTTATAGTCACCACCAAAAAGGGCGTTATCCTTGAAGAAACCATAGGTACCGGAAGCGGAGTTACGTCCGTAGAGACTGATGGGCAGGTTGGCAAACTGACCGGTCAGGCCAACATCACCCCAGGTGCGAATATTTTCAGCGTTACCACCGCGACGGGTTTTTGAGAAAATAGCATCGACCTGCTGCAGGGTCAGACACTGGATCGGGTTGTCCTTGTGGACATAGACGGCCAGCATGTCGATACTGGTGTTGAGCTCGGTCGGCTTGTAACCATAGCGCTTCTCAAAATCATCGAGCTCTTTACCTTTCATCGGTCGGCTCATGGGGCCAAAGTGGGCAGTGCCACTGACCAGGGCGGTCGGCGCCGTACCTGAGCCTTTGCCTTCGATTTCAATCTGGACATTGGGGTAGAAACTCAAAAATCCTTCGGCCCACAGGGTCATTTCGTTGTTCATGGAGTCGGAACCGATACTCTTCAAGGTCCCGGAAATCCCGGACACCGGGGTGTAAGGCTTTAAAGCAGGGTCAAGGGCCAGACCAACTGTCGGCAAGCCGACAACCAGCAGGCAGGTTGCAAGAAGTCTGGCTACTTTTTTTCTCATCATGATTCATCTCTCCTTTTGTTGGTGAAAATGACGTTCTGCAAATGACGTCTTAGTTGCTCATGTAGACGGCGCCATGATCGCGCTTTTTTTGTTAGGGCAGTGTTAGGGTTTGACGATTTTTTGATGAGACTGGTGACTTCACGCTATAACGCGCCGGCGCGTCGGTTGACCGGTTTATCGCTGGTAACCGGCTGCATGAGAAAAGTTTGACGCTGATACAGCTGTGACAGTAGAATGATCTGCTTTTATTTTTATGTAACTATTTACCATTATCCTTGTGCAGGGCCTTTGAGTCCTGTGGCAGGGGTGTTTGTCGCCATGGATGGCGACAACAAGCGGTCATGGATGACGAAAAGCGTCCCTTGACATAGGATTCAAAGGCCCTGTGCTGAACAGATACAGGAAGGGGTTATTAACAGGTGCTACGCACACTATTTTTTTATCTGGTTTTCTACCCCTGGACAGTGATTGCCCTGAGCATTGGCGTCTGCCTGTCCCTGTTCGGCCAGAATGTTGTTCACCGCTGGGGGATCCTGTGGGGACGCAGCTGTCTGTGGCTGGCGGGATTAAAACTCAAGGTAACAGGAAGCGAAAACCTCACAGGTGATGGCCCGGCAATTTACGTCAGCAACCACCAGAGCAATTTTGACATCCCCTTGCTCTACGCCGGCCTGCCGATCCAGTTCCGCTGGATGGCCAAACAGGAGCTGTTCAACATCCCGCTCTTTGGACTGGCAATGAAAAGTAGTGGTTATATCCCGATTGACCGTTCCAATCGTAAAGAGGCGATGCGCAGCCTGACAGCGGCGGCCAGGCGGATTCGCGCCGGCGTATCCGTCATCATCTTTCCGGAAGGAACCCGTAGCGCTGACGGTACCCTGCAGCCGTTCAAAAAAGGGGCACTGCTGTTGGCCGCTAAAGCCGGGGTGCCGATTGTGCCCATGGCGATTCACGGCAGTCATCAGGTTCAACCAAAGGGAAGTCTGCGCATCAATCCGACGCCGTTGCAGCTGACCATTATGTCCCCGATAGCTACAGATGGGCTGAAAATGTCGCACATCGATCAACTGACCGATCAGGTTCACGACCAGATCGCCCACTGCCTGGAAAACCATGAACAATCCAACTGAACATAGTGAAGAAGTCCGTCTGCTGCCCTTTGGCGGTTTTGGTGAAATCGGCATGAATCTGCTCGGAATCGAAGCGCAGGGCAAAATCCTGTTGATCGATTGCGGACTGATGTTTCCCGAAGCCTATATGTTCGGCATCGACCTGGTATTGCCCGACATCAGTGCCCTCGAAGAACGTCGGTCGGACATTGTCGGCCTGGTCCTGACCCATGGCCACGAAGACCACATCGGCGCCCTGCCTTTTTTATGGCAGCGCCTCGGCTCCCCTACTGTCTTCGGGACCGGCCTGACCCTGGGGCTACTGCAGCGCAAACTGAAAGAACATGACCTCGATCAGCGGGTTGAGATGATCGAGATCACACCACGCCGACAGATTGAACTCCCGCCCTTTACCGTTGAACCTTACCGCGCCGCTCACTCCATCGTTGATGGCGTCGGGCTGGCGATCCGAACCCCGGCGGGGTTGATTGTCCACAGCGGCGACTTCAAGATTGATCCCACCCCGGTCGACGGCAAAAACACCGATCTTGCGCGTCTGGCGGAACTTGGCGAGGAAGGCGTTCTGCTGCTGCTGGCCGATTCCACCAATGTCGAAAACGAAGGCTACACTCTGTCGGAACGCACCGTCGGCAAGGTACTGGAAGAGATCATCCCACGCTGTCCGCAGCGCGTCATCCTCTCGACCTTTTCCTCCAACATCCACCGGATCCAGCAGGTCGCCGACGCTGCCCGGCTGGCCGGGCGCAAACTGCTGATCAACGGGCGCAGCATGGTTGGCAATATCGCCGTTGCCCGCCAGCTCGGCTACCTCACGATCCCCAATGAGCAATTTATCGAGCTGCGCGATCTGCCCCACCTACCGCCGGAAGAGGTGCTGATTATCACCACCGGCAGTCAGGGTGAACCCTTGAGTGCATTGATGCGCATGGCCCTTGGGGATCACAAACAGATCAGCATCGAACCTGGCGATACAGTCATTCTCTCCTCCAAGTTTATTCCCGGCAACGAAAAGGCCATCAGCGACCTGATCAATCATCTCTATCGCCGCGGGGCCGAAGTCATTTACGAAAAAACCAGTGAAATCCATGTCTCCGGTCACGCCAGTCGGGAAGAGTTAAAGCTCCTGCAAGCTCTGGTCAAACCGCGCTACTTTGTTCCGCTTCACGGCGAATACCGCCATCTGGTCAAGCACCGCCAACTGGCCATGGAAATGGGAGTAGCAGCAGAAAACACCCTGGTTCTCGAAAACGGTCATGAGTTGATCATCAACGCCAGCGAACTACGCCGTGGCAAACGCTTTGAAAGCGGCCGGGTGTTTGTTGACGGTAAGGGGGTCGGTGACGTCGGGGTCATGGAACTGCGCGACCGCCGCCATCTGGCCAACCATGGGCTGGTGATTCTGATGCTGGCGATTAACCAGTCAACCGGTAAAATCATCCAGGGTCCGGACATTTTTTCCAAAGGTTTTATCCCCGAAGATTCGGACATTGGTGAAGCATTGCTGGCCGAAGCGCGCCAACGCGTCTGCGATCTGCTCGAAGAGCACAGCCTCGCCATGGTCGGTGATTGGGAGGAATTGCGGGTTGAAGTCCGCAAGGTACTACGTCGTTTTTTCAACCGCGCCATCGCCCGGCGCCCCTTAATTCTGCCGGTCATTCTGGAACTCTGATATGAACGTTAAAGAGAAAGAAGCAACAGCGTTGGCCGAACATCGGATGCGCAAGGAAATCCTCGGTCTGGTGTGGCTCGCCCTGGGCATTTTTCTGCTGATCTGTCTGCTCAGTTACAGCAATGACGACCCTTCCTTCAATAACAATCTGCAGCCGGAGCGGATCCGCAACTGGGTTGGGGTTTTCGGTGCCCATCTCGCCGACCTGATGTATCAGACCTTCGGTCTGACGGCGCTCTTGTGGCCCTTAGGCTGCCTCCATCTGGCATGGCGCTGGCTCAAATTTACTGATGTCCATTTTCGCATCACCCGCCTGATCGCTTTTCTGCTCATGCAGATCACGTTAGGAGCCCTGCTCGCCCTGCGTTTTAACAGTATCCCTCTGTTCGGCCAGCAAATCGATGAGGCCGGCGGTACCCTGGGGCGCATTCTGGTACAGATATTGACCCACTATCTCAATGTCGGTGGTGCGGCGATTGTACTGATTGTTTTTTTCCTGGTGGCACTGATCCTCTCGACCCGTTTTTCCTTCGTGCTGTTTATCGATGGTTTTCTTGATCGTCTGGGACGCCGTCTGGAGATGCGCCGCGAAGCCCGGCGCGCGCGCAAGGAACTAAAGAAAAAAACCCGTCAGCAGCGTGAGGAGAAAGGGCCGGCCATCATCACCAGCGAGCCGAAAAACCTGATCCCACCGCCGTCGACCCAAAAATCCAAAAAAAGAGCTAACGATAAAGAAGACCCCCAGGTCGCCTTTTCTTTTCTGGAGGCCAGTGGCGACTACCACATGCCGCCGGCCTCCCTGCTTGAACACGATGGCGCTCCGGCCAAACCGGTTGACCGTAACAGTTTGACCATGGCTGCGCGCATGCTGGAGAAAAAACTTCTCGATTTCGGCGTTGAAGGGGATGTGGTTGAGGTCAAACCGGGACCGGTGGTTACCATGTACGAATTTTCTCCGGCACCCGGGGTCAAGGTCAACAAGATCTCCAACCTGCAGGACGATCTGGCCATGGCGCTACAGGCAGTCTCCATCCGCATTGTGGCGCCGATTCCGGGCCGGGGTGTGGTCGGTATCGAGATTCCCAACAAAGATCGCGAAACCGTTTATCTCAAAGAAATCATCGACTCCGAGGCCTTCAACAAGCATGGCGGCAAACTCCCCATGGCCCTGGGCAAGGATATCTTCGGTCAGGTGGTGGTTTCCGATCTGTCACGCATGCCCCACCTGCTGGTCGCCGGCTCCACCGGTAGCGGCAAATCGGTTTCCATCAACACCATGATCCTGTCCCTGCTCTACCGTGCCGCGCCGGAGGATGTCCGGCTGATCATGATCGATCCGAAAATGCTGGAATTATCGATCTATGAAGGCATCCCCCATTTGCTCCTGCCGGTGGTGACCAACCCGAAAAAAGCCGCACTGGCCCTGAACTGGGCAGTGCGCGAGATGGAACGTCGCTACCAACTGATGGCGGCCAAAGGGGTCCGCAACATCGATGGCTACAATCGTAAACTCGTCAAAGAGGCCAAGGAAGCACAAAGCCGGGTGCCCGATCCGGAAGCGCAGTTGGACCCCAGCGAGCTGATGGACGAGCTGCCCCCCATCACCGCAGAAATCCCGCCGGAGGAACTGGAACACGGCCACCTCCCCTATATCGTCGTGATTGTTGATGAACTGGCCGACCTGATGATGGTTGCCGGGCGCGACATTGAAGAATCCATCGCCCGTCTGGCGCAGATGGCCCGGGCGGCCGGCATTCACTTGATTCTTGCCACCCAGCGACCCAGCGTTGATGTTATCACCGGTCTGATCAAAGCCAACTTTCCAACCCGGATCTCCTTCAAGGTGTTTTCCCGTATCGACTCGCGCACCATCCTTGATTCCATGGGTGCTGAAGCCCTGCTCGGTATGGGCGATATGCTCTTTCTCCCCCCCGGGGTCGGTTACCTGGAACGGGTCCACGGCGCCTTTGTTTCCGAACTCGAGGTGCAGCGCGTCGTAGAATTTCTCTCGCGCCAGGGCAAGCCCGAGTACGACAAATCAATCCTCACCACCCCACCAACTGCTACGGAACAGGCCGGCGAGGACGACTACGATGAACTCTGGGACGATGCGCTTAAAATCGTCAGCGACACCCGCCAGGCTTCCATCTCCATGATCCAGCGGCGTTTGCGCGTCGGTTACAACCGCGCTGCGCGCATGATCGAGAAAATGGAGCAGGAAGGCATCGTCGGCCCCTCCGACGGCAGCGGCAAACCCCGTGAGGTCCTGATCAGCAAGATCGAGTAGGGGCACGGCGCGCCGTGCCCCAGTCGCTCCGCCTTGACAGAATGACTCATTTCTGCCAACTTCACAGATAATGAACAAAAGACTATAGTGAACGGCATTCATCAATATGAGGTTTCTATGCCACGTAAACCCCGCCTGGAAGACGATCAGATCATCTATAACAGCATGCAGGCCATCCGCGGCATCCCCCAGGCCAAGATCGAATTCATGATGCAGAAAATCGGTGGCCCTTTTGCCGGGGCTTTCCGTCTGTCCGGCCCCTGGGGGGAACGTTACTACTACATCAAGGTGGTGCCGCGTTTAACCGCCGACATCGCTGATCTGGTCATCCATCAACTCAAAACCTCGCCGGCGCCACAGAATGCCGCACCGCTGCTGGTCAGCAATTACATTTCCGCCAACATGGCGGCAAAACTGCGCCAGAGCAAGATCGAGCATGCTGACTGTGCCGGCAATGTCTATCTTGACCAGATGCCGTTGTACATCGACATCAGTGGCCGCAAGCATACGCTAAAACCGCCGACGGTAGACCGACTGTTCCGTGCCGGTGGCCTTAAGCTGATCTATCTGCTGCTGCGCAGCCGCAAAGCAATCAACGCGACCTATCGTGCCCTGGCCGATGATGCCGGCATTGCATTGGGGGCTATCGGCAGCCTGTTTGGCGAATTGGAAAAACGCGGCAACTTGATTCAGGATGAACAGGGAAAACGGCAATTAACAGCCATCGAGGAACTGCTGCAACGCTGGCAGCTGGGCTACATCGAAACCCTGCGACCGCGCCTTTTTCTGCAACGCTGCAGTTTGGCTGCCGGTGACACGCCGGTCAGTCTGGCCCAACGGCTGAAACAGCTGAACGTCAGTTCGCAGGTATTCATTGGTGGTGAACTGGGTGCCAGCCTGATGACACACGGTTTTCAGCCACAATCGGCCGTGCTCTATCTGGAAGCGGAGCAACAACTCAAAACCATGCTGCAATTGCATCTGACCTCCGACCCTGGCGGCGAGGTCACCCTGCTGCAAACCTTTGGGCGCCAGTGTCGCTGGACCGGTCTGCAACCGGAAGGACTGACCCTGGCCGACCCCTTGTTGACCTTTGCCGAACTCAACGATTCCAGCGATGAGCAAATGGCCATCCGTCTCTATCAGCAATACCTGGCACCGCGCTTTAACGATGACAAATGACTTGCACGCAACCTTTGTCATCCGCAGATCAGCCGACACCGCACTTGCTTGCTGTTGATGCCGGTCTGCATACCGGACTGGCGCTATACAATCGCAACAACCAACTGCTGTGGTATCGTTCCCACCATCTGGCTGATCAGCAGAAATTAAAACGCCTGGTCGCCACACTATTGCGCAACACACCGCAGCCGACCCATATTTATCTGGAAGGGGGCGGCCCCCTGGCCGAACTGTGGCAACGCGAAGCGCTGAAACTGAAGCGGGTTTTCGTCTCGTTACATGCCGGCCAATGGCGTAAAAAGCTCTTTTATGCACGTCAGCACCCAAACGGTCGCGTTGCCAAACAACAGGCACTACTGATGGCCGGCGGCGTTATTGATCACCTCAGCCACAAAAAACCGACGGGACTGCGTCATGACACAGCTGAGGCGATTCTGATCGGACTTTACGGATTACTGGATCTCGGCTGGCTTGAGCGCTGGCCCCCGCAAAAGGAGGACATCTGATGGTTAACTACGATTTCATTGTCATCGGTGGCGGCATTATCGGTCTGGCTACCGCATGTCAGTTGCAGCGGGATTATCCAGATAGCAAGATTGCTGTTCTTGAAAAGGAATCGCGCCTGGCTCTGCATCAGACCGGTCGCAACAGCGGCGTCATTCACGCCGGGGTCTACTACACACCGGGAAGCCTCAAGGCACAGTTCTGTCGGGAAGGAAACCGCGCAACCAAAGAATTCTGCCGCAAGCACGGCATCCCGTTTAAGGAAACAGGCAAACTGCTGGTGGCGACCAACCATGCCGAGTTGGGGCGGATGCAGGATCTGTTAGAGCGCTGCCGCCAGAACGACATTCCGACCGAGGTCCTCGATCGGCAGCAACTGCAGGAAAAGGAACCCAACGTCGTCGGCCTGGGGGCAACCTGGGTGGCAAACACCGGTATTGTCGACTATGCCAGGGTCACCTACAAACTTGCCGAATTGTTCACCGGCGCCGGTGGCGAGATCCACACCAACTGCCGCGTTACCGGGATCAGCGACGCGCAAGAGGTGACGGTCACCACCAGCATCGGCCGTTTTTCCGGCAAATTTGTTGTCGGCTGTGCGGGTCTGCACTCTGACCGCTTGATCCGCATGCTGGGTAAGGAACCGGAATTTCGCATTCTGCCGTTCCGTGGCGAATATTTCCAGCTGCCTGTCGACAAACGCCGGATTGTTACCCATCCGATCTACCCGATCCCCAATCCGGAATTGCCATTTTTAGGCATCCACCTGACTCCGATGAGCGACGGTTCCCTCACCATCGGTCCTAACGCCACCCTCGCTTTAGCGCGCGAAGGCTACAGCCGCTGGTCAATGAACCTGCTAGATATGATCGAGATGTTCGGCTATGCGGGGCTCTACCGGCTGATTAAAAAGTATCCGGGACCAACCCTGACGGAACTGAAAAACTCTCTCTACCGGCCCGGCTACCTGCAACTGGCAAAGCGCTACTGCCCGCAAATCGAGCTCGATGATCTGTGTCCCTACCCCTCCGGGGTGCGCGCCCAGGCGGTACAAGCCGACGGCAAAACCCTTGATGATTTTCTCTTTGTCAAAGGGCAGCACAGCCTGATCGTCGGCAACGCTCCGTCACCCGCAGCGACCTCGGCGTTGCCGATCGCCCGCCACATCTGCGAGCAGGTTAAAGAACTCCTCGACTGAGTCGAAGGTACTGTCATCAGCGCGAAAAGCCCAGGTTGGTGCCAATCTGGGCTTTTCGCTTTTTATTGCTGGCAGCTAAAGATTAAAGACGCACTGCCAGCCCGCGTTCACGCAGATACTCCTTGACCTCACGAATTCGAAAGGTACGGAAGTGGAACACAGAGGCAGCCAACAGGACCTGAGCTCCCCCCGTGACCACACCATCATAAAAGTGTTCAAGTGTGCCGGCTCCACCGGAGGCTATCACCGGCACACTGACCGCATCCGCAATCGCCCTGGTGAATTCCAGATCATAACCGGCGCGGGTACCGTCGCCATCCATACTGGTGGGCAGAATGGTTCCGGCTCCCAATTTCTCACACTCTCGCGCCCAGGCGATGGCATCCTTGCCAACCGGCCTGGTGCCACCGGAAACCACCAGCTCAAACCCGGATGGCATTTCCGCACTACGCCGCGCATCAACAGCAACGACAATCCGCTCGGAACCAAATTTTGTTGCCGCCCGGCTGATCAAAACCGGGCTGTTAACCGCAGCACTGTTCATAGACACTTTGGTCGCGCCGGCAGCAAGGGTTTCTTCAATATCTTCAAGACTACTGATGCCGCCACCCACAGTTAGCGGGATGGAAATGACTGCTGCGACGCTTCGTACCCAATCAAGACGGTTGCCGCGATTTTCGAGGGTGGCGGCGATATCGAGCATAGCCAGCTCATCGGCCCCTTCCTGCTGGTAAAATATGGCGTTCTCGACCGGATCGCCGGCATCCTTGAGATCGACAAAGTTAACCCCCTTGACCACCCGACCATCCTTCATATCAAGACAGGGCATAATCTTTACTGTTTCCATTGTTTTCCTCCTGCGTGAGTTTTTTTATTTACCGCAATAATCCTGATCAATCCAACTGTACTCCGAAGCAAGGTTGGCTTGATTAATCGCCCTCTCCAATCGTTATAATCTGATCGGTAATTTCGGTAAATGCGACATCATGACTGATCAGAAACAATTGATCGTACCAATGTTCGGTGACCTCTTCCTTGCCGACATCGATAGCCCTGAAGGCATGAGCCAGGTTCTCACGGCGCGTCACATCGAGGTTGGAGGTTGGTTCATCAAAGAAGGCAATACGGGCGCCGATCGTTTGCAACATGGCCAGACGCAGGGCAACCACGGCGCTCATCATCTGACCGCCTGAGAGCTGGTCATCGGCTCGTTCACGCAGTTCACCAGCGACCATATCGCGCAGTACAATCTGATAGTTGTCACCCCAGGCTAATTCCTCATCAATTTCTGCGATGATTCGATAGATGCGATTGGCGCGCTGGCTGATTTCCTCGCGGAAGCGTTCAGAGAGATACCCGGAGACATTCCGGAACACCCGGTTGCGCAGGAACTTGACCAGTTCATCCTTCTCCTTATACGCCTTGATCCGCCCCCGCTTGTCGACGATTTCCTGTTCAATCTTCTTGAGCTTGTCGACTTCACCGGCAAGACGGGAGACATCAATGACCAGCCCCTTTATCTTCTGGCCGAGGGCGCTGACACCACCCCAAAGGTTGTCTTTCTGCTGACGCAGCCTTTCATGTTCGGCGGCGTCATACGCCTTTCCCGCCCCACTGAAAGCCGCTTGCCTGGCTTCGAGATTATTTTGCAACTGCTTGAGGTGCTTGTCGAATTTTTCCAGATCAGCGCGGCGCTGGTCCAATTCTTCCGCCTGTTGCTGATTGGCTAGATAACGGTCACGAGCTTCCTGGTGGCGCATCTTCTCCTTCTCAGCCGCTTCGATGTCGGTTTGCAACCGGCTGTAGGTATCCAGCACCTTGTGTTTTTCATCAAGCTGCTGCTGCGCTGTTGATTGTTCCTTTTGCAACGCGACCAGGCTTTCAGCCTTAAGCTCGTTCAGGTTGCGACGCTCCGCCAGCTTTACCAACTGAGAATCCAGCCCTTCGAGTTTAACCGCAATCGCCTTGAGCTGATCGTTGGCACCACTGGCCGCCTTCTCCTCCAGTTCGAACTCCTGAACTTCCTTTTGCAGGCGCCGGCATGCCTGGTCCAACTCAGAGAATTTAGCCGAGAAGACATCGGCCGGAGGACTTGCGGCGATATTGAGACACGGCTCCTGAAAGAACGGGCATATCCCCTCAGCAAGCTTTTCGTTCCCCTCTTCCAGGCCCGCCCGGCGTCCTTCGAGTAGCCCAAGCTGCTTGCGCACCCCTTCAAGGTTCACACGGATTTGCGGCAGTCGCTCCGCCAGGGCCTTTTGCTCATCATCAAGGGACAACGCCTTCCGGCCTTCAACCAGGGTCTTCTCTTCGGCCGCCAGTTCTTCGCGGGTTCCCTGGATCGTTTGAGTTTCAACCTTGAACCGTTCGGTCAACCTGGCAAGCTGATTTTTGAGATCAGCGACTTCCTGTTCCTGTTGCCGCTGAACCTTGAGTTTCTCCCGCAGTTCGCCCAGCTGCTTCTCGGCCTGTTCGTAGGCTTTTTTGCCGGGCGTGGTCGCTGCGATGATCTTGTGAGCTTTTTCTGCCTCCTCGACCAGGAGCTTCTGCTTGCCGATCATCTCGTTACCGTTACTGATCCGCTCTTTGAGGGTTTCGACCTCTTTTTCAAGCTCCTTAAGCTGCTTTTCGCGCTCATCTACAGTGAGGAGAAGTCCTTCAAGGTCCTTGAGTTGCCGCTGTTGCAGCACCAGATCCTTCTCGGCCTGGGCAAGATCCTTCTGCGCCGCTTGATGCTCCTCCCTTTTCGCCGGCAGCTCAGCTACCTGGCTCTGGAGCGGGCCGATTGCGCTTTCCAGGGCGTCCACCCTGGCCTTGATGGCACTGGTCAATACCTTGGTCTCGTTGAACGTCTTCCGCCAGGTGTCAATGCCGAGGATCTCGTCAAACTTGTCACGCCGTTTGGTTGCTTGCTTGATGACAAAGGGGCCGAGAAATTCGTGTTGAAACGGGCCGATCACCAGTTCAAACTGTTCAGCCAGTGAACGCACCGATCTCAGCCCGAGCAACTCCTTGATGCGCCCTTCGGTTTCTTTACTGTCCTTATGCTCCTCCACTTCAAAATCGCCTCCGACCTCTTTGGCCAGAAGCCACTTGGACGCTGTACCAACGCTGCGACTGACACGATAACGGCCGTCTTCCGCGAGCTGAAACACAACGGCAATTTCTCCCCGCCTGGCCCCGATGGTCACGAAGCGATCGACGTTGCCGACAAAGCTTTGCGCATCGACTCCGAACAGGGCATAACCGATCGCTTCAAAAATGGTGCTTTTGCCGACCCCATTAGGACCGGAGAGGACGTTGATACCGGGGGAGAAGTGCAGTTCGGTGTCGCGGTGCGACTTGATGTTTTTAAGCTGAATGGAGAGGATCTGCATCAATTGCCCTCCGTGTCCAGAAGGGCCAGCAATTCATCACCGTCGACATCACCTTTCTGCACGGCATTCTTCAGGGTGATGGAGAGCCGGATCAGTTCTTCTTCACGGCCTTGGTATTCGCTGCCGGAGGTGATCAGATCATGCAAAACCTCTTGTTCGATCTCCTCCAGGCTTTTATTGGCTCCGTTCATCCCTTCGGAGCTGCTGACGAGGGAGAGGTGATTCTTGATCTCGACATGCAATGGGTCGACCAATTCTTCCATCACCGCTCTCAGCCGTTCCCGCCCCAACTCAAAGGGATGAAACCCGACGCGACCAACCAGCTTTAACTCCACTAGAGGTTGACGTTCATCACCGCAGCGCTCGAGCAGGGCGACGACCTGTTCGCTGAACACAGCGAGGGCCTGTTCGGCATTCTCCGCACCACTGAGATCAATGGTTTCAACAAACATCGGACGCGGCGACGTATTCCTGAATACCGGGGTAAACTCGCCGTTCGCGAAAGTGACATGGTAGAAACCCTTAGCGTACTTCTCTTCACCAAAATTGACGCATTCAGGCGAACCGGGATTAAAGGCGTAAGGCCTGCCTTCCGGCGCTTGAATCACATAGGGTTTGTGACCGTGACCGAGGGCAACGTAGCCGAACTTCTCGGCCAGAGGAAGGGCTTCTTCCAGTTTCATGTTGCCGATTTCGACCGGGGAATATTTCCAGATGCCGACGTGGAAGATCAGCAGGTTGTTCTCTGTAGTAACCGCATTACAGATACGTTCCACATGATGACCGGCCTGGGCACCGATATAGCCAAGACCATAAATATTAACCTCGTTGATGGCGATATGCCCGCCCATACCGGTTTTTTCATCGAAGGGAGCGAAGCGATAATCGCCATCATCGCTGCGCGCCGGCCGCAACAGTTTGATATAGCCCATCTGCGACAGCGCTTCCATCCATGAGATGTTGTCGCGACGATGGATCCAGTCGTGGTTACCTTCGATGGCGATACAGGGGATTTCGGCATCCTTGAGGGGTTGCAGGGTGGTGATAGTGCGGGCAAAAGTTTTCGGCAAAATCTGGCCGACATGGAACAGATCGCCACCAATCAGCAGAGCGTCGACCTGCTCACGGATGGCTTCGGCACAAATGCCCGCCAGGCAGGCAAAGAAGTCGTCGTAACGTTTGCTCTCGCCGGGAGAGTTGCGGTAACTTTTTCCCAGGTGGATATCGGATGTGTGAATGAATTTCATAGTAGCCGCGCGTAGCTGTAAAGGAATTTGATTCAAACGATAACTAGTAACATCTGGCGGAGAGTCGCGCAATCATCGATTGCCATTTATCCGACAACAGCAATTCGCAATGTCACACCCCAAATGCCTTCATTAGCGTCGTAACAAATGCGCGCAACAATCACAAGAACACCAAAACCCTCTTGATGGGAGCTTCCGATCATGCAGTATTTGCAGGAAAGCCACGAACAGAGAGTTGATGATGCTAGAAAAACAATGGGACTAAAAACCAGACGTAACTATTCAGCACTATCCTTGCGCAGGGTCGAGGGTCCTGTGACAAGGGTGTTTGTCGCCATGGATGGTGACAACAAGCGGTCAGGGATGACCCAATGGGAGACCATCGCGTCCCTTCACATAGAATCCGAAGATCCGGTGCTGAACAGATACTCAACTTTTTCATTATCAATCCCCCTGATACTCAAGTGAGTACGGTTTTGATCTGCCAGCTTGTCTTTTTTTTGCATTTCTCCAAGACCCAAAATTGATGCACTCGCAAAAAGTCATAGGATGGCTAAGCAAAAATTTCGTCCTACAAGGCCTGGTGGTTTTTCAGGGGCGCAGGCATACATAGAGTATGTCAAGATCCTGAAAAAACGCCGTAACGCCGTAGGGCGGACTTTTTGCGACGCCATCAAAATTACCTCAATAACTATCCAATATACTAAAAAATAAGTGCTAATACCTCCCTGTCAATTTTACAGTAATTTATGTATGTATTTTTTTTATAATATTTATCTTGACACTGTTGTTTTTAGAAAATATAACAAACAAACAACACCCAACTAGGAGGATTTTTTATGAAAAGGTTTCTTACTGTTTTGCTTGCATTACTGACAATCGGCGTCGGCACCAGCCACGCATCCCTTGAAGATTACTTTGTCGATACCAAATGGCTGATTGACAACCGCGATCAGGCCCTTGTTCTGGATGTTCGGCGAGCACCCCTCTACTGGCTTGGTCATATTGACGGAGCACAGCATGTCGGTCGAGACCAGTTTCTCTCGACCCGCAATGAGGTTAAAAGCCTGGTGCCGGACTTCGCTGACATCGCTGTCCTGCTCGGCAACCTGGGTGCCACTCAGAAAACGCCGATTGTCGTCTACGCTGAAGACAACAACCCCTATGCGGCACGTCTGGTCTGGACTCTTCATTACCATGGCCATACCAATGCCTTCGTTCTTGATGGCGGCTATGAGAAATGGTCAAAAGAAGGCCATCCAACCAGTCTTCTTTCCAGCGCGAAACCTGAACCGGTAGAATACAGGGTGGTTGAACTGACCAGCTATCCTGATATCAGGGCTGAAGCGGATTACATCAGAACCCGCATTGATCACCCCTATACCGTTATCTGGGATACCCGTAGAACGGCTGAGTTTGTCGGCACCGAGGTACGAGCAAACCGGGGTGGGCATATTCCGGGCGCTGTTCACCTGGACTGGACGGAATTGCAGAAAGATGTTGACGGAGTGAAAGTTCTCAGAAGTCGTGACGAGATCATCAACCTGCTCAATGAGCGTGGTCTCACCCCCGACCGGGAGATCGTCGCCCATTGCCAGACCGGTATCCGCTCTGCTTATGCAACGCTGGTACTGATGGGTCTTGGCTATGAGCGGATAAAGAACTATGATGGCTCCTGGATTGAATGGGCAAACAATCCAACACTGCCCATCATCAGCGCTGATGGTACTCTTGACGGAACCCTTCAACATCGCAGTCTGGCCGCTACCGGTCTACAGAACAGGTAAGCATAAATGCAGTTTTCCCGCTTAAAAAACCAGCTACTGGCCCGCCTGGCAACCCGCTTTCCGGCCCTGGCCAAAAAATTTACTGACAGCTACACTCCGCGCGCGAGCTCAGGGGACATCCCCTGGGTTCGCCCCGCGGTTCCCCTGCACCAAGCCAAATTAGCGTTGGTAACGACGTCGGGCATTCACCACCCGGAGCAGCAGCCCTTTGATATGAACGATCCCAATGGCGACCCGAGTTATCGCGCCGTTGATAGCAACCGATTGTTTGGCGACTTTACCATCACCCATGACTATTACGACCACAGCGACGCCGACAAAGATCCCAACATCATCCTGCCCCTGGATCGGTTGCAGGAAATGGTTGCGGAAAAGAAACTCGGCAGTTTGGCCACTACCCACTATTCTTTCATGGGGCACATCGACGGGCCGCACATTGATACCCTGATTCACCAGACAGCCGCTGATATCGCCCAAAAACTGCTCCAGGACGAGGTCGATATCGTCCTTTTAACCCCTGGCTGAGGGATCTGCAATCAGTCCGTCGGACTGATCCAGCGCGTTATTGAAGAAGCCGGCATCGCCACCATCGGTATTTCCATCGTGCGGGAGTACGCCGAGAAGGTAAAGCCACCGCGCACGGTGTTTCTGAAATGGCCCTTCGGCCATCCCGTCGGCGAACCGCACAACAAGGCCCAGCAACGCGCCGTTGTTACCGAGAGCCTGCGGCTGCTCTACGAGATTGAAACTCCGGGCACCATTATCGACCTGCCATTTGCCTGGCGCCGACATAAATACGACACAGAAAACAAGATCTCCGCGAAATAGCCATGGCGGTGACTTCGGACTTGTCGCAACGAGGACAACGTGCTAATCAACTTAAGGTAACTCTTCTCACGGAGATGGCCCCATGCGCGTTGCCTGCCTGCAACTGAATTCTCAGGATGAGGTTGACAGCAACCTTGATACTGTTGCCCACCTGCTGGAAGAGGCCGCCGGGCAAAATGTGAACCTGGCAGTTCTGCCGGAAATGTTCGCCTTCATGCATCCTGAACAGGAGCGTAAATGGCAATTTGCCACGCAGGAGGCCCAACAGAAGGCCCTCCCCTTTCTTGTCGATCAAGCCCGTCGGCATCAGATGACCATCATCGGCGGCACCCTGTTGCTGGCAAACGAGGAACAGCTGTTGCGCAACTGTTGTCCGGTCTTTTCTCACGCCGGCAATCTGGTCGCCACCTACGACAAAATCCACCTGTTCGACAGCGACCTGCCGGATCGCAGTTACCGTGAGTCTGAACAGGTAACCGCCGGCAGCTCTCCGGAAATCATTGACGTAGATGAGTGGCGCATTGGTCTAAGTATCTGCTACGACCTGCGCTTTCCGGAGCTGTTCCGTTATTACGCCAGCTATAGGGCGGACATCCTGACAGTACCTTCAGCCTTTGCCGTTCCGACCGGCAACGCCCACTGGGAGATCCTGCTGCGTGCCCGCGCCATTGAAAACCAGGCTTTTGTTCTCGCCCCCGCCCAGATAGGAATCCATCCCGGCGGACGGGAAACCTATGGTCACAGCATGATCGTTGATCCATGGGGCACCGTCATTGCCCGGGCAACAAATGATTCTACCGATGGCGAACTGATAATCGCTGACCTCAGCAAACAACAGCTGGATGACGTCAGACGCCAGCTTCCGACCTTACAACATCGTCGCGACGAACTTTTTCTGTCTGCACAACAACCTCTCCCGACCCCAAAATAACCAGCAGCAAAGATTGATGGCGTCGCACAAACTCATCAACTGCAGCGGTGGCGCTATCGTCCCACTGCTTCGACCTTGGTAAGCATGCCTCATTGTGCAACAAGCCCCCTGCGGTGGCCCAACGTCAGCAAGTACCTTTGAGCTCAGCAGGTTGTCATTTGCAGAATCATCTTTTTAGCGACCAAAAATTATTACGGGAAAACAGTGGCTTAGAATTTGTGTAATTATTCACCACTATCCTTGTGCAGGGTCGGGGGTCCTGTGGCAGGGGTGTTTGTCGCCATGAATGGCGACAACAAGCGGTCATGGATGACGAAAAGCGTCCCTTGACATAGGATCCGGAGATCCGGTGCTGAACAGATACGAATTTGTTACTTAGAAGCACCAACCTTCCGCTCTACTCTGAAAAGTCATCTCTCTCGCGCAAGCGGGAGTCCAGGAAGCTGAGCACCCCCCCTGGATACCCGCCTTCGCGGGTATGACGTGCATTGTCGTTAAACACAGCGGAAGATTAGTACCAATCAGAACAATTTTTTGCTAATCTGCGGCGGTCTCTCATTCGTTAAGGATACGCCATGAACTCAACCGAAAAATTTCAGCTCTACGGCATGATGCTGTTCAGCGTTTTAAGCTCTTTTGTCTTTGTTTTTTACACCGTCAATGTTTATTTCAGCGACAGCGCTACCACCTGGCTTAAGGGCTTTGCCTACGTCACCGGCGGCTACGGCCTGCTCAACATCTACGTATTAAGCTGGGCCTGGAACAGCCGCAGCGAATGGTCGGTCAAGGCTGACACCCTGTTGGCCGGTTGTTTTCTCGGCGTATTCATCATGAATACAGTGCGGCACAGTTTTTACGGAGGACCGACCGGAGTGGCCGCGATTATCGTCCTGGCGGTGGTGCTGTATATCAATGTGCAGGCGGTGAAACAAGTCTGCCGGCGGGCAAAAACCTGATCTTTTCATCCGCCGGGCGACCCTGCTTCCCTGAAGTCATCGCACACTGATCCCCTCATCCAGATAACGGATCAGCGGATAGAGAAAAAACTCGATAATCCGCCGTTTTCCCACCTTGATTTCCGCGGTGACACCCATGCCGCTGACAATCGGAGTGTCAACCCCGTCAACAGCCAGGTTTGTTTGTTCCGGATTGACGTATAGTTCGTAAACCAGCCCGAGCAGTTCATCTTCGATACTGTCGTGCGCTACCTGCAGCACCTTACCGTCGATCGTACCGTATTTCTGAAAATTAAAGGTATCCACCTTGATCGAAACATCCATCCCTGCGACCACAAAACCGGCATCCTTGTTTTGCAGCAGGGCACGAATCCGCAGAGGGGACTGCTCGGGGACAATGTAGGCGAGAACTTCCGCCGGACTGACCACGCCGCCGACGGTATGAAACAATAACCGTGACACATAGCCATCCACCGGTGCGGTGATCTGTTGCCGACCGCTCAAAAAACTCTTTTGCTCAATCTGCGCCTGCAGATAAAGCCGGCGTTGGGTTTTTTCCGCTAATTCCAGCAACAGCCGGTTGCGAAAATCCTCCCTGATCACAGCGATTTCCTGGTGCGTCTGCTGCTTGCGCGCAAGAACCTCCTCCTTGCGCCGTCGGGTGCCGAGGAGTTCGTTTTCAAATCGCGACAGTTCAGCGTGGGTCTGCTCGTATTCATCACGACTGATGATATCCCTGACCTGTTTCAGTCGCTCTGTTCGTTCCCTTAGCTGGGCCACCATGATCTCCGCATAATCAGCGGCATCATCGATCAACGCTGATTGTTCCGACAACTGCCGCAGCACGGCCTCTTTAGCCCCAAGCTGCTGCTGGAGACGTTCCTTTTCTGCCTGGTAAATTTCCTGTTGCATGGCAAACAGCTCCGCTGAGTCTTGCGGGTCATCCGTGATGAATTCATCATTTTTCAGCAAGGCGCTGATGCGCTGTCGTTCCATCTCAACCTGGCGCAGGTCGGTAGACAGGGAAACCAGTTCCGGATCGATACCGGACGGATCGATTTCCATCAAGACCTGTCCTTGCCTGACATAATCCCCCGGCTCTACCAGGATGCTGCGCGCCACCCCGCCGCTTAAGGGCTGAACCGTTTTCACTTCACCGCTGGGAATCACCTTTCCCCGTGCTGTAACCACCACATCCACCTTGCCGATAAAAAGCCATATAGCGGTAAACCCCATGGCGCAGATGATAATCCAGAAAATAATCCGCCCAAGGGGATTCAGAGGACGTTCTTCTATCTCCACCAGTAACGGCTTGAACTCATGCTGATCCTTGTCTTGTTGTCGCATCAGAACCCCTGCTGGGCATGAAGGCCGGCATAAACACCCTGCTGTTGCAGCAGTTGCTCATGACGGCCGGACTCCACCAGCTTGCCCTTATCCAGCACCAGAATCAGATCGCACTCCTTGATGGTCGCCAACCGGTGCGCAACAATGAGGGTTGTTCTGCCCTGCTTGATCTTCTTCATGTTCTGCTGAATGATATGTTCCGACTCATAATCCAGGGCCGAGGTCGCCTCATCAAAAATCAGCAGACGCGGATTGTTGATCAGGGCTCTGGCAATAGCGATACGCTGCCGCTGCCCCCCGGAAAGGGACGCCCCACGCTCGCTCACCGGGGTATCGTAGCCTTCGGGCAATTGCGCGATAAACTCATGAGCGCCGGCGATCTGCGCCACCTGAAGGATCAACTCCATCGGCGCATCAGGTTTCGGCAGGGCGATGTTGTCACGAATGGTGCCGCTGAACAGATAGCTTTCCTGCAGGACGACGCCGATGTTATAGCGCAACCAGAACGGGTTCATGTGGCGGCTATCGATATCATCGATATAAATCGCTCCCTCGTTGGGGATGTAAAGCCGCTGCAGCAACCTGGCCAGGGTACTTTTACCGCTGCCGCTGCGCCCGACAATACCGACACTCATCCCCTCTTTGATCTCCACCGAAATACCATCCAGCACCCTGGGACCATCGGGGTGATATTTGAAGGACAGATTATCCAGCTTCAGCGAACCTTTAAGCCGTGACAGGGTGATCGCTTTGTCACTGCTCAGCTCCCGGGGATGGTTAAGAATATCCCCCAGTCGGTCGACCGACAGCAGCGCCTGCTGGAACTCGTGCCAGAGGTTCACCAGTCTCAACACCGGGCCGGAGAACTGTGCGGCAAACATCTGGAAGGCAATCAACTGGCCGATGCTCAGATCCCCCTGCAACACCGCCTTGACCCCGAGATAGAGGATGGAAATCGTCATCAGCTGGCGCAGGGTGCCGGAAATGGCGCCGGCGATGTTAGCGATGTTGGCCAGGTTGAAACTGGACTTGACGTATCCACCAAGATGATCCTCCCAGCGGTTCTGCATCGTCCCCTCAACGGCAAGGGATTTGACCGTTTGAATGCCGGTGACCGACTCGACCAGATAGGAGTTGGACCGGGCGCCCATCTGGAATTTGGTTTCGAGACGACGCCGCAATTCCGGGGTAATCACCAGATAAATCAGGGCGATGAGACTGACGAAAGCAAGAGCGACCAGCGTCAGCTTGACACTGTACAACAACATCACCGCCACAAACACCAGAGAGAAGAACAGGTCGATAACCACGGTTACCGCTTTGTTGGTGATAAATTCGCGAATGTTATCAAGCTCCCTGACCCGCGCAGCAATGGTACCGACCTGGCGCGCTTCGAAATAACGAAAGGGCAGCGCCAGCAGATGCTTGAACAGCTTGGTGCCGAGCTTGGCATCCAGTTTATGGGCGGTATGAATAAAAATGTAATTACGCGAGATGTTCAGCAGCAGCTCAAAAACCGCCACCGCCAGAAACGCGATGGCCAGCACATCCAGCGTGGTCAGACTGCGATGGACGATGACCTTGTCGAGAATCACCTGGGTAAAGAGGGGTGTCACCAAACCGAACAACTGAACGACAAAAGAACCCAGCAGAACCTCAGCGATAATCCGCTTGAAACGAAGAATTTCCTGCAGAAACCAGTTAAAACCGAACACCACCTGAGAGGATATCTTCTTGTGGCACAATATCAGATAGTCGTCAGCGCGCTCGTCCAGTTGCGCATAGCTCAGCTCAAAGCTCTTCTTTTGCACCGGATCAAACAGCAGGGCCTTTTCCTGCTTAGGGTCCAGTTTAAGCAGCACACTGCAAACGCCGGCGCTGTCAATCACCAGCGCCGGTAACGGATAACCGGAACCAACCTGCTTTGCCGTCAACTTTTTCCGTTTTGCCTTAAAATCATTGGCTTTAGCGATGCGCAGCAGATCTTCGACCCTCATCTCTGCGCTGACGCTGAATTCCCGCGCAATAGCGCGGATATCCACATCGATCCGATTCATCCGTGCCACCAGCTCAAATGCCACCAATGCCGGATTCATCGTGCCACCGCCATCATCTGGTGCAGCAATAACGACTGCACCGCCAGATCTATCCGGCGCATCTCCAGCTCCATCTGCTGTTGAGCCCATTCAATCTGTTGGCGCCAGGCAACAACCTGGTCAAGTAACTGCTGCTCTGTCATCCGCTCCAGATCCTGCTGTTGCCGGACGATCAGCATCTGCCGCTCCTGCCGTACCGATTCCTGCTCTGTGAGGTTTTGATAAAGGCGTTGTCGTTGCCTGATTTTTGCCTGAATCTCGGTGACCGTTTTCTGTTTGCGCAGCTCCAGTGAGCGCAACTCATGTTGCAACCGAGCTGTTTGTGCCAGACTGCGAAATCCGGCAAACAAGGGCACATCGACGATAAGAACAATCCTGCTGTCGCGCGAGCTCAGGGATGAAAAAGAATCATCAAAACGACGCTGATCACTGCCGAACATCCGGTGGGAGCCGGTCAAAATCAGTTGCGGATAGCGACTGCGACGGGCCAGTCGCAGTTCGATTTCTTTCTGGTTTATTTCCTGCTGTGCGGACTGAATGTCAGGATGTTGTTCGACATCGTAGAGGTCGCTATCAAGGATTGATCCCGCTGTCACATCCGCCAGAACCGTGGTCGGCGGCGAATACTCCCGGCCGGTTAATGACGTCAGGGAATCGAGAGCATTGGCAAACTCCACGGCCAGATCCTGTTCGGCCACACCGGCAGCGGCCAGCTCCAGTGCCGCTGCGGCAACTGCCTCCCGGCCATATTTGCCGGCAAGTTGTAGTCGCTCGGAATAGCGATAGATTGTCAGCAGGGCTTGCCGGCGCCGGCGCTGCACCCCTGTCTGTTGCTGTAACTTCAGCGTCTGGCCATAAATTTCAATTACCTGACGGCGGATATCTTTGCGGATTGCAGCTAGTCGATACTCGGCAAGCTGCCGCCGCCCTTTGTGGAATTCGAGATTCAGAGTCCGGCGCCCAAAGTCGTAGAGAGTGTACTGAGCGGAAAAGGTCAAGGAGTGCTTGTAACCTGAGGCACTGTCGGCAAGGATGGCGTCGCCGACCGAGACAACATTGCCGGCCGCACCATGTACACGAACATATTCGTTGCCCAACCGCACCGACACTTGCGGATAATAGTCGCTGCGGGCTTCCACTATCTGCGCTGTTGCCGCAAGCAGATCAAACTCCGCAATCCGCACGGCCGGCGCCTGGGCTTCAGCATCTTGCAGGACCTGTTCCAGACTGATCTGCCCTGCCAGGACTGTCGGCACCTGCCACAACAGTACAACGCACAGCAGTAGTGTGATGTTGATGAACAAGCTCCCCCCCCTACATACTTCAGTACATGAGACGATTCACCATAAATTAAACGTGCGGGGGCAAGAAAGCACCCCGCACGAAACTGTCTGGTGAAAAATCAGGCCGCCTGCCAGCTGCCTGCTACCATCGCCATCAATTCATGGTGTTGCCGAACGTCTTCGATACTGTTCAGCGCAATCCCTTCGGTCACCGCGTAGGCCGACATTTCCTGCAGCAGTTGATTGATGTCGGCATCGGTCAGGTAGCTGCCGTTGGCCAGTTGAAGCTGATCGATGGCGTAACTTGAGCTGCTAAAATGGTTGCTGACGGTAATCCGGTCGTCAGTGCCGTAACCGATATCCAGGTGGTTGCCGTTGCGGAAAACAGCAATGGAGTCGGTTGAGACCCCGACATCGAAAAGAATGCGGTCGAATCCGCTGGTGTCGTAGTTGTTGATGGTGTCATTGCCGTCACCAACACCGAACAGGTAGGTATCGTTCCCTCGCCCGCCGTTGAGATAATCGTTACCGACGCCGCCGACCAGCAGATCGTTACCGGCACCACCGTTGAGGGTGTCGTTGCCCTCACCACCATACAGAAGGTCGTTGCCGCTGCCACCGTTGAGGGTGTCGTCGCCGGCCAGACCATACAGGGTCATGGCCGAGCCGAGGCCGGTGAAACTGTCGTTCCCCTCACTCCCAAAC